>JAFYNK010000007.1 GCA_017548125.1 Bacteroidales bacterium | reverse complement strand
TTGATTAATTTGGCAAATCTTCTTTGCAGGGATTCCGCACTACGTGCTTCATCACCTGCCTGGGAACTACCGTTCCTTCGGAACTTCTGAAAAACTCCTCAAATCCTAACTTCTAATTCTTAACTCAAAATACGCATCAACGACATATTGTTCATTTTTCATTGTGTCGTATGATATGTCTCTACAGGGATTGTTCTATGTGTTTTATTTGTCGCTTTCAATATGAACCATAGTGCCGACTTCAATATATTTTATCAACTCGACAACATCTTCATCTCTTAATCTAACACATCCTTCAGAACTTCTCGTGCCAATTGATTCAGGGAAGCATGTACCATGGATTCCTATTCCTTTCCACTTAGGTGTTTTTAACCTTATAAAATATGGTCCGTATGCTCCTGCTCTCTGGCCATAACCATCATTAAAATCATGGGTCCAGTGTTTGGAATTTTCTATAGACGAAATGGCAAAAGTTCCTTCTGGAGTTCTCATATCGCCCGAACATTGTTTGTCACCCGTATTTAATCCTATTGCACAATTAAAGCTGCATATAGTGTCGTTGTCGGGATTCAAGACCAAAAGCTTAAAATCTTTTTTAGATACTATGACTTTATTTTGTGCATAGCCTACACACGACATTACGATTGTCAACAATACCGTTATTGCTATTTTTCTCATATTAATCATCTTTATTTAAGTTCAAATGTCTCTCCTGGTTCTGGTATTACTATATCCTTAAATCCTGCTTTCTTAAGCACTTCGCTGTATGGGAGCTGCACTTTGTAGTCGCCATGAACGATGAACACTTTCTTCACTTTCTCTGGATTCTGACAGCGCAGATATTCTTCCATCTCTTTGTAGTCGGCATGACCGCTGAAGGCGTCTATGCTGAAGACTTCTGCCTTGACGGCATGAGGCATGCCAAAAATGGAGACCTCACTCTCTCCGTTCAAGATACGGGCGCCGAGTGTCGTTGGAGCGCAATATCCGATAGCGAGTATCGTGTTTTTAGGATTTTCGATATTATTGGCGATATGATGTTTCACTCTGCCGGCTTCCATCATGCCCGAAGCCGAGATGATGATACATGGCTCCTCTCTCCTATTCAGCGCCTTGGAATGGTTCACGTTTGTAATATATTTCAATGTTCCAAAGCCGAATGGGTCGTCGTCATATTCGAGGACTTCAGCCACATTCTTATTGAAAAGGTCAAGGTGAAGGCGGAATATTTCCGTCGCATTGACAGCCAAAGGGCTATCCACATAAATAGGAATGAACGGCAGTTTCTTCTCGTTATAGAAATTATTAAGGATATAAACTATCTCCTGAGTTCTTCCTATTGCAAATGAAGGTATGATGAGTTTTCCTTTTTTCTCTACGCATGTATGCTTGATGATTCTCAACAGCTCATCTTCCGAGAACTGCTTGTTCTGATGCAGTCTGTCGCCGTAGGTGCTTTCCACGATAAGGTAATCACATTGAGGAAAGGCGTCTGGCGCACGAAGCAGATAGTTGTTGTTACGTCCTATGTCGCCAGTATAGCCGATGCGAGTCATCTCACCGAACTCGTCAATTTCTATTGTCGCAGCCGCACTGCCCAAGAGGTGTCCAGTGTTGGTGAATTTCACCTTTATATTATTGTCGATATGGAACTGACGGTTGAGAGGCACGCTGATGAAAAGCTCCAGACATTCGCGAGCTTCTTTCTCTGTATAAATAGGATCAACGGGCTTCAGTCCTTGGCGCGCTCTTTTCTTGTTGAACCATATCGTATCGTTTTCCTGGATGAAGCCGCTGTCGGGCAACATGATAGAACACAGGTTACGTGTCGCAGCGGTACATATCACCGAACCGCGGAATCCTCTCTTATAGAAATAAGGTATCAATCCTGAATGGTCAACATGAGCATGAGTCAAAATGATATGGTCTATCTCAGCCGGATCAACCATAGTGTTTCTATTCAATGCGTCTGTCTCAAGACCTTTACCTTGAAACATACCACAATCGAGGAGAATCTTCTTTCCATGTTTTGTTGTGATGAGATGCTTACTTCCCGTAACCTCTCTCGCTGCTCCGATAAATTTTATTTCCATATCATTAAAATTTTAAAAAGGCATCCACACAAATGCAGATGCCCTAGGTTGTTACTTAATAATATTAATTTGTCTTGTGATGATTCCTGATTCGGTAACAATATTCAAGATGTATAATCCTGAATCATATCCGCTCATATCAACCACATTATGTTGACCTTTGATTGTTGACATCTTCACGCCCATAATGTTATAAACATTAATTTCATTAACATTTTCATTTGCGTCAATATGCAAGATGTCTTTCACTGGATTTGGATATATCATTACATTATCAGAAATGTTTTCATTCAATGATGTTATCTCAACGACGACGAAATCGTCAGAAGAGCCAGCGGCGAGTCCGTATTCCGATTCGCAGTCTTCGTCGGCATAATAGGCAGTCACTTTATAATAATGCATACCTAATTTATTATTCATGTCAGAATATTGGAAGTGATTCATGCTTGGAACGTCAACCAGATTTCCAATCATTTCATAATTGACATTGTCTTTGCTTCTATATATTCTGTATTCTGTAAGCGACAAGCCTGTTTCCATTCTGTCCCATTCTATCAAAGCGCCGAACTCACCTTCATAATAATAATATTCTGCTGTGATGTTTTGAGGAGGCACACATTCATAGATTTCAACGCAAGCCTCATTGGAAGGCTCAGACACTAGAGCTGACTTAACAGATTTAACGACATAACAATAGTCACCGTCAGAAACGTTTTCATCGACGAATGATGTTGATTCCCAATAAGAAGAGAGCACCACATCACCACGCAATATTCTATAATACTCGGCTGTTTCAACAGCGTCCCATTGCAAAGTAACGTCGTTGCCTTCAGCTGTTGCGGTGAGGTTTTCTGGATGAACGAGGACCAATACTGTCACTGTTGTTGTTGCTGTTTGAGAGCCGCATGTTGCTGTTACAGTGAATGTTGTCGTTTCATTCAATGTTGCGTCTGTTATGCTTTCGTCAGGGTTTGTCAAAAATTCTGCAGGTTCCCAGCTGTATGACACATTGTCGTTGTATGAATCTGAAGCAGTAGCGATGAGTGTTGTCGTCTCGCCTTCTACTATGAAGCCAGGATTTGCCATCGCTGTCACTTTAAGTTCCAGCACCATGATTGAAGTCTGTTCGCTCTTGACAGATTCTTTGCCTTCATAGACAGAAGTGACGGTATAATAATATAAGTTTTGACTTAAATCCTTATCGGTGTATGTTGTTGTGGTTAAATTTGAAGCGATTTTAGTATTGCCGCGATATACATTATAAACAACATTTTCCATAGAAGGAGTCCATGTCAAAGTAACGTTGTTATCATCAACGGCTGCGTTAACATTTGTTGGAGGAGTAACGACAGTCACTGTTACAGATGCAGAAGCTGAAGCATTGCCGTCGTTAACAGTACAAGTATAAGTCGTTGTTTGTGATGGAGATGCTATTGGATTTTGAATATTGGCATCATTTAATCCTGTTGAAGGAGACCATGAGTAGGTGTAATTGTAAGAACCGCCGTAAGCGTCAGCATTCAAGGTTGTCGTCTCATCAGTATTGATGATATTTTGTGACGCATTAACATCGACGCCTAATGTTTCGTTAGCGTTTTCGACGATATTTATTGTTGCTTGATAAGTAATCTTGTTATATCCGAACACTGTCAATGTTGCTTCTCCGGTTTCCATCGGAGCTTCAAACAGTATTTTCGCCACTCCATTAACGAATGAAGCCGATCCCATTATCTCGCCGTTTCTTGACAAAGTAGCGACTGTCTCATCAGCGTTTGCAGCATTCACTCTAAATTGACTTGCATTCTTTGACATCTCAGCATTATGTGTCACTCCGATATTAGCAGGGACGTCGTTGCGCAATGTCAATGTTGGGTCGCCGAAGAGATGCCATGTGTTGTAAGTAGCCTTATAAGCATCGACATTTGCTCCTAAGTCAAGTATTTTCATGTTTCCATTGAGGCAAACGCCGCCCATTGTACGTTTTATGTTATTTGAATATGACTCAACCAATATATCATTTATCTCATCTTGACCGTACATAGGAGGAGTCCAAGGCTGTGAGATAAACGAGAACATACCGCCGATAGCGCCAGTAGGCTCGCCTGTGGTATTGTTGGTAGCACGCATCCATGTCTCTGCGAAACATGACTGATAATATGTGTATTCACCGTTATTACATGCTACAGAAATAACGAAAGGCAGTTTGTTGTCGTTAGTCAAGGCATTGACATGACTGTTGCCGAAATTATAAACAGCCCAACTTGTTGGATAGCCATGGTTACAATAGTTGATAATGCTTACACCAGAGTTGATATGCTGGCTTATCAAAGCTGCGGAGGAAGTAACGTCCGGCACGTTTGAATAATCGCGGTGCACTGTGGTGTATGTATAATTCAACAAATCATCTCTAATCTTGTCAATATGTTGATAATCATCTTCTCCGTTATGTCCTGCGACGCCTTCTTTGTGCGACACTCCTTGTCCTACTTTAAGCCATGTGTCATTGCCATTGATATTTTTTTCATAATGAATAACCTTATTGACATGAGTTGTGACATCAGCCACTGATTCAACAGAGAAACGTCCTACAATAAGTTCGTTGTAGCTATCGTTGCCTTCGAGCTGTCCGAACCACCAGTCGGAGCGGCCAGAATAATCTTCGTAATAATTACCGGCAGAGAGATATTTTCCCATGAGATGAGTATAATCGCCAACTATTAAAACGTGTGTAAGTTCTGGATTGTCAGCATATTGTCCAGAAATAAACGACTTCACATTATCTGCGTTATTACCTCCGGCATCGTTTATGCTGACCATAGTAGTCTTACGTCCGATAGACTTTTTCCAATCCACGAAAGGCTGCATCGCCTCCATGTAATCAGCGTAACATATAACCAACAAATCGCCTTGTTCTTCAACGACATTGTATTTAGCGCCAGCTTCGTTGTAATTGATGAAACGGCTTGAATAGATATTCTTGTATTCAGAATCCATCTTGATGTTATTGGAACGTCTGTTCAACACATTCTCGCCTTCGCCTTTTGCCGAGAAGACTTCTATCCTCATTTTGTTATAGACTCTTAACACTTTGCTTACTGGGTTATAAGCGAAAGGTGTCACTATAACATTTTGTCCGCGGAAGTCGCGAATAATATAAGGGTCGTTGAGTCTCACCTGCGACTCTGGGAAGAACGCAGCGTTTTGATATACGTCGCCGTATGTATAAGGAACGTCATCAGGACTGACGCTGCGAGGAAAATCGCCTCTGAAAGGAGCAAGTTCAACATCAGGATAATCCACATAACTCGTGCTGAGAACGCGGACATCCATATTTGAATGGTCATTAACGATAAGAGGCAACGATAATGAAATAAGATTAGGCTGTCCTGCTTCAACGAGAGACGCCATATCGTCGTTAGAAAGAACCAAAGACGATCCTCTGGATGTCATGACTTCTTTTGTATAATAACCATTAAGAATGACGTCAACGACAATAGATTCGTCTGTAGATTTGATGAGCGTTGTTGAATAGCTTTCATCTGATTTGGAACTTAATGAATGCCATTCTTGAGCAATTGCAGTCTGCAACAAAAATAGTCCGATAATTGATAAAAATAGTTTTCTCATGTTTTGATATTTTTTGCAAATATAAAAAAAAGAGCGACATTTCATAGCGTCGCTCCATTCTTATTATTTAAAAACAGCAATATTTATAATCTTAGGTTTTCAAGGCTATTTTTATAAATTGCTTTTATAATGATTGATGTATTTTCCTTATTTCTTCTTATTATTTCCGAATGAGAAAATAATGCCAAATCTCACATTAGCAGCGTTATATGATGTAAGCATCTCCATCGTAGAGGCTTTTACCTTTGAGAGTATCATGACATTGTCGGTAACAGCATAAAGATTTAAAGAGCCGAAGTTGATGCCCACACCTGCACCGACGCTGTTGCCTGAATATTTTGACAGAGTATAACTTGCTGTGAAATTCAAGAATCTCCATATCGAGCCGCTGTAAGCAAGCGTTAAGGTCGGACGGAATTGCTTGTTGATATAATACAACTGACTTACGGCAGAGAATCTGATAAGCGGACATAATTCATAATATCCTTGCAACATGATTCTTGTCTTCAATGAGGTCTTGTAGCCTTCGCCGTCATATAAAGAATCGTTATCCCAGATGTTTCCAATCAAGTCGGAATATAATTCATCGAAATTGAGTTCCATATTCAACAGGTCTTCAAAGTCATCGATGATGGCATCATTGACAACGACATTGTCCTTATGGATATGCTTTTCTTTTGAATGTTTCCATTTTATAAATCCCAAATCATACACACCTGCCGACACGCCGAGTCTTTTGCTAAAGACATAAGAAGCACCAAAGTCAATGCCGTAACCGTAATTGTCTTTTATATCAAAGACATTTTCAAAAACGAATTCATCCATTTCTCCAAAATATTGAGCATAGTCGCTCATACGATAGATGTCGTCAACTTTCAATATAGTAGAAGCTTTCATATTGATATTGACATCGGCTGTCATTGAGTATGTATTCTCATCGGTATATATTTTTGTATCCTTATCATCGACAGAGATATTAGCCATTCCAACAAGAAATTTAGGTCTGATACCTATCGTTAATTTATCATTTATCTGATACTGCAATCCGAGCGCCATTTCCGTAAAAGCATTGACGTCAACACCGATACTGAAATCAGCAGGATTGTCATGACCTAAATAGTTACCGTTTCCATTGATAAAAAACCCCAAGAAATCTCTCGAATAGCAAAACTCTCCATTATATCTTAATCGCCAGTCAAAAGAAGTAAAGAGTTTTCCTATTCTAAAACCAAACCTAGCGATGTCTAAGGAAAAGTTCGTATTGATAAAGTTTTCATTTTCATCAAGACTGTTGAGGAATTTGTTGGCATCAAAAGCGACAGGCATGCCATCTGAAAATTCGTATAAGTTATTATACTTAATATTTGAATTATAGACAGATAAATTAATATTCGACAATCCGACACCGAAATATCCATTAGAAGTAACAGGAACGCCCGGATTATAGAAGTTGTTATAAGAGAAATTAGGCAACAAGGTCAATGAGATACCGTCATTTTGAGCCTTCGCTGTCAAGGTAACAAATGCCAAGACTGTAATTATCAGAAATTTATATATTTTCTTCATATTCTATCGTTTAAAAATTTATATCATCCATGTTAATTTCTGTAGTTCTTGTCTTAAGACCTATTTTCAGATTGAAAAATCCATTTGCATTGATAACCACATCATTGCCAAGTGAAGAGACATTTATCTTAAGAATCATCTGGTCGGCGAGCTGCACATTCTGCAATTTCTCATCAATAACGGTAACAACGACGACATCTTCTGTGATTATGCCATCGAAGCAGCCATTGATACATGATGAACCATCAAACAAAGAGTCGATGACAGTTCCATTTTCAACCACATACATCTGCGGCTTAATCTGTATCGGCAGCGCATTTCCGAATATGAATTTAAACTCCAATTCATCGAAGAGATTTTGCACATTTATCTGGTCGGCGTCTTCGTTTTCCTGAGAGTTAAGACTTAAATTAAAATCAAGAGTATCTAAATATGTAAGGTCTTTTATATTGAAACTCAACGGAAGAGCCAAGTCGGCGACGACATTAATATGAGAATCTTCAGCAATCATATTGTCGGTCACTTCATCGCAGCCCATAATCACGCTGCCTCTGAATCCAAATGCTGAATATTTGTTCAGAATATCCAACTCATCGACGAGAGCGTCATCAATATGAGTGATTGAATCGTAAGCGTCGCCTGTTGAGTTAAGAACTATTTCCACCTTTTTCCAGTCTTCCACTATGCTTATCATCTCACCGTTTTTATCAACCAAAAACAATGAATCGATATATCCCAAGGCTTCAAATCCGAATGAATTAAGATACTTAAAGCTAAATTCTGGTGTTGTAACAGTAAGGTCGCCATATAAATTAGGGAAGTTCAAATCGATTTTCTGCATAGCCTCAAACTCATATATTTCATCAGCGATAGTTCCGTCTATCGACTTGAATTTAACATTCTTCAGACTTCCATCCAAATACAAGTTATATTCACCACCAACGCCTTGGTCAGAGATTGTAGCTTTAACCACCACCGAGAATGCTATTTTTCCTCCTTCGGGAATAATCTTACAATCAGCGAGGTCGATATCTATATGCTGCGTTGCATTTTCCGAGAAGTTCAACGTCACATTAAAATCTTCTCCGTTCAACAACTTGATGTCGTCTGTTGACAACGACAATTCTTCAATCAATGTAAGATTTGTTGAAACATTAAGAATTATCCTGCCCGTCTTAAGTTCGACATAATTTATTCCATATCCTTCATACTCGAAAGGAACAGAGAAAAGGTCTTCAAAAGGCAGCTCTATCGGAATAGGCACCGGTGATGGAGGTATTGTAGGCAGTTCAAACTCGCTGCTTGTCTGGAAATTAACATCTTCGAGCTGAACTAAAATATCATCTGCAACGACTGCATTTATTATTGAGTCGGCATAATACGCATAAACATCACCCTTCTCATTTATTCTAATATAATGAGAAGCCACAGAATCCATCGTATTCAACAAATCGCTTACTCTTACAGTATCATAAAACAATGACAAAGCTATCTGATTATCAAGCTTAACCTTTTCTATATTAGTTCTTTGACAAGAAAATACAGAACCAACAAGAAGAACATAAAACATTGTTTTGAAAAATGTAAATATTCCCTTCTTCATAATTTATAATTAAATAATTGATTATTTTTTCGCTTACAATTTCAATTTACAAATGTAATTATTTTAATGATACGACAGGTCACGTTTTATAAAAAAAAGAGGACGAAAAACATTTTTCCGTCCTCCTAACGAACCATGTAAAACAATAATCTCTTTAAATTATTTTACCAAAATCTTATTAACGCTCACGCTGTCATTAGTTCTTATCTCAACGAAATATATTCCGCTTGAAAGTCCCGACATATCTATCTGAGCATCATTGCTATAGAGTTTTCTAACGACTTGACCTTGATAGTTATATACGACGGCGTTGAAAGCCTTGTCAACATTAACATAAACAATTCCTATTGTTGGATTAGGATACATCATTATTGATTCGTATTCTACTTCAGCGATATTTTCTATCTGGCCCACTTCAACTGTTATGAAAGCTGGCATTGAGTAAACCTCGCCTTTTCTTGCGACAATGTTATAAGTATAGACGCCTTTTTCCAATGTCTCTTCGAAGCTTGTCTCTGTTACTGCTGCGATTTGTTCGCCGCCGCGTTTGATGATATATTCATCAGCGCCGTTGTCGTCCCATGATAATCTTACGTTTTCTATTTCAATTTCAGCTTCAAGATTCATGACAGCTTCCATTGATGAGATGACGTTTCCTGAAGGAAGTTCTATTCTGTCGATATATACGCAGTCGGAGCCGAAGCTGTCGGAGTTATCTTTGATATATCTCCATTCCAAAGTGTGAGTTCCTTGTGAGATTGTATATGAGAACTGTTCCCAGTTGACCACTGTATTGTTATTACCTCTCCATTCTTCGTATTTCTCGCCATCGACGTAGAAGCACAATTTATCGTAATAGTCGCAGTGTAATTTTCTGTAGAAGCTTACGACATCTTGATATGGGAATTGAACCACCATTTTAATTATTGATTTCTGTCCATCGTTGATGTCGCCTGACATAGCGCAATAAGAGCCTTCGTAAGCGTCATTGCTGATAACCCAGTCGGCATCGCCATCGAACTGCCAAGGCATGTTGTTGAATCCGCCTGTCTCGAAGTCTTCTGTTGATGAGCCTACTGTCACGAAGCTATATGATTCAGCCACACAATATCCTGATGATGCTGAGCAGCGTACTTCATATATTGCGCCATTGACTGCAGATGAAGAGATGCTGAAGTCGGCATTCACGCTGATGGTTTGGGCAGCGTCTATTTCGTCAATTTTAATTGTCTGCATATCGAACACAACGTCAGATGATGCACTGAACATTTCAACCATCACATCATAAACCTTGCTATTGCCACTATTGACGATTTCCATTTTCAAAGTAGCGTCATCGCCAGGAGTCAACATTGAGCCGTCAAATTCTACAGTCACATTTTCCAACTCTATTTTTGGAGCGTTAGCAACGATATAGAAATAACTTGTCCATGTGTTTGAGCCATCAGAACATTTAACGACAAATTCCATGTCTGTCTGATCTGGAACGTTGTTAGCGACAAACAATTGGATTGCATCGTTGATTGATGTTGTTTCGTTTGCTTGTAATGAAGCGACTGTAGCCTTGTTGTTCAACATCACTGCATATTCCGAATTAGAGATGACTTCCACAGAGATATTATCAGCTGCCACTGTGCCGATATTTTTCACATTCAAAGTAACGTCCAATGTTTCGCCATAATCAGCTTGTCCGTCAGCTTGGTTCAAGTCAATTGACTCACAGAAAACGTAAGCTCCATCAGCTGAAGAGATATTGATATCCTTAATTTCTGTGACTTTGTTATATCCGATTACGACCAATTTAGCCTTATCGTAATTGTTGGTCAATGCTGGGAAATTGAGTTTAGCTCTTCCGTCAGATACCTTTGCTGATGCGATAACTTCGTCATTTATTGATAATGTTGCTATTGCGTTTTCAGCATCAACAAAAACTGTTGTCTGTGTCATTCCAGCATATAATGTATTGTCATATACAATATTCATCTTTTCTGGTGCTTTTGTTCTAAGCATAAGAGAAGGGTCGCCGAAGAGAAGCCATGAACAGTGTGTATATCCTAAGTCTTCTGGGCACATATCGAGTATATACATATTACCGTTCAATGAAGCGCCGCCAAGTGTGTGGTTATATCCGCCACGCCATTCTGTCAAGATTGCGACCATTTCATCTTGACCATACAAAGGTGGCACCCATGGTTGTGATATCCATGAGAACATACCGCCTATTGCGCCTACAGGAGCTCCTGTCTCTGGGTTCACTGAACGCATCCATGACTCAGCGAAACATTCATCATTGTCAAAGTGACCGTTCAAACATGCCACCGACCAGATAAAAGGCAACATATTATCATTTTTCAGTTCATGAACACGTTGTGTATCAAAGTCTCCAAGAACCCATTTAAATTCTTCACCATGGTCACAATATGTAGCGATACCTACACCATTGTTGATATCTGATGCAATATCTGATGCTGTTACTGTATAAGAATTGACTCCGTCGTATCTTTGTGAAATTTCTGTGTAAGTATAGTTCAAAAGGGTGTCACGTATAAAATCAATGTGTTCATATTCTCTTTCTCCATAATGGCCACCACCTTCTTTTGCTGATATACCAGCACCTCTTGACAACCAAGTTGCGTCTTCTTTTATATCGCGTTCGTAATAGATAATTCTATCAATCTGATTTTTGGCATCTTCCAAATTTTTAACAGACAAACGTCCCACTAAGACTTCTTCATAATAATCATCACCTTCTAACATTCCGTAGTAGTTGTCTGATTTTGCAATGTTTAACAGACCTTCAATATATACGCCTATTTCGTATGGAGGCAAATCTGAATATTCACCTATTAAAAGAACGAATGTAAGGTTTGGATGTGCATTATAATAATTTTTGATATAATCCTTCATATTGTCGAGGCTACCGGTTTCAGATGCCTTGACCATTGTTGTAGGACGGCCTGAGATGTTTTTCCATTCTACCAATCTTTCGACTTCTTCTTCATATTCGTTGACGTAGATTACCAGCATTTCGCCTTCGTCTTCGATGAAGTCATATTTATCTTGGTTGTTGAAGTTGATAAAACGGCGTTCGTAAGAAGCCTTCATTTCTGGAGAGACGAGGCTGCTGCGTCCTGAAGCGACTTTTTGATTCAAGCCATTGTCGCTGACTTTTTTCACTGCGATACGCATTTCGGTATATACGCGGAGTGTCTTTGTGACAGGGTTGTAAGCATAAGGATAAACCAAGACATTCTGACCGCGGAAGTCACGGATGATATAAGGTGTTTCCAACGCGGCTTGACATGCAGGATAGAAAGCGTTTTGTTGATACATCTCGCCATACACATATTCGACATCGTCAGGATTTATCTGACGACTGAAGTTGCCTTTTGAAGGAGCCACTTCAACATTTTCGTAATCGGTGTAGTTTGACTTAACGACAGACACTGCCATTTCAGCGTGGTCGCCGATAATCATGGAGATTGGGTACATTGGGAGGTCAGGAGCGCCTTTAACAAGCATTGATGCCATATCTTCAGCAGTGATGACCATCTGCTCGCCTTGAGGAGTATCAACTTTTTCAGCGTAGAAGCCTTCAACTTTAACATCGATAATGATTTCTTTTTCAGTTGAAGTCACCAAAGTTTCCTGAATTTTTACTGGTGTGTTTTTATTAACACCAAACCATTCTTGAGAAAATCCCATAACAGAACTCATCAAGAACATTGCAATTAATAAAGATAACTTTTTCATTTAAAAAAAAATTAAAGGTCCTCTGTAAAGGACTGATTTTGTTGATAAAGAATTTTTTAATTTTGAGGTGCAAAGATACGATTATTATTCAATATTTATATTGATATTAATAAAAAAAAGAGGCAGCTCTTTTTTAACTAGCTGCCCCTTATCTTTAGACCACAAGACTACAAGTAATAAAATTGCTTGTTGACTTGTTGTCTTGTTGTCTTGTTGACTTTATCCTTAATCATTATTTAACGATAACTTTTTCAACTGCTACATTGTTGCTTGTTCTAATTTCAACAAAGTAAATACCTGAAGAAAGTCCTGACATATCAATTTGTCCGTTGCTGATGTAACTTCTCATCACGATTTGACCTTGATAGTTATAGACTGTAGCGTTGAAGTTTTCACCTGCTTCAACATTCAAAATGCCTGATGTTGGGTTAGGATAAACAGATACTTTCATTGTTTCAACTTCAACAACATCGACTGTTCCGACTATAGCTACAGCGAAAGCTGGCATTGAATATTTGTTGCCGTTTCTTGCTACGACATTGTAAGTATAGATGCCATCGCCTAATGTTTCTGTGAATGATGTTCCAGCTTGTGTAGTGATTTCTTGACCGTCGCGTCTGATGATATATTCGTCAGCTCCTGACAATGCGTCCCATGTCAATGTTACGTTTTGTCCTTGAACGTCTGTTTTAATATTTTGAACTGCGTTGAGAACGTTAACGCTTTTTACTGGAGGGAATGAGATATAGTCGATCCAGCAGCAGTCGCTTCCGCCGCTAACTGCATAGTCTTTTGTATATTTCCATTCAATGACGTGAGTACCTTGTGTGATTTCGAATGAGCTCTTTGACCAGTCATGAGCGCCTGACCATTCACCAACCTTAACATTATCGATAAGGAATGTAAAGAAGTCATAGTCAGCTTCTGTAGAAACCTTTTTATAGAAGCTTAATTCGCCTGTTGCAAGAACTTCAACTTGTAATTTCAAGCTTGTTGATGAGCTTTCACTAATAGCGCCACTTCTTGCGCTGTAAGAACCTTCATAAGATTCGTTAGCATCGATATACCAGTTGATATCGCTTCCTAAAGTCCAGTCGTAAGCTGTGAAGTCGCCTGTTTCAAAGTCTTCTACTATTCTACCAACGCTAACACTGTATTTTGATGTAAATACGTTAAAGTCAGCAGATACAGCATAAGGTATTTCATAGACAGAACCTAATTCAACGTTTTCAGCAATTTTTATATCAGCAGATACCATGAAGCTTTCGCCAGCTGCCACTTCTGAAGTTTCAATAGCATTGTCGATGACAGTAATGTCAGAGCCATTGCCCCACAATTCAGTAATAAGGTTGTAAGCTGTGCTATTACCGACATTGCGGAAAGTGAATTGTAATGTCACTGTTTCACCTGGAAGGATTTCAGTGTCGTTACATTTAGCTTCAACAAAGTCAAGAACTGGAGCATAAGCTGTGACTTTGAATGAAGTTGTCCATGTGTCTGTTCCATCTGAACATTCAACGAAGATTTCTATTTTAGCATTGTCTGGTGTATTAGGAGCTACATAGAAGCTGAATGCTTTGTCGAGTGAAACGATTGCATTACCTGCTACTGTTGCAACTGTTTCCATTGCATCATTGAATATAATATATTCAGATTCTGTTGAAAGTTTTACTGTCATATTATTAGCTGGGTCTGAACCTACGTTCTTGACATCTAAGCTAAGTTCGATTGTTTCGTTATAATCGATTTGACCGTCTTCTTGGTTGAGTTCGTAAGCATCGAAGATTACGAATGCGCCGTTTGCTGGGATAACTTCAACATTGATGACTTCAGTAACTTTGTTATATCCTATGACAACAAGTTTAAGTTCACCTACGTTTGACAATGGAGGGAATTCAAGTACAGCTTCGCCATTTTCAATATGAGCTGAAGCGATGATTTCATTATCTCTTGACAATGTAGCGATACCGAATTCTGTATCAGCTTGAACTTTAATCTCTGTCATACCGATAACGAGTGTTGAAGGAGCAGTAACATTCATTGACTTAGGAGCAGCTGTTCTAAGCAACATTGAAGGGTCGCCGAAGAGAATCCATGTGTTGTGTGTGTCGCCATAGTCGTCTGGACATTTGTCGAGAACGAACATATTACCGTTGAGTGATGCGCCAGCGAGAGTGTGTTTGTAACCTGGTCTCCATTCTGTCAAGATAGCAACCATCTCATCTTGACCGTACATTGGAGGCAGCCATGGTTGTTGGATCCATGAGAACATGCCGCCGACAGCACCTGTTGGTTCGCCTGTTGCAGGGTTCTTAGCGCGCATCCATGCTTCTGCGAAACATTCGTCGTATGAGAACTCACCGTTGTTACATGCTACTGACCAGATGAATGGCAACATATTGTCGTTTGTCAATTGGTGTACGTGAACATTGCTGAAGTCACCGACTTCCCAACCGTCTGGAGAACCGTGGTTACAGTAGTTTGCGATACCTGAACCCAAGTTGAAGTCAGCTTTCATATTAGCTGCTGTTGGGTTGTTGACATAAGCATAATGTTGTGACATTTCTGTGTAAGTATAATGCAAAAGAGTATCACGGATGTAATTCATGTGAACGTAGTCAGGTTCGCCATAGTGGCCTGCACCTTCGTTAGCAGCGATACCGACAGATCTTGTAATCCATGTTGCTGTTTCGTCGAGGTCGCGTTCGTAACGGATGATTTTGCTTACTTGGTGTTGAGCATCTTCAAGAGAGTTAGCTGGGATACGGCCAACGAATACTTCTTCATAGTAGTCGTCACCTTCCAACATACCGAAGAAGTTGTCTGATCTACCGCCGTAAGTCATACAAACGCCAGTCATAGCTGGGAGATTGTTGTGTTCACCAACTAAGAGTATGTATCTTAAGTTTGGATGTTCTGTGTAGTAGTTTTGGATGTAAGTCTTGAGAGCTTGTGATGTGCCTGTTTCTGATACTGCGACCATTGTTGTTGGACGTCCTGAGATGTTTTTCCAATCGACTAATTCTTGGAGAGCTTCCATATATTGGTCAACGCAAACTACGAGCATTTCACCTTCGTCAACTAAGAAGTCATATTTTGCTGATGTGCTTCCGAAGTTGATGAAACGGCGTTCGTATGAAGATTGTGTTTCTGGGTCGATAGATATGTTTTTGCTTGCGCGAACTGCTTTTTGGTTTTTGCCGTTGTCGCTGACTTTCTTAACAGCGATGCGTAACTCTGTGTAAACACGTAATGTCTTTGTCACAGGGTTGTAAGCGTATGGATAAACATTAACGTTTTGACCGCGGAAGTCACGCAAGATATAAGGCGCTTCCAAGTTTGCTTGAGCTGCTGGATAGAAAGCATTTTGTTGATACATTTCGCCGTAAACATATTCAACGTCATCAGGGTTGATTTGACGGCTGAAGTTACCTTTTGAAGGAGCGACTTCGATGTTTTCGAAATCGGTATAGTTTGATTTTACGATAGAAACTTCCATTTCTGCTCTATCACCGATAATCATGGAGATTGGGTACATTGGAAGAGAAGGAGCGCCTTTTGTGAGCATCGCTGCCATATCTTTACCGCTGATGATCATTTGCTCACCTTGTGGTGTCATGACTTTTTCTGCGAAGAAACCGCCAACTTTAACATCAATAATAATTTCATCTTCTGATGATGAGACTAATGTTTCTTGAATTCTACCAGGTGCACTTTTATTTACACCATACCATTTTTGTGAGAATCCGCTTACGGATGCAAACAAAAACAAAGCTAATAATAAATAGACTTTTTTCATTTGATGTGATTTTAATTTACAATATTAGGGCAAGACACGAATGTCTTACCCTAACATCTTTTTTATTGGATTAATAATTTATTTACTGCTGTTTCACCATCGGCGACGACTTTCAAGAAGTACACACCTTTATTAATATTAGCGACATCGATTTGATGTTCACCTGATGCAGAACCGTTGGCAACAACCTGACCTAAGCTGTTGATCAATTGATATTCGTATGTTGCTGCATTTGAATTGATCATAACGAAGTCTTTTGCTGGGTTTGGATAGATAGCAAACATCACTTCGTTTTCTTCTATTGATTCACCGACTACTACAACCACTGATGCTGGAACTGATTCACCTTCTTCATAAACAGCGACAACGTTATAAGTATGTGTGCCGCTTTCTACTTCAGAGTCAACGTATGTTGTTTCTTCTGTTTCAGCGATTTGGATGCCATTACGTAAGACGACATAGTTAGCGAAAGCGCGTGGAGCGTTCCATGTCAATGTAACTTGGTTCATATTGACTTCTGCGTTGAGGTTTTGAACTGGGTTCAATTCAACACCTTCGCCAGCGCCGCATTCTACGTCAAACTCAACGTTCAATCCGTAGTTAGGCTCACCGTTTGAGTTGTAGATCAATGTTCCATCAGGATATCTAATCAAATATGAACATTCGTAGTTCCAGTAGTCGTTACCGTTGAAGTAAACTTTTACGTGAGTACCTGAACCGATTGTCAAAGTATGAGTATAAGTAGAACCATTTGCCATATTGATAGTTACATCTGGTGTTCCATCGTTGAAGTTAACTGTGAGTGATGATTCGCCCCAGCCGTCGCCGTAGCTGTCACTCAAAACGAATTCTACTTCACAAGAATTTCTAATAACACCTGTACCTTCTGCTGTAACGTCATTGTCAGCTGTCAAAGCGAAGTTGATTTCATGTGCTACATTTTCTGGGCTTGATGCTGCAATTGTAATGTCGAATGTTGCTACGCCAATGCCATCAGCATCGATTGTACCGATTGAGAATTCTGATTCAGCAATTGTGATGTATTGACTTGTTGATGATGCTGCAACCTTAACGTTTTCTGCTTTGTATGAGCCTTTGTTTTGGAATTTAGCTGCTACTGTATATGTTTGACCTGCTTGGTAAGCGCCAGCCCACATGAATTCGCTGAATTGAATTTCAGGAGCAGTGACTTTCATTGCCATTTGACCTTCCCATGAGTCATTGCCAACTGTAATAACATAGTTGACTTTGAACACTGTACCGTCTTCTAATGCTTCTGTGACTTTCAATGCGAATGCATTTTCCAATGCTGCTTCTGCATCTGGAGCAAGAGTGCTGATTGTTGCTGTTGCATCTGTTATTGTTACAAAATCTTCGTCACAGCTTATTGTCATTGTTGCTGCTGATGATGATGTTTCTGTACCGACATTCTTAACAACTACAGAAACATAAGTTTCTTGGTTAACAGGAATTTGATTTGGTGCGAATGAAGAAACAGTCATATATGTACCATCTAATGATGCTGCTGGAACTGTCTTAACGTATGGAATATGATTTGGATGTGTAACAACGATAGTGACATCGCCGCCATTTGTGATAGGTTCGATTTCAATGTCTGTTGAACCTGTTTCGTCAACCATACCAGCGCCATACAAAACGCCACCTTGAGAGATACCTACGTATGAATATGGAGATGCTGTGATGTTATATTTATCAACACCAAGTGGAACTGTTGGAAGGTGTGTTACGTTATTTTCTGTTGGCTGTGCTTTGTAAGGCATAACAGAACCGTCACCTAATGTGTGATATGCTTCCCAATAATATTGGTTTGTTGCAGCACTTGAACTTGGATAGTTCATTGCGTGAGCGTAAACAACCGCGAGGTTACCTACAAAAGGAACTGATGACAATGCATTGTATGAATCTTCCATCCACATTGCATCATAGTTACCCATTGATGTTTCTTCATAAGTTGGCATTCTGTCACTTACTGTTGTTGCACCAACAGCAAAATAATAGTCTTCCCACCAGTATGTGTTAGGACATGAACCGATATAACCCCATGCACCTTTCTTTTCTGAACGGATCATTGCTTCACCGAAACATTCTGAAGAATATCCCCAGTCAGCTGCGATACAGCAGTTACCCATTGCCCAGAAGTATTTGTCTGTATTTGTCAAAGCATGAACCTGTGTCACTGTGAATGAAGGATCTGACCAGCTTGTCTTGCCACCGTGTGCTGTGTAGTTAGCGAAACCGACACCTTGACTGAGGTGATTGTAACATCCTGAATAGTTAGGACCTAAATAGTCGTGTACGCCTTCATAACCATGTTCTTCGTTGTAGTAGTATGTTGTAGCATATTGAATAGTTGGCCTACCAACTGTTGCTGTCCAGCCCCAGTCATCGTGACCTGCAATCAACAATACGTTTTTGAGGTATGATGGATCTGGCATTGTATATTTTTCATATTGAAGAACTTTTTCGACAACAGCTTCAACATGTTGCACTGTTTCGCATGACATACGGCTGTGATAGATATCTGGGAAGATGTCGCCATCAACACTTGCATAGTAAAGGTCAGATACTAAACCTGTTTCTTGAGCTTCATTGATACTTGGTGCTACTTGTGCTTTGTCACCTACAATAACCAAGAATGATGGTTTGTTTGTGTCGTATTGTTCTTTGATGTAAGCTTTGATATCATTTGATGTTGAACCGATTTGGTCTGTATATTTAACATCTAAATAGAAACCTTTTTGTGTTTTCCATTCAACCCATGGTTGGATAGCGTCTTCAAACATACGGTTAGCGATCACGAGCATCTTAACAGGAGCTGCGTAGAGATCAGGATGTTCGTCATAAACGCTGTTGATAGCGTTAGTGTTAAACAATTGTTTGTAAACAACATCGAAATATGGGCTGTATGAATCTACCAATGTTTTTTCTGTAAGAGCGACATCAGCATTTTCAAAAACAACTTCTAATTCGATATCGTTAAAAACGCGGATTGTATTGTTAGCTGGGTTATAGCTAACTGGTTCAACTTGCAAAGAACCGAGTTGAATGCCACGCATTGTACCAAGAACTTCGAAGTCAACTTTTGGAGCGTTGTCCAATGCTCTTGTTTGATATGCTTTTTCATTGTATTTGAAAACGATTTCTTCTGCTTTAGCGCTTTTGCTGTAAGAAGGTTGTTGTGGATAAACTCTATCGATGCCATAATCGCTGAGTTTATAGTCTGTTGTAGTATAGCTAACAACATTAACGACTGGTGTTGCGCCAAAAGGAACAGCTACGAGTTCACGTGCTATTGGCAATGATGGTCCGCCTTCTTCACCACCCAAAACAGTTTTATTAATGGAAATCACTGAGAAGTCACCAGCTTCAGTTTTAACGTTATTGCTTTCGATTGCACTAAAAGAGAATGTAGATTGGAATCCTTTGAATGTTGATTCCTTGATTTGTACGCCTCTTGAGCCTGGATTGAGCTCAATGCGTTCTTGCGCATACATTTGTGTACCCGCAAACATTACCAAACATGCTAATGCAAGTTTCTTGATAATTGAGTTGATTTTTTTCATACGAATGTAGATTTAGTTATCAATAGATTTATTAATTCCTACTTATTATTTTAATAATAAAAACTAGTTCGCAAATATAATATTTTCCCTCTATGGTTAAACACATTTGACATGAAATTTCATTATTTTTTTTCAACAAAAGAATAGGGAGGACGCCGCAACATCCTCCCTATTTTAAACAATTATAAATCAATTATTTAAACTATCTTTTCAATATACTTCTATATTCATTGCTATCGTTTATCACATCCATTGCTTTGTTGATAACTTTATCCTCTTTCAGCACCACCTGATAATATTTCTCCATATCCCATTCATTGCGCGCTATCAAGGCTTTGATTTGCAATTTTATCATTGATTCTGAACGTTTAAATTGTTCTTCATCCCATTTCACGCCTTTGTTTTCTGCCAGCTTTTTAAAATCCTCAATCATAGAATCTGTGACATCAAAATCAGCGTCAAATTTTTCGAAGCTTCCATACTTATCAAGAAGCACGTCTCTATTTGCCATCACATAATCAACAGTAAAAGCATTAAAAACACCTTTTCTTATTAAGTCAGTGTATAACTTCGTTGCGAAAGTCGTATCTACAGGCATAAAAATATCAGGCATTATACCGCCACCGCCATATACTGTTCTTCCGCTCAACAAGGTTGCATATTTAAGAGAATCAGGGAATTGAATACTATCGGAATGATAAAACTCGCCATGTTTCATTCTCTTTGTCATTTCATTGAAATAATCTTCAGAGCCTTTTTCATAAGAGCGCTGAATACATCTTCCTGTCGGTGTGTAATATCTTGCTGTTGTGAGACGAACCACAGAGCCGTCAGGTAGATTGAACGGACGCTGCACCAATCCTTTACCGAAAGAACGTCTTCCTATCAAAACGCCTCTGTCCCAATCTTGTACGGCTCCAGAAACGATTTCACTTGCTGAAGCAGAGCCTTCATCAATAAGAACAACGAGCTTGCCGTCAGTAAAGCCACCGTTTTTGTCAGTCTTGAAAATTTGTTTTGGACTTTTATCACCTTCGGTATAGACTATTGTCATGTCTTTTTTCAAAAACTGGTTACTCAACTCCACAGCTATGTTAAGGTATCCACCAGTATTTCCTCTTAAGTCAAGAACCAACGATTTCATTTTCTGAGCTTTAAGCTTAGCCAACGACTCCTCGAACTCTTGCATAGAAGTCTGCGCAAAACGGTCTAATTTTATATAACCGATATTTTTGTCGAGCATGAATGCCGCATCAATGCTATTCAACGGAATTTTATCTCTAACGACTTCGAAATCAATGAGCTCATTATCACTGCCGCGTTTGATTCCAAGAGTAACCTTAGTTCCCTTTTTTCCACGCAAATGTTTGGCAACATATTCATTAGTAACTTTTTTACCAAAAGCATCTTCGCCGTCAATCTTAACGATTTTATCACCAGCCATAATTCCCACCTTATCGGATGGTCCGCCCGGCACTGGCGAAACGACTAATATCGTATCTTGGAATATCTGAAAAGTAACGCCAATTCCTTCAAAACTTCCCACCAAAGGCTCGTTTGCCTTTTCCACATCTTTTTTCGAAATATAAGCCGAATGCGGATCTAATTCCTTGAGAATAGCGACAATGGCTTCTTCTGTAAGAGCTGACAAATCGGCTGTATCGACATAAAAATTATCAATCAGATAATACATAGTGGATAGTTTCTGCAATGTCTCTTGAGCCGCAGTCTTTCTTGTAGAAGATTGATTTTGCGCACTTAAAGATGTTTGAAAAAACGCCAAGACAACTATCAGAAATAACTTAAAATATCTCATACCTTTTTCTTATTCTAACAAATTAAATTTAAAATTGTTTTATCACTGACGAATAATATCGAAACTATTATCCTCGTACAAACGAATTATCGTCGATGCCTTCGGTTTAGTCAAAACGTCATGATAAAGCTGAACGACATAATCAACAGACGACTTCATTTGCTCTGTTATCTCTGCGAAAATAGAAGGAGCTGCGTCACCTGTCAGATTAGCCGAAGTCGATGTAATAGGACGTCCCAGCTTACGTATCAATGCCTTACAAAAATCATTATCCACAACTCTAATGCAAATCGTACTATCAGCCGAAACATTTTTCGCCAAGCCCTTCGACTCCGAATAAATTACGCTCAACGGATTTTTGGCTGCCCTGATAATGTCGGGAGCCACAGGTGGGAAATTCATAACATATTCCTTTAACATCTCTATACTGTCAACCAGAACTATCAAACTCTTTCCTTTTGAGCGTTCCTTAATCTCAAATATTTTATCAACAGCTTTGGGATTTGTAGCATCACATCCTATTCCCCAAATCGTATCTGTCGGATATATAATAACTTTACCCTGTTCAAGAAGTTCACAGCATTTATTTACTTCTCTATCAAAATCATTCATAACATTCAATTTTTATTGCAACAAAAATAATTCATTAAGAAATATAAAAGTAAAATTGCATTAATTTTTTTTAACTATGTCTAAAGGAAAAATGGCACATTAAAAATTCACAAATCATTAGAAAAGCAATTTATAGAAATCACCTTGGTAAAAAAACTTTAGCCATTAGTCTTTAGCCTTTATCCATTTTTCATATCTTTGCAAAAACGAATTATAATATGAATCCAATAGTAAGTATCATCATGGGAAGCACTTCAGATCTTCCTGTATTAGAAGCTGGCATCAAGTTTTTGGACGAGATGGGCATTCCTTTTGAAATGAACGCTTTAAGCGCACATCGCACACCTGAGTTGGTTGAAGAATTTGCACGCGGTGCTCAGGCACGCGGCATCAAAGTCATCATCGCTGCTGCTGGCATGGCTGCTCATCTTCCAGGCGTCATCGCTGCCATGACTCCAATACCTGTCGTAGGCATCCCTGTCAAGACCAACATGGAGATGGACGCACTCTTCTCAATAGTGCAAATGCCTCCAGGAATACCTGTAGCAACAGTCGGCATCAACGCTTCACTCAACGCGGCAATACTCGCAGCGCAAATCTTGGCAACAGCAGACGCTGAGATAGCTCAGAAAGTTGTTGACTATAAAGAAGGTCTCAAGAAAAAAATCGCTAAGGCTAACGAAGACCTTAAAGAGATAAAATATAAGTATAAAACCAATTGATTAAGCCTTGAGCTATGAGTTGTGAGCTGTACAGCTCTTCCTCATGACCTATAGTTCGTAGCAAAATATGACAAATCAAGATGATAAAAAACTTCTGCTAGGAAGCACAGTCGTCCCGACTATATTAGTCGTGATAATGTGGCTCGTCAAGATGACAGAGGAGGTTTTTCATCTTGATTTCTCCTTTTTGGGAATAAGACCATTGTCCGTAGAAGGACTGCCAGGAATTGTTTTGTTCCATTTCATTCACGGCGACTGGCAGCATCTGTTTGCCAATACAATACCGATTTTAGTGCTAGGTTCGGCCTTGTATTATTTCTATCGTCCTATAGCGAATAAAATATTGCTCATACTTTTTTTCACGACAGGACTTCTGACGTGGTGCGGCGCCAGAAGCGGCACTCACATCGGAGCCAGCGGCATGGTATATGGACTCACCTTCTTCTTGATGCTCAGCGGATTCATACGCCGCGACAGAAAACTCATCATCATTTCTTTGATCGTCGTCTTCCTATATGGAAGCCTCGTTTGGGGACTTTACCCCAAATACGCCATAGAAAACAACATCTCATGGGAAGGACATCTCAGCGGCTTCGTCATGGGAATAGTCTTGGCTTTTCTCTATAAAGACGAAGGTCCTCAGCGTGAGGAATATGCCTGGGATGAAAGTGATGACGATGGAGACGAAGATGACGATGAAGGCGAAAATCCGTATTGGGATGTGCCTGAACCTGACAAGGATGAATTGACAGTTAGGTATAGATTTAGAAAATGAAATTTAAATTGTTTGTGTTATATTAAATAGTTTGCTTATATTTGCAAAAATTGATAAAAATGAGAAAGCTAGTAATTTTTGATCTTGATGGCACGTTGCTCTATACTTTAGAGGACTTGATGAATAGTGTGAATTTTTCACTCGACTTATTTGGTTATGAAACAAAAACACTTGAAGAGATTACTTCATTTGTTGGCAATGGCGTTGAACATCTGATGCGCCGCGCTGTTCCTGAAAACATCAGCGAAGAAGATTTCAAGAATTGCTATGCTTGTTTCAAAGACCATTATTCAAAACACTGCTGCGAAAAGACACGTCCATACGACGGCATTATCGAGACATTGAAGATATTGAAAAACAGAGATGTGAAAATAGGTATCGTCTCCAACAAATTCCAACAAGCTGCAGAAGATGTTTGCCAACATTATTTCGAAGGACTTTACGACGCCGTCATGGGCGAAAGCGAATCATGTCGCCGCAAGCCAGCTCCAGACGGCATCAACATGATGTGCGAACAGTTTGGTGTTGAAAAAGACGAAGCCATCTTCTTTGGCGACTCTGAAGTAGATGTCAAGACTGGCGACAATGCTGGCGTTTATTGTGTTTCGGTATTGTGGGGATTCAGAGATAGAGAGTTTCTTGCAGAACATGGAGCGCATCTCTTCATAGAAAACCCTCTCGATATAGCAGACATGATAGATTGAAGTTGATTGATATTTAAGGTTTAAAGTTTAAGGCTAAAGGTTTAAAGTATTATTACCTTTAGCCTTATTTTTTATCTTATATTCTTTACTCACTCCCCTTAGACTTTAGCCCTTTAGACTTTAGCCAATATTTTCTATTTTTCATTTGTAAACAACTTGAAAAAATCAGTATATTTGTCCCAAATTTTTTAATTTGAGAAAAGTATGGAAACATTTCTTCCAATCGTAATTGTATTTATTTTCGTATTAGCAATTTTAGGCATTGTCGCAGGTGTCAGCAACGACGCAACTAACTTTATGTCAGCAGCTGTTGGAACAAAATCAGCATCATATAGAGCTGTCACAATCATCGCTTCATTAGGTATCATCTTCGGCTCTCTCATGAGCAACGGCATGATGGAAATAGCAAGAAACGGAGTCCTCTCCCCTCAATATTTCTTCGCCAACGAAATTATTTATATCTATCTGGCGGTGATGATAGCCAACCTTATCCTGCTCGACGTATTTAATTCACTAGGTTTGCCGACATCAACATCCGTTTCACTCGTATTCGAACTGCTCGGCGCAACAGTGGCAATAGCCATGATAAAAATGAAGAGCGGCATTCTTGATGGAGTCGGTCTCTCCGAACTCATCAACACCGATAAAGCATTGACAATGATAGTCGGCATCTTCCTCTCCGTAGCCATCGCCTTCATCTTCGGATTGATAGTACAATACATTACACGTCTCATTTTCTCATTCAACTTCGAAAGAAACCTCAAATGGAAGATTGGCATCTTCAGCGGAATAGCAACAACAGCATTGATTTATTTCATGCTCATCAAAGGAATGAAAGGCGCCGCCTTCATGACAGCAGATATAAAAGCATGGATCGACACTCACACATTACAACTCCTCGGAGCAAGTTTCTTGTTCTTCACAGTGCTGATGCAAATTTTATTCTTCCTTAAGGTCAACGTCCTTAAACTCGTCGTCCTCATCGGAACATTCGCCCTCGCAATGGCATTCGCTGGCAACGACCTCGTCAACTTCATCGGCGTGCCTCTCGCTGGCCTCGACACTTTCATCGACGTGAAAAACAGCGGAGTGCCAATGGACTCCCTCTCCATGGGTTCCCTCAACACCATGTCGGCTGCAAACACTATTTACATCATCATCGCAGGTCTCATCATGGTGGTAACGCTGCTGACATCTAAAAAAGCAAAAATCGTTCTTCAGACATCATTGGACTTATCAAAGCAAAACGGCGGCAACGAGTCATTCGGTTCTTCAGCCATCGCTCGTGGTTTGGTAAGATTCACCAACAATATGGTCAGCGCCATCGACAACATCCTTCCTGCCAAAGTGAAGGTCTGGATCGAAAAACGTTTCGACAACAGAGAGATGATACTCGAAGAAAACGCTGCCTTCGACCTCATCAGAGGTTCTGTAAGTATAGTGCTCGCTTCAATGCTCATCGCCCTCGGAACATCACTCAAACTTCCTTTGTCAACGACTTACGTCACATTCATGGTGACAATGGGCGCGTCATTGTCAGACCGCGCTTGGTCTAGAGAGAGCGCTGTATATCGCGTCACCGGCATGTTCTCAGTAATCGGCGGTTGGTTCATCACAGCGATAGTGGCATTCTTGATATGCTTCCTCATCGCATTGTTGTTCTACTTCGGCGGCGTGGTAGCGATGATAGCAATGATTGCTCTCGCAGTATTCATCATCATCAAGAACAGAGCTAAGACAAACAAAAACGAAGACAACGACGAGTTGTTCGAAAAAGCATTGAGCTCAAACGAAAAAACTGTTATCTACGAATCATTCGTTCAGCATAACAGAGAAAGCATGAACAGAATGCTCAACCTCATAAAAGACGTCTATACCAATATCGTCGATTCTTTCGTGAACGAAGACATCAAGACATTGAGAAAGGCATCCAACGACTGCCGAGAAGCAAAACAGATTATGAAACAACTCAAGAGAAAGGAAATCATGATAATGCGTCGCCTCGACGACAAGATGATGAACAAGAACACATGGTTCCACCTCTCTTACAACTGCATAGAACAGATGCTCTACTCTTTGAGAAGAATCTGTGACCCTTGCAAGGAATATGTCGATAACAGCTTCACTCCGTTAGACAAGAAATATCTCCCAGAAGTGGAAAGTCTTAAGGAGAAAGTGTTCTGGTCAATCGATGCTGCCGACATCACAATTTATTCTTCAGAATATAAAGACGTCGATGCTATCATGGAACGCATCAGAGTGAGAGAAGACGCAGTGACAGCGATGTCGCACGAACAGATGAACAGAATACAGAACAACAAGGAAAACATCGACTTGGGATTATTATACCTTAATATAATACAAGAGTCATCTGAAATCATCACAGAAATGCGCCACGTCTTAAGAAGTGAAGCTAAATTACACGAATAAGCCATGAGAAAGATATTACTACTCTCAATAATCTTGTTATCTTTTATGGTGACTGCATGCAAGCCGAATCCGATAAATAACGAAGGTGACGATAACAACGATACCATACAGGAAGAAGAACCGATAGTGAAGAAGTATTTAGTGAGGGAGTATGCTGACTATATGGGTCGTCTGAGATATATTATAGATTGGAATGAGGATTTTACAAGAATTGAGCATATAACAGCAGATTCAGGTACTTGGGACCAAATTGATTATGATTTTTATTACTATGGGGTAGACAGCATGAAAGTAGTGGCTTACACTCCAAGCAGTGGATTGAACAACTCTAGCTATGTTTGTTACCTTACAAATAATAGGATTTTCAAAATAGATTTTTATTCTAATAATGAATATAAATACACGAACTATCGTACTTATAATGAAGAAGGTAAACTTATCAGTAACATTGATAGTGTGAATAATTGTGGGACAATTTTTGAATGGGAAGGTAATAATGTTGTTAAAACATATTCGTATTCTGACGGAGAAGAAACTGGAACAATATATGGGAATTTTAGCGAGCACATTCATCCTTACTACACACTTCCTCATCTTTTGCGTGGGTACGGCTATAATATATATATATCACAGCCTTTGTGGAAAAATTTTGCTATACGTAGTGAATCGCATAAATATGAATATGATTCTGACGGATATGTAATAAGTGAATATTATATCAATGAATATGGAAATTGCTATGGTAATGTCCGTTATGAATATGCATTTTAAAAAAGAATTATATTATGAAAAATAAATTGTTGATAGTATTTATATTGTTATCTATCGAAATTTCTGCCCAAGTAGAAGGTAACCCTTATCATTTTTGCACATTATCTGGAGAACAATATAATCCAGGGGTACATGGTGATTATGAAGATAATTCTTATTATGATGATAAATGGGTTGTTACTATAGATAGTAAAGATTATACAAGATATGAAAAAACATTCATTCAATGAGAATAGCATAAAATAAAAACAATTAAACAATATTATAAAATGAGAAAATTATCACTAGTGCTTTTTGCGATGTTATTAGTTGCTTTCAATAACATCGGGTTCTCTCAAGAGAAAAATTTCACCATCGACAAATTATCTGTCGAGGGTCGTGTCGATTATGATTATATCATGAGGACTGTAGATAAATCAGGTCTTGACGGCAAATTCTTCAATTTCGAGATGAAAGGCTCTTTCTTGCAGGATTTCACTTATCGTATCCGCCAAAGAATAGATATGACAGCTGGCGGTTCAAAGACTGACTTCATGATCGTTTCTTACCATCCTACAAAAAACTGGTCTTTCACAGCAGGTAGAATGCCTCTCGCAGTAGGCGGATGGGAGTACGACCTTCCTCCTATCGACGTTTATTTCGCATCGCATTTCTGGAACGAATTCAGTTGCTACGACATCGGCAGCCAGGTTGAATTCCATACCAGCGACGGAAATCACGACATTATCTTCCAAATTACAAATTCCACATTTAACAGATACGACCCAGAAGGCAAGTTCATCAGACTTCCTAACAGATATACTTACAACTTGATTTGGTACGGCAGAATGGGTGCTTTCAGTACATCTTATTCTATCAATATGATGGAACAAAACAAAGGCGAATATATCAACTACATAGCCTTAGGAAATATGTTCGACTTCGGCAAGTTGGATTTCTATGTAGATTTCATGAACAGAGGCTTCTTCAACCAAAGTGATTTCTTCTTGGGAGACTTCACTCTCATAGGTGAAGTGAAATATGCATTCACAGATAAGTTTACTGGCATGGTAAAAGGCGGATACGACAGAAACAAACATAGTTATTATGATTATGACAACGGTTGGCCATCATATAAGCCTTTTGATATGGCAGTCCTTCCTGGTGTTGAATACGTTTTCGGAGGTTTAGGCTTCGAGGCTTATCCTTACAAAGGAAACAAGAACCTCCGTCTCCACGGATTCCTCGCTTTCAATTCATTAACATCACCTACTGACGACATCTTAAATCCTAACTCAACAGACTTTTCTGTTCAAGCCAATGTAGGTTTGACATGGAGAATTAACTTCGCAAAATAAATCTAATAACAATAAAAAATGAAAATTATGAATTTTTTAACAAAACGCCGTATTGAAGCTGTAGTCTTCTTACTAATCTTCTTCGGATTTTTTGGTTATTTAGGATCCAAAATGGGATTGCCTAACATGATGAACACCATTATGCAGACTGCTTACAGTTTGTTATTGGGAACAGTATTCTACATCATGGCTATCACCGTGGTGTCGGGTGCTTTAGGCAATTTATTAGTTGAATTTGGCGTAGTACGCTTGATTGAAGTAGTGCTTCGTCCTTTAATGAAACCTTTATACAACCTCCCAGGTGTAGCAGCTCTCGGCGGTATCATGACATTCTTGTCAGACAACCCTGCTATCATCAGTCTCTCCAAAGACGCTCATTTCGCACGTTATTTCAAGAAATACCAGCTTATCTCATTGACAAACTTCGGCACTGCTTTCGGCATGGGTCTCGTCGTTATTATGTTCATGATGGGTAAAGGTTATTTGCCAGCAGCATTGGTAGGTTTGTTAGGCGCTGTTATCGGAAGTATCGTCTCAACACGTTTGATGCAACGTTTCATCTTGAAATCTAATCCTGAACTCAACGCTGAAATCAGCGACTATGAAGGCAATGAAGAAAAGATCTCATTCAAGTCAGAAGGCAGCGTTTTCTTGCGTTTCTTGAATGCCATCCTCGATGGCGGCAAGTCAGGCGTTGACATCGGTCTCGCTATCATTCCTGGCGTTCTCATCATTTCAACAGTTGTCATGATGCTTACTTTCGGTGCTCCTGAAGGCGGCTATGCTGGCGGCGCTTACGAAGGCGTTGCTTTATTGCCAACTCTTGCAGGCAAGATCGACATCGTCTTCAAATGGTTATTCGGATTTGAAAGTCCACAGTTGGTCGCATTCCCTATCACAGCTCTCGGCGCTGTTGGAGCAGCTCTCGGCTTGATCCCTCGCTTCATCCAAGAAGGCATCATCAACGGCAACGCTATCGCTGTCTTCACAGCAATGGGTATGTGCTGGAGCGGTTACCTCAGCACTCACACAGCTATGCTCGACTCACTCGGATTCCGCAGCCTCACATCAAAAGCTATCTTGGCCCACACTGTTGGCGGTCTCGTAGCAGGTGTCGCAGCTCACTGGTTGTTCGTATTGTTCTCAATGATTTTCAATATCGCCTGATAGCTTAAGACCATTCGATGATGACAGATGAACATTTGAATAAGATAAATCACGATGATGATAAATTCTGCAGAGGATGCGGCCGCTGTATGCCTTGTCCTGCTGGAATCAAAATCAGCGATTGCGCAAGAATGAACCTTTTCCTACGCAGCGAATCACGTGACGAATATCTGTCAGAAGAATGGAAAGCTAAAATGAAAAGAATTGAAAACTGCTTGCATTGTAACTTATGCAAAAGCAGATGCCCGTTTAGGCTGGATACGCCTAACATATTGAAAAATAACTATGAAGACTATAAAAAATTCTTGTGATTAAATAGTCTTTATAATAGATAATAATGAAATCGATGGCAATGATTTGAAATTGTCATCGATTTTTTTTGATGATAATAAAACCGTTAACTTAAAAAACAAACCGATAACTTATTGAAAATTAACAATTTTTAACTTTTTTATTCAAAAAAATCGTTATATTTTTGCGATGTAAAATTAAAGATTAACCAAAAATAAAATTTATGAAAACAAAAATCACAACGTTAGTATTGTGCCTTGTTTTGTCATTGACAACTATGGCACAACGAAAGACAGACGCATTCTTTTCATCATTTGATAATAACCCCAGGGCGTCATCATACATACCTATAAGAATGGATGAATTTAGTTTCGAATCTATGGGTGTTTATGAGCAGGAAGTTCCAATAGATAATGGCGTATTGGTTTTGGTATTCTTTGCTGTTGTATATATCGTGTATAGAATAATATTTAAATTAAAGGAGGCTTAAACATGAAGAAGTTGTTTTTTCTATTGATGATGATACCGTTGTTCTTTGTTCAATGTAAAAAAGACGATATGAATGATGACGAACAAGAAACGATAAAGGTTGTATTTGAAGTGCCACTAAATCATGATAGTAAGACTTATTTTGAATCTTTATTACCCGATGGAAATATTTGCTGGGGCAATGATAATGGATATGAATATATATATTTAGCGGTGCCAAACTGGTCAATGTATGTCAGTTCATCTGTTCAAAAAGTTATAGGTAACATGTTTGAAATGAAAGCAAAAGTCGATAGCGTTGCCGACAAATTGATTTTTACTTGTGATATGTTGAAAGCATGCGACTTGCCTAATAAAAATTGTTATTTGTATTATTTTGGTAATAATGGAAATAGTGCAAAAAATTCAAATGTGACAAGTATATATGATATACATGCCAAGGATAACCTTATTGGCAAAAAAGTGAAATTTTCAAGTCAAACAGGAGAAATTGAAAAATTGGGGAATTATCATATATGTAAAATGAGTGTTAAATTTAGACGTCTTAAAGATAATACTACAGGAGAACAGTATTTTCTAGCTAATGGTAATACGTTTGAAAATATTACATCCATAGCTAAACTAGACTTGACAGGGGAAACCGTTTTACAAGGAACTGCCGCCGAATTACAGAGCTTTACTTTATTGTGGAATTGTGAAACTTGGGTATTTGACGAGATAATAGAAGTTGTACCTAATGCAAAGATTAATGTAAGCAATAACAATGGTGAAGATTCTTATATAATGATGCTGCCTACTGATGATGCAGTTTATTATGAATGTTCCAAAGGCCGTGTTGAATTTCCCGACGGTATCATCAGTAATCAATTATATGTAGGTAGTGCCGCAAATAATATTGATGATGCGAAACCGTTGAAATGGGAATGACGAGTATCTCTCGATGTGCCGAGATATAGTTCTTTGACTTGTGGATATTTTTTTAAAATAGTGGAGGATACCGGACTCGAACCGGCCGCCTTCAGATTGCGAACCTGACGCTCTACCTGATGAGCTAAACCCCCATTGTTATTTTTGCAAAACTACAAAAAAAATATGGTAAAATTGTATATTTATTTTGAAGATTTTTTTACTTTTGTCATACTAAAATAACACTAAAAAAACAAACAATGGAAATAGAAGCTTATATTGTTAAAAGAGTTAATCTACTCATGAATGCTACCGATGCTAAAATACTTAAACGTCTTGAAGGTGGTATGAGTAATTATACTTATGTTGTAGAATGTCAAGGAAATAAATATACATATCGTGTTCCTGGTAAATTCGCAGAACGTTTTGTTGACAGAAATGAAGAATGGGACAATATTCAAAAAGTAGATAAACTCGGTGTCAACAATGTTACCGAATACGTTGAATTGAGAACAGGTGAGAAACTTGCACTCTATGTAGAAGGTACAATAATGTCAAATACCGACATCATTTCTTATAACGAAATGTCAGCTGCAGCTTTGAAGAAATTGCACGAAAGCGATTTACAATTCAATGAATATGACGCATTCGCTCGTCTCGATAATTATGAGAAATATTGCATCGATTTAGGATTTACTCATCCACAAGAATATATCGACTTACGCAACCGCTTGAATGCAATGCGCGATACATATAAAGACATCAAACACGTTCCTTGTCATTGCGACTATCAACCAACAAACTTGGTTATCGACGGCGAGAAACTTTATATCCTCGACTGGGAATTCGCTGGCATGAATGACCCTTATTATGACATCGCTTGCTACGGTAACGCTGGCTTTGATAAAGCATTAAGCTTATTGGAAGCATATCTCGGACATAAACCAACAAGCGAAGAATTGAAACGTCTCCATTTCCACAGAGCATTCCAATGCTTACAATGGTACAACGTCGCTATGTTCAAAGAAATGATCGGTTTGAGCAAAGATCTCAATATGGACTTCACAGCAGTAGCTCAAATGTTCTACGGCTTTGCTAAAGACTTGATTGAAGCATACGACACTTTATAAGAAATTTAAAATTCTAGAAATTTAGAACTTTAGAATAAAACAAAAAATCCCGACATAAATCGGGATTTTTGTTTTATTATTCGTGTCAATTTTTGAATCAATACATCATATCTCCCATGATAAATTCGTCATCGAAGCCTAATTCTGCACGGGCTTCCTCACTCATCATAGCTGGTGTCCATGCTGGTTCAAATGTCAATTCCACCTTGCATTTCTTGACTCCCATCATAGTGCTAATCTTTTCCTTCACTTGCATAGGAAGCTGATCGGCTATAGGACAGTTAGGCGCTGTCACTGTCATCAAGATACTTACATTGCCTTCATCATCAATGTTTATTTCGTATATCAATCCTAGTTTATATATGTCAACAGGAATCTCAGGATCGTAAATAGTACCCAAAACGGCTATGATTCTTTCTTTTAATAATTCTTTTTCTTCTGTTGTCATAATCTTTTTCTTAAAAATGTCCCACATAATTTAAAGTCTTAGAGACTCAAAGTCGCAAAGACTCAAAGTTCTTTGTGCCTCTGAGTCTTTGTGTCTTATTTCTCTTGAGAATTAAATACTTCCGCGTATAACATCATCTGTTTCACCATGCTCAACAATCCGTTGGAACGTGTTGGAGATAAATGTTCTTTCAATCCAATCTCATCCAAGAAACTCATATCTGCTTCAATAATGTCTTTTGGTTTCTGTCCTGACAAAACCTTGATTAACAAGTTAATGATACCTTTTGTGATAACAGCATCGCTGTCTGCACTGAAATACACCTTGCCGTCTTCCATCTTAGCATGTAACCAAACTCTTGACTGGCATCCGTTGATGAGATAATTGTCGTTACGATATTGTGCATCAATCATAGGACAATCCTTACCCATTTCTATCAACATGGAATATCTGTCCATCCAATCATCGAACATTGAAAATTCTTCTACTATAGAATCTTGTATCTCTTTAATAGTCATTTTATTCTGGATTTAATTTATCTTAACATATTAGCTGCTTTTTCTACAGCCTTAATGAAAATATCTATTTCTTCTGTCGTGTTATATATTGCAAATGATGCTCTTACTGTTCCTGGAATATCGAAGAAAGTCATCACCGGTTCTGCGCAATGATGTCCTGTTCTCACAGCGACGCCCATTTTATCAATGATAGTTCCTAAGTCGTAAGGGTGTATTCCGTCTATAACAAAGGAAATCAAACCACTTCTCTTAGACGCTTGTCCGATAAACCTTATGCCTTCAATCTTGGAAAGTTTTTCGGTAGCATAATTTAAGAGATGTTCTTCGTATTTTTCAACAGCTTCTCTATCAAGACTTTGTATAAATTTCACAGCTGCTTCAAGTCCAAGCGCTGCCCCTACATTAGGCGTGCCTGCTTCAAATTTAAAAGGAACCTTGTTGAATGTCGTCTTCTCGAAACTAACCTTATCAACCATCTCGCCTCCATATTGATATGGCGGCATCTTCTCTAGCCATTCCATCTTGCCATAAAGTCCGCCTATTCCCATAGGAGCATACATCTTATGTCCTGAAAACACAAAGAAATCGCAGTCAAGTTCTTGAACGTCAATGATATGATGAGCGATAGATTGAGCTCCGTCGATAATGACAGGAATATCGTGTTTATGTGCCATAGCAATCATCTCCTTGATAGGATTGATGGTCGCTAATGTATTGGAAATGTGTGCGATACTTACAATCTTAGGCGATTGATTCAATAATTCTTCGTATGCGTTTAAATCTAAAACGCCGTTTTTATCCATTGGAATGACTAAAAGCTCGCCATGTTTTTCTTGTAACATCTGTTGCCAAGGAACCATGTTTGAATGGTGTTCCATCGCTGATACTAAAACCTTATCACCCTCATTGACAAGCAATTTACCGAGACTTGTAGCGAGAAGATTCAACGACTCTGTCGTTCCTCTTGTAAAGATAATCTCGTTAGAGTCTTTTGCGTTTAAGAATGATGCAATGGTCTTACGAGCGTTTTCGTATGCCTCTGTGGCTTCCTGACTCAGATAATGAACACCGCGGTGTATATTGCAGTTTTCGTTGAGATAATAGTCTCGTTCTCTTTCAATTACGCAAAGAGGCTTCTGTGTCGTGGCAGCGTTGTCGAAATAAACCAATGGCTTTCCATAGACTGTTCTGTCTAAAATCGGAAATTGTCGGCGTATCTCGTTTATGTCAAAATTATTTATCATATCTTGCTTAAATCAATCTTGAAATCATATTCTTTAGGTGTATTGCATTGAAATACACAGTTTTCACATGACGACAACTCACCTTTCAAACGACGTTTTATCATATCATCGATACGTTCTCTAAGTGCTTCAATACCAATATTGTTGCTTATTTCAGCAGCGAAAGCGTACATCAAAAGCATACGTGCGTTTTCTTTGCTGATGCCTCTTTGTTGCATATAAAACATCGCTTCTTGATCTAACTGTCCTATCGAAGAGCCGTGAGAACATTTAACGTCATCAGCATAAATTTCAAGGAATGGCAATGTGTTTATTTTTGCTTTATCTGTTAATATGATATTGCTGTTGTTTTGATATGCGTTGGTTTTCTGTGCATTAGGTGCAACATAAACATGACCGTTGAAAACAGCTGTCGCTTCGTTGTCGAGAATACCCTTGAATTTTTCGTTGCTGTTACAATTAGCGACGTTGTGATTTACTTTTATTTGATTATCAACGTGTTGTGTTTTATCAACGAGATATAATCCGTAAAGATTACATTCTGAACCCTCGCCATCAATGTCAACGTGTATGTTATTGCGAATCTTGCCTCCGTTGAAGCTGATGGTATGAGTCTGTAATCTGCTGTTAGCTAATTGCTTAGCAGTATTTGTATTTAACAACGAAGAATTGTCGTTCAAGTTTTGAAGCTTGTAGTTCTCAAGTTGAGCGTTTTTTCCGATAAAAATTTCAGTGTATGAATTGACAAAACTTGATTGTTCTTTTATAGAATCGTCACAATCAATGATTTGTAATTGTGCATTTGTTTCAACGATGATGAGGTTGCGTGTCTGAATGAACGGATTGTTTTCTTCATCGATGATTTTAATTATTTGTATTGGTTTTTCTCCGACAGTGTTTTTGGGTGCGTAAATGAAGAATCCGTCTTGCCAAAGTGCAGTGTTTATGTCGTAAAAACCATTGTTATTGTTGATGTTGCAAGTTCCGAAATATTTCTCGAATAATTCAGGATAATCTTGCATGGCTCTGCGTGTGCTGCCGATGACGATGCCATTTTCAAGAACTCTAAGGCTCTCATCTTCAGAGAATTTACCATTTGTCATAGAAATGACTTCTGTGTCTAACTCACGTATCACGCAGCAGAAATCATGTTTTTTATTTTCTATTTTGTCGATGTTAAAATCTTCATCGACACATTCTGTCATTCTTGAGTTACGCCATTTCTCCATTTTTTTTGTAGGGAAACCGCTGTCGATGAATCTCTTAAGAGCTTCCTGACGCAGCTGTTTCACTCTTGGAGTGTCGTTGGCAGAAATCATTTCCATCGAAGTATTAGCGTATTCGATGAATTTGTTCTGTAAGTTTTTTTCTTGATTTTCCATAAGTTACAAATTTTAAAATTAAAGAATGGTGTCTTTAATCCATTCGTAACCTTTTTCTTCAAGTTCTAAAGCGAGAGATTTGTCGCCTGACTTAACGATGCGTCCGTCGTACATCACATGAACGAAATCAGGGACGATGTAGTCGAGAAGTCGTTGATAGTGAGTGATTACGATGAAAGCGTTATCGTCTCTATGAAGTTGGTTTACGCCATTGGCAACGATTCTTAAAGCGTCAATGTCGAGACCAGAGTCTGTTTCGTCGAGGATAGCGAGTTGTGGTTCGAGCATCGCCATTTGGAATATCTCGTTTTTCTTTTTCTCGCCGCCTGAGAATCCAACATTTACATAACGATTTTGTAACTTAGCAGTGATTTCCACCATTGCTTGTTTTTCTTTCATCATCTTGATGAATTCTGGCATTGGCATGTTTGGAAGTCCTTGATATTCACGCTTTGCGTTTATTGCTGTACGCATGAAGTTCTGAATGCTTACGCCTGGTATTTCAACTGGATATTGGAAGCTTAGGAAGATGCCTTCGTTGGCGCGGTCCGCTGGACTCATCTCCATGATATTCTTGCCTTTAAACCAAATCTCTCCTTCTGTTATTTCATATCCGTCTCTTCCTGTGATGGCTGCTGCCAAGGTACTTTTTCCAGTTCCGTTAGGTCCCATGATGGCATGAATCTCGCCTTCATTGACACTTAAGTTAAAACCTTTTAATATTTCTTTGCCTCCTACTGAGACATGTAAGTTTTTTATTTCGAATAACATAATTACTAATTTTCTTTAGGTTTAAAACATCAACCGACACTGCCTTCTAGTGTGATTGACAATAATTTTTGCGCTTCAACGGCGAATTCCATCGGAAGTTTGTTCAATACGTCTTTAGCGTAACCATTGACAATCAACCCAATCGCTTTCTCAGTGTCGATGCCTCTTTGATTGCAATAGAACAATTGGTCTTCAGAAATCTTCGATGTTGTTGCTTCGTGTTCTAGTATTGCGGTGTCGTTGTTGCATTGTATATATGGCCATGTGTGGGCTCCGCATTTGTCGCCGAGGAGCAATGAGTCGCATTGTGAGAAGTTGCGGCAGTTGCTTGCATTAGGAGCGATGCGTACCAATCCGCGATAGCTGTTCTGGCTGCGTCCAGCCGAAATACCCTTGGAAATGATAGTGCTTTTGCTGTTTTTTCCTAAATGAATCATCTTTGTTCCGGTGTCGGCTTGCTGGTAGTTGTTTGTCACAGCTACAGAATAAAATTCGGCTGAAGAATAATCGCCTTTCAGGATGCAGCTTGGGTATTTCCAAGTAATTGCAGAGCCTGTCTCCACCTGTGTCCATGATATCTTAGAACGAGCGCCTCGGCAGATGCCTCGTTTAGTAACGAAGTTGTAGATACCGCCTTTGCCGTCTTTATCGCCTGGATACCAGTTCTGTACTGTTGAATATTTCACCTCTGCATCTGTCTCCGCTATGATTTCCACGATAGCAGCATGAAGCTGATTTTCATCGCGTTGCGGAGCTGTGCAGCCTTCCATATAGCTCACGTATGCGCCTTCTTCTGCAACGATGAGTGTACGTTCAAATTGTCCGGTATTAGCCGCATTGATACGGAAATATGTCGATAATTCTAACGGACAACGTACGCCTTTTGGAATGTAACAGAATGAGCCATCGCTAAATACAGCAGAATTTAACGCTGCAAAGAAATTGTCGGTATGTGGAACAACAGTTCCTAAATATTTTTTAACTAAATCAGGATATTGCTTGACAGCCTCGCTGAACGACATGAAAATGATTCCATGCTTCGACAAGGTATCTTGAAACGTCGTCTTGACAGAAGTGCTGTCCATGACGGCATCGACGGCAACGCCAGAGAGACGCTTCTGCTCGTCCAAAGAGATGCCTAATTTATTAAAAGTGTCAAGCAATTCTGGATCAACTTCGTCCAAACTTTGAAGCTCTTTTCTCTTTTTAGGAGCCGCATAATAAATAATATCTTGATAGTCAATAGGAGGAATGTTGAGATGTGCCCATGTAGGCTGTTTCATCGTCAACCAATGTCTATATGCTTTTAAACGGAATTCAAGCAACCACTCTGGTTCTTCTTTCTTTGTCGAAATGAGTCTGATGATGTCCTCGTTAAGCCCTTTCGGCGCAAAATCTGTCTCAATATCAGTCACAAAGCCAAACTCATATTCTTTGTTGGTTACTTTTTCTATTATATTTTCATTAGGATTTGAATCCATATTTTATTTTGAATTAAGTTATAAATTTTAGCAAAAATACAAAAAAATATGATTCGTTAAAGTCCATTTTTAGTATTATATTTGCACTTTTAAATGTATCTATGAAAAAACAAAAACACGATATTTTTAGTTTGAAAAATCTTTGTAAAAAAGATAACATTTTCCTTTGCATAATCGTTGGTTTGCTTGGGATAATGGTACTTTTTCTTGTGGCATTATATGTATTTGTGCCGACTTATCGTTTTGAAAATCCTAAGCCTTTTGCAGGAAAGTTCATTAACAACCCTTATCAAAATTTAACAGATGTAAATTGGAATTATCTCGATTTGAGAAATGACAGTTTGATTCCAACATACGAATATGGTTTTGGTTTGTTTCCAACTCGTTATCTTTGTGTTGATTATCAATCTAAAATCAAACTGGATTATCCTTTTTACAAGAACATTCATTTCAAGCAATATATTATCAACCGTTTGAACAAAACTTCTTCGCTGGTTATTCCCACGCATGTCGATGCTGGATTTAAGCAGCGCGAAATCAAGCATTTAGATAATTATAGATTGATGGAAGTAATTTCTCCTTACGGCAATTATTTCTATTATTGGGATTTGGCTCTCTCTTCTGGACGCCACGTTAATATTTTGGCGACAGGTTATAAATCGGTATTAAATGACGTGAAATATGTTTATAAAACTGCCGTTAATGCTGATTTAAACGACAAGACGCAAATTATAAATTCATTGAAAAATGGTGATTCTTACGCTGTTAGGTATTTGGATGGAAAATCCGACTTGCCAGAATTAAAATCTCTGACTTTAAAAAACGACACTTTGTTCGTCGAAGCAACGAAAGAAATAACAGCCTTGCAATTTATTGGTCAAAATGGAATTGTTAAAGAAAAGTTATATCCAGATGCATGTAAGGCTTCTTATGTTTTTAAAGAAGATGACTCATATATTAGGATTCAAATGAATTTTAACGATGAGACGATAATTTACCTTAACCCTGTCGTACGCCATGAGTTTCAGTATTTTTTCATTCCTTCAATGTCGGAAATGATGAAGGAAAGAACCTGGCTTATGAGAATCGTTTTTGTGTTTGTCATAATATTTTTTGCAAAATATTTGTTAACAAGTAAAAAAGAAGACGTTGATGAAGATAAAAGAGAATGCAATAAATAAATATTTGATTTTATTATTGGCTGTAAGTGCTTTGATAAGAGGAGTTTTAGCTTCTATTATTGAATTTGGCAATGATGAAGTATATTATTGGACTTACGCGATGTATCCTGATTGGAGTCACTTTGATCATCCTCCGATGGTTGGATTTGTGATGCAGCTTTTTAGCTGTAATCTTTTGTTTTCAAGTGAGTTCTTTTTGCGTCTTTCTTCAGTTATCTTCATGACAATCAACACATATCTTGTATATCTGATTGGCAGACAAATAAAAAATAAACAGACCGGTTTCTATGCCGCGCTGCTTTATACTGCTTCTGTTTATGCATTTGTGATAACAGGAATTTTTATTTTGCCAGATACTCCTTTGAGTATATTTACGTTTCTTGCTGTATTACAGTTTATTAGATATTTTCAAAATGAGAAAAACAAGCATCTAGTTTTAGCCGGATTGTTTTCTGGCTTAGCGATGCTGTCGAAATATTCTGGTGCTTTCATTTGGTTGGGAATAGGATTGTATATTATTTTATATTCAAGGAAGGAGTTTAAGAATCCGTTTTTGTATTTTTCTGCTTCAATATCAGCTATTTGCATGCTGCCTATTTTGATTTGGAATATTAATAATGAATTTATTAGTTTTACTTTTCATGGAAACAGAGTGGGATTCTTTGGCGAGTTCCACCCTGAATATTTCTTGACGGAAATAATTGGTGAGCTTGCGTATAATAACCCTATCAATTATATATTGATAATCATTGCTTTAATAGCTTTGACCAAAGGAGGTAAATTTGTTTCTGATATGCCGAAACGTTTGATTTTGTGTCTGACTCTACCTTTGATAATCTTATTTTGGTTTTTCTCTTTGACAAGACAAATTTTACCACATTGGACTGCACCATCTTTTGTATTATTATTGATTTTTGTTGCTGCACAACTTTCTGACAAATACGAGATTAAAGATAATTATTTGATTATTCCAAAATCAATAGTTACATCCTTATGCGTCTTGCTTTTTATATTATTATTAGGTGTTGTGGAGATTAAAACCGGTGTTATACCGTTGAATTTTTCTGAAAGGTCAAAGACAATACAGCGTTATGGCGAAGGTGACTTTACTCTTGACATGTACGGCTGGCGTAAGATTAAGCCTGAATTTCAAGAAATTAAAGAAGAAATTATCAGTAAAGGCAAGATGAAAGAAAGCGATGGCATGATTGCTTTGAAATGGTATCCTTTGGCAAATATGGATTATTATATCGCTTATCCATTGGGAATCAACATGTATGGATTTAGAGACCCTAGTGAAATTCATAAATACGCGTGGATTAATAAGGAACGTGGTGATTTGAAGTTGGGCGAAGATTATTGGTTTTTGACGGAAAGCTTTGATTATTATGAACCTAACAAATATCTTAAACCTTATTTTAAAGAAATTGTACCTGCTGATACAATAACAATAGAACGTTGCGGAAAACCTGCTAAATACGTGTTTGTTTATATGTTAAAGGATTTAAAGAAAATACCTAAAACTTGGTTCGACGAGAATAAAACTCCTTGATTCTTAATTTATTTTAACATAAAAACTTAATTTTTATAAACATTTCGTTAATAATTGTTAAAACGAATGATTTTCTGCTTCTAACTCTTGACAAACCACATTCTGATTTCGTAATTTTGAAGTCCAAAGTTTATGAGACGAAATTATGAAAGAGGAATTTTTATATTATTTGTGGGAAAATCGTCTTCTCAATCTTGATTTGAAAACCACAGAAGGTGACGATATATCAATAATTTCTGTTGGTAATAGAAATTTTGACTCTGGTGCGGATTATGTCAATGCCAGAATTAAAATAGGTAATACGCTGTGGGCTGGGCAGGTAGAAATGCACGTGCGTGCTTCTGACTGGTTTAAACATAAACATCAATATGATGACAATTACAACAATGTGATTCTCCATGTCGTTTATGAATATGACACTGATAAACTTAAGATTCCTACCCTTGAGGTAAAAGATAAATTTAATCAAACATTGCTGCATAATTATAATAGGTTTCTCAGTTCTAAAAATTGGATCCCTTGTGGGGAATTTATTGGCGGCGTTCAGGATTTTACAATTGTATCGTGGCTCGACAGAATGCTTGTCGAACATCTTGAATATGAATGTAAAGAACTGGATTTTAGGTTAAAAAACAATCACTATGACTGGGAACAGGTTTTCTACCAACGGATTATGCGTTATTTTGGCTTGAAAATCAATAATGATTCTTTTGAATATTTATCAAAGATTCTTCCGCTCAATGTTCTCATGAAACATCTTGATAATGAAATATATGTTGAATCGATGATGTTTGGTTGTGCCGGTTTTCTTGAAAATGATTTTGAAGAAGAATATCCTTCGCTTTTGAAGAGAGAATTTAAAATGCTAAAGTCTAAGTTTGGCTTGAAAGTTATGCCTATGTCAAATTGGAAGTTCTTGAGACTCAGACCGCCAAATTTTCCCACAATAAGAATTGCGCAGCTTTCTAAAATTATTATCAATAATGGCAATATGTTTTCAAAAATCAGAGATTCTCTTGGTTTGGATGATATAATCGGATTGTTTGATGTAGAGTTGAATGCATATTGGGATAATCATTTTCAATTTGACAAAGTGTCGAAAGTTGAAAAAAAGAAAAGTCTGGGACGTACAGCCATCGATTCTGTCCTCATAAACGCGATAGTGCCTATGTTGTTTTATTATGGACAATTTTATTATTTGGAGAGTTATAAGGAAAAAGCGATGACTTATTTGGAACAGATTGATGCTGAAGATAACGTCATAATACGTAATTTCAATAATAGCGGAGTTATATTGCAAAATGCATTTCAAACGCAAGCGATTCTATATATGTATAAATATTATTGTAGAAGGCGGCGATGTTTAGAATGTAGGATTTATATGGCATTGTCGAAAATAAAGTTAACTTGATGGTTTACTCGACGTCGTATGTTATGCATCCGCTGTATTGGCTACTTTCGCCTTGTTGTAGGTAAATTGTCAAACTGCCTTTTTGCTTTGGTGTTATGGTCATTGTGTAGAAACCGTCATTAGTGGTATTCCATTCCATATACCAGTTGTCATTGTGTACAATAGCTAAATTGTTGTTGTCTCGAGGTGATATTATAAATGTATAAGATTGTCCTATGTAGAGTTTCTTTGACATAGGTATGGAGATTATTTTAAAATTAATGCCCATGTTTGTATAAAATAATGGTAGTTCTTTGATATTGTGTTTTTCAATAAGTTGCAGAAGTTTGTGATTGTCAATTCCAGCATTTTCCCACTCTTTTTCGTAGAGATTTTTAACGTCTCGGACTAATGGAATGTCGAGTGGATAATGTTGTTTTAGCATATCCCAATCTTTATCGGTAGGAGTGTCGATGGTGTAACTAATCATATTTGACCAAACGTCGTCGTGGTCATGTATGCAGAAAGTTAGTGTGCCTTCTTTACGAGGTGTAAACTCAATGTAATATATGTTATTGCCCTCATGTTCCCATTTGTCATTTTTATATATGACGCTGTTTCCGTTTGCAATTCCAATCATATTGTCTGTTATCATTTTGATACGTAGTGTGTATGTGTGTCCGATTTTGAGCGATTTTCGTAATGGGAGTTCTTTAAACTTGAATTTTCCTTCACCGCCAGCATAAAATGTTGGCAATGTTAATTTGTCGTTCATAATCATGTCATAAATGTCTTTGTCGTTCATTCCGTAACTAATCCACAGTGAGTTGGATGGAGTTAATGATAAAAATTTATTGTATGAGATAGGATTGTCGATAAGTTGGTATGATTTGTTTTCTGGGAAATGACTTAGAATCATCCATTCGGGTGATACGTTGAACCACATCCAGCAGTCGTTGCTTTTTGTGAATTCGTTCTCATTGACCGAGCCTGCACCCCAAGTTGGGTCTAATAATATTCCGTAGTTCTTTTTTGTGTATGCGAAAATCCATCCGTGACCGTCGCTTATATTTCCATCAAAATCCTTTGTTATTCCATTTATTATTTCAACTCTTATGTCGATTGATTCTGCCATATAGTAGAAGAGATTGCAATAGGCTTGACAGACGCCTTTTCTTTTGTCGAAGCAATGGTCAGCATCGTATATTTCATATTCGGTGTCGTAACTGATATTGTCGCATATCCATTTGTAAATGGCGCATATTCTTTCGTAATCGTTGTTACATCCTCGGGTTATTGAAAGTGTGATATCGGAATAATCGTATTTTGATTTGATGATGTGCGGATTGTATGCGTAGTTCGGTTTTTTATATAATTCATTATGACCAAAATATAATTTTGTGGGAACATTGGGATTGTCGGCAAAAGTGCTTACGGAAATAAATATTGTAAAAATTATAAAGGTAATTTTCTTGATCATAATGTGAGGTTTTAATAAGAACAAAAATAGAAAAATAATTTGTTTTTGGGGAGTCGTGTTAAAATAATTTCTCTTTGCTTCATGTTTGATTGAAATTATTTGTAATTTTGTGAGTGATAGTTAGTTGCTTTTATTTTGCTTATTATCATTGTTTTGCAAATTGAATATTAACTTAAATTTTATAAAATGAAGAAATTTTTACTCGTTTTAGTTTTTGTTGCGTTAGGTTTGGTGTCTAACGCTCAGTTCTTCGTTGCTGGTTCTGTTAGCGCAAATCATACTAGTGGTGAAACTCGTTATGAAGCTCCATTCATGACAGTTGATCTAGCTCCAGTAAAAAGTGGATTTTCAGTTACACCTGCTTTCGGTTATATGATTCCAGGTAAGAGCTATGGTTTTGGTCTTGGTTTGGGCTATGCTTACGCTTCTGAGAAAGATAACGACTGGACAGCTTCTAATGGCGATGTCATAGTTGAATCTTATAAAAAGAATTATTCTAACACTTTTGATTTCGGACCATTCTTCCGTTATGCATACGCAAGATTTGACAAGATAACATTGTATGTTGATGCTAAGATGCCTATTAGCATTTCTCAAGCAAATACAAAAATTGGAGATGTTGTAAATGAAGGCAATAATACACTTGCTATCGGCGGTCGTTTGATTCCTGGTTTGACATATAAATTTAACAACCATATTCTCTTTACAACAGAAATAGGTTTGTTAAGCATCAATTATAATCATACAAAGACAACTTCAGCTGACGGTAATGTAACAGTTAAGACAAATGATTTCAAACTCGGAGCTAACACTCGTCAGGTGGCATCATTTGGTTTTGTTTACTTATTTTAAACAATAAAAAAATCGACTCAAGTTTGAGTCGATTTTTTTATTGCTTAGAATTTTTATCATTCGCCGCAACCGCCGCCGCAGCTGTCGCAGCAGCTTTGATTGTGACAGCCACCGCCGCCGCAACCGCCGCCGAAGTCTGATTCGTTAACTTCGCGAACGTCTAAAATTTCACCTGTGAAATATAATGGAACGCCAGCTAATTCTGGATTGAAGTCAACTTTAACTGTTGTTTCGCCGATTTCCATGATTCTGCCTGGGAATGGTTGATTGTTGTTATCTGTGAACCAAACTGTTGCACCAACTTGGCAAATTGTTTCGTTGAAAACGCCGTCTTGTACAAAGATGTCTTTATTAACGTCGAGGATGTTTTCGTCTTTGCGTTCACCGTAACCTTCTGCTGGAGTCAAAGCAAAACCGAATGTTGCGCCTGGTTCTAAACCGTCCAAGTTTTCTTCAAATTTTGGTAATAACATGCCAGCGCCGAAAATAGCTTGGAATGGTTGTTCTTTTGTTGTTTCTTGGATAATCTCACCGTCAGCTGTTTCACGGTGTAAAACGTATGTCATTGTGACAACTGTGTTTTTTGCAACTTTCATTTCTTAATATTTTTAAATTGTTAATAATAATTTCCTTAAATGCTATTTACAATCAATATGCTCCAAACATTTTTCTTAGAATCCACTCGATTGTAACGAGCGATAAAATTACAAAAAATATCGATTTTATGTTGATTAAATCTTTATAATTTGTCTCTTCTCTCATAATTGACGTTATACTTTCGTCATTTTCAAGTGCTTCTACTATTTTATCCAATTCGTCGATGCTAAAATTTTTACCTTCAGTAAGTGATGCTAACAATCTCATTCTGTGTGCATCTGCAACTAAATCTTGTGCTTCAGCGCCAATGTTAATCACTGAGAAATTGCCGTTTTCCAGATATTTCTTTCCTCCATGTTCAGCTTTTGCCATAAAATTATAAATACCTTCTGGCAAGTTATTGATATTCAAATAATACGACTTATCTTTCTTTGAAAAGTTATATTCGTAAATATCTTTTGTGTGTCTGTTTATGATCTTGATTTCTAAATCAGGAACGTTTGTTAGTTCTTGTGAAGGATTTTTTAAATCTGCGGTGAAAATAATAGGTTCGTTGTTGAAATAGTTTTCTTTATAATTGATAATAAACTCTTTGTCTTTTTCTGTTAAAAGATATTTTACGGATTTGGTTATCAATTCTTCAAAGTTATCGTGGCTCTTTTCCTTATAATAGTTATATAATTTCCATCTCCAGATGCCAGTTCCTAAAAGATATGCGCTCTTGCGTCCTTCATTGTCGGTTGTGAAACTCAATAATGGAGCCTGTGTTAAAACATCATTGATACTCATCTGTAGAAGCATGTCGTGGTTAGAACTTAATGAAAAATCCAAGTGCGGCAAAGAAAGTGGTGGAAATGTGTTCGCTGCTTCTATTACTTCATTATTGATGGTGAAAAGACCAAAATTCTGATTGTAATGCGGTTTGATATCAAGTATGCTTTTAACAGCGCTTTGTGTTATTTGCATTGAGTTTTGTAAATCGTTAAATAATTTAAAATCAGTACTTTCACCTACGATATAAAAAATCGGAATGTTTTTGTTTTTTCCTAATTTTTCTTTTAGGTATTCGTAATTATTCATTCCGTAATAAGGAATCTGATGTAGGAAAAGAATGTCGTAATCTTTCAAATCAGGAATTTCATCATCATTGAAAATGGTTTCTACTTCAAAATGGTCGCCAAGAATGTTTTTAAGACTTCCTAAATCTGGGTGTGGCGATTTGGCATAAAATAAAACCTTGTATTGTTTGTTGATGACTTCTATGAAAAACCTTTTGTTATTATTATTTGTAATATGCTCGTTTTCAACCGTTTCTATTTTAACGTCGATTTGTTTTATACCTTCGTTTTCAGAATTTATATTAAAATCTAATGTCCTAGAAAATCTATTGGAATTAACTTGAATATCAGTTTCTTCAACAATGTCATTATTAACTAAAATCTTGATTTTCATTTGTTTGTTACGGCAGTTATTTGCATTTGCCGTAATTCTTAAAGGAAACGTTGTGTTGGAAGGAGTCGTTTTGTTATAGAAAACATCTTTGATATAAAAATCAGGGTAACTCACTGTGTCTCCTAATGTTACTGTATAAATTGGGAAAGGATACGATTCAACGTTTTGTTCTGGAAGGTATGACTTATTACAAATACCATCGGAAAGAAGAACGACAGCACCTACATTCTTTTTATAGTATTTTTTTTTGATGTCGTTTAAAACTTCATGAAAATCAGTGTAATAATCTTTATAATCTATTACCGTGAACTCTTTTACTTCATTTCCAAAAAGATATTTGTCAACAATGTAATTTTCCTCAAGATCATTAATTAATGTATCTAATATGAGTGGATATTTCTCTTTGTAAAAAATGGAATCTTTAGTAAGGGTTAAAGAATTTGAGTTGTCTTGAGCGATAATGATTGTAGCAGGTTCTATCTTGGTGTTTTTCTTTTTGATGTATGGATTGAAGAAAAGCATAATCAATATTCCTACGGCAGCAGTTCTCAAGATGAAGAGTATTGTAGCAAGTGTTTTGCCATAATGCTGGCTTTTATTGAAAAGATACAAAAGCGAAGCATAGCAAAGTCCTGTAATTATTGCTGTTATGACCATCCACATATCAGATTCCTATTGTTTCTAATTATTTGCAAAGGTAATAAAATAATGTGAACGATATACTTGTTTACCCCAAAACCAATTATGAATGCAGTTGAATCCATATTGCTTTAGCATTTTCCATATTTGTTATTTGAGGTAAAATTATATAAGTCACCTTAAATAAAAAAGTCGTGAAGAAAAATCTCCACGACTTTAGTTCAATAGCCAAAAGCCTTAGTTATTTAATTTTCTTCTCAATTACTTGAAGAACTTCTTTAGTATCGCTGTTTGCTACATAAGCGATGATGTAGCATTGATCTGCGTTATAAGCTTCGTCCAAAGTAACTGAATATGACTTCTTGATTTGTTCTTCTGGAGCAATAGCAGATGTATTAAGCTCTTCACCCCATGTGCCGTTCAAAGTCTTACGGAAGACATGACGATGCATATAGTTTTCATCATCACCAGTTGGCAAAAGTTGTTTACCAACGATGCTGTCCTCCATGATACAAACTGTAAGACTGTATATGTCTGACAATTCAGCTAAAGCCTTAGAAGTAATATCAACTGTCAAGTTACGAGTTGCTGCATCATATTGAACATTAGAAGCCATTCCGACTGTAGATTCTTCTTGAAGAGTTGAAGCGACAGCATCAGTCCATTCTGTTGAAGGGAAAGCATAAACGCCGCCATTGAGTTTACGGTTAACAGTTCCGATAGGGTTACTGTCGAATCCGAAGAAGTTATACCAAGCGTCGCCTTCTGTAGTTTTGAAGTTAGGATAACCACCGATTGGCATTGACAAGAAGCCAGAGTGAACGCCGAGAACAACAACACTATGTCCGTATTGTGCTTGTAAGTTCAATGCTATTTCACCAGCTGCAGGACAGTTGTTACATCTTACGCCTGTGTAATCTTCCAAAAGAACACATTTAGCTGTTATGAACTCACCTGTTTCACCTGGATTTGGATCACCTGGTTCTGATGGTGTTGTACCACCACCATTGTTTATGATGTAATCTTTTTCGTCAATTATATCACATGCAACCATTCCCATCATCAAGAATGAAACTGCTAATATGCTTAATAATTTTTTCATTTTTTAACCTGTTTAGAATGATGTTGTAATAGATAATGAAATACCACTTGAAGCTGGAACAACGCGACAAACACCGCCAACGCAAACCATACCTTCGCTTTGACGACCGCCTGTGAGTGTTATTCTTGTTGATTCTTTGATATAACCAACTGATGCTGTGTAATAATGGTCGCGGTTGCCAGCGATAGGATTACCGTAGTTGTATTTGTCAGCTACAGAAACAAACCATTTAGGAGCGATAGAATATTCAACTAAAGCAGCTGCCCAGTTACCTCTTTTCTTATAAACGTCTTCGTGACCGAAAGTAGATTCTTCTGTTGTGTTGCCTCTGTTGATGTTATCCCATAAGTGTTGTAATTCAAAACGGATGCTTTGTTTGCTTGTGATTTTGTATGACAAGTCAAGGAAAGCGATGTTAGCTTCAACAGCTTTAGCGCCTGGGTGGTTTTCGATGATTTCCATATCGTAATACAAGTTGATGTATTGAGCGATAAGTTTCCATTTCTTGCTCAAACGTCTTTCGAGTTCGATGTTGAAGTCGTGGAAGAATTTACGGTCACCAACAGCGAAGAATGGAGATGTGTAGCCTATTGTTCCGCTATTACCTGCGATATGAGAAGGTTCGACTTGGCCTTCAGCGAGATTGTAATTTCTCTTGATGTCGTTTACTTGGCTGAAATCGAGAGTGATTTTTGTACCATATTTACCGCCGATGACAGTGTTCTTTGGAATGGTGTAGTTAACTTGCAACTGCATTGCCATTTCGCCGAGAGGTTGTGTAGCGTAAGAATAGATTGCAGGAAGGCTGTGTGTATGAGTGTAGTTGATTGGAGGGATGAAGTTGATGTCCAAATCGTTCTTCACGCCTTTGTAATCTGACTTGAAGCTCATATTGTCAACACGTTTAACTTGCATGATAACGCCGAAACCTTTTTGAGAATATGACAATGAAGAAAGGATAGCTTGACCTTCGTTGAATATGTAGTTATTGAAAGCAGAAGGGTCATTGATCTTATATGCATATTCTGTTGTGAAAGCGAAACGACCGTAGCCTAAGTTGATACGACCGTCGAAAGCGCCAACGTTTTCAGGAATTGTATAAGTTGTGTTGGTATTTTTTTGATATTTGCTTATGAAGCTACCGCCTAATGTTGCTCTGAATTTAGAGCTGCTAATTGCGCTGAAGCTTTGGTTAAGATCCCATTCGCCGTCGATGCCGCGAACGATACCTCTTTTTGCTGCATCGCCGTATTCTGTCCAATATAATCTTTGTTTACCGAATATAGCTTTCAAAGTAACGCCAGCTGCTGGGCGATAGATAACTCTCATACCACGAAGTGCATTGTCGAAGCCTAATGCCCATTCTTCGTAAGTTCTGAAGATAAAGCCATTGCCGAATTGGTCGTAGATATCGCCGAGAGTAACTGCTACTGTACCATTATCGTATGATGCGTAATAGTTAGCGATACCGAAGCCTTGTAATCTTGTATCGAAACCTGACAATGGAGTTTGGAATGCTTCATAACGAATGCCAGCGGTGAAGTTACCCAATGAATAATTGATTTTACCGAAACCATTAAGGCCAACTTTCTGTCCTTTTATAGTTTCTGAGGTGATGCCGATAGCTTCGTCAACTTTATAATATTGTCCGTCTATCTGGAAACTGCCGTTTATTTGAGCTGTTTCAACTTGAGCGAACAAACCTGTAGCAGATGCTACAAGTGCCAACAATAATAAAAAGCGTCTCATTGTTTAGAGAATTTTGTTTTATTCAACAAGTTTCAAAATTTTTTCGTAGAGTTCGTCTTCAGCACCTTCGAAGTAACCTGTGTGTTGGTAAACCATTTTACCGTTGCCGTCGAACAAGAATGTGTGAGGAGGATTGCTTACGTTCATAGCTCTTGCTAAGTCTTTGTTAACGTCTAATAAAACGTCGAATTCCCAGCCCTTGCCTTCTACGAAAGGTTTGATACGTGGAGTTGAACGTGAGTCGTCGATAGAAACAGCGAAGATTTTAACGCCTGTTTCATCTTGCCAATCTTGATAAACTTCGCTTAAAGCGTTGTGTTCTTTAACGCATGGTGCGCACCATGTTGCCCAGAATGTCATAACGAATGGTTTGCCATCGTTGTTTAATTCTGTAATGTTGATTGTTTCGCCATCTAAGTTTTTCAATGTTACGTTTGGCAAATCTGATTGAGCCTTAGCGCCTAAGAAAAGAACGCTTAAGAACAATAATACTAATGTCTTTTTCATAGTGTTTAATTTGATTTAGTTATACAATATATACTTCTAATAATTTACATTCTTCGTTTGTGATGATATCAACTTTGTTGATTACATTTGGCACCAAGATACATTCACCAGCTTTGACGAGTTCTGTTCCGCCTTCGTATGACAAGATGAAACTGCCAGAAACGCTCATCAAAATGACGAAAGAATCCAATTCTGAATAGTCTTTCTTGAGAGCTGACTTAGCGTCTAAATTAATTACGTTTGTGGTAAAATAAGGACAGCTAACCAAATTGACAGTTGAATTTTTAATTTTTTTGTCATACTTGACTTTACCGCTGTCTTCTTTCTTGAAGTTGATTGTTGCGAGGGCTTCGTCTATGTGCAACTGGCGTTGCATTCCAAAGCGGTCAATTCTATCCCAGTCATATACGCGGTAAGATGTGTCGCTAGTCTGTTGAATCTCAGCCACCATACAGCCTGCGCCGAGAGCGTGTATCTTTCTTGCAGGAATGAAGAACACATCGTCGTTTTGTACATCTTCATAGTTGAGCATGTCACCGACGTTCTTTTCTTTTATTGCGTTTTCAAATTCCTCAGGTGTCACGTCTTTGTTGAATCCAGAGACGAGCTGCGCTCCTTTTTCAGCATGCATGACATACCACATCTCGGTTTTGCCATTGTATAAATCTATCTTTTGAGCAAGTTCATCGTCAGGATGCACCTGGATTGACAAATTATCCAACGGGTCTATTACCTTAATTAATAATGGGAAACGTTCACCAAATTTGTTAAAGATCTCATCACCTACGAGGTCGCCCATGAAGGTTTCTATCAAATCGTTAAGCTCATCACCAGCAAAATCGCCGTTGCTGACAATGCTATTCTGACCTTCAAGGCCTGAGAGCAACCATGCCTCTCCACAATTCATTAAATCACCAAAGTCTTGGTTTAGAATAGTTTTAATGTGTTGACCACCCCATATTTTTTCAAAATATGAAGGCGTAAACTTTAAAGGGTATAAAATACTCATTGACGTCAATTTATTGCTACAAAGATAATACTTTTCTTTTTTGTAGAAATATTAAAATCATTAAAAAATTATTTTTACTTTTGGGTCAACATGAATGAGTTTAAGGTTTAAGTTTTAAAGTTTAATGATATAAATCATGAAAGTTCTTGAATCACTAAGATATAAGCTGAACAAAAATGCAGAATTGTCGGGACAGGAGAAAAAGACAAATAAGATTATCAATGCTTTTTTGGAAAAGACAAATCCTGACGTTCATTTGAGAAATGTTGGCGGTTACGGCATCATCGCAATTTTTAATGGAAAAGAAGAAGGCAAGAACATTTTATTGCGAGCCGACATCGACGGACTTAATATTCCTTTATATGAGTGTCTAAAGTCAAATGACCAAAGTCAAAAGTCGGAATGTAAAGTTCAGAGCTCAGAGTTCAAAGTTCAGAATCAATATTCTCATCGTTGCGGACATGACGGTCATACTGCAATATTATGCGGACTGGCAATGCGTTACGGAAAGAAACGTCCTGAAAAAGGCAACGTGATTCTTCTCTTTCAACCTGCCGAAGAGACAGGTGAAGGCGCAGCAGCAGTCATCAACGACGAACAATTCAAGAACATAAGAATAGATGCTGCTTTTGCTTTGCACAATCTTCCTGGCTATGCCAAGCATCAGATAATCTTGAAGAAAGAATGCTTTGCTTCTGCATCGCAGGGAGTGAAACTCATTTTTGAAGGCGCTACTTCTCATGCGTCGCAGCCTGAAAAAGGCAACAATCCGCAGATTGTCGTCACCACTCTTCTCGATGCGTTTCAGAAAAAATACGAAAATCTTAAACGCGACAAATACAACACAATTTTAACCGTCACTCATGTCTCCATCGGCGAGAAGACATTTGGCGTCACTCCAGGCCATGCTGAGATTTGGCTCACCTTGAGAAGTCAGAATAACAATGCTTTAAATAAATTAACAGAAAGCACTATTGCTTTATGCGAATATGTTGCCAAAGAGTTCAAACTGCAATTTTCGTACAGCATCCATGAGGATTTTGTCGCTACGATGAACTCTGACAAACTGACCGACATTGTAGAGAAATCTGCGCAAGAACTGAGATTGTCTGTCAACAAGATAAGCGCTCCATTTCCATGGTCGGAAGACTTTGGACGATTCGGCGCTTCATGTCCCGTCTGCCTCTTTGGTCTGGGCTGCGGCTTGGAACATGAGCCTCTTCATAGCCCTAAATATGATTTCGAAGATGAAATCATTGACACCGGAGTTGATATCTTTGAGAAGATAGTTGAAATAATTAGGAGTTAGGAGTATTTTTTTCTTGGTGTCTTGGTAACTTGGCGACTTGGTGACTTTTTTATTATATTTGCGAAATAAAATCATCATAAATGAAAGTATGTGTTTTTTGCGGAAGCAGCATGGGTAACGACCCAAGATACCAAGAGGCTGCAGCTCAGCTAGGCGAGGTCCTTGCTCAAAACGACTGCACTTTATATTATGGCGGCGCCAACGTCGGCCTCATGAAAATCATCGCCGATAAGATGTTGGAAAAAGGAAAACGCGTCGTCGGAATAATTCCGAAACTCATCACCGATATGGAAATAGCTCACGAAGGCGTGACTGAAATGATAGAAGTTGATTCCATGTCGGAACGTAAGCTGATGCTAATCAGCGAGTCTGACGCTTTCATCGCTATGCCAGGCGGCTTCGGAACTCTCGACGAACTCTTCGAGATAACAGTGCAGAACCAACTACGCATCTCCGATAAACCTGTAGCTCTTTACAACACATTAAATTATTATGACAGCATGATACAGTTTATCAATCATGCTGTAAGCCAAGGTTTTATCCGCAAAGAACATCGCGACAATATTATCGTCAACGACAATCCAGAGACATTATTCAAAGAATTAAGCAGACATAAATCCATCGACATCGAGCAATGGATTCAAGATATCAAAGAAGAAAGCAAATAATACAAAACAGCCTGAGAGGCTAACACAGATATAACGTATGGCAGCGCCATATACATGGAGGATAACATTATGAATATAATAGGAATCACAGGAACGCTAGGTGCTGGCAAAGGCACTATCGTCGATTATCTCGTAAAGGAAAAAGGCTATGTGCATTATTCTGTACGCGCCTTTATCGCAGAAGAAGTAAAAAGAAGAGGCCTTGAGGTGAACCGTGACACTCTCACAGAAGTAGGCAACGACTTAAGAGCCAAACACTCACCAAGTTATATTGCAACGCAGCTTTATGAAAGAGCCTTTGCAACAGGAAAGAACGCTGTCATAGAAAGCGTGCGTGCCTTGGGCGAGGTGAAGGCCTTACGTTCTAAAGGCAACTTCTACCTTTTCGCCGTAGATGCGAACCAAGAGATTCGTTATCAACGTATTATAGAAAGAAAATCTGAGACCGACTCCGTTAGCTTCGAGACATTCGTCGCTAATGAAGAACGCGAGATGAACTCAGACGACCCAAACAAACAAAATATCGCCGCATGTATCAAAGACGCTGACTATGTGTTCACTAACGACGGCACCATCTCCGACTTACATAAAAAAGTAGAAGAAGTATTGAATAAAATAGGCGAACAAGAATACAAACGCCCTACATGGGACGAATATTTCATGAATCTCGCCGATACCGTCGCCGAACGTGCCACTTGCAACAGAGGTCGCAGCGGTTGCGTCATAGTGAAAGACCGCCAGATTTTAGTCACAGGTTATGTAGGAGCTCCGACAGGACTTCCACATTGCGACGAAGTCGGTCACCTTTTCAAGAAAATGATTCATGAAGACGGACATATAACACAACATTGCGTGAGAACAGTACACGCCGAACAAAATGCGATAGCTCAGGCAGCAAGAAGAGGCATAGCGCTGGAAGGCAGCACTTTATATTGCAGAATGACACCTTGCAGGACATGCGCCATGCTGATTATCAACTGCGGCATAGTAAGAGTCGTATGCCAAAGGAAATACCACGACTGCGCCGAATCAGAGAATATGTTCAAAATGGCTGGAATACAACTTGAATATATCTATGAAGAAGTACAACAATATGACAAACAATGATTTATAGAGAAATCATTCGTTTATTTGAGCGATTTCTCTAATGACATTCAAGGCGTCGCCTACATTGTTTATTGCGTCTAGATAAAAAATATTCTTGCCGTTAAGTTCTTTTACTTTGCATCGGCGAGGATGTGTGGCAGCATATCTTATTATCTTGATGAAAGTGTCGGTCTGATAATATTCCGATTCCTGATTAGATACGAGATATGCTGTCATTATTTTATTTTTCAGCATAATCTTCTCAAAACCAAGGTCTCTGGCAAGCCATCGCAATCTCATTGTATTCAACAGATCCTCAGTCTGAGGCGGAATCTGTCCGAATCTGTCGGTGATATTATTTGTAAATCTTACAAGACCTTCCTCATTTTGAATATGGTCGAGTTCGGTATAAAGGCTGATACGTTCAGCAGAAGAATCGACGTAATCGTTTGGAAGCAATATTTCCAGGTCTGATTCAAAAACACATTCACTGACATATTTCTTCTCACGTAGCTCGCCTTCAAACAAGTCTTTAAATTCAGTCTCTTTAAGTTCAAGAATTGCTTCGTCCAATATTTTGTGATAAGTCTCGAATCCGATGTCGTTGATAAAACCGCTTTGTTCAGCTCCGAGCAGATTGCCAGCGCCTCTGATATCCAAGTCGCGCAGAGCTATGTTAAATCCGCTGCCAAGGTCGGAGAAGTCCTCCAAAGCGCGCAGACGTTTGCGTGATTCATCAGACAAAGTGGAAAGCGGAGGTGACAAAAGATAACAGAAAGCCTTTTTGTTGGAACGTCCTACCCTACCGCGCAGCTGATGTAAGTCGCTGAGTCCGAAGTTCTGAGCCTCATTGATTATAATAGTATTTGCATTAGGGATGTCCAGACCAGACTCAATGATTGTCGTTGAGAGCAGCACGTCATATTTCTCATCGATAAAGTCGAGCATTATCTTTTCAAGTTTGCTTCCTTCCATTTGGCCGTGCGCCACTGCCACTCTTGCTCCTGGCACACAGTTAGTTATCATATCGCAGACATCTTGGATGTTTTGTATTCTGTTATGAATAAAAAACACTTGTCCGTCACGAGCGAGTTCATATTGCACTGCATCACGGATAATATCCGGATTGAAGGAATGCAGTTCTGTTGTGACAGGTTGTCTGTTTGGTGGAGGCGTTTTAATTATACTCATATCACGTGCGCCCATCATAGAGAATTGCAGCGTTCTTGGTATTGGCGTCGCTGTAAGTGTAAGAGTATCAACATTAGTCTGAAGCTGTTTCAGTTTTTCTTTTGCCGAAACGCCAAACTTCTGTTCCTCATCGATGATAAGCAATCCCAAGTCTTTAAAGACTATGTTTTTGCCTATGATGCTATGAGTACCTATTATTATATCTGTATGTCCGTTTTTTAAGTCTTCAATGGTTTTCTTCTGTTCCTTGGCGGTTTTGAAACGGTTTATATAGTCGATATTGACGGGGAATCCACGCAGACGTTTGCTAAATGTCTGATAATGTTGAAGTGCGAGCACCGTCGTTGGCACCAGCACTGCCACCTGTTTAGAGTCACATACCGCCTTGAAAGCGGCGCGGATAGCGATTTCTGTCTTGCCGAAGCCTACGTCGCCGCAAATGAGACGATCCATCGGCGTTTCGGATTCCATGTCGCGTTTCACATCAACAGTCGCCTTGAGCTGGTCGGCAGTGTCTTCATACATAAACGAAGCCTCAAGTTCTGTCTGCAAATAAGTGTCTGGCATATATTGGAATCCCTTGCTATTCTTGCGTTCAGCATATAATTTTATCAGCTCGCGTGCAATATCCTTGACGCGGCTTTTGGTTTTTTCTTTCAGCTTGTTCCACGAACTTGAGCCAAGCTTGCTCAGAGTCGGCTGCATCCCGTCCTTGCTGGAATATTTTGAAATACGATGCAAAGAATGTATGCTCACATATAAAAGGTCGCCGTTCTGATAGATGAGACGCATCGCCTCCTGCTGCTTGCCGTTATTTTCAATCGTTTCCAAACCGTCAAAACGACCTATACCATAGTTAATATGCGTGACATAATCGCCGGGCTTCAAATCATATAACTCCTTTATCGTGATTGCCTGACTGCTTGCGAAACCTTCACGAAGCCTGAAACGATGATAACGCTCAAAAATCTGATGGTCAGTATAACAACAAATCTTCAAATCCTTATCAATAAAACCAGCTTGAATAGAATGATTTACAGGAACGAAATTGACATTGTCTTCGCTAAGATTCTGTATATCATTCAAAATACTCTGAATACGCTCAAGCTGTTTTTTGCTTTCCGAAAAACAGTAAATGGCAAACTTCTCTGATTGAAGTTGTTTTATGTCATCCAATAAAAGATTGAAGTTTTTGTTGAAGGCAGGCTGAGGAGAAATATTAAATTCTATCGTTGCACTTTCTTTTTTATCAAGAAAATTGCCAAAAGAGATAGTTTTGAAACCTTTTAGCTGAGAAATTATTTCATTGCCTTTCGTGAAAATATTATCTGGTTCTTCAATAATATCATCTTTCTCATTAAAAATATTAACGGCTTTTTGATATTCGTTTTCTATCTTCTCTTCAAGCAAATGCTCTTCCTCAATCCATATCACCGATTTATTTTTGAGATATTGAAAAATTGTTTCTCTCTCATTTACAGAGTTATAATCCTGAAGATTAGGAATTAATATAATATCTTTCAGTTTTTCTATTGATAATTGGTCGATAGGATTGAAGCTTCTTATCGAATCAATTTCATCACCGAAAAATTCTATACGATAGGGATAGTCGTTAGAGAAAGAGAACACGTCAACGATTCCGCCGCGTATTGCAAACTGACCAGGTTCTACCACAAAATCGACATGCTCGAAATTAAAGTTAACAAGCGTATCTGTGAGAGAATCCAATGAAATCTCATTACCGACAGATAACTTCAAAGTCTTATTTGTCATCACCTTACGAGTAATAACTTTTTCACTCAAGGCTTCAGGATAAGTAACGATTATCGTTTTTCTCTCGCTTGACGAAACACGTTGCAGCACTTCTGTCCGTGATAGAATATAAGTATTGTCTGTCTTTTCCGGTTCGTAAGGTCTTTTGTATGATGTAGGATAAAACAAAACACGTTTCTTGCTGTAGTCGTAGTCTTTTTCTCCGAAGATATTTTCAATGTCGTTATAAAAATAAGCAGCACGTTCTTTATCGCTGCAAATGATGAAATTATGACCGCCGATTTTTTCGGAGCAGGCTGCTACGATATATGATTTGGCTGAACCGCTAAGTCCAAAACAAGATATATTGCTTTTAACATCAAGACTGTCAATTACCTTTTTAACATTCGGACTATCTAGATAAAATTGTTTTATCTGTTCTTTCACTTTTTTCTCCCTTTTAATAATTTTGCGAAGTTACTGATTTTTGAATTATACAAAGAGTATTTTCAACAAAAATATTTCTCGTATAGCGTTAAAAAACATCACAAAAATTCAATATCTCAAAAGCATTCACTCTGCCTACTACTCCGTCATCAAGTTTATTTGTCTTTGGTTCATAGTGTTAAAGTTTCATTTTTATCAATCATATTTAAAGTTCATTTCAAAACTCCAAATATCTTTCCAGCTTCTCATTTACATCTTTTCTTTTAACAACCTTCTTATATTGTTCCCAATTTGTTATCATCCCTTTTGTTTCCCTATGATTCACAATCTTTTTCACGTCATCATATTCAATATAAGGATGTCGTAAAATAGTTTTGAAATCATCATAGTTAACTCGTATTTTCTTAACCGAGACAGCATCGATACTGACATAAGGCAAAATTATTTCATATCTGGAAGAGTCAAGTCCATAGACTTCAAGCAGTTGTTCTTTCTCAACATAGCCGCCTAATTTATTTCTATACTCAACGATATTTCTGGCAAAGAATGGTCCTACTACAGGAAGATTCAGAAGTTGCAAAGTGTCAGCTGAATTAATATTTACAATAAAGAACTCTTTCTCAACGACATTTTTCTCTGCCAGCTTGGTTTCTTTTTTAAATTCAGGTCTCTTTAGCTGCTGAGTTTTTTTTCTTTTTTCTTCTTCCCTCGCCTTTTGAGCACGAGCTTCCCATTCCATCTGCTCAGCGATTTTTCTAGCATTAAGTTCTTCAATAGCAGCCTCATGCAATGCCATTATAGAATCTATATCATGTGAAATTTTATTAACATTTGGATTATGTTTTGTCACAAAAAAATTAGCAGCGATGAGGAGAAACATCACCGCTGCTAAAACTATTATCGCTACCCGTTCACCCTTAGTGAACGTCAAAAAATCATTCATAATTTTTGAGTTTGAGGTTTTGAGACTTTGAGGCTTATCACCTTATCACAAGTCTCATCATATCAACTGATTAACAAATATTGCCAAAATAACTATTGGTGCCACGAATTTTATTATGAAATAAATAAATTTCTTCACACTTACTTTCAATGTGTTTTGATTTGTTATTTCGTCGTAGAAGCTTTCTTTTCCCATCTTCCATGCCACGAAAATAACGATGAACAAAGCGCCTATCGGGAGCAAGAAGTTGGCTGAGAATTTATCCATAAAATCGAAGAAAGTCATATTGCCAAAAGCTAATACCGACCCTTTTCTGAGACTTAACGTACATAACACGCCCAAGAACAATGAAACCAATGTTCCTATCCAAGTTGCTGTATTACGTTTAATTCCGTGTTCTTCAGAAAGGAATGCCACGATAACTTCGAGCAATGAAATTGTTGAAGTCAAAGCTGCGATGGAGAGTAATATGAAGAATATTATACAGAAGAAATAACCGCCTGTCATTTTGTTGAATATCATTGGCAAGGTATTGAACGCCAATCCTGCTCCAGCTTCTGGCTGTATTCCGAAGGTGAAAGCAGCAGGGAAAATGATGATACCAGCCAACACAGCCACCAAAGTATCGGCAGCGACAACAGACAATGATGTTGTTGTAAGATTATCTTTTTTGCTAATGTAAGAGCCGTATGTGATGAGAGCGCCCATACCGACACTCAACGAGAAGAACGCCTGTCCTAAAGCCGCGAGCAAGACTGTTCCATCCACTTTAGAGAAATCAGGCTTAAACAAGAATTTCAATCCTTCCTTTGCTCCACTCATCGTCAATGACTTAAAGCACAACACAATAAGTATCACAAACAATGCAGGCATCAAAATCTTGGTATATTTCTCCACACCATCTTTCACACCTTTAAATATAATAAAAGCTGTAAATCCCATAAAAACAAATTGCCACAAGAAAGGACGGAAAGGATTGTTGTGGAAATCTGTAAAGCCTTGTTCTATTGTTGCTATATCTTTACCAGCGAAGAAGTTAGTCGCTGCCTTATAAATATATTCCAAAGTCCATCCAGACACTGTGCTATAAAAAGCGAGAACCACGAAAGCTGCCAATATACCAATGTAACCAATTAAGTTCCAATGTGTTTTTGGAGCCAACGACTTTATCGAACCGACAGGATTTTTACCGCCTCTACGGCCGATGTAAAACTCTGCCATCATGATAGGAATGCCGAGGCACAACACTATCGCCACATAAATAAGCAAAAACGCCCCACCACCGTTCTCTCCTGCCAAACAAGGAAAACGATAGATATTACCTAAACCGACAGCAGAACCTGCTGCTGCCGCAATGACTCCTAACTTAGAGCCAAAACCATCTCTTTTTTCACTCATAAAATTTTATTATTTACCTATTATTTTACATACTAATTTTAATATCCCTCTGAGTCTGTTATATTTAACTTCAGGATAAGAAACCTCTTTACCGCCGAAACCTTTATAGAAACGAGCAAGTCCTTCGTTATCGGAGCCTTCGAAATCAAAGACGTAACTCGACTCGCTAAATTCCTTTATGACATTATTCAGCATAAATGTCAAGGCGTGTTTATGTTTCTGACTTTCATCGCAGCCGGAAAAGAGAAATATTATCCTATCGTGGCTGCACATAAAAACGCCTCCAGCAATTGTACGACCCTCCACATCATTGACTCCGCATACAAAACACGACTCATGATATATCGCCGTGTCAATCAAGTCGAGAAGACGCTTGTATTCTTTTTCCTTCCAATGACTTACATCTTTTCCTCTGTTTTCAGCGAAGAGTTTTATTATAGTCTCCGGCTTTATATCTTTATCTATCGTGAGCTGAGACGCCTCGGCTTTTGCGAGATTGCGTTTTGTATTACCATTATAATTGGATTTAAGCGTCTGATAATCATATATCAAATCGAGTTCAACATTACGATGAGACTCGTAAATGCCTAATATATAATCGACTTTATTGTATTCGTTAAGTCTATATCTTACAACACGATATTTCTTTGGAATAGAGTTTACAAACGACTCCACAATCTCATCATTCAAAGACGACTGCGAATATACACCCAGCTGTTGAACAAAAAAAGGCTGGAACATATATGACAAGCCGAACTTCCTACTTGGCGTCAGCGGCATAACTCTCTCATAGTCATTCTCTATCAACGCTTCCCAGTCAGGATGCACAATATCAAGATACCACGACCAAGCATAAACACTGCCGTTGAACGAATTTGCGATGCAATCGTCCCAACGTCTTTTATCTATCATATTATGAGTCAGATGTTTTATCATAATCCTTCAAAATATAGTCAAGAATTTTTCTGTATAATGTTATCCATCCTTCCCAACGTTTTTCTCCCGATAATGTTTCATTATGCCACAGAAGAATAAATGTTCCATTAACATTTTTCACCTCATCAATAAGCATCTTGGCTTTTTCGTATGACTCATGCACGTCAAGATCTAGATAATCACGCATCGTTCCATCCATCAAGGCGAACGGGTGAATATTCAGTTTTGTCTTCATGTCATTTTCCAGATCAAAGAATTGGAACGTATCTGCATAACCAGCCCTGAATCCTGCTTGAGAAGCATAACCCATTGTATAATCGTCAGTGATGTCCAACTCATTAAGTATCTGATAACTCGACGGCAGACACAGTCTCAAGAAATGCTGGCGACTCATTGTTATTTCTCTGTTAAGGACTTCTGAGAGTCTGCTTATTTCTTCTTTCACCACATCTTTTTTAAGATATGAGGAGAAGGAAGGATGAATACCGACAAGCGCATAATCGCCAATACGTTTAATAAGATTCTGGAAATTCTTGTTTCTTATTGAGATATTTTTGTCGTTGGTATTATAATCGCCGCAAAGAATAAAATATAAAGGCTTAAGTTTCAGCTCCTTCTGTAATTCAATCTGATAATCGAAAGTATCAAACGGATCCATTCTTTTATTTCTAAGCACTTCCCATCTTTCCTTAAGCTCGTCATTATCAAAGAATAGCACATCCTTTAAAAAAGCAGCAGCAGTTCTGAAGATACCTTTGTTCTTATACGCCCAAGCCGCATCAATATCGTAAGTTGGAACAAACTTGAAAGTCTTCTTTTTAAGCTGGATATCTGGATATACTTTTTTTATCTCTTTGCCGAGTTCTCTTGCCCAAATATTAATGATTGGTTTTTCAATCACTCCCATTTTATACAAGATGGAGTCGTGAGGTTGAAATCTGTTATATTGGTCGCACACATGAGGCAGATATTCCTCATAACGGCTAATAATATAAAAGGAAGCAGAAAAGATGTCAAAAGGGAACAGAGAGCTGTCATTGAAAACAGGATATATTGCTTTTGAATCATTGAAATTGCACATCTTGACATCCTGATCTGCAATATCGCGTTCAAAGAGCAGCTTAGCCGACTGTTGGAACAATGCTGGTTCTTTTTGCAAAGGAGTCTTTCCATAGTGAAATCTTGGACCTTGATAATCAAGATACTTATCCTCTTCAGTAGTAAATTTAAAGTCTATACCCAATTCTTCTTTGAACAACAGCTCAAAAATGTAGAACAACCTGTTGGTCATTTTAGGCACCAATATCAGCATTTCCATAAGCCTTCCTTTATTTTAACGACATCTAATCACAATGCAAATTTAAAACATAAATTGATTGATTAAAGTTAAAAAATGTTAAAAATGCAATCTATTTGAACTTTATTTTTCTCATTATGTTTAACGACAAAAATACACATTTTATGAAGACATACGATTTATACGACCGCGCCATGGAGCCTGTCAGACATTGGTGGATGTACCTGATTATAGGCGTATTGGCTTTTGTTTTAGGTATTTTTATGCTGACCAATCCAGCTATTACCTATGAAATGATGACCTTGTTGTTTGGACTTGCCTTGGTCATTTTCGGTATCATCGAGTTGATTGCCGGACTTTTCAGCAGAAACATTTTCGTTTCACGAGCCGCAGTGCTTATTGGAGCAATACTTAATATTGTATTAGGTATTCTTCTGGCAGCCAACCCTGGCATTGCTGCGCTCACGCTTCCACTCATTTTAGGGATGTGGATGCTTTACCAAAGTTTCATGATAATAAGCTACGCTGGCGACCTTAAAGGCTTCAAAGTCAAAGGCTACGGCATCACCTTATTCTGCGGCATCGTGCTTCTTATCTTGGCCGTACTAATATTGCTCCGCCCTGTCACTATCGGCATGATGACCGTTGCTATTTATATAGCTTTATCATTTATCATCTACGGACTTTCTGAAATAATCTCGGCATTCAGATTGAAATCAATACATCACGACATCAACGTATAAATGATGTAATTATAACAACAAAATCAGGCTGATTCCAAAATTATAGGATTCAGCCTTTTAGCATTTGAATATATTCACAAAAAACTTATATTTGCCATCATAATTCCATAATCATTTACAATATGAAGAAGAGTGTCTTTATCTTTTTTTTGTCATTATTATGCGCTAGCATCAATGCTCAAGTCATCGAGAAGATTTATAATTTTAACGAACCTGAAATTGTTAATATTGACAATTATTTCCAGATTAAATTTCAAGGGAGCAAACAATATTCCGACATAGGATGTCCAAGCCTTCCTTATCAATCGGTAAGTCTTCTGCTTCCGATGGGATGCCAAGCCGAGTCAGCAGAAATACAACTCCTCGACTTTAAAGAAATTGATGGCAGTTATATGCTTTATCCTTACCAGCAAGCTGTTCCTTATTCCAAATCTGACAAGTTAAAATTTGAAAAAAACGATAACATTTATTCTTCAAAAGACATCTATCCATCAATAAGCCACAACGATGTGACAACACATTATCTTAACGGATATTCATTCGCTTTCCTCAACTTCACTCCTATTCAATATATTCCATCGGAAGGAAAAATCAAATATGCACAGAAAGTCAAGGTCAGCATAAAAACCACTGCAGAAAGAGAAGACCATTCATCAATGTTATGGGAGACGCCTTCTATGATACAGAGCGTAAGCAATTTGGCTCAGAATCCTGAAATGATTTCCACCTATAAATCGAGAAAGAGCAGCTTGCCTAATTATGACATTCTTGTCATCACCTCTGAAAAATATGTAGCAGGCTTCGATGAATATGCAGAGCATTATAACAGCATCGGCTATCGCACACAAGTCGCTGCCATTGAAGACATTTATTCCCATACCACAGGCATCGACAAACAAGACCAGATAAGGAATTATATCATTAAAGAATATCAAGACAACGGCATCATGATGGTGATATTAGGCGGTGATGTCAACATCATACCTTACCGTGGTTTTTATTGTTATGTCAGCGATGACTATATAGACTTTGGCATTCCTGCCGACTTATATTACGCTGGTCTTGACGGCAATTGGAACAGCAACGACAACGAGCTTTGGGCAGAATGGTTTGAAGCCGACATGTTGCCAGAAATTGGCGTGGCTCGTCTCTCTTTTGCCAATGAAGAAGAACAACATAACATGATTCATAAATCATTATCGTACCAGAGGAATCCTATTATGGGAGAATTTCGCGACATCACTTTAGGCAGCGAATTTATGGACGACACTCCTACATACGGAGGCGACTTTTTAGAACTCATCATAGGAAAATGCAACGAACACGGATACGGAACCATCGGCATACCTGAAGATTACAATTTCACACGCATATACGAAGAAAACGGCAACTGGAGCGGAGAGAATCTGGCAAAAGCCATCAACGAAGGAACACAGTACATACATCACGCTGGCCATGCCAACTCCGACTTCGTAGCAGGCTGGCATCTTAAAGACATCACCAACGACAACTTCCATAATATCAACGGCACAAATCACAACTACACCTTTTTCCATTCACACGGATGCATCTGTGGAGCCTTCGACGAAGACTGTATCTTAGAAAGGATGATTAAGATTGAAAACTTCTGTGTCGCCGTGTCAGGCAACTCACGATATGGATGGTATTGTCCTGGCGGATGGGATGGTCCGGCAATACATCTTCACAGAGAACTCGTTGACACTCAATACAACGACAAGTTAAACAGTCTGGCGATGGCACTTCGTGAGTGTAAGATACAAAGCGCTGCTGCTTTCGGCAACGACGGCGCTAACCTATGGAATTTCTATGACCTCAACGCTCTCGGTGACGGCGCCGCGCCTATATGGCTCGACGAGCCTTTCGAGACGACCGTCGATTGCGAGTCTTACATCATAGCTGGAACAGAAACTCTGAAACTGAGAGTGACCGACAACGAAGGCAGGCCAATGGCAGGATTCCGATGCAGCTATTATTCAAACGACAACATACTGACAGGCTTCGCCTTAACAGATATGGATGGAAACGCTGAAATAATATTCGAGTCACCGTTATATGAATCCGGTTACGCCAATCTCATAGTCACAGGACCTAACGCCTTCCCTCACAACAAAGAATTAATCATATATAAAGCAGACACTCCTTTCGTGATAATAGACAATTTCTCCATCAACGACAACGACGGACAAGTCGATTATTCAGAAAGCCACGTTCTCAATATGTCGTTTAAAAATGTCGGCGACAATAACGCCAGTTCCGTAAACGCTGCCCTTTTATGCGACAAACCCGAATACATCAACATCACCAATGCAAACGTCAACATTGGCGCTGTCGATACTGACAACGTTGTCAATTTAGAAAACGCCTTCGCTTTTACAGTATGCGACAGCGTCCCAAACAACACAAACGTAAAATTCCTTGTCACATGCAGCGATGGAACCGACAGCTGGGAAAGCAAATTCAGCTTAAACATCAGCGCTCCTGAACTGAAAACGGTAAATCCTAACAGCCTGAAACTCAACCCTGGCGACATCGCAACAGTGGAATTTACCATCGTCAACAAAGGCGGCAGCGATGCCAACAACGTTGTCTTCTCCATCTTCCCTCCTGATGAAATAATCGTAAATCAAAACATTTTCAACATCCCAAGTCTGGCAGCAGGAGAAGAAACAATGGTAGAATTGACTTTAAACGTTTCTGATTATGTGCAAAACGGCTACGCTTACGAGATGCCGACAGCCGTTTATTCTGGAAGATATATCACTTTTGACAGTTACGCAATATCTATCGGCGAAGTGGTTGAAGACTTTGAGACAGGCAATTTCTCTAAATTCGACTGGAAATTCAGCGGTCTCACCAAATGGGAAATCACCTCAAACGAGGCTTACGAAGGTCAGTATTGCGCTAAATCATCATCCATCAACGATTTGTCATCCACTACACTAAAAATCACCATTGACGCAAAAGTAGAGTCTGACATCAGTTTTTATAAAAAGGTGTCTTCTGAACAGAATTATGATTTTCTTGAATTCTATATTGACGATAAAATATTAGATAGCTGGTCTGGTGAAATAGACTGGTCTTATGAAGAATATTTTTTAGATAAAGGATTGCATACTTTGAAATGGGTTTATATGAAAGATGTTTCTTATAATAGCGGACAAGATTGCGCTTGGCTTGACAATATAATACTGCCTTCTTTGGCTGTAATAGTTGATATTGAAGCGGTTGAAGAAAAGAATATCGAGATTTACCCTAATCCTAACAACGGCATCTTTAATGTAAAACTCAACGATTTAAACAGCATCGTTACCATTTATAACACGATGGGACAAATTGTATATCAGATGTCAGATCTGACAAATGACATCGAAATAGATTTAGGCGAAATAACTCCAGCATTATATTTCATCAATATAAGAAACGCTGAAATGAATCATACTGAAAAGATTGTGATAAAATAAAAGCATCTGCTTATACAAAAACGGCGGCGTCTCATAATGAAACGACCGCCGTTTTTGTATCGATTATCTTATTTCTTATTTTACTATGATTTTCTCTGTTACATTCATCTCTGAATTTCTGATATTTACAAAATACAATCCAGAATTGACATTGTCGAGTTTGATTTCCACCTTATTGCTCAAAGCTTCATTTTGATAAACGACTTGTCCTATTGCATTATAGATTGTCACAACACTTTCAGAGTCGCCAAGTTCGATGTTAAACATACCTTTATTTGGATTAGGATATATTTCGATATCTTGTTCTACGACGGTTTCCACATCAACCACTATCGCTGTTGGAGGGAATTTGATATTATCAATCCAGACGCAGTCTTCACCCTCATCAAAACCATAGTCTTTTTCATATTCCCATCTCAAAGTGTGAGTGCCTGCTGGCAATGTATATGTTTCCTTTGACCAGCCGAGTTCGCCAGACCATTCGCCTTTCTTGCTGTTGTTGATATAGAAGTTAAGGAAGTCATAACTCAATTCAGAAGACACTTTTTTGTAGAAGCTTATCTCTGAATCTTGTTCAACTTCAACAACAATCTTCAATCTTGTAGAACTATTGCCATCGATGTCTCCTGACTTGACAGAATATTGTCCTTCATAAACCTAATCTGTTGCGATGGTCCATTCAGCGTCGCCTTCAAATTCCCAATTATATGCTGAGAAATCACCTGTCTCGAAACCTTCTGTCACGCTACCAACAGTGAACGTATATGTACTTGTTGTAATGTAATTTCCTGAATATGCAGCGATTACCATCTCATAAGCCACACCTAATTCTGCATTTGGGTTAACGTTAAGAGTAAAATCAGCGCTTGCCTCATCACCTGCTTCCAATGTATTCATTTGGAACATATCTTCTACAGCAACAATATCAGGGAACTCGCAATACACTCTAAACACTGTGTTAGCAGCTGCACTATTACCTTTGTTAACAACATTGAATTGAACTGTAGCGGTCTCACCTGGGTTCACTTCAACAGAAGACGGTTTCACTATTTCCAATTCTGGAGCATAAAGCATTGCAGAGAATTTACTTGTCCACACATCAGTGCCATCGGTACAACTGATGAAGAATTTCACATTTGTATTATTAGGAACGTCGTCACTCACTTTAAAAGAGAACGCGTTTTCGAGTGTGACATCCGAATTAGCATTAACATCACCCACATTAGCTGTAGCGTTTACAAATTCAACATATTCAGGCTTATCACAAGATAATGTCGCTGTTACGTTTTCAGCGTCAACAGTTCCAACATTTCTAAATGTCATGTTCAATGACAAGGTCTCGTTATAATCCATCTGTCCGTCAGCGTCGTTGAGAGAATATTCGTTATACACCACATAAGCAGCGTTGTTAGGAAGAGCAGCAACATCCAACACAACAGGATAGGCATTAAGTCCTGTGACGTAAAGTTTCATGTCACCTACGACATTGATACCGCCTTCGAAAGATATTTCAGCAAGGCCGTTTTCGTCTGTCACAGCGAAGCCAACAGTTTCATCATCCAACAGCAAGCTGCAACGGAAACCTTTTTGAGGATTGCCATTATCATCTTTAACGACGACTTCCATTGATTGAGCGCCGACTAATATTTGTTCTTCATATTGAACATCAGCTTCAAAAGGTTCGTCAAGCCAAGGTCTTACAGCCACATCGCCCAATACATTCAAGTCGTAGAAATTCCATCTAAGAGCGCCTTCTTCCCATTGTCCAGGAGCGTTGACGAAAGGAGCAGTCTGACATTTTGCATCAGAGAATTGCATTCCAAGGAATGGGATACGATCGTTATATTGAGCATCGACCATCTCTCTGTGAAGGTGAGCTGCTGGGCCTTCTGTTTGTCCTTCATTAAACCAGCCATAACGCGAGTTGCCAATAGCTGCGACTGCAAAGTTTTGAATCGTTATCATTCTTTCCATGATACAATCTGCCTCGAAAGAACCGCACACACAGCCATGTGAATGGAAAAACGTATAGTTATGGTCAACGCCATTAGCGCCACTGAAGTTAGAATCTGTGATGTCGCTATTATACCACTCTGCCACTGTGTTTGTATTAGCATGACCGACATGTTGCACATATTGAACGCCAGCGTTGATGGTGTTTCTTAATTTTGTAGGTCCCCAGTCGCCGTCTTCTGCATAATGACGGATGAAGTTGTAATCTTCTGGAATACCGATTGTTGTATAACCATTATCATCACGTTCACCGATAAGAAGCTCGAGATAATCACTGCCGTATGTCTGAGGATCGTCGTACAACCATTCGCCGCCCATTGCAACTTTTCTAAACTCTCCCAAGACAGGTTCACGTTGGTATTTCAAAGTTTTATTGATGATATTAGCTTGTTTTGAAGCATTGTCGAATGACATACGAGCGATGCCTATTTCAGGAAGAAGGTCGTCTTCACCTATCTCTCCCCATTTGGTGTTGCCGTTATTATTCCATGTTCCATCGAGAGCGCTGAAATAAAGGTCAGCAGGAATATTGCTGTCAGTATAAACGCTGCTACTCTGAACCGTCGCGTATAAACCACGATAAGGGACAATATTAACATCGCCGCCCATCAACACCATAATGATACCATTTTCAGTATATTCCTTAATGATATAATTACGAATCATTTCTTGATTATCAACGCCTTGTGCCGATGCGTAAATCTGATCCACCGTCACCACTCTGTTACGAACGCCAATGCTTTCATAATATTCCATATATTCCTTGAAACCATCAACATAATTCTCGCCTGTGATTATCAGCATATCATAAGCGCTGATGTCTCTGCCCCTTGTCTTGTATGTGGCGATCATCTCTGGATTGTCGGCCAAAGCCTGAACCTTACTATTTATATAAGGTGTATTCCATAACATCGCCGAATTATCATTCTTTGCTGAAGTGATGTTGACTTTTACAGTAGCTGTCTTTGCATAAAACACTTTTCCTGATGATGGTTCATATTGAACCGGAGTGAAAGAAGTAAAAGCAAAAGCATGACCATTAAGATAATGTGTCGTCAACACTCCGTGATTTTCTTTAGGATAAACACCCTTTGATGAATAAACTTCTTCATTTTTCACGAAGGCCTTACGTTCTGGCTTTGAATAAGGACGTGCTGCTTGATATGGGAAAAGCTGCTTGTCTAATGTTATTTCCTCAAAGTCAGAGAGAATCACCTCGACCGATGCGGCTTCAGCGCCATTAGGCAACAACAGACTTACCGCCTTGTAAGGCAACGAAGGATTTCCTTCAACAGCAGTCTGCATACAATCACCAAATTGAATCTGATTGTAAGACTGAATTTCGCTAACTACAGGATTATAAAATGATAAACTTGTTCTATAGTTTGTGCCGAAGCAAACAAACCTATCAATGTCATGAATAGTAAAAAACCGATTCTTTTCATATTATAATAAATTTATAAGACAAAATTATTTCTGCCAAAGATATAATTTTATTTATTATAACAGAAGGATTTTTTCTTAAAAATGATTAAGATTTACAGTTATTTTGTATTCCAGACAATATGATACAAGTCCTCATCTTTCATGATAAAGATGGGCATTTTTATGGATGCATAATCCATTATCTTTTCTTCTCAAAAAATCCCTTTAATGTCTTAAGGCATTCTTCTTGCAAAACGCCAGTCTGAATTTTGGTTTTAGGATGAAGGAGGTTGCCATGCTTGCTAAAACCGTTTTTCTTATCATCGCAAGCCCAGACCACTCTGCTGACATGAGCATGTGCCAATGCTCCAGCGCACATCACGCACGGCTCTAACGTAACATATAAAGTACAGTCGTCCAGATATTTAGCTCCCATTGCATTAAAAGCAGCTGTCAAAGCGAGCATCTCGGCATGTGCCGTCACGTCGTTGAGCCGCTCCACCTGATTATGAGCTCTAGATATGATTTTGTCGTTGCACACTATGATAGCGCCAACAGGCACTTCGTCGTTTTCTTCTGCAAGAAGAGCCTCATTAAGTGCCTGTTGCATATAATATTCGTCTGAAAAAACGCTTAATTTCATCTCAAATCTCTATTGACTTCCTTATCTAAATCGCCGTTTTCTTCATAAAATTTCCAGATGCCGCATTCTTTGCCATTAACATAAACGCCCTGGTATTTTATGTTGCCATTTTCGTAATAAGTAAACGCCTCGCCTTCTCTAACACCATTGACGAAAGTGCCTTTGCTCATCAACTTACCTGATTTATAATAGGTTTCAAAATCACCGTTTCTCTTTCCATCGGCAATAGGGCCGTCAAGGTATTTCATCCCTTCATCATAATACCATGTCTCTCTGACATATGTCTTGCTGCCGTCTTTGTTTTCAACATAATAACGTACTTCCTTTTTATTCCCGCTTTCGTGTCTCGTCAACACTTCTTCAATATTTTTTTTACAGGAACATGATAAAAAAGAAAATAATATTAAAATAGCAAATGTTAGTCTTTTCATAATTATCTATTGAATGTCAATCGTTTACCTCTATAATCTTCTTTAAATTCACCATTATTGAAAACCAATTCTCCGTTGATGAAAGTATGACTTACGCTGCACGACAATTCCAATCCAGAGTAAGCCGTCCATCCGCATTTATAATGAACGCTTTCGTTTGTTATGGTTTGTGACTTTTTAGGATTGATGAGAACCAAGTCAGCATAGTAGCCTTCTCTTATAAAGCCGCGTTTATTGATTCTGAATAAGATAGCTGGATTATGTGACAATAGCTCAACAGCTTTTTCCTTTGTAAGAACACCTTTCATTGCAAGGTCGAAGGTTCCGATGAGAAGATGCTGCACTGACGTTCCACCTGAAGGAGCTGAAAAATAAGGCTTGTTTTTCTCTTCCATAGTATGAGGCGCATGGTCTGTCGCCAACACATCTATATGATTATCAATACATCCTTGAATTATTGCCAATCTATCTTTTTCAGTCTTGACAGCAGGATTACACTTCAGCAGCATGCCTTTACTTTCATAATCTCTGTCATCGAAGAGAAGATAATGCAAGCATGTCTCTGCTGTTATCTTCTTATCTTTCAATGGAATATTATTATTGAAAAGCTGTATTTCCTTTGCTGTTGAGAGATGCAAGATATGAAGTTGCGTTCCATATTTCGAAGCGAGTTCTGCTGCAAATGACGATGTCTTATAGCAAGCCTCTTCGCTGCGAATCAAAGGATGTACTGAAGCAGGCGCATCATCTCCATATTTCTCCTTAAATATTTCCATATTTCTGCGCACTATCGCCTCATCCTCACAATGTGTCGCGATAAGACAAGGAGCTTCTTGGAACAGACGATCTAATGTTGATTGATTGTTAACCAACATATTACCCGTACTAGAACCCATAAACGCCTTTATGCCACAGACATTCTTAGGATCTGTTTTCAACACCTCCTCGATGTTATCGTTCGATACGCCCATATAGAAGGAATAATTCGCCATAGATTTTTCAGCAGCGATGTCGTATTTATCCTGTAAAAGTTCCTGTGTCAAAGTATTAGGAACGGTATTAGGCATATCCATGAAAGAAGTAACGCCGCCAGCAACAGCAGCGCGGCTTTCTGTTGCAATATCGCCCTTATGCGTCAAGCCTGGGTCTCTGAAATGAACCTGATCGTCAATAGCTCCTGGAACAAGATAAAGTCCTTCCGCTTCAATAACCTGATAAGAATCATATTGTTGCAACTTAAACTCCTCGCCAGCAAGTATTATCTTCTCTATAGTTTCCCCTGAAATGACAACACTTGCCACGAAAGTCTTACCTTCATTGACAAGTGTCGCGTTTTTAATTATATAATTCATGATTTTTTAGCTTTAATTTTTCCAATCATACCTCTCCATCTCAAATTGATGACACCGAATATAGCTTCTTTAAAAATGCCTTTCGACATTTTCGATGTTCCTTCGGCACGATCTGTAAAGATAATAGGCACTTCTTTAACGTTAAAACCGAGTTTCCATGCCGTATATTTCATTTCTATCTGAAAAGCATAACCGATAAATTTCACCTTATCCAAATCTATGGTTTCCAGCACCTTTCTTGTATAACACACAAAACCGGCAGTTGTATCACGCGTCTTCATTCTTGTAATAAATCTCACGTATGCAGAAGCGTAATACGACATCAGCACTCTACCCATAGGCCAATTAACCACATTAACGCCAGTAATATAACGAGAACCCACTGACAAATCGGCGCCCTTAGCGCATGCATCATGAAGTTTTATAAGGTCGTCCGGATTGTGAGAAAAATCAGCGTCCATTTCAAACACATATTGATAATGTCGCGCCAAAGCCCATTTGAATCCATGAATGTACGCTGTGCCAAGTCCCAACTTGCCTTTTCTTTCTTCAATAAAAAGCCTGTCTGGAAATTCTTGCATCAATCTTTTAACAATATCAGCAGTACCATCAGGACTGTTGTCTTCAATAATTAGAATATCAAAAGACATAGGCATCTGGAAAACATATCTAATAATCTTTTCAATGTTTTCTTTTTCGTTATATGTTGGTATTATTACAAGATTATCTGACATAAAAATTCTTTTTTATTACGTTTATTTTATATAATCTTAACGCTACAAAGTTAAAAATTTATCAGTAAATTTTCCTATTTTTAAGAAATAAAATTTCGTTAAAAAACATTAATAAAATCAAGCGACTTCACACTAAAAATCTCTACGATTTCACAAATCATAAACAAAAAAATGACGCCATTGGTTTGACGTCACTACATATTTATTCTTGGAAATAAATTCTCTTCACTCTATGCGAAATGCTTGTCAATATTTCGTAAGGTATTGTATTGCAAGCTTCTGCAATTCTCTCAATAGGATAATCCTCGTTAAACAAGATTGCAGCATCATCTTCCTTGCAATCGATTCCTGTCAAGTCAATCATGCACATATCCATGCAAATATTACCTATTATCGGTGCAGGCTTGCCATTCACATAGAAACAGGCGGCGCCATTGCCAAGGCGGCGGCTCAGACCATCAGCGTAGCCAATAGGCACAACGCCAATCTTTGATTTTCTGTCAATTACGCCCTTTCTACTATAACCGACTGTCTCTCCCACTTCATATTCTTTTATCTGTACTATAGTGGTTTTCAACGAGATGACATTCTTCAGCTTACCTTTATCCTCTTCACACGGAGCAACGCCATAAATACCAATACCCAATCGCACCATATCGTATTGATAATCAGTAAAACGACTGATTCCTGCGCTATTCAGCACATGACGTAAAATCTTATAAGGGAAAGCAGTGACAATCTTTGAACTCATTTCTTCAAAAGCGTTTATCTGCTTCATAGTAAAATCGTTAAACTCCTTGCTGTCAGCGCCGGCGAGATGCGAGAAGACACTTTTCACGACTATATTATTATTGTTTTTGAGTCGCGACAAAAGCTCATCAATATCATCAGGCAAAAAGCCGAGACGATGCATTCCGGTATCGAGTTTTATGTGAATACCAATTTGAGCATCAGAAGGCAGCCCTGAATTATCAATGGCGTCTTCCAAAAGAGAAAGGCTTCTAAAACTATAAATGTCAGGTTCTAAATTATTTTTAACAATACTTTCAAAGGTATTTATTTCAGGCGTCATCACCATAATTGGAAGATTGATTCCTTTACGTCTAAGTTCAATTCCTTCATCAGCGTATGCAACCGTGAGATAATCAGCACGATGAAACTCAAGAACATTTGAAACTTCAAACGTTCCGCTTCCATAGGCGAAAGCCTTAACCATCACCATCAACTTTGTGTCTCTTTTCAACTTAGAACGATAATAGTTCATATTCCTAACAAGATTGTTAAGATTTATTTCAAGAATCGTCTCATGCGCCTTTTCCTGCAAGACTCTGCTAATCTTCTCAAAACCAAAATCGCGAGCTCCTTTCAACAGAATCAACTGATTGTGAAAAGATTCAATAGGATAGCCAGACAAAAACTCGCTGGTGTCTTTGTAAAAAACTTTCTTAATATCGAATTTATCTCTCTGCCGCGTTATTGCCTCACCAATTCCTATAATATAATTAACGCCTTTATTTTTAATAAGTTGCGCTATCTTTTCATACAAGACATCTTCTTTCAGCTCGCTTTGTAAAATATCAGAAAGAATAACGACACGTTCTTTATGCTGATGCTGCTGATTCATAAAATCAAGAGCTATCGTAAGAGAATTGAAGTCGGAGTTATAAGTATCGTCAACGATTTCACAATTATTGATTCCTGATTTAAGTTCCATTCGCATCGCAACAGGTGTCAAACGCCTCATCTTTTCCTCTATAACATCATTGCTAATATTGAATTTCATGGCGACAATCCAGCAATGAATTGCATTTTCTATCGATGCGTCGTCTGTGAATGGAATTGTAATCTGCAAACTTGAACTTTTAACTTCAAAAACTGACAGCCGAGCATTAATATTTGCTTTTATCGTGGTGTTATCTTCTTTTTTTTCAATGTAAGAGATGTAAACATCTGCATTTTCATCTTCTCTACTCCATGTTATAACATTAACACCCAATTCCTTAGCCTTCTTATCAATATCTTTATAATCAAGGCAATATATCAAAGTCTCGACATCCGAGAAAAGCTTGATTTTCTCTTCTATTTTACTATTGACATTATCAAAGTTCTTACCGTGAGCCTGACCTATGTTTGTAAAAACACCTATCGTTGGCTTTATAATCTCTTTAAGATTATGCATCTCATTCGGCCGTGAAATGCCAGCTTCAAATATTGCAACATCATATAAATCATTCATTTGCCATACCGACAAAGGAACGCCTATTTGAGAATTATAACTTTTCGGGCTTCTAACTACAGAAATCTCAGGACTAAAAATCTGATACAGCCATTCTTTTACTATTGTTTTTCCATTGCTGCCTGTAATTCCAACAATAGGAATATTGAAATTATCACGATGGAAGGAAGCGGTTTTCTGAAGAGCTTTTAAAGTGTCATCAACCAGGATGAAAGCAGCATCATTTTTATTTTCAATTATTTTGGCAATAGAATTAGATTTCTCCACGACAAAGGCCCTAACACCTTTTTCATACAAATCACCAATATATTTATTGCCGTCATTACGATGACTTTTCAAAGAGAAAAACAATGTATTTTCAGGAGAGACGAGCAAACGGCTATCAAAGAGCAAATCTTTGACGATTAAACCCTTATTGAAGTCATTTATTATATCACCTCCAACAATTGATGCTATTCTTTCTACAGTATAATTCATACTGCAAAGATATGAATTATTCTTTTGATGTTCTATTTCTCAGCACGTCTATTGCGAGATAAATTGCATGGCGGAACGAATTTGGGTCAGCGATATTTTTGTTAGCTATATCATATCCCGTTCCATGGTCAGGAGCTGTTCTGATGACAGGCAATCCAGCAGTAAAATTGACGCCTCCGTCAACGGCGAGAGTCTTAAACGGCACCATCGCCTGATCGTGGAACATACACAAGACTCCGTCATATTTCAGCCATGCTGCCGAGCCGAAGAAGCCATCGGCGGAGAAAGGACCAAACACCACAAGACCTTTTTCCCTTACCTCCTTGATAGCTGGAATTATAGTATCAATTTCTTCTTTTCCATAAAGGCCGCCATCGCCATAATGAGGATTGAGACCCATGACCGCAATGCGAGGTGAAACGATGCCGAAATCCTTCTGTAATGTTTTATTGAAAACCTCTAACTTACTAACGACCAAGTCTTTGGTTATGATTTTAGAAACATCTTTCAAAGAAACGTGATTGGTAACGCTTCCCACTCTTAAGCCGTTGGAAACCATCAACATCAACGGCGTATATTCTGGGCAATAAGAGTTAATATATTTTTTCTGGCTTGAGAATTGGAAATGCTCCGATTGAATGTTCCCTTTATTAACAGGAGCTGTAACCAATGCGTCTATATTGTTTTTATACAAATCATCGACCGCTAATTTCAATGCTTCGAACGAAGCCTTTCCTGCAATTTCTGTAGAAATACCAGGTTCTATTTTAAGTTCAGAATCAGTATGATTGATGATATTTATCCTTCCAGGCTGCGCCTGACGAGCTTCTCTAATCAATGCGTAAGAAAGCTCCTCCATATTAAAATTCTTCTTATAATAAGAGAAAACCTTCGACTGCCCATAAATAACAGGAATAAAAGAGTCAAAAATTCTACTGTCGCATAAGGTTTTCAATATTATTTCATAACCTATTCCGTTAATGTCGCCTTGAGTAATTCCAATAACGGGCAATCTTTCGGAGTCTTTCTGTGCAAACATAATGTGCTAGTTTTGAGAGACTTCAAAGATATAATAAATATAATAGAAAAACAAATGTAAAATTATTTTTTATAATATTTTTATAAACCTTTGTAAATCAAGATATTCACATTTGCATCATCAAAAATTTCATTTGCCACATCCAAAATATCCTCTGATTTTAAATTTCTAATCTTTCTTATTGTTTCAGAAAGAGGTTCTATTTCATCTTTATAGAACGCTGCTCTTGCCATAGCGAGCAACTCTCCAAGACCCGACTCACCGCTAAGCGCAAGCTGGCCAACAAGTTGATTTTTTGCATTAGACAACTGAATAGTGCCTAGTTTATTATTTTTCAACTTAACAAGCTCTTTAAAAACCAAATCTACCGCCTTGTCAAGCGAATGAGGGTCAACGCCCATATATATTGAGAAATTTCCCGTGTCAGAATATGCATTATACTGTGACTCAATAGTATATGCAAAACCATATTTTTCTCTGATATTAAGGTTCAACCTAGAATTCATCCCCGGTCCGCCCAAAATATTATTCAACAGCACCATGTGCATCTTCTTCTCGCTTTCGATTCGATACGCCAATCCGCCCATCATGCAATGCGACAAATGACTATTTCTTTCTTGAACGACATTAAAAGCAGGCAATGATGTAAATTTAGTTCTGTGATATTCTGTATTATAACGTTTATAATCTCCGAAATGAGCTATCACCTTATTCTTAAATTTCTCAAAAGGAATATCACCTATTGTGGCGACAACCATTCTATCAGTAGAATAGTTATTCTTAAGGAAATTACAAAGGTCGTTTCGTGAGTATCCTTCAACCAATTCCCTAGTTCCCAATATATTACGACCCATCTCATGACCTTTATACAAGTTATTTTCGAAGTCGTCGTAAATCTCTTCCGCCGGACTGTCGAGATATGAATTTATCTCATCAAGAATGACTTCCTTCTCTTTCTCAAGTTCATTTTCAGGATAGAGACTATTGAAAGCCACGTCAGAAAGAAGCTCTATAGCTTTATTGTAATACTCCTTCAAGAAAGAAGCATGGATACAGGTTTCCTCTTTGGTTGTATAGGCATTGAGCTCGCCGCCAACATTTTCCAAACAGCTAAGCACATGATATGCCTTACGTTTTTTCGTTCCCTTGAAGAGCATGTGCTCGATGAAGTGGGCCAGCCCATTTTCATTGTCTGCCTCGTCGCGCATCCCTGTATTGACCATCAACGACAAATGCGCGACAACACCTGCTCTATATTTATGTAATATTTTTATTCCGTTAGGAAGAATATATTCTGAAACAACACTTTCTTCGAGCATTCCACACTATATTATTTCATCCAAATATCAAACGAATTTTTCGATGACGCCTTAGGTTTATCACAACCTTTTGACATCCATGAGTTTTGCTCAGCCAATCCATCGTTATCTCTCAACACGCGGAATGTGTTTTTAGGAGGCAATCCTGGATGTCCGCTCGTTTCCAACAACACAACTGCTGTATGAAAATCCTCAAGTCCTTCTTCTGTCTTCTTGCCGCTGTATATGAATGACTGCTGTGCATAATATCCATTAACATAACCTTCATCAACATAATAACAAGTAAAATAATCATCTTTGCCAGTGACTTTCACTCCATAATAAACATATTCATCAAATTCATTATCAGCAGTATCAAACTGTTTCCAATAACAGTTCATTTGCTTGTTATTATACATAAAACCGAGATATAAATCAGAGAACAACAGTCCTGTTTCATTATTTTCAGCATTTGACTGATACACCAAATAGTGAGGCGAAGATATGTACTCTCCCTTCATATCAGGAGGATTGACGCCCGAATATACAGGGAAATACTCTGTCACCTCATCATATATTTCTTCTGGAAGGACATAGTCAGGAACGGAATGCACTAAATTATCTTCATCTCTTTTCTGCAACACACCTTTATAATATCCATCAACATTATTATTGTATTGGTCAACACATTTTATCTCTATAGTATAACCTTCTGACGATCTGTTAACTATCACTTTACCAGAAGTAATATTTCCCATATTGGTATAACTTCCGCTTGACGTATAGCCAATAACCCATGAGCCGTTCAAGTCGGTGTATGTAGAGCTTTCTATACTTTCAGCTTGTTTTGAGTTTATGTTAAAATTGATAAAATCCTGTTCATTTTCGCAATACAGACGCAGGTCCAAGTCAAAACCGTCGTTTTCCTCACCATTGTTTATGATACATCCATATATCAATTCGTATGTTTCTTCACCTACAGTGAAATAATTCTTAGGCTTACCGTTTCTTCCACCGCATGAAACCAACAAAACAGCGACAAGCAATAACGCGCTAATACTTAATAAATTAAACAGATTCTTTTTCATGATCAAAACATTTTTTGCAAAGGTATAAATTATTTATTTACTGATACTCATTTTTAACACTTATTAACATAATTAATTTTATTCAAAATAAGTAAAACTAAAAAACGTTTACTATCTTTGCAAGATTAAAATCATTTTGAGATGAAATTAAGACATTTTATTTTATTGATATTTTTCTTATCTCCTTTTATCGTTAAGGCTCAGAAAGATATAAAAAAAGAGTGCATTTCACTTTCTATGTTCAGCGCCACATATTCATATCAGTTTCCCGGTGCTGACACCAAAAATTTATACGGAAACAACTCAACGATAGGCGCAAGTTTCCAATACAAAACCGACAAGAACTGGCTATGGACTGCCAGCGGCAACTTCATTTTTGGAGACAGCATCAACACCACTCGCGAAGAGCTCTTAGGTATCATCTTGGACAACAACGGCGAGCTGATAACAGGCGATGGAATTTACGGCAGCTTTGCGACATTCCAACGCGGCTATCACATTCAGGCGAAGGTAGGAAAGATTTTCAGTTTCTGGGCGCCTAACCCAAACAGCGGATTTTTCATCAACGGAGGATTAGGCTATCTCCTTAACAGAGTGAGAATCGAGTTCTCTTCAACCGCATCGCCTCCGCCAAACCTCGCCGACGACTATCTCTATGGCTACGACAGAATGCGCGGCGGATTTGCCTACTCAGGAGAAATAGGCTATCTTTTCCTAAGCAGCTCACGCGTATTTAACTTCTCAGTATCCCTTGAGTTCGTCCAGGCGCATACCAAGCCATTACGCCAATGGGATTTCAACCTAATGGGTCCTGACCTCAACACTTATATCGACAGATATTACGGAATACGTTTTGCGGTTTACATCCCTACATATAAAAGAATGCCAGACGAATTTTACTATTATTAATCATGAATCTTTTATATTCAATAGCAATAAGAAGCTATAGCGGCGCGATCGCTATAGCTTCTTTATTTGGCAACAAAAAAGCCCAGCTCTGGTGGAACGGAAGAAAAAAACAATGGGATAACTTAAAATCCATTAACAAAAACGACGAATGGATTTGGGTTCACGTGTCATCACTCGGCGAATTTGAACAAGGTCTGCCTGTGATAGAACGACTCAAACAAGATTTCCCGAAATACAAAATATTATTAACATTCTTCTCCCCTTCCGGATACGAGCCAAGAAAGAACTTCCAACTCGCAGACAAAGTGGCTTACATGCCTTCCGATACCATGTCGAATGCAATAAAACTCGTAAAGAATTTCAATATCAAAGCGGCTTTCTTCGTCAAGTACGATTTCTGGTTCAATTATATGAAAGTGCTGAAAAAAAACAATATACCATTATATTATATTTCGGCATTACTCCATAAAGACCATTATTTCTTTAAGCCTTACGCCTCTTGGTTCAGAAGACAGTTGAAGAACGTGACTCATTATTTCGTTCAAAATGACGATACAGCAAAACTGTTAAATTCCATTAACATAAATGATGTAACAATAACCGGCGACACTCGTTTCGACCGCGTCTATGAAATTGCCAAGCAGTCGCAATCATTTCCTGAAATCGAGAGTTTCATAAACGGAAGACAATGTATAATCGCAGGAAGCTCATGGCAAAGCGATGAAAAACTTCTCATCCCTTTTTCAAAGAAAATGCCTGACAATTATTGTCTTATCATCGCTCCTCACGATATTTCAGATTCGCACATCAATCAAATCGTTTCACAATTAGACGATTATGTTTTGTATAGCCAACTGACAAAAGACAACGGAAAACACAAAGTCCTTGTCATCAACACAATCGGAATCTTAAAGAAAATTTACAAATACGCACGATTTGCTTACGTCGGAGGCGGTTTCATGAGCAGCATCCACAACACTCAAGAAGCGCTCGTATTCGGCTGTCCGGTCGTAATAGGCCCCAAATACCACAAATTTGTCGAAGCCGTTGATCTGGTCAATAACAAAGGAATGTTTTCTGTCAACAACCAAAAAGAATTTGAAAACATTTTTGAACAATTAATGAATGACGAGACATTCTATAATAAAGCATCTGAGACTTGTAAGAATTATGTAAAGTTAAGTGTCGGAGCAACAGATAAAATCGCAAACTATTTAAAATCAAAATTATAACATATATGAACGCTATTATTAAAACAACATCAAGAAACGACTTCAAAGCGAGAGTCTATCTTCTTGACATGATTGAACAAATCGACAACATCGGACTTAGCGAACAAGAAATAAACTATATAAAGGAATACCACGAATCTACCAATGGCAAGAAAACCATACACATAAACAGATTCACCGAGCACCTTTATTTTTACGTCATCGCTCAAGAACTAGAATTTCGCCGTCTTGAAGAGGCACGTCAAAGCGGAGCGTCTATGGCAGCACGCATCAACAAACACAACATCAATGAAGTTCTTGTCACCGATGTCACAGGCGTAAACCATGACGAGCTTTTCGCTTATGTAGAAGGAATGGCATTGGCAAATTATAAATTCACCAAATACAAAACAGAGCCAAAGGAAAACAGTCTTGAGACCATTTATCTAGAAGAAGGTTATGACGAAGAGATGTTAAATAATATTAACATAACAGTGGAATCAACCTTATGGGCTCGCGACCTCGTCAATGAGCCTGTCAACCATCTCAACGCCGTTCAATTTGCCGACATCGTCAGCACCAAGCTTCGTGAAGCAGGCGTTCATGTTGAAGTTTTAAACAAGAAAAAGATAGAAGCGCTCAAGATGGGCGGACTTCTCGCCGTCAACGCAGGCAGCCTCGACGAACCTACTTTTACAATCGCCGAGTGGAAGCCTGAGAATATGAAAAACGAGCAGCCATTCGTCTTGGTAGGCAAAGGTGTCGTTTACGATACTGGAGGTTACAATCTCAAGCCAGGAGCATCGATGGCGACCATGAAACACGACATGGCTGGCGCTGCCTCTGTCGCAGCTGCTCTTTATGGCATAGCGAAGGCGAGACTGCCATATCACGTCGTAGCACTGATTCCAGCCACCGACAACCGCATCGACGGTAACGCTCATGTTCCTGGAAACGTCGTCACCATGTTTGACGGAAGCACCGTTGAAATCGTCAACACCGACGCTGAAGGCCGCATGATACTTGCCGACGCTCTTTCGTATGCGAAGAAATATGACCCGATTTTGGTTATGGACTTTGCCACTCTGACAGGCGCTGCGTCTAACGCGATAGGACCGCACGCCAGCGTCGTTATGCACAAAGACGCCGACATCTATCTCTCTTCATTAAAAGAATACGGAGAAGAGGTCTATGAACGTTTAATAGAGTTTCCTCTTTGGGATGAATACGCCGAGCTCATCAAGTCGGACATCGCCGACGTCAAGAACGTAGGCAGCAAATACGGCGGCGCCATCACAGCAGGAAAATTCCTTGAACGTTTCACCGATTATCCATGGATTCACTTCGACATTGCAGGAACAGCGTTCCTCGATGCCAGAGACGGCTACCGCGTGGCTGGAGCGACAGGAATTCACGTAAGATTATTGATGAAGTATTTTGGGGATTAAAAAGACCACAAGACTACAAGACTACAAGACTACAGAGGAAATTCTACTTGTGGTCTTGTGGTCTTGTGGTCTTGTTGACTTAAAACAAAAAAAGAGGACACTCTTCAGCGTCCTCTTCTTAGTAGCGGGGACAGGATTTGAACCTGCGACCTCCGGGTTATGAGCCCGACGAGCTACCAGACTGCTCTACCCCGCATCGTGATTTTCAAAAAAACAACTTTTTTTTTGTTTTGTTTGCGAGTGCAAAGATATATTTTGTTTCTTTGCAAGTCAAGTATTTTTTAAAAAAAATTTTTCAACATGAATCACAAAGCAGGTTATGTAAACATTATAGGCAAGCCAAATGTCGGAAAATCAACGCTTATGAACGAATTTGTAGGCGAAAAAATTTCTATCGTAACATCGAAAGCACAGACCACAAGACACCGAATTTTGGGCATTGTGAACGGTGATGAGTTCCAAATTGTGTTCTCAGATACGCCTGGAATCATCAAAAATCCCGCTTACAAGATGCACGAAGTGATGAATCAGTTCGTAAATGTGGCATTCATCGACGCCGATTTGATACTCTACGTCGTCGATATTACCGACAAAAAAATTGACGAAAAAACAGTAGAACGTCTCCAAAAAACAGACATTCCTATCTTCGTTTTGTTAAATAAAATAGATTTATCAGACCAAGAAGGAGTGACAAACGCTGTCAATTTCTGGCAAAACGCTCTTCCAACAGCGACAATCTTCCCTATTTCGGCATTACATCATGCCAACATAAAACACATCTTCGACTGCATTTTGGAAAAACTTCCAGAATGTCCTCCTTATTTCCCAAAAGACGAACTCACCGACAGATCGATGCGTTTCTTCATTTCTGAAATAATAAGAGAGAAAATATTGCTCATCTACAAGCAAGAAATTCCTTATTCTGTGGAAGTAGTAGTTGACGCTTACGAGGAAAGCGCTAAGATGATTAACATCAGAGCCACAATATATGCATCTCGCGACTCTCAAAAAGCCATATTAATAGGTAAAGCCGGTTCTGCCATCAAGAAACTCGGCATCATGTCACGAGGCGACATAGAAGAATTTACAGGCAAGAAGATATTCCTCGACCTTAACGTTAAAGTCAGCAAAGACTGGCGAGACAACGAAGCAGAGTTGAAGAACTTCAATTATGAAGCGTAATTTTAATGACTAAAGTCTAATGACTAAAGTCTAAAGGTTGGAATTCTAGTTCAAAAGTCATACTTTATAAAAAAACTTTTGTCTTTCGCCTTTAGTCTTTAGTCTTTTTATTATCTTTGCAAATCACCAAATTTAATAGATATGAGTAATATTGTTGCAATAGTAGGAAGGCCTAACGTAGGAAAATCGACTTTTTTTAATCGTTTGGTTCAAACACGTCAAGCCATTGTGGAAGAGACAAGTGGTGTAACTCGCGACCGTCATTATGGGCATAGCGATTGGAACGGCAAATCATTTACAGTAATCGACACAGGCGGTTATGTTGTTGGTTCCGACGACATTTTCGAAGAAGAAATCAGAAAGCAAGTAGAACTCGCCATTGACGAAGCTGATGTCATCATCTTTGTCGTTGACGGAAAGGACGGGCTTCACGTACTCGACGAAGACGTCGCTTTGATATTACGCCGCTCAAAGAAAAAAGTATTGCTGGCAGTTAACAAGACCGACATTCCTAACAAGGAAGTCAATGTCGCCGATTTCTATTCGTTAGGTTTGGGCGATATTTTCGCTTTCTCAGCCATGACAGGAACTGGAACTGGCGAGCTCCTAGACGAAGTCGTCAAACATCTCCCTAACGACACCACAGACAATTACGACGGCCTCCCAAGATTTGCTCTCGTAGGTCGCCCTAATGTTGGCAAGTCATCAATGATCAACGCATTCCTCGGCCACGACCGTCACATCGTCACCGACATCGCAGGAACAACACGCGACAGCAACAACACTCGTTTCAACGCTTTCAACATGGACTTCGTCTTGGTTGACACAGCTGGTCTCCGCAAGAAAAGCAAGGTCTCTGAAAACATAGAATTTTATTCTGTGATGCGTTCAATACGCTCTATCGAAGAATGTGATGTTGCCGCTCTCATCATAGACGCGACACAAGGATTTGAGGCTCAAGACATGAACATCTTACGCCTCATCGAGAAAAACAAAAAAGGACTCGTCGTCATCGTCAACAAATGGGACTTGATAAACAAAGACTCTAACACACACCTTCAATATGAAAGAATGATCAGAGAGAAGACTGCTCCTTTCACCGATTATCCTATCATCTTCACCTCTGCGATAAACCGCCAGAGAACGTTCCGCGTACTTGAAGCATTGCATCAAGTTTATGAAAACAGAGAACGCAGGATTCCTGTTCGCGAGCTCAACGACACAATGTTGGAAATCATCGCAGCACAACCACCTCAAGTGGCATCAAGAAACCGTTATCTCAAAATCAAATATATCACACAGCTGAAGAGCCCTACTCCACAGTTCATTTTCTTCTGCAACCTACCAAAAGACGTCAAAGAATCATATTGCCGTTTCTTGGAAAACAAAATCAGACAGAACTGGAACTTCAACGGAGTGCCGATTCAATTATTCTTCAGAGAAAAGTAATTTCAATTAGGAATAAAATAAGAACAACTCCTAATTCCTAATTAATCATTATGGAAGAACTCAGAATAGATAAATGGCTTTGGTGTGCGCGTCTTTTCAAGACGCGCACACTCGCTGCTGACGCTTGCAAAGGCGGCAAGGTGAAGATAAACGACAGTTCTATCAAGCCGTCTCGCGAAGTCAAAATCGGAGAGTACATACAAGTACAGCTCGGCCAGCTTCACAAAGTAGTTGAAGTGAAAAGTATTCCTAAAAGCCGTATCTCTCCCAAACAAGTCGAAGACGTCTATATCGACAGGACACCTAAAGAAGAATACGAAAGAATAGAGTTCATCCACGCCTACAAAGTTGAATACCGCGACAGAGGCGCAGGACGTCCGACAAAGAAGGACAGAAGAATTATTGATAAGATTAAAGGTTCAGAGCCTTTTTAAACAGAGCGCACGCTCAGTGTGTCACGACCGCTCAAGCGTTAGGGATTGGAGCGGCATCCTTTGCAAGCGAAGGCGTAGCCGGAAGCGAGCAAAGATATAGCGGAAAGCCCGACGGCGATAGCCGTAACGCCCAATAGGAAGTCAACAAGACTACAAGACTACAAGACTACAAGACTACAAGACTAAAGTTATTTGATTGTTTTAACGCCTATTTAACAAACTTTCATGTCTTCATAATGTTTTTTAGCCAATACAAATTAAGAATATTAAAAAAAACAACATTATGAAAGATTTGAATTTCAGACATGGAGACGCGAAGAGTGATGTCTTCGGCACAGACGCGATGGTCAATCCATCTCCAGTAGATAGAATCCCGGAAGCTCCTACAACGCCACAGGTTGCATATCAGATGGTTAAGGACGAGACATTTCCACAGACGCAGCCTCGACTCAACCTCGCCACCTTCGTCACTACATACATGGACGAATACGCAACGAAATTGATGAACGACGCCATCAGCATCAACTATATCGACGAGACAGAATATCCACGTGTCGCCGTGATGGGACAAAAGTGTATCAATATAATCGCCAACTTATGGAACAGTCCTGAGACCAACAAATGGAAGACCGGCGCTCTCGGCATCGGCTCATCAGAAGCCTGTATGCTTGGCGGCGTGGCAGCATGGATGCGCTGGCGCAAGAAAAGGATGGAACAAGGCAAGCCTTACGACAAGCCTAACTTCGTGATTTCCACCGGATATCAAGTGGTATGGGAGAAGTTCGCACAACTCTGGCAGATAGAAATGCGTACAGTGCCGCTCACCACAGAGAACCCGACATTAGACCCTAAGAGAGCTCTCGAGATGTGTGACGAGAACACCATTTGCATCGTTCCTATCGCAGGCTGCACCTGGACTGGCATGAACGATGACTTCGAAGCCATCGACAAGGCGGTGACCGAGTTCAACAAGAAGACCGGCAACCAGCTCTGCATCCACGTAGATGCCGCGTCTGGCGGTTTCATCCTGCCATTCCTCAAGCCTCACATCAAATGGGACTTCAGACTAGACAACGTATTGTCAATAAGCACTTCTGGTCACAAATACGGACTCGTATATCCTGGCTTGGGCTGGGTCATCTGGAAAGACAAGAAATACCTTCCTTCAGAGATGGCGTTTAGCGTCAACTATTTAGGCGCCGACATCACACAAGTAGGCCTCAACTTCTCACGACCAGCAGCACAGGTATTAGGACAATATTATCAGTTCATCAGATTAGGCTTCCAAGGATACAAGGCTATTCAACAAAACTCAATGGACATTGCGGAATATCTCCATGCCGAAATAGGCAAGATGCCGCAGTTCAAGAACTACAGCGCTGAATTAGTCAACCCATTGTTCATCTGGTCGTTGAATCCGAAATACGATAAAGTCGCCAACTGGACCTTGTACGACTTACAATACAAATTACAGCAAAACGGCTGGATGGTGCCAGCATATACATTGCCGAAGGATTTAGAGCAGTGTGTTGTCATGAGAATTGTATGCCGTCAAGGATTCAGCCGCGACATGGCCGACATGCTCTTGACCGACATCAGAATGGCAGTAGCCGACTTGGAAAAACTCAGCTATCCTACACAATCGAGGGTAGAAGTCAACAGGAACATACATCCTAAACAAAGCTTCAACCACGGTGGAACAAAGAAGCACTAAGGCTAAAGGCTAAAGGCTAATGACTAAAGGCTAAAGGCTAATGGCTAAAGGCTAATGATAGAACCTCAGAATCTTAAAAAGTTCTGAGGTTTTTGTTTTTTTGAGGTTTTGAGGTTTTTTACAATAAAAAAACTTTGCGTTTCTCTGCATCTCTGTGAGAGATAGTTGTATTCTCAGAACCAAGCAAATCATATATAACTTCACAATTTTGTGGGTATTTTTTTTATCTTTCCAAATTATTTTTAAGAAAAAAAGCCTTGACTTTTGACTCTCGGCATTGTATCTTTGCAGTAATTTAAAACCGATTTTTATGAAAACACTTGACTTTACTATTTTGCCGTATAATGGCATCTGCGAGAATGAATTACGAAACCATATTATGAAAAAAGAAAAGGAATACATCGAAAAACAGGAAATCCTTGATGCAATTCGAGAAGGGCTTTTAGAGATAAAGAAGCGTCGTGAGAGTGGTAGTGATGGTGTAACGCTTCAACAACTCATTGATGAACTATAGAATTATCCTCAACGATTCATTTTTAAAAGAAGCCAAACGTTTGGCAAAGAAATACAATTCTTTTAAAAAAGATTTAGAGACTTTACAAAACCAACTAAAACTCAATCCCTATTCTGGTGTTGATTTAGGCAATGGCTTGCGTAAAGTCAGAATGGCAATAAAATCAAAAGGCAGAGGCAAAAGCCACGGCGCTCGTGTCATCTCGTACATCTTATTAGTCTCCGAAGACGAAAGCGAAATCAATCTTCTGACAATATACGACAAAGCCGAAAGAGAAAGCATCAGCAGAGAGGAAATAGAAGAAATTATTAAAACAATATAGCTCTATAAAGATAGGTTATTTATTTTTTCTTACATTTGCCTCGTAAAAACTAAGGTTTGTACAGACGTGTCAATGTTAGTTTATTTTCAAAGATATCATTGACGTGTCTCTACTGAAGAACTTTAAACTCTGAACTTTAAAACTACCTTAAACTTTAAACTAATGATAAGCAAAGTATATAAATTCGGCGGTGCTTCAGTGAAAGACGCCAACGCTGTAAGAAACTTAAAAAACATTCTTGAAAAAGAAGACAGAAGCGAGCTGTTACTCGTCATCTCTGCAATGGGAAAGACAACCAACGCCATAGAAAAGGCATTGGCAGAATTCCGTGCAAACAACGGTCATCTTGAGATAAGCGCTCTCAGCGAGATAATTGAATATCACGAGAATATCATGAATGACCTTTTCGAAGGCAACACCAATCATCCAGTCTTCGAGACGATGACCAACCTCTTCTTGGATTTATATCTTTGTCTTCAGGAAACAGGCTTCGACTACGATTATCAATACGACAACACCGTCAGTTTCGGAGAAGTGCTATCCACGACTTTAATTTCAGCTTACCTCAACGAATGCGGCATCAAAAATGAACTCATCGACGCGCGAGAATATATCATCACCGACCATGGATTCCGCGCTGCCAACCCAGAATGGGACGACTGCCGTCTCCGTATCGACAAGCTCAACGACGAACATAACGGAACGATGTATATCACACAAGGATTCATCGCAAGTTCAACATCACCAAAAACGACAACTACATTAGGAAGAGAAGGCTCCGACTTCACAGCCGCCATATTCGCCAACTGCCTTAACGCCAAAGAACTAACAATATGGAAAGACGTTGACGGTCTTCGCAACGCCGACCCTAAACGCTTCCAAGAAACACAAAAAATAGAACACCTCTCCTACTTCGAAGCGATAGAACTTGCCTTCTACGGAGCGTCAATCATACACCCCAATACCCTTAAACCTTTACAGAACAAGAACATACCGCTCAAGGTGCGTTCATTCCTCGACACAAGCCTCAAACCTTCCATCATCGACGGAACTCAGGACTATATTAAATATGTGCCGTCGTTCATCGTCAAAGAGAAACAAACACTGATGAGCATTACTCCACGCGATTATTCCTTCATGAACGAACATAACCGCGCACTCATTTTCAATATTATGGACGAACTTAACATACATGCCAATATGACACAGATCTCGGCACTCGTCCTCAGCATCTGTTTCGATGAAAATGAAAAGAAACGCCTCCAACTCACAGAGGCGCTCTCTCAAGCTTTTAAAATAAAATACAACGACGGACTTCAACTCTTCACAATACGACATTATCAAGAAGGACTCGAAAAAGAATATATCAAAGACAAAAAAATATACGTCGAACAAAGAAGCAGAAGCACCTATCAGATCGTTTTTTAAAGTCACCGAGACACTAAGTCACCAAGACTCCAAGAAAACACTTGGTGACTCGGTGACTTGGTGACTTGGAGTCTTTATTTCTCCCAATGGAATGGCTGAATCTCTGAATTAGCGTCTTTCCATGATGGCTTTCTCAAAGCATATATTATAAATGGTACAGCCACGAAAACAATACATCCGCCAAACATAACTCCGTACCATACAGCATTGCTACCTGTAGATATTTGTCCTGGAGGAATAAAACTCAACACAAAGGCCAACAACGAGCCAAGGAATCCGACTCCGCCAATAACCCACATCAAGAAGTTGCCATTTTTACCAATACGAAAATCACGAGGAGCATCCTTCATAATGTAACGAAGATAAATTGCAGCAGCAAACATCATGAGATACATTATCAAGTACAACAGAACCGTCATCTGTGACAAAATCTGATAAAAACTTTGTACTGAAGGCATAACGACAAAAAGAAGACTTAATATTGTAACGATGCATCCTTGAATTATCAAAATGTTACTTTGAACACCGAGTTTATTTGTCTTCTGGAAAAATGGAGGAAGATAACCTGCTTTTCCAACGACAAGCAAACCTTTTGAAGGTCCTGACACCCATGTCAATACACCAGCGAGAACACCGAAAGCAAGAGCGATTGCAATGACAGGCGACAACCATGACACATGTAAATATTTAAGATAATTGTCGAAACCTATCAAAAGACTTTGTGTCAAGTTGATATTATCCTGTGGAATTATAAATCCAAGCGAATATGTTCCCAACACGAAGATAATGACAGTAATGAAAGCGCCGACAAAGACGGCCTTAGGATAGCTCTTGGCAGGATTATCCATTTCCTTGACGTGAACACCAGTCATTTCCATACCAGCGTAGAAAAGGAAGATACTTGATGCAAGAACAAGATTATCCAACTTGGCAAGGTCAGGCCAGAAACTGCCGCTCATGTTCATCTGTATCTGACCTCCTGAAGCCCAGTAATATATACCGAAAACTATAAGCAAACCGGCTGGAATGATAGTACCGACAAGACCGCCTATCTTAGATACCTTTCCCACCCAGCCGAGGCCTTTCAATGAGATGAAAGTAGCAAGCCAGTAAATAACCAGCACCACGATAAGAGTGTAAATCTTGTTGTCAGCCAATCCCATATCATGCGCAGGATTCATTCCGATGAAGGCCAATGACACAGCACCGAAAGTCAGAACCGTAGGATACCAGATTGTGTTTTGAAACCATTGCAGCCATATCGCCAGAAAACCTAAACGCTTGCCGAAAGCCTCGCCAACCCAGCGGAACACACCGCCTTCTTTGTTAGCGAACATAGAAGCAAGCTCAGCCGCCACAAGAGACGTAGGGATAAGGAAAACAAGAGCCGCAAAAAGATAATAAAATGCCGAACTCAAACCATATTCGGCTTCGGCAGGAAGTCCACGTAACGAGACAACCGCCGTAACATTCATGATTGCTATAGTGAAGACACTTAACTTAGCAACATTTTTCGTTTTATTTGAATCCATAAGCTTTAAATTTTCCTCTGAAACAACAATATTCAACAAATGTTCACATAAAACACACCCAATAAGATTATTCCCTTTTCAATGAATTGATATATTATTTTCAATTTCAAATATTATTTTATCTTTTTTAACTATAATTTCGTATATTTGCAAACGAGAATTTAATCATCATCGATAAATCTGAATATGAATACTATAAAAGTCCTTGACAAAGAGTTCAGGCTATACATAAAACAAGAAGAAATTGAGGCTGTCATCAAAGACATCGCCAGCCAAATCAACGAGGAATACAAAGGCAGAAACCCATTGTTCCTTGTAATGCTAAATGGCGCCTTTATGTTTGCCTCTCAATTATTTAAAGAACTTACCATCGACTGTGAGACATCATTTGTGAAATACGCTTCCTACGATGGCACGCAAAGTACTTGCGAAGTAAAAGAGCTTATAGGATTGAACTCATCACTAGAAGGACGCGACGTTGTTATCATTGAAGACATCATCGACTCTGGCTTCACAATGAGATGCTTACTCAACAAACTGGAAGCCATGAAAGTGTCGAGCGTTAAAATCGCCACAATGCTTTTCAAGCCTAACGCTTTCAAATTCGATTACAAAATCGATTATATAGGAATGAATATCGGAAACGAGTTCATCGTTGGTTATGGCCTCGACTACAACCAACACGGAAGAAACTACGGCTCAATATATAAAGTCATAGAATAATTTTGATTACATACATTGTTAAAATACACTTATCATGTTAAATATAATAATCTTCGGACCTCCGGGTGCAGGTAAAGGAACTCAATCTGAACATATAAAAGAAAGATACGGTCTCACTTATATATCTACAGGTCAAGTCCTTCGTGCAGAAATGGCAGCAGGTACAGAAATAGGCTTGAAGGTAAAAGACATCATCGAACATGGCGGCCTCGCTTCTGATGAGATAGTCGCTGAAATAATAGAGAAATTCATCATCAATCATTCCGACAGCAAAGGCTTCCTCTTCGACGGATTCCCTCGCACAGTCAAACAAGCTGAAATTTTAGAAGAATTATTCCAAAAATATAATATGGAACTCAACGGCGTCCTTAGCCTTGAAGTGCCAGAAGAACTCCTTATCGAACGTATGCTCGAACGCGGAAAAACAAGCGGACGCGCCGACGATAACATCGAATCAATACATTTCAGATTCGTCGAATACGAAAACAAAACGAAACCTGTTCTTCATTTCTACGAAGAAAGAAACATACTCCACCCTATCAACGGCGTGGGAACAATAGAAAATATCTTTGTCAATATCTGCGAAACAATAGATTCAATTCACAACGCATAATAAATTATGCATTATGAATTATGAATTATGAATTACCAAGATTTCCACAACACAAAAGCTTTCAAGACGCTGCTGAAAAATAAAACAGGCATTTGCGACAAACCTAAATTCGCAGGAGTCGCGGTGCCTGTCTTTTCTTTGAAAAGCAACGACAGCTTCGGAATTGGCGAATTCTACGACCTTAAACTACTGGCCGACTGGTGCCTGAAAACAGGAATTAAAATAATACAGATACTTCCTATCAACGACACTCGCACCAACGATTCATGGAACGACTCTTATCCTTATAAAGCAATATCAACGAAAGCGTTACATCCAATATATCTCAATCTTTACTCGATGGGAACGCTCGACAACGAAAACGACAAAACATACTTCGAACAACAACGCAGCGTCTTGAACTCCAAAGACTTCGTCGATTATCCAGAAGTGATAAAAATAAAAAACGAGTTTTTCAAGAAAATTTTCGACCAAACCTGGAACGAAATAAAAAAACAAGACGACTACAAAACTTTCTTCGAAGAAAACAAAGAATGGCTCATGCCATACTCTGAATTCTGCTGTAAACAGCCAACAAACAACAAACAACAGCCTGAGTTATATTATTTCCTACAATATCATCTCGACAAACAGCTAAAGGAAACCGTTGACTATCTTCACGAAAAAGGAATCGCGCTCAAAGGCGACATACCAATCGGGATAGGACGACACAGCGTTGAAGCATGGACTTCGCCTCACCTTTTCAACCTCAACGGACAAGCCGGCGCTCCTCCCGACAGCTTCGCAGCAGAAGGCCAGAACTGGGGATTCCCGACGTACAACTGGGAAGCGATGAAACATGACAATTATAAATGGTGGCGCGAACGACTCACTCAAATGAGCCGCTATTTCGACGCCTATCGCATCGACCATATCCTTGGCTTCTTCCGCATCTGGGAAATCCCATACGAATCGACACAAGGACTGCTCGGATATTTCAGCCCAGCCATCGGCGAGCCATCAACTGACGTATGCCAGCTGTTGTCGGTCGATAAAGAAAGACTGACAAAACCATATATAAGAGGTCATTTCTTACATGAATATTTCGGAGAATTTACCGATGAAGTAAGAGAAAAATATCTTAACGAAACATCTTTCAGCTATTTCGAGCTGAAACCAGATTTTAACACACAAAGAAAAATAACAGACTATTTCTCCTGCTACGAACAGGAGAAAAACAACAAAATACGTAACGGCCTTCTCGCATTGGCAGCAGAAGTCTTGTTTTTGAAAGATAAAAACGACGACAATATCATACACCCTCGCATCGCTCTTCAGTTCACACATTCATACAACGAACTCGATGAACGCCAAAAGAACGAGATTAACAAATTGTACGACAATTACTTCTATTACAAGAACAACGAGTTCTGGAAAGAAGAAGCGTTAAGCAAACTGCCTAAAATCATCGAGGCAAGCGACATGCTTGTTTGCGGAGAAGACCTCGGCATGGTTCCAGCTTGCGTACCTGATGTGATGCAGCAGCTTAACATCCTCAGCCTTGAAGTACAGAGGATGCCTAAAAATCCTTGCGACACTTTCGTCAATCCTAAAGACAACCCATATTTGAGCGTTGACACCACTTCAACCCACGACACCTCCACTCTGAGAGGCTGGTGGGAAGAAAACGGCGAACTAACAAACAGATTCTACAGAGAGATGCTGCGACATTTTGAAGGAGCGCCTTATTTTGCAGAGCCTTACATCTGCAAGGAAATTATCGAACAGCATTTGAATTCATCTTCAATGTTGACAATACTCCCAATCCAAGATTATATCGCAATAGACGGCGACTTGAGATGGAACGAAACACAAAGAGAACAAATCAATGTGCCTGCAAACTCAGAACATCATTGGTGCTACAAAATGCATCAAAGCTTAGAATCTCTCAACGAAAGACATGATTTTAATAATATATTGCGTGAAATGATTAAAAAATCAGGAAGAATTTAATAAAAAAACTATTACAATTTATAAATTTTCATCATGATTTATATACAAAAGCTTACTTAGTTAAGTAATTGAATACAAGACCCAAAACCACAAAAATATTTTTTATTTTTTTTATAATTTTCTCTCCTCTAATTGCAAAAAAATATTTAACTTTGCAGACCAAATTAATATCTAAACAAAACTATTAGAAATGAAAAAATTATTATTAATTATTGCTGCATTATTTATCAATTTCAACTTGTTAGCGCAAGTAATCACAGTTGGTGGTATAAAATACGAAATTGATGGAAGCGATTTGTATATCATAGAGCTCGAATCTGATTTTAATCCAACAGAATTGATTATCCCTGAGACAATAACTTATCAGAATAAGACTTATAAAATTGAAGAAATTGGAAATGGCGTTTTCTCAAATTGTACAAATTTAACAACTTTAGAAATACAAAGCAGTATTACTATCGGAAGAAATGCATTCAACAACGGTTGCTTAGTTAAAGTAACATGTAAATCTACAACACCTCCAACAATACTCAAAAATGCATTTGGTACTAATTCCAATCTAGAAATCAATGTTCCAGAAGGATGTATAAACACATATAAAAATGCATCTGATCAGTGGAAAAGTTACGCAAAAAATATTGTAGGACCAATAACATTCTACAATAAAGGCAACTGGATAAATGAAGCCAACTGGGATGGTCTTCCAGAAGGTGGATTAAGCGCATTAACAGACAAAGAAGTTATAATAAAAGCTGAGGCTACAATTTTAGGAACAGACAAAATCATTGTAAACAACATCAAAATAAACGGTGGTAGCATTATAATCGAAGAAGGAGGCCAGCTTATTCACAACAACTGTGACGGCGATGTAACAGTACAAAAGAACATCATAAAATATTCAGCAAATCCAGACAACACCTTAGTCAATGGATGGTACTCAATAAGCTCTCCATTCGGCAACCTCACTTTGTCATCAAACAACTTCTTAACAGACAATTATGAATTATTCCGCTATGATGAACCTTCATTCACATGGGAAAATCATAAAGCACACACAGACGACTTCAAAACATTAGAGTCAGGAAGAGGTTACATATATGCCAATAAAGATGATAAAGAATTGAATATCACAGGCAAACTCAACACTGAAGATAAAACTTACACATTATTGACAGCTGAAGGCAACGACCTCACAGGCTTTAACCTGATTGGCAATCCTTACATGCACAATATCTACAAAGGTAAGGGTGCATCTATTGACAATGAAAATTTAAGACCTGGTTATTATACATTAACCTACGAAGGCGAATGGGCTACAAGACTTGATTCTGAAGCTATCGTACCTATGCAAAGTATCCTCGTTAAAACTAACGCTGAAACTAAATTAGAAATCAAAAAAACAAATGCAAAACCATCTGCAAAAAGATCAGACAAAGGTACAATCTGCATCAATGTCGCTAACAATGAATATAATGACGTCGCTTACATCAGCTTCAACGGCGGCATTGGCCTCGACAAAATAGAACACAGAAATAACGAAGTTCCTATGGTTTATGTCCCTGTTGATGGCACAGACTACGCTATCGCTGTCATGGATGAAAACGCTGAAGAAATCCCTGTTAACTTTGAAGCAAAGAAAATGGGTGAATATACAATCGGCATTTCAGCTGAAGGCCGCAAATATAGCAAACTCACTCTCATCGACAAACAAGACAACAACAAGGAAATAGATATGTTAAAAGGAAACTACACATTCCTCGCAACAACAACTGACGACCCTGCAAGATTTATTTTGAAAGTATCTTTGAACAATAATCAAGAAGCTGCGTTCTACACAGAAAATAACAGCATTATTATCGAAAACATAAAAGGTAAAGGCGATATCCAAGTTTATGACGTAATGGGACGCCCTGTAATTAAACAAAATACTAACGACAGCAATTGTCAACTCTCAACATCATCATTGGCTAATGGAGTTTACGTTATCCAATTGATAGATGAAAACGGTACACAAGTTCAAAAAGTTATTGTAAACAATTAAAAAAGGAACATATTAAAAATGAAAAAATTAACATTATCAATCGTATTATTAGCAGCAGCTCTTTTAGGCAACAACAATTGTTTAAACGCTCAAAACAAAGACGCTTTCTTTGATTCAAAAGCAAGCAACTCTTCAAAAGCATATCGTCAAGAAAGCGATGTTGTTACGCCATTATTACCAGCTGTCAACACATATGAAGACCAAGGAGCTCCATTAGGTTCAGGCTTGTTGGTTCTCACAGGCTTAGGCTTAGGTTATATCGCACTTAGAAAAAAAGATTGATCAGGTAAAGCAAAATATTCATGCTTAAAAAGTAAGCGCCCAACATATCGTCGGGCGCTTACTTTTTTTATTAATCGCTACTAAATTACATCACGACCTTAATCTCGCCATTATAATAACCTGTTATTTCTTTTCCTTCAACATCCTTGCAATCGATGCGGATGGTGTAAATGTCATTTGTCTTTGTCACTTTGACAGTACCAGCTAATATCACACCTTCAATATCATTGCCTATCACCCAAGCGCCGCGTTTAAATTTACGTTCAAAATTTCCGTCATACAAATAAGGGCTATAAGTCGCGCTTGGAAGATAAGTGTTAACTTCCGAATATAACAGGAAATTGATAGAATGAAAATCATTGTGTGCGGTGTTATCCATTGTCAAGCGCAATTGATAATAACCATTGTCAAAGCCTGTGTCTTCAAGGCGCGCTTCATTGATATTATATGAATTTTCTCCTATTGTGAAATAGCCTTCACTTGGATATTCCTCACCACATGACACCAATGTTACTGCAAGAATTGCAACAACTATAAAATTAATTTTTCTAAAAAACCTTTTCATAAAATGACATTTTTAAGTTAATTATTTGAAAGTGTAAAAATAATATTTTTTTCATAATAAAAAATTATAAAAAATCATTCTTCAACTACAAAATTGCATAATATTTGTTATTGCAATTATACATATATAAACTAATTTTATTAACTAACTAAAAAAACTATTATGGCAACAATCTCAGGAAAATACTTAGGAAACTTATGTAGTGAATTCACACACAATTTATCAGGTGCTAAAATAAGTGTCAACGGACACGGCGAAGGATTCTCACCTGTTGACTTAACAGCCACGTCATTGGCTGCATGTATGATGGCGATGATGGGTTATACTGCTGAAAGCAAAGGCATTAACCTTGAAGGCTTAAGCATAGAAGTAGATAAAGTCATGGCTGATGCTCCACGCAGAATCGGAGAAATAAACATAGTCGTCAATTTCACACAAGTTTACACAGATAAAGAAAAGATGTTATTACAAAAATCTGCCGAGACATGTCCTGTCAAAAAGACATTAAGCAGCGAATGTAAAATCAATGTGATAATGAATTTCCCTAAATAAGAATAAACAAAAAAATTGAGCCGTCTAACGAACGGCTCTTTTTTATTTATTCGATTCTTTTAGCTGTTTCTGCATTCTTTGAAAATTCATATTAACAGAATCCATGATTTTTTTCATCTTCTCCGGATTATCGTTATAATAATCCAAATTGATTATAAAAACGGAATCGGTGATGCCATAATGAGAGAAGACGGCATCGAATCCTCTTGTTTTAAGATTGATATTCTTTATGTTTTTACCGCGACGATGGTTGATGGCGTTTTCAATAATATAGACATCAGTCATCACATCTACCATCACATTTTCAGGCAATAAAACAGAAGGTGCTGTTACTTTGTCTTGATTAGCGTTACAAGACATAAGAAGCAACAACACCGACAATGTCAATATTTTTATATTTTTAGTTACCAACTTCGGAGAAAAATTTAATTCGCATCAAACGGACTTCTTCTTCTTCATAATCATTAACGCCGAGAGCATCAAGAGCGTCTTCAACGGTATCGGAGTCAGCTTCGCGGAAATATTCCAAAATATCCTCCTGATGGTATTCATCGATATTTTCTTCGATATAATAATTTATATCAAGACGAGTTCCACTTGCCACAATGCTTTCTATTTCTGTGAGAAGCTCATCGAATCCCATATTCTTAGAATGAGCGATATCTTCGAGAGGAATCTTTCTATCAATATTTTGGATGATACTGATTTTCATTGCAGATCTATTGACAGAAGACTTAATCACCATATCATTAGGGCGAGTGATTTCATTTTCTTCGACATATTCCTTGATGAGATCCAAGAATGGCTGGCCGAATTTTTGAGCTTTACCTTGACCTACGCCCACAATCTGAGTCAATTCATCCATTGTTATTGGATATTGAATTGTCATATCTTCGAGAGAAGGGTCTTGGAAGATGACGAATGGAGGCAGATTCATTTTCTTCGCCATTGTCTTGCGAAGGTCTTTCAGCATAGCGAACAAAGTCTTGTCAGTTCCGCTATCTTTGCCGAAAGCTATTCTTTCTTCATCAAATTCGTCCTCATCTGGATTGTCATAATCGTGGTCTTTTGCCACCATGATAGGATACGGTTTCTTGATAAAATCCTTACCTTCTTTAGATACTTTCAAGACGCCATATTCTTCAATATCTTTAGTGAGCAATCCGTTAACGACAGCCTGACGTATTATTGATGTCCAATATTTTTCATCATTATCATCTCCGGCGCCGAAGAATTCGTTAGTATCATGTTTTGCAGTTATAATATCGCCTGTAGTTTTACCAGCGAGGAGTTCTGCAATATGTTTTGTCTTGAACAACTGTTTTGTCGAGATGATAGCTTCAATAACAAGTTTCACATCTTCCTTACCATCGAAGCGCACTTTAGGATTTACGCAGTTGTCGCATGCGCCACAGTTTTCTTTTTCATAAGTTTCACCGAAATAGTGCAACAGAAGTTTATGACGGCATACTGATGATTCGGCGTATGTAACTGTCTCGTTGAGAAGTTCTCTTGCTATTTCTTGTTCTGCCACATCTTTACCTTTGTTGAATTTCTCCAACTTATGAATATCTTCATAGTCATAGAATGCGATGCATTTTCCTTCGCCGCCGTCGCGTCCTGCTCTACCTGTTTCCTGATAATAACCTTCGAGGCTCTTAGGGATGTCGTGATGTATAACGAAACGAATATCCGGTTTATCGATTCCCATTCCGAAGGCGATAGTAGCAACGATAATATCCACTTCTTCCATCAAGAACTTATCCTGGTTTTCGCGGCGTGTCTGGCTGTCGAGGCCTGCGTGATAAGGCAAGGCTCTGATGCCATTAGCGACGAGGACTTCAGCAAGTTCCTCTACTTTTTTACGGCTCAAGCAATAAACGATGCCCGACTTTCCTGGGTTATTTTTGATATATTTAATAATATCCTTAACGACATCTTTTGTCTTTGATCTTACTTCATAATGAAGATTTGATCTGTCAAAAGAAGATTTAAATATTTTAGCATCTGGGATTTCTAGGTTTTTCAAAATATCCTTCTGAACCTTTACTGTTGCTGTAGCTGTAAGAGCTATGACAGGCAATTCAGGGCAGATAGCATTGATGATAGGTCTCAGGCGGCGGTATTCTGGTCTGAAATCGTGGCCCCATTCTGAGATACAGTGAGCCTCATCAATAGCGAAGAACGAAATCTTTAATCCTCGCAAAAAGTCAACGGTTTCTTCCTTAGTGAGAGATTCCGGAGCCACGTAAAGGAGCTTCGTCTTTCCGCTCATAAGGTCTTCCTTGACCTGAAGCAATTCCGCCTTTGAGAGCGAAGAATTCATAACATGAGCGATACCACTATCGGTGCCGAAATTACGAATCATATCAACCTGATTTTTCATCAAGGCAATCAAAGGTGAAACAACGATAGTTGTTCCTTCACTTATTAAAGCAGGCAGCTGATAACATAAAGACTTGCCTCCGCCTGTAGGCATAAGAACAAAAGTATTATTCCCTGCGAGGATACTTTTTATAATAGCTTCTTGGTTTCCTTTGAATTGTTCAAAACCAAAAACGTTTTTCAATAAATCGTGCAAACTTTTTTCATTAATTTTTGCCATAATCTCTTCAATGAAATTTTATTTATATTTGCAAAGTTTTGTTCAAAGTAAAATTTATCATTCGTCTCTTTGACAAAGTTATGATTTTTAATTTTAAAGATGCAAGAAAAAAATTATTTTTTTTGAAAATATGGAAAATATAAAGGATATCGCAATACAAGTAATTGATACTGAAGCTAATTCAATACTAGGATTAAAAGAGCTTTTAACAGATAATTTCACAAAAGTCGTTGAATTAATCTTAAATTCTAAGGGAAATGTGATAGTTTCTGGTATTGGAAAGAGTGCAAATATCGCACAAAAAATCGTTGCGACCTTAAATTCCACAGGAACGACGGCTGTTTTCATGCATGCAGCCGATGCCATTCACGGCGATTTAGGCATCATCAGAGACGAAGATATTGTAATAATTATTTCAAAAAGCGGAGAGACGCCAGAAATAAAAGTACTCACCCCGCTTATTAAAATAAGGAAGAACAAACTTGTCGCCATCGTCGGCAACACCAAATCATATCTCGCAGCGGAAGCCGATTATGTACTCGACACCACCGTGCCTTATGAGGCTTGTCCTAACAACCTCGCGCCTACCGCAAGTACTACAGCGCAACTGGTGATGGGCGACGCCCTTGCCATCGCTCTGCTGAAATGTCGCGGATTCAGCTCAGAAGACTTCGCCAAGTTCCATCCGGGAGGAGCTTTGGGCAAAAGGCTTTATCTCAGAGTCGGCGACGTCTGCGTCAAAAACGCAGCGCCTATGGTGAACGAAGACGACATTATGACCAATGTGATAATAGAGATTTCCGAGAAACTCCTTGGCGCAACAGCCGTAATGAACAACGGCATGCTCTCAGGCATCATCACCGACGGCGACCTCAGAAGAATGCTGATGAAACACCCTAATATAGAAGAGGTGAAAGCCATCGACATCATGACGAAAAACCCTAAGACGATAGACAAAAACGACCTGGTCGTCAACGCTCTCGAACTAATGCAAAAGAAATCAATAACACAACTGCCTGTTATGGAAAACGGCAACTATGTCGGCATGATACATATACACGACATTATTAAAGAAGGAATTTTGTGAAATTGAAAGTTGAAAATTGAAAATTGAATAAACTGGTTTAAGGTTTAATGCTTAAGGTTTAAGGTCGGATTTCGATTTCCTTAAACTTTAAACCTTAAATTTAAACCATTAACTCTAAACTATAAAATATGATATTAAGGACTGACAATTTAGTTAAGAAATATAACAATCGTACTGTAGTAAAAGGCGTCAGCGTTGAAGTTAGACAAGGCGAAATTGTAGGATTGCTAGGACCAAACGGCGCAGGCAAAACGACTACATTTTACATGACTGTCGGTCTTATCAAGCCGTTTTCGGGTCATGTTTATTTGGACGACGAAGACATCACACAATTCCCGATGTATAAGAGAGCTCAGCTCGGGATAGGCTACCTTGCGCAAGAGGCTTCCGTATTTCGTCAGCTCAGCGTTGAAGACAACATTTCTTCCGTCATGCAGTTCAAAAAAGGCATCACCAAAGAGCAACAGGCTGAAAAACTGGAATCATTATTAGACGAGTTCGGTTTGCAGCATATCAGAAAAAGCAAAGGGATACAACTCTCTGGAGGCGAGCGCCGCAGGACTGAGATAGCGAGAGCCTTGGCAGTAGATCCTAAGTTCATCCTCCTCGACGAGCCTTTCGCCGGCGTTGACCCTATCGCCGTTGAAGACATACAGCGTATCGTAGCAAAACTGAAAAACAAGAACATCGGCGTCCTCATCACCGACCACAACGCAAACGAGACCCTGTCAATCACCGACAGAGCGTACCTGGTGTTTGAAGGAAAAGTTCTTAAAGCAGGAACACCAGAAGAACTCGCCAACGACGAAATAGTACGTTCACATTATCTGGGAAGCAACTTTGAATTGAGAAGAAAAGAGTTTTGACAATTAGGAATTAGGAGTTATTACTTAATGTCTCTAAATCCTTTAAACCCTCTAAGCCTTTACAAACAGTGCTTCAACGATATAGAACAACATCACAAAAGGAATAGCTGTTAATCCTAAAAAAACAAACGCTACGATAGCAAATGCTGCCAACAAGTAAATATGTTTTATATCTTTGAATTTCAAACTCTTTACTTTCAATGAAAAGAAAGGTATTTCACTTACCATAAGATAACAGAAACCTATCACTATCGCAAATACAAACAATGGGCTGCACATAAGATTACTCATGAATGTAAACGATTCGTTTAACATTGCCAAAGGCAGAGATGCGACAAAAATTCCCATCGCTGGAGTTGGAAGTCCTATGAATGAAGTCGTTTGTCTGTCGTCGATATTGAATTTAGCGAGGCGCAATGCTGCGAAGACAGCCAAGAATAAAGCCAAGAACGGCAAGACATTGATACCTGATATTCTAAGACTAAAATTGTTAATGGCAAGTTTATTTACATAAGAAAACATTATGAATGACGGCGCTACTCCGAAAGATACGACATCAGCGAGCGAGTCCAACTGCGCGCCTAAAGGAGAGTAAGCCTTTAGGAGGCGAGCTGCAAAACCATCAAAAAAATCGAAGAGAGCTGCAACAAATATCATCACTCCAGCAAGTTCTAAATGACCGCTAGCCGTCAACAATATTGACACGCAACCAGATAAAAGGTTGCAACATGTTATTGAATTTGGTATATGTTTAACTATTTTCATTTCTTTAAAATTCATCTTATATAATGAGGCATTTCTTCTGGCAAAATGATTGAATATTCTACGAGACCTTTAACTTCTCCATCAACGAACCAAGGTGTTTGATAAATCATTTTTTTCACATCGCCCTTCTGAATTGTATAAACATTAGTGCCTTTTTCATCAATGAGGCGTTTTATCGTTTCCTGTGACGACTGTTTATGACACGACATCATATTTTTTCCGACCATATCGCCAAAAACGCTTTTTGACTTATCATTCATATAAACAACGTTACCTTCTGTATCTGAAACAGTTATACTAACATTTATTTCTTTAAAAAAATCAAAAATATTATTTTCCATAGACATAAATTTTTATGCAAAAAAAAGAAATATTTGTCAATGTAGATACGTCATTATAAAAAAAAATAAAGTTATCTTTGCAAACGTAATTATTATAAGTCTTGAAAAAACTATATAAATACATATTGCATTCTTTTATAGGCACATTCATTTTCACATTCTTTGTCGCCGTATTCATTTTGCTCATGCAATTTTTATGGTGCTATCTTGACGACCTCGTCGGCAAAGGATTGGGATTTGATGTATTGGGAAAGTTGATGTTCTACACATCAATCACTTTTGTTCCCATGGCATTGCCTCTTGCAATATTACTGTCGTCATTGATGTGCTTTGGCAACTTAGGTGAATACTACGAACTTGTTGCAATGAAAGCCTCCGGAATTTCCGTCTGGAGAATAATGCGACCTTTGCTGTTTTTCTCTATCATAATGAGTTTCACAGCATTCATATTCTCAAACAATGTCTTACCTGTTGCAACATTAAAATCAAAGACATTGTTAAGAGATGTCAGAAAGCAAAAAATGTCGTTCGACATTCCAGAAGGTATGTTTTACAAAGGCATTGACAAATATACAATTAGAGCTGGAAAGAAAGGCGCAGACGGCAATACTTTGTACGATGTCTTGATTTATGACCATACAGAATACAAAGGAAACATAAAAGTCACGACAGCCGATTCAGCCACAATAGCTTTGGCACCAAATCAAAAAGAGATTGTCTTCACACTTTATAATGGTTCCAATTACATTGAAGTCGTTGACGATAAAGAATATAAATCAAAAAGGCCTTTCGAGACCATGGCTTTTGAGAAGCAGTTCGTCAGTTTCGACATTTCAGATTTCAGCATGACAGAAAGCGACGAGAGTTCTATGAAAGGACATCAGTCGATGCTGAACATAAACCAATTAGTTGTAGCCATCGACTCTTTGGAGGCAAGCAGCGCTGAAAGACACAGCTCATTCAAAAACTCTTTCAAGAACAGGCTTCAACATTTCTCATCCAAAGATGTGACGAACGCCAACAATCAGAGCAAGGGCAAAAAGGCAGAACTCGATACAATTACAGTGTTCAAATGGCCATTACTAGAAAACTTTGGACAGAAAGAACAAGAATCCATTGTCAACATGGCAATCACAGCGACAAAGAATCAGATTGACAATATCGACTTGAACATCAGAGATTTTGAAAGACAGGAAACCAACATCAGGAAACACCAGCAGGTTCTTCATGAGAAGTTCTCGCTCAGCATCGCCTGTCTCCTCTTCTTCTTCATCGGAGCTCCATTAGGTGCCATCATCCGCAAAGGCGGACTCGGACTTCCTATCGTAATCAGCGTTATTTTCTTTGTCATTTACTACATCATAACCATTACAAGCCAACGTATCGCTATAGCTGGCGACATCCCTATTTTCATAGGCGTATGGCTTTCATCAATAATAATACTTCCAATAGGAATTTTCCTTACTGTCAAAGCCACAACCGATTCGAGCATTCTCGACGGAGAAAGCTGGAAAAAGACATTTAACAAGATTTTCAAGAAAAAATAACTTATAAAAATACAGATTATGAATATTTTAATGCTATGCAACAAGTCACCTTTCCCGCCAAGCGAAGGCGGACCTATGGCAATGAATAGTATTGTCAACGGATTACTTAATGCCGGTCATAAAGTCAAGATACTTGCTGTCAATAGCGAGAAATATCATATCAAAGAAAAAGACATTCCAAAAGAATATCGTGAAAAAACGGGCATCGAATTGGTTGACGTTGATTTAAGAATAAAACCTATCGAAGCTTTCAAGAATCTTTTCTCTGACGAGTCATACCATGTGAAACGTTTCATCTCCACCGATTTCACCAACAAGCTCATCGAGATTCTGAAGAAAGACAAATACGACATCATCCAGCTGGAGATGGTTTATATGGCGCCGTACATCCAGACCATCAGAGAACATTCCAACGCAAAGATAGTGTTACGCGCACATAATGTTGAACATCTCATTTGGGACAGAATAGCAAAGAAAACCAAATTCACACCTAAACGATGGTACATCAACCACTTGGTCAACACCTTGAGAAAGTATGAATTAGATGTGATAAATCAAGTCGATGGCATCGCTGCCATCACATATCGCGACGCTGCCTTTTTCAGAGGCGAGACCGCCATTCCTGTAATCGACATCCCGTACGGCGTTAATCCTGACGATTTCAAACCACATTTCGAAGTCAGGGAAAAACCTACTCTTTATCATATCGGCTCGATGAACTGGATGCCTAACGAAGAAGGAATTTCCTGGTTCTTGAATAAAATATGGGACAAATTAAGCAAAAGAGAACCTGAACTCAGCTTATATCTAGCAGGACGCCACATGCCTAAATGGTTAATGAAATTAAAGAAAAAAAATGTCAATGTGATAGGCGAAGTAGCTGATGCCAAAGAATTTATAAGAAATCACGACATAGCAATAGTCCCTCTTCTCTCAGGCAGCGGAATAAGAATCAAAATCATCGAATCGATGGCTATGGGAAGAACCGTCATAACAACAATGATAGGAGCTGAAGGTATCCAATATTCAGAACATGAAAACATCATCATAGCCGACACTCCTGCTAAGATGACAGAAGTAATTTGCAAAATCATCAAGGATCCTAATGAGGCTCAAAGAATCGGCCATAACGCCCGTAAACTCGTAGAAGAAGTTTACGACAACAAGAAAATCATCGAGAGACTGATAATTTTCTACGACGAAATCAGTAAAACAAAAAAAGATATTACATATATAAACAATTAAAGCATTATGAAAATATTTGTATTGTTGCCGAGAATACCGTGGCCTCTTGAAAAAGGCGATAAGTTGCGAGCTTTCAACCAGATAAAGCAACTTGCCAAAAACAACGAGGTGATTTTATGTGCTTTATCTGATAAAAAGACAAATAAGGAAGACGCATTCAAAGCTCTGCAACCTTATTGTACATCAATAAATTTCATCGAATTAGGCAAAATATCAATATTATTCAATATGGCAATGGCCTTCTTCAAAGGCATCCCTATTCAATGCGGATATTTTTACAGCAAAAAGGCTCACAAGAAAATTCACAACCTCATCGAAAAACACAGTCCAGACATGCTTTTCGGTCAGCTGCTTAGAATAGCTGAATATATTCGCAAAGAAAAAACACCTAAAACCATTGACTATCAGGATGTCTTTTCAATGGGAATGAAAAGAAGATATGAAATAGCACCTTTTTATTTAAAACCCATTTTCAATATGGAATATAAAAGGCTGAAGCGCTACGAGCACGACATCTTCAACGATTTCGACATTAAAACAATCATCAGCATTCCTGACAGGATTCATATCGACCATCCTAAAAAAGAAGAGATACTTATTGTCCCTAATGGCGTTGACCATGAATATTACACTCCGCAGGAAAGCGAGAAGAAATACGATATAGTCTTCACTGGCAATATGGCATACGCTCCTAATGTCAATGCAGTTGAATATCTTGCAAATCAGATATTACCAATAGTTTGGGAGAAACTTCCAAATACAAGATTGTACGTTGCAGGCGTCACGCCGGACCCTCGCGTCAAGAAAGTGGCTTCTGACAAGATAATCATAAGCGGATGGATTGACGACATGAGAGATGCCTACGCTCAGAGCAAAATTTTCATCGCACCAATGAGAATAGGCACTGGACTCCAGAACAAGCTTTTAGAAGCAATGTCGATGCGACTTCCTTGTATAACAACGACATTGGCCAACGATTCGTTACACGCTGAAGAAGACAAAGAGATTCTCGTCGGCAACAACGAACAAGAACTCGCTCAACACATCATCACACTTCTTACCGATAAAGAAAAAGCAGACACATTGGCGCAAAAAGGCTACGATTTCGTACATCGAGTCTATGACTGGGGCATGGCGACTAAGATTATGGAAGACGAGATGAAATTGAAAGTTAAAAATTGAAAATTAAATTAATAATCTGGTTTAAGGTTTAAGGCTTAAGGTTAAATCAAGATAAACTTTAAACTATAAACTTCAAAACTGCTTTAAACTTTAAACCATAAACTTTAAACTATAAAATTATGGCTGACGATAAAAAGATTATTTTCTCGATGGTTGGTGTAAGCAAGATAATTCCACCTACGAGACAGATTTTAAAAGATATTTATTTATCATTCTACTATGGTGCTAAAATCGGCATCATCGGCTTGAATGGTTCAGGTAAATCCACATTGCTGAAAATCATTGCTGGCAAGGACAAATCATACAATGGCGAAGTAGTTTTCTCTCCAGGATATTCTGTAGGTTTGTTGGAGCAAGAGCCAGAATTAGACAACAGCAAGACTGTAAAAGAGATTGTTCAGGAAGGCATCCAAGAGATCGTTGACATCATGAAGAGATATGAGGAAGTCAACGCTCGTTTCATGGAAGAACTCAGCGACGACGAGATGAACGCCCTCGTTGAAGAGCAAGGACGTCTCACCGACCTCATCGAGCAGCACGACGCTTGGGATTTGGACAGCAAGTTGGAAAGAGCTATGGACGCTCTCAACTGCCCAGACGGCGACGCTCTCGTCAAGAACCTCTCTGGAGGTGAACGCCGCCGTGTGGCATTGGTACGTCTCCTTCTCCAAGAACCAGACATCTTGTTGTTAGACGAGCCTACCAACCACCTCGACGCTGAGGCCATCAACTGGCTCGAAAAACACTTGCAACAATATAAAGGTACAGTCATCGCTGTAACCCACGACCGTTACTTCTTAGACCACGTAGCAGGCTGGATCCTCGAACTCGACAGAGGCGAAGGCATTCCATGGAAAGGCAACTACTCATCATGGCTCGACCAGAAGACAGCACGCATGGCGATGGAAGAGAAATCAGAAAGCAAACGCCGCAAGACTTTGGAACGCGAGCTCGAATGGGTCAGAATGGCACCTAAGGCACGTCAGGCTAAAGGAAAGGCACGTCTCGCTTCTTACGAAAAACTTCTTAACGAAGACGTCAAAGAAAAAGAAGAAAAACTCGAAATATACATCCCTAACGGCGACCGTCTCGGCAATAAAGTCATTGAGGCTAAGAACATCACCAAGGCTTACGGCGACAAATTATTATTTGAAAACCTCAGCTTCAGCCTACCACCAGCAGGCATCGTAGGCGTTATCGGACCTAACGGCGCTGGTAAGACAACATTGTTCCGTCTCATCATGGGATTGGAAAAACCAGACTCAGGAACATTTGAAGTGGGTGAAACTGTAAAGACAGGCTACGTAGATCAACAACATGCCGACATCGACCCAGAACAGACAGTATGGGAAGTCATCTCAGGCGGCAACGAATTGATACAATTAGGCAAACGCACCATGAACTCAAGGGCTTACGTCTCAAGATTCAACTTCGCTGGCAACGACCAACAGAAGAAAGCCGGTGTTTTGTCAGGCGGTGAACGTAACAGAATGCACTTGGCGTTGACATTGAAACAAGAAGCCAACGTACTTCTTCTCGACGAACCTACCAACGACATCGACGTCAACACCTTACGTGCTTTGGAAGAAGGTCTCGAAAACTTCGCAGGATGCGCCGTCGTCATCTCTCACGACCGCTGGTTCCTCGACAGAATCGCTACTCACATCCTCGCTTTTGAAGGCGACTCACAAGTATATTTCTTCGAAGGAAGCTATTCAGAATATGAAGAAAACAAGATCAAACGTCTTGGCAACGCAACACCTAAGAAGTTTAAGTATAAGAAATTGATGTAATTAGTGTAAACTATATCAGTTATGAAAGTAAAAATTTCAAGATTAAAAACATTCTTCTTCCTTTTTTTAATTGTATTGTTATCATCATGCGATCCTGGTTTTCATGATGTTTATATTATGAAAAATGAATTACGGAAAGAAGTTAAAGTCATTTTTTCACTAAATGGCGTGAAAGATACTACATATATTGGTCCAGATGTGGATCGTATAGTAATGGTGAAAAATGGCATGGGACACTCAGAATTTTCTTTCAATGACGAATTTATCTATGATATGCCTGTTATCATCTTTGATGACGATGTGATGTATAAAGTTGATACAACAACAGACTGGGATTTAATCAAGACTTTTGAAAAAACAATGTTCAAGGAATCTTGTTGGGAAATTTTATCAACTGTAGATAAAAAGGGATATGAAGAATATGAAGTCCTGTACAGAATCACAGAAGAAGACTATCATAACGCTCTTATCTTAAGCGAAAATAAATAATAAATAACAATTTGGGCAAAGTCCGTTGACTGTTGATATAAAAGAATTATCTTTGCAAGCAAAAACTGTGTATATACACAAATAATATCTTTGGTATGATATTTAAAAGAGAACGATATATTGACAAATTAATCAGTTCAAAGCACAATCATCTTATTAAGATTGTTACTGGATTAAGGCGAGTAGGTAAATCATTCTTGCTTTTTAATCTTTATAAACAACATCTTATAAGCGAAGGTGTTTCTGAAGATCATATCATAGAGATTCATCTTGATTCTTTCAATCATAGAAAATATCGTAAAGCTGAAAATTTGTTTGAGTATGTAGAGAGTCTGTCAAAACAAGACTCTCAGATGTTTTATGTGATGATTGATGAAGTACAAATGCTGGAAGAATTTGTTGATGTATTAAACGGATTTCTTCATATAAATAATCTTGACGTATATGTGACAGGCAGTAATGCTAAATTTTTATCTTCCGATATTGTTACTGAATTCAGAGGACGTGGCGTACAGATTTATCTTCAGCCATTGTCATTTAAAGAAATAACAGAAAAATCAACGGAAGATATTTTTTCTATTTGGAAAGATTATATTTATTATGGAGGATTACCTATGGTTGTCTTGGAAAAAAACAAGTCACGCAAAGCAGAAATTCTTCAAGAACTACTTAAAGAAACCTATCTCAGCGACATCATCAACAGAAACAACATAAAGAATGATGCAGAGATTGAAGAACTGTTTTGCCTTTTAGCATCCAATATAGGAACTTTAACCAATCCTAATAAACTTGCAAACACATTCGTAAGCGAGAAGAAAGTAAAGATAAATCACAGTACAATAAAATCTTACATAGATTATTTTATAGATTCATTCCTAATCAACAAGGCTATCAGATTCGATATCAAAGGAAAAAAATATATCAACTCTCCATATAAATATTACTTTACCGACATCGGGTTACGTAATGCACTACTTAACTTTAGACAAGTAGAACCTACACATATTATGGAAAATTTAATATATAATTATGTGATAGGTGAAGGTTACAAAATAGATGTAGGCTGCATTACTCGCTACCAAAAAAATCAAGAAGGCAAAACATTAAGAAGCATACTGGAAATTGATTTTGTATGTAATAAAGGTAGTGATAGAATATACATTCAATCTGCATATTCAATGCCTGACGAAGAAAAGATAAAACAAGAACAACGCTCACTTTCATTAACCGATGATTCTTTTACTAAGATAATACTGACTGCGGATAATATACCAACTCATACCTTAGAAAATGGTATCATCGTTATGAATATTTATGATTATCTTCTTAAATAAATAATTAAAAAACAGGACAAAGTCCGTTGACTGTTGTCCGTTGACTTTAAAAAACATGGAAAACGAAAAAATCGAATTGACAGAATTGTCAGAACTTGGTGAATTCGGTCTCATCGACAGATTGACCAAGGACTTAAAGACATATAACAAATCAACTGTTAAAGGCATTGGCGACGACGCTGCTGTCATCGACCATAAGAGCGAGCAGACCTTAGTCTCCGTTGATTTATTAATAGAAGGTGTACACTTCGACATGACATATATGCCTTTGAAGCATTTAGGATATAAAGCAGCTGTCGTGAACTTCTCCGACATCTATGCCATGAATGGCACACCAACTCAGATTGTCGTCGGCATGGGAATATCAAGCAAGTTCTCTGTTGAAGCCGTTGAAGAGATATTCGCTGGCATACGTCTCGCCTGCGACACATATAAAGTAGATTTGGTTGGCGGCGACACCACAACAAGCAAATCAGGACTCTTCATCTCAATAACAGTGATAGGCAAAGCCAAGAAAGACGACATCGTCTATCGTACCGGCGCCAAAGCCAACGACCTCTTGTGCGTAAGCGGAACATTAGGAGCAGCCTATACCGGATTGTTAATCCTTGAACGCGAGAAAGCCGCTTTCATGGCTGACCCTAACGTGCAGCCAGAGCTCTATGGCTACGACTACATCCTCGAACGCCAGCTCAAGCCAGAAGCACGTAAAGACATAGTGGCACAACTCAAAGAGCTTGAGATAAAACCTACAGCCATGATTGACATCTCCGACGGTTTGGCATCTGAAATCTTACATCTCTGCAAAGACTCACAAGTCGGCTGCCGTATCTTTGAAGACAGAATCCCGATGAACAAAAAAGCTATCGACGTCGCTAAAGAATTTGACATCGTTCCTTGCGTGGCAGCGCTCAATGGCGGCGAAGACTACGAACTTCTCTTCACCGTAAAACAAGAAGACTACGAAAAGGTACAGAATATGGAAGACGTGAGAATAATCGGCTTCATGACACCAGATGTCAACGTAGCTGAACTCATCACCACCGACGAACACGTGATACCAATCGAAGCACAAGGATTCAAACATTTTTAAAAATATGCAGAGACGCACGGCCGTGCGTCTCTACTTGATATTTACCAATAAACCATGAACATTCCCGACAAAATAAAATCCATCCTCAAAACCATCCCCACCGACCCTGGCGTATATCAATATTTTGATGAAAAGGGTGAAATTATTTATGTCGGAAAAGCCAAAAACCTGAAGCGTAGAGTCTCCAGTTATTTCAACAAACAACAGCAAAGCGGCAAGGTGAAAGTCCTCGTCAGCCGCATCGCCGACATCAGATTCACCGTGGTCAACAACGAGATGGAAGCGCTCCTTCTTGAGAACAATTTCATCAAGCAATACAAACCACGATATAACATATTGTTGAAAGACGACAAGACATATCCATGGATATGCGTCAAGAACGAACGTTTTCCTCGCGTCTTTCTCACAAGAAAGAAAGTCAATGACGGTTCCATATACTTCGGACCATATCCTTCGGTGATGACAGCTAAAACATTACTTGAAATGTTACGTCAGCTCTACCCTATCAGAAACTGCAAATTAATATTAAAAGAAGAATATATCTACAACGGACATTATCGTCCTTGCTTGGAATATCATATCGGCAACTGCAAGGCTCCTTGCGACGGAAGCATCAGCGAAGACGATTATCGTCAGATGATTCTCAACGTCAAGAAAGTCATCAAGGGCAACATACAGGAAGTGCTGAAGGATATGAAAACGCAAATGATGGCATACGCTGCCAAACTGGAATTTGAGCAAGCGCAGGTCATCAAAGACAAATACGACTTGCTTGAAAACTATCATGCCAAATCCGTCGTTTGCAGCAATAGCATCTTCGACATCGAAGTCTTCTCTTACGAAGACGCTGGCAACTCCTTCTACGTTAACTATATGAAAATTGTAGAAGGCGCTATCATTCAGTCGCATTCTTTCGAGATAAAAAGAAAACTAGACGAGACAGCAGAAGAACTGATGTCTATCGCAATAGTAGAGCTCCGTCAGATGATGGAAAGCCACAACATCAAAGAAATCATCGTGCCTATTGAATTAGACATAAGACTCGATGACGTCAAAATCACCGTTCCACAGCGAGGCGAAAAACTAGACATCTTGCAGCTATCGCAACGCAATGCAAAACAATATCGCATCGAGACTGAGAAGCTTCGCTCGCTCGTCGATCCGGAACGCCACACCAAGAGAATCTTAAACCAGATGAAAGATGACCTTAACCTGTCTGCACTCCCAGAAGTGATAGAATGTTTCGACAACTCCAACTTCCAAGGCGACTATGCTGTTGCCGCAATGGTGCAGTTTGTCAACGCCAAGCCTAACAAGAGCGGCTATCGTCATTTCAACATCAAGACCGTTGAAGGTCCTAACGACTTTGCGTCAATGGAGGAGATTATCTACAGAAGATATAAGAGGCTCTTGGACGAGGGGCAGCGTCTTCCAGATTTAATCGTCGTTGATGGTGGAAAAGGACAGCTCTCTTCGGCTGTGAAGATTCTTCAAAAGTTAAATTTATACGGCAAGATAAGCATCATCGGCATCGCGGAGAAACTGGAAGAGATTTATTTCCCTGGCGACAGCATACCTTTATATATAGACAAACGTTCAGAGACTTTGAAGGTGATACAACATATCCGCGACGAAGCACATAGATTCGGCATCACGCATCACAGAAAGAAATTCGAGAAAGGCTTCATCCATTCAGAATTGAACGACATCAAAGGCATTGGTAAATTGACAGCCGAGAAATTGATGCTGGAGTTGAAATCCGTTAAAAACATCAAAGCAGCTGATTTGGAGACCTTGGAGAAAATCATCGGCAAGGCAAAGGCGAAGATCGTGTGGGAATATTTTGCAAAATCATAATCCCGTGGACAATTGGTGGACAAAAACATAAACAAAAAACCTCGACAGTCAATGACTACCGAGGTTTTTGTGCTCCCACCTGGACTTGAACCAGGGACCAACTGATTATGAGTCAGCTACTCTAACCGACTGAGCTATAGGAGCAGGAGAACTTGTTAAAACTTTGTTTATAACTTTTTGTTCTATCCCTTGTTTTTCAGAGTGCAAATTTACAAATTTGTAGCGAATTTCATAACAAAAAAATAAAAAAAATGAAAAAAAATTTTCATAACATAAAAAACATCATATTCGACCTCGGCGGAGTCATCATCGACATCGATAGCAACCAGACTGTTAATCACCTGAAAAAGAACGGTTTTACCAATCTAGAACTACTAGAAACACCTGATGTAAAACGCACTCTGAAGCAGTTTGAATGCGGCATCATTTCAGCTGAAACATTCAGAAAAACACTCATGAAACAGCTAGATTTGAAGCTTTCAACACAAAAATTCGACGAAATATGGAACTCAATGATACTTGATATTCCACAAAGACGCATAGATCTGATAAAAAAACTCAAGAGTCACTACCACGTTTATCTCATGAGCAACAGCAACGAAATACATTACGACCTCTTCATCCGTGACCTGCAACTGCGTTTCGGTTATCGTGAGTTCGACAGCCTTTTCGACAAGTCATTCTTCTCTTTCGACACGCATCTATGCAAACCTGACCCTAATTTCTTCACACTCATCTTGGACCGCTACAGAATGAAACCTGAAGAGACACTCTTCATTGACGACACACCAGAAAATATTATCGCTGCACAAAAATTAGGAATAGTAACATATCATAATATCACAGGCGCACGCGTCGTTGACCTGTTCGAAAACGGCAAACTAAAACAAGACTTGGACTTCAACGTCATACATTGAATAAAGGTGACTTCTATAAATTCCACGTTTGAAAATATTTTTGGCAATCAAGATATAAACTTTTTCATGATTTATGTTTTTTATTGGAATCTTTCTGCCTTTCTTTCAATCACATAGCTCGCTATGTGATTGAAAGAAAAACAAAAATCTTCTCAAATAAAAATTCATAAATCATTAGAAAAGCAATTTATAGAAATCACCTAAAAAAAGAAGAGAGTTTTTCATGACTCTCTTCCTTTATCAATCATTATAGAAATTAACTACTTCATCGAGTATTGCCGACACTTCCTCTATCGTCTTGGCTTCCATCAGTCGCAATTTAAACTGTTTGAAATTAGCATAACCTTTGAAATACAATCCCCAGTGCTTGCGCATTTCCATCACAGCGTAAAGCTCATCTTTCTTATAATTCAACGAATCGACGAGATGAGCCTTGGAGACTCTCGCACGTTCAGTCACATCAGGAGATGGCAACAGCTCTCCAGTCTTTAGATAATGTTTTACTTCTCTGAAAATCCATGGATTTCCGTATGTTGCACGTCCTATCATAAGTCCGTCAACGCCGAAGTTATCCAGGAAATATTTTGCTGACGGTCCGTCAACGACATCGCCATTTCCAATGATAGGGATTGTCATTCGAGGGTTATTTTTCACCTCGCCTATCAGCGTCCAGTCGGCAGGCTCGCCCCATTTGGTGGTACGCAGCCTTCCATGAATCGTGAGCGCCTGTATTCCAACATCCTGCAAACGCTCAGCTATCTCGACTATCTCCTTATGCTCGCTGTCATAACCGAGCCGCGTCTTCACAGTGACTGGCGTCTTAACGGCTTTCACCACAGCATCAGTTATCTCAATCATCTTTGGAATATTGTTTAAGATACCAGAACCTGCACCTTTGGAAGCCACCTTCTTAACTGGACATCCGAAGTTGATATCTATAATATCAGGATTATAACGCTCAGCATAGCGCGCCGCTTCAACCATAGGAGCCACATTATTACCAAAAATCTGAACTCCAAAAGGACGCTCCTTCTCCTCAAAACCCAACTTCCTGATACTCTTGACGGCATCACGAATCAGACCGTCAGAAGAAATAAATTCTGAATAAACAATATCCGCACCTTGTTCCTTGCATACATGACGAAATGGCGGATCGGTGACGCCTTCCATTGGCGCCAACAACAAAGGAATATCTTCAAATTCTAAGTTAGCTATCTTTTTCATATCAACTGCAAAAATACTCATTTCATCAAATCAAAAAAACATTAAATTTGCAAAAAATAAAATATTTCATCATGAATTTTCCATTACTTAAAAAATCAACATTAGCAGAAAGAATATTTATCATGGCAGCTCTTCTTGTTGCTGGATACATATTATCTACTGTAATTAGCGTCATTGTCATGATTGTCGCCAAATCAAACTATATGACAGAACTTTCCGTCTTGCGCATTAGCCAAATAAGTTCACAGATTCTCACTTTCGTCATGCCACCAATACTATATGCTTGCATCACTAAAAAGCAGCCGATGAAATATCTGGGTTTCAACAACATTCCTCTTTGGTCATTATTAGGAGTAGCACTGATTTTCACCGTCATGCCTATCAACAGCGTCTTGGCAGAATGGAATTCGCATATAACATTGCCAGCGTCAATGGCAAAACTCGATGAAATAATAAAGCAACTGTCTGAGTTAATGCAGGAAACGCTTGAAAAAATGGTCAATGTCAGCGATGTTAGCGGACTTATCATCAACCTCATCATGATTGCCGGATTGGCTGCCTTCGGCGAAGAGCTATTATTCCGTTCTACGTTACAATCATTTTTAGTAAAAAAGTGCAAAAACGCCCATATAGGAATCTTAATCACTTCTATAATATTCTCATTGATTCACTTCGACATTTACGGTTTCTTGCCACGACTCGTTTTAGGTCTAATTCTCGGATATATGTTCTATTACTCTAAATCCATCTGGGTACCAATGACAATGCACTTCGTCAACAACGGAACAGTAGTAGTACTTTATTATCTTAACAATATTGGCGCGACAAACATTGACGTTGACACATTCGGCGAAACCGCAATACTACCTTTGATATTAAGCATAATAGCAACTGTAGCCATATTCTGGTTCGTAGCACGCAGCCACAACAAAGTATTTAAAACAGAAAACACTGAGATATAAACAATGAAATCTTTGTTTATAATAGATAAACTGCTCATTTCCAGATTTATAAAATTTGGCGTTGTAGGTTGTTCCGGAATGTTGATAGATTTCGGAACAACTTATATATGTAAAGAAAAATTAAGATTAAACAAATATTTAAGCAACTGTATTGGATTTATCCTTGCTGCGACGTCAAATTATTTCTTAAACAGAATCTGGACTTTCCAAAACCACAATGAAGAGATAGCTTTTCAATATATACAATTTATGATTGTATCTACCATTGGTCTAGGAATCAACTCGTTGGTATTGTATTTATTGACAGAAAAACTCAGATGGAATTTCTATTTCAGCAAACTTGTCGCAATAGCAATAACGACAATATGGAATTTCTTAGGAAATACACTTATAACCTTCGCCTAAAACCTTCACTTCTATTCCCTTTAATCTCTCTGCGCCCCAAAAACCAAGAATGAGTTAAAGAAAGCGAACAATGTCACTCCAATTTGCGTCTCAATAGTATCTTCCGTAAACATAGAGAGCGCCATTATAACCAAAAACACGAAATAGATGTAATTACGGTTTTTCTTATCCGCAAAATAAGGATAAAACATTGAAAACAAGAACCATAACAAACCAAAGATACCAAAGGCGACCGTGATTGCCAGATATTGATTATGGCTTCTGAATCTATATTCAGGTCTTAATTTAGAATTTGTTTCTTCATAATAATCAGCGAAAGCATTTGCAAGATCTCCTGTTCCAACACCAAAAACAACGTTCTCCTTGATAATTCCAAATGAAGCTTTTATAAACTCAATACGTTGAAACACAGAGCTTCCATTAGCATCACCATTTTTTTTGTAGTTTCTATACGCAATCATAATCTTCATGATTCGCGTCTTGATTCCAGGATTTTCTATATAATTATAATTAGCGATGCCATTTTCAATATTAACTATGTCACTCTCCGAAAGTTGATTTACGCCATCAGCATCTTTTCTCAAATCTTTAGATGTAAGATAACGAACAAGACAATGATAGCCGTCATCGTATTCATTCTTGATTTTCAATTCACTACGCTTATTCCAAGCATCCAGCATCTCTGTTTTTGAAAGATACAGACCTACATAACGACCGTCTTCAATACCGAATGCCAAAGTATCAAAAACATACGAATTACCAAGTTTAGTATGCGTATCTAATTGTTCTACAACGACTTTTTCAGGATTATTATAATCCATGATTATTCTATACGGCACATAAACAATCAATGATGCCGAGATTATGATAACTAAAAAAGTAGATATTTTGACGACGACATTTTTACTTCTAAAAATAAAATACAAAGCCAGCATCGCACACAAGGCTGCTATTATCAAAACGCTGATAAATGATTCCCAGATAGTTATCTGCCATAAAAACCAAACTATCAAGAAGATTATAATTGCTTTAACTATAGAATTGTAATTTCTTTTTAACAAATAATATCCTAAAACGAAAATAGAAAAAACCATACAAAGTGACACTCTGATATGACTTACGAAGACCGACAGTTCTCTGACATCGACGAAATCACGACGGAAAAACTTAATGGCTCCAAGAACCGTGACAAAAAACACGGAACCGATAAAAAACCATATAACAGTATCGAACTGTTTCTTATTCAATGGTTTCATCGATGATAAAATCAAAGGAAAAACCAAAATTGGAAGCTTTATCCTTAAATCCTTGAAAGCATATTGAAAATCCGAGGTATATATCAAGCCGATGAAATGCATGATATACATGGAGACCATCACAACAGCGACTTTGTTATGTATAAAATCGCTGAATCGTGTCTTAATATTATACCATATTCCTTTGAATGACAATACAATACGTGATATTATCCTAGTCACAAAAGGTTTTTCAGGAAACATTTTATTGATAGCTCGCATATCGAGACCGAGCAAAAGCCAAAGAGCGATAAGGTAAAACTGCGACACGCTCAAACCAAATTTAGAAGTCGGGATGAAGACTCCTATTAAGATCAATCCGACCAAATAAAAATAAGTTCCGGTTTTACCGTATTCAACTTTCATGACTATGACTTTGGACTATGATTATATACCTTTTAGCAAAGTTTCGTATTCGTTTTTGCCATTTGAATTAAGAAGAATTTCAACAGCACGATTCAGTTCCACATCATCCTTCAATGTTGAAATTATCTTACCTTTTTGGAAATAATAACGAGTCACTATTTCCATCTTGAGTATTTCAGAAATCTCTTTTCTATTGTTAATCAAATCATTATCCTTATGATTTTTCAATTCGTCTTCCAAAATATCAAGCTGAGGCTTTATATTATCATAATATCCTTCAAGTTTGGCTGTCTTAACCAAGACTTCAAAGTCTTTTTCACTTTCTGATGTATATTTAAAATCCTGTTGTTCAACGAATTTCACGAAGTCATCATAAATCTCATCAGTAATTTCAAACTCATTTGGAGAAGGAATAGATTTATGTTCTCTATAGAATTTGTTAGCATATTTAAAAATCACATTCTGAGCATAGAGATGCACAGTAATAGTCGATACTGTTTCAGGTTCAATCTTCACATCTGGTTGAATGCCATGGCCTTCATAAACGATTCTTCCATTAGCTGTTTTGAATTGAGGGCCGAGAGTATCGTTCTTAGCGAGAGTATCATTCTTTGATTTCTTCGAATAATCTATTTCCTGGATACAACGTTTACTTGGGATGTAATATTTAGAAACTGTCACTTTCATCTGTGTGTTGTATGTCATAGGTAAAATATTCTGTACTAGTCCTTTACCGAATGTTCTTTGACCGAGTATGACACCTCTATCGAAATCCTGAATTGATCCTGAGACTATTTCGCTTGCTGAAGCGCTTGATTCGTTAACCAACACAACGAGAGGGATTTCAGTATCTTCTGGTTCTTGTTTTGTATAATAATTTCTATTTTGTTCAGGTGTTTTACCTTTAGTATAGACGACGAGTTTGTTTTTAGGCACGAAGAGATTCACAATATCGACAGCTTCGTTGAGGAGACCGCCGCCGTTGCCTCTGAGGTCGATGACAAGACCTTTGAGTTCGTTTTGAGACTTCATCTCGAGAAACGCTTCCTTAAGTTCTTTTGCAGCGTCTTTAGTAAACTGATTAAGAATGATATAAGCCACTCCGCCATCTAAGACAGTATAATAAGGGATATTATCTATTTTGATTTTTTCGCGAGTAAGTGTCTTTGTTATTATATCTTTCTCTCCTTCACGTTTAAGTTTAAGAGTAAGTTTGGAGCCAGGCTGACCTTTAAGAAGTTCGCTCACTTCAGCCACTGTCTTTTTCTCAGTATTGACGCCGTTTATTTCGAGTATTGCATCGCCTGGGAGAAGGCCAGCTTTATGTGCAGGAAAGTTTTCGTATGGTTCTGAGATATGAACATTATCATCGTAATATGTTATTATTGAACCTATTCCGCCATATTCACCCATTGTAAGAAGTCTTACATCTTCTATTTCGGACTCAGGGATAAAGACAGTATAAGGGTCCAGTTCCCTAAGCATCGCATTGATTGCCGTTTCATTAAGCTCTGCTGGATTTATCTCATCGACATAATTCATGTTAAGGTATCTTAACACATTATTATATATGTCAATGCTTTTTGATATTTCGAAGTTGTTTTGTTTTTCCTGAGCGAAAGATACAATAGGAGAAAACAACAATACAAAAAATAAAAGTCTTAATCTATTCATAACTTCAAACTTTATTCAAAACAAATCAATGCACTGCATCGCCACATCGCAGGATATTATGGGACTGGGTCATATCCGCTTCCGCCCCATGGATGGCAAGACAATATTCTTTTTATAGTCAGCCAGCCGCCTTTTATGGCGCCGTGTTTTTTTATCGCTTCAATTCCATAATTAGAGCAAGTCGGTGTATATCTGCAACTTCTGCCGATGAAAGGTGATAATGTCACTTGATAAATGCGTATCAGCAATATCATGAATTTAGCCGGCAGTTGTGATATTTTCTTCATCATGGAAATATGTTTTATTCAAACGCAAAGATAGTTGTTTTATTTTCTTTTCTACCTCTTCGTACGATAAAATTACAGTTGCTGTATAAACAAGCGCAATATCAAAAGTGATTCGTTGTTTTTCGCATTTAACGATTATTTCTGATTTGTTTCTTCTCCATGCTTCACGGATGAGTCGTTTCACTCTGTTGCGTTTCACAGCGTGATGGAATCTTTTTTTGGAGACAGATACGAGGACACGAGGAATTGATGGCTCATCTTCCTCAGAATCATGCGCATAAACAACAACTCGAAAAGGATAAAAGTTAAATCCTTTACCCTTTTCGAATAATGTTTCTATTGCTTTCTTTTTATATAAGCGCTGTTCTTTCGGAAGTCCTTCGTTCATCGAAATTATTTTTTCTTGGCTTTTTTAATTTCATTACTGATAAACTCTTCTATCGCCATGTTCATTGATGGGCAAGAAGGTGTTGGTGCGCTGAAATTCAATGTATAACCAGCTTCAGTGATAGCTTCACATGTTGAATGTCCGAAACCGCCTATAGCGACATTTTCATCTTGGACGAAATCTGGGAAGTTAGTTTTCAATGAGTCGATACCTGCTGGGCTGAAGAACACAAGCATATCATATTTTTTAATGTCAACGTGTGACAAATCTGCTGACACAGTACGGAAGATAACGGCTTTTGTATAGTCCAACTTCGCTTCTGTAAGCATACCGTCATGATCTTCAGTGACTAAATTAGAACTTGGCAAGAAGTATTTCTCTTCTTTATGTTTCTTCATTATTTCAACGAGGTCAGCGAAAGTTTGCTTTCCGTAGAATATCTTTCTTTTTCTGTATTGAATGTAATGTTGAAGGTATTGCGCTGTAGTTTCATTGACACAGAAATATTTCAAATCTTCAGGAATTGTATAGCGCATTTCTTTTGCAATACGGAAAAAATGGTCGATTGTGTTACGACTTGTAAGAATAATTGCGGTAAAATCGGTGAGCTTTACTTTCTCTTGTCTTAATTCGCTTGCTGAAACCTCTTCCAACTTGATAAATTTCTCGAACTCAATGTTGACGTTGTACTTTTTAATGATTGCTTCGTAAGGTGTTTTAGCTATATCAGCAGGCTTTGGCTGCGACAAAAGGATTGATTTAATCTTCATCTACAAACTTTTTTATCTTTTACTAATCTCAGAATTTTAATCAATTAAAGAACATAATAAAATGATTTTCACAACATTAAATCGCCATAAGAACCATTTTAAATATTATCAAAACTGGTAAAATTTCGACGGTGCAAAGATACAAAAAAATATTTACAAAATTTAACTTTGACAACATTCGCACCTCAATTAATAATTTAATAAATCGTATAGAGAATAATATCAATAATATTGCAATAATTACAACGCACAAAAATCTATATGGATAGAAAAATAATATCAGCATCAGCGGTATAAGAATGACGTTTGTGGTTGTCATCGTGGAGATATGCAGATTGACATGAAAATGCAACAATGCGTCAGCCTTGAAAAGCCACGAATAAAACAAAGTCAGCAGATAATTGAATATGAATACAGCTGCAACCACCATAACCACATCAAAGAAGAAACTCATATTGTCGTATAGAATGTCATTGCCTCCATATATGACATAAAATTTCTGCACAAATATCGACAATGTCATAACAAACGCCACCACAGACGACATGGATATTATATTAAAAAACGGCGGATTTTCTCGTATTATCCTATCGCTGCCTGCATTTTGAAAAGACATCGCCATTATAGAAGCAAAACGCTGCGGAAACAAAAACTTATTAAGAACAACGATAATCATAGCCAGAAACAGTATCACAAAATTCCATCCTGGGCTAATATAAGAAACATCACGCAGCTGAGGGCCGCCCCACTCTTCAGGCTTTTCCGTTACAAACTTAAAGTCCTTATACTGATTATCAACACCTTGAACTTCAGAATAAATTTCTGTCACCGTGTCGTTATTTAAAATACCATCAAACGAATTTGTCTTCATAAAGTTCAAGAATGTCATTAATATTTTTTTCGAGCTGCAAAATTACATTTTTGTTTTTTTCTTAGCAAAATTATAAGATTTTTTTTTGAATTTTTAGAATAGATTCTTACCTTTGTACGCTTGTAAGAAATTTAACAATTAACAATAATAATATGGATCTTATAGAACAAATAAAACAAAATGCGCGTGAAAACAGACAACGCATTGTGCTTCCAGAAGGAGATGAAGCTAGAACATTAAAAGCTGCCGACCAACTTTTAGCTGACGGCATCGCTGACGTTATTCTTATCGGACCAGCACAGACAATCAAAGACATGGCTGCTGAATTCGAATTGAAGAACATCGACAAGGCAACTATCGTTGACCCAAAGAACAATCCTGACAGAGATAAATATGCAAACTTGCTTTTCGAAATCCGCAAGAGCAAAGGCATGACAATGGAACAAGCACAAGCATTGGCAGAGAACTTCATGTATCTCGGCGTTTTGATGCTCAAAGCCGGCGACGCTGACGGTTTGGTAAGTGGCGCTCGCAGCACAACAGGCGACATGCTCCGTCCTGCATTACAAATCATCAAGACTGCTCCTGGCGTTTCTTGCGTTTCTGGCGCTTTCATCATGTTCTTACCTAACGACAAATACGGAACAGACGGCAAGATCGTTTGTGCAGACTGCGCTGTAACTCCAGTTCCAACAGCAGAACAACTCGCAGAAATCGCTGTTTGTACAGCCGACACTGCAAAGAACATCGCCAAGATCGACCCTAAAGTAGCAATGTTGAGCTTCTCAACAAAAGGCTCTGCAAAACATGAAGACGTTGATAAAGTCATCGAAGCAACAAGATTAGCAAAAGAAATGCGTCCTGACTTATGCATCGACGGAGAATTACAAGCTGACGCTGCTATCGTTCCTTCAGTAGGCGCAAGCAAAGCTCCTAACAGCGAAGTAGCTGGCAAAGCTAACACATTGGTATTCCCAAGATTGGAAGTAGGCAACATCGCTTATAAACTCGTCCAACGTCTCGCAGGCGCTGAAGCTGTTGGTCCAGTCCTCCAAGGATTTGCAAAACCTTGCAACGACTTAAGCCGCGGCTGTTCTATCGACGACATCTACAAACTCGTCGCTATCACATGCAACCAAGCAATAGCTCAAAAGAATTCATAATTCTCAACACATAATTCATAATTGTAGAGACGCGTCAATGACACGTCTCTCTTTTCAACAATAATTTTTAATACAATATCATCAAATGAAAATTTTAGTTTTAAACTGTGGCAGTTCATCTATCAAATATCAACTTTTTGATATCAACGACAATGGACATAATGTCATGGCAAAAGGTCTCCTCGAGCGTATCGGCCTCGAAATGGGAGAATTTACACATAAATGGAATGGCGAAAAACATTACGAACAACTTCCTATTCCTAACCACACTGTAGGTATCAGCATCGTTCTCAACGCATTGCTCGACGAAAACCACGGTGTTATCAAATCATTGGACGAAATCGGTGCTGTTGGTCACCGTTTGGTTCACGGCGGTGAAAAATTCACTAAGAGCGTTCTTATCGACGGCAGCGTCATGGAACTCATGGAAGAGCTCATCGACCTCGCTCCTCTCCACAACCCAGCATGTATGGCAGGCGTTAAGGCTGTAACAGAATTGCTTCCTAATGTAAAACAAGGCGGTTGCTTCGACACAGCATTCCACTCAACAATGAAACCAGAGGCTTACCTCTACCCTATCCCTTACGAATATTACGACAAATATCGCGTACGTCGTTACGGATTCCACGGAACAAGCCACAAATTCGTTGCTGAAAACGCAGCTAAATTCGTAGGCAAAGACTGGAACGACCAAAAGATCATCACTTGCCACTTGGGCAGCGGCGCTTCTATAGCAGCAGTTCAAAACGGAAAATCAGTTGACACATCAATGGGCTTCACTCCTGTTGAAGGTCTCATGATGGGCAGCCGTACTGGCGACCTCGACCTCGGCGTATTCATGTACATCGCTGAAAAAGAAGGCTACGACCTCAAACAAATGAACACTCTCGTCAACAAGAAATCAGGTCTCATCGGCATCACTGGCGACAAACAAGACATGCGTGATGTTAGAGCAGGTAAAGAAGCAGGCGACGAACGTGCAACATACGCTTTCAATATGTTCAAACACCGCGTTAAGAAATACATCGGCGCTTACGCTGCTGTTATGAATGGCGTTGACATTATCGTCATGACTGGCGGCATCGGCGAAAACGCTTGGTTCATGAGAGGCCCAATCTTACAAGATATGGAATATCTCGGAGTTAAAATAGACATGGAAGCTAACGACGCAACAATGGGCGAAGCACGCATCATCTCAACTCCTGACTCAAAAGTAACAGTCGTTGTATTCCCAACAGACGAAGAATACATGATCGCTAAAGATACATACGACATCGTAAAAAATCTTTAATAAAGACTAAAGACTAAAGGCTAAAGACTAAAGACTAAAGGCAAAAAGAGCTCCTAAAAATTTAGGAACTCTTTTTTTACACCTACACTTGTAGTCTTGTTGTCTTGTAGTCTTGTTGTCTTGTTGTCTTGTTGACTTGTTGTCTTGTTGTCTTGTAGTCTTATTGACTTATCGACACTACTTCAACAGGTTGTGAGTTAGGTTCGTCTAATCTCTGGAATTGATATTTGACTTTACCAAAATCTATATTCTTCAAGTCAATCATTCTGATATTGTTATTATCAAAAGTCTTGTAATAAACAACGGAATTTGTCAAGTCTATCACAGAAGTCCATTGTGTTGCACTTGGCAAGTCAGGGATTTCGTTTTTAGGGAAGTTCATTCCGATTGGAATGTCGAAGTTGTTCAAGATATGGAAGCATTGTAACATTGTAGCTCTTGCCGTTGGCAATATTGGAGCTGTTGATTTGAAGAAAGCGACTCTCACGAAACGTGATGGAGGTGTAAAATCGCCTGGCAATCCGAGAAATCCATTGCCGTGACCGATTGGTTCAACCATAAAATCAGCCATCTTATGTGCAGCAGGATTTACTGGAGTAAGATTGATGTAGTTGCTCAAGTTAGCGAGATGCCATGGGAAGCTAGGAGCATTGGTAATAACGCCGATAGGATTGTCGTAGATGTGAGGCACGCCTTTTTCAATCTCAATCACAATCTGATTTCCCGACTTGTCTCCCACTCTCCAGTGAATAGCTTCTTCAGAGCCATCGCCGCCCATAAGGGAAACGACACGTACCTTATTAATATTAGCCTTCACCTCATCAACGGTGGCAAACTGCGACAAGATCCACGACACCAGCTGCAAGTCGGCAATAGTTGTCGAGTTGTACTTCTCATCATAAAGCTGATAACTGCCGAAGTTAGGGAAATAGAAAAGACCAGCGGACAAGCCAGCCTCGTTAAGACCTTCAGCAATGAATTCCTTTTCATGAACCGCAAGACCTACATAACCATATTTTGAAATGAAGGTCATACCATTAGTGCCTTTAGGCGTAAATGATGTCTGGCTGAAATTACGAGGGACAACCACATACATACTGTTAAGATTTGTACCCGCCCATTCTATAGTTCTCGCCTGGAAGTAAGAGCCGTCAGCAGAGAACATCGAGATACCGGTACAGGCTTCTGCTTTGAATTGCCATGCAAAAAACAAGCATGCGATAATTAATAGTTTTTTCATAATCTTTATGTTTTTAGTGAATGATAAACAATAAAGACATGAAAATGTTTAATAAAAAAAGAGACCCTCATGGAGGATCTCTTTTCGTTTATATCTATTGATTATTATTTAACAACCAATTTTTGAACCATACGGCTGCCACCTTGTTCTATTGTTACAAAGTAAACACCTTTATTAATATCGTCGATAGCGATTGTTGAAACGCTGCCTGTTGTTTCGATTTGTTTTACACAGCGACCTGTCAAGTCAACTACGCTTACTTGAGCTGTTTCGTTCATAACTGATTCAATGTAAACAACAGATGTTGCTGGGTTAGGATAAACATTGAATTTAGCAGCCATGAGTTCTTCGCAGCCTTCGCCTTGTGGAGTTGTAACATTAGCAGTTACTGTTGTCCATTCTTCTTCAGCGTTTTTAGCTGTAGCAATAACAACGTATTCTGTTAATTCTGTAAGATCACCGAATGAAATTTCTTGAACGTCTGTGTAAGGTTTGCCGTCAGCTTGTAATGCTTCAGCGAATGTTTCAACACCAACTTGGTCGAACATAGTTTTTGAGATGATACCTACGTGATATTCTACTGCATAATCGTTAGGAGTAGCTGTAACTTTTACGTTGTTAGCGTCGATAGCTTCAGCAACGACTTCGATACCTGCTGGTTCTGATGGGTTTTCTGGTTCTGTGCTTTCAACGCTTGTGAAGATACGAGAAATCATAATTTCTGTGTTAACATTACCGTCGTATGTGTAACCGCCAGCGACGAGCTTACCATCTTTTTGCATAGCAACTTTATGTAAGTAAATTTCTGGATAGCTGAGGCTATATGGAAGGAAACCTGTTCCTGCGAAGTCTTCGTTAAGTTGACCGTCAGCTGTCAAGTTGAAAGCGTAGATACGCATAGCTTGAAGAGATTGGTCGTACCATAATTCTGCTGTAACAGCGCCGAAGATTTGACCATCGTGAGCAATTGTGATGTCGTAGCAGTCGTTAGCACCGTTTTCGAGTGGTTCGAGTCTTGCGTAACCGTCTGTACCGAATGAAGTATCAATGTCACCATCTTTAGTAATACGAGTTACGTATGTTTCATATCTTAAATAAGGTTCGTTGTCTAACCATGAGTGACCAGCGCAGAGGTAGTTGCCGTTAGCATCAACTTCGATGTCTAAAAGTTGTTCAGCACCTTCACCAATATTGAGTTCTACATAACCGTTTGTACCGAAGCTTGTATCTAATGAACCATTGTTTTTAACTTTGTAGAGAGTAGCACGTGTGCAACCGTAATTATAGTCGAGTCTTGTACCACCAACGAGGATCTTGTTGTTTTCAACGCATTCAACAGTGTAAGCGTATGAGCTATATGCATCATGAGGAGCAATTTTCAATGTACCGTTATTGCCAAATGAAGGGTCTTTTAAACCAGCAGTGTTATAACGTCTTACGAACATTGTATCAGCTTCATTTTGAACATAACCAGAAACGATACATCTTCCGTAAGAGTCGATTGCTATACCTGAATAGTTGATACCTTCACCGCTTTCGCTGATAGCATAACCGTTTGTACCGTATGTAACATTTTCGAAACCGTTTTCGTCAACGCAGAGAATGTAACCTCTACTGTCGCCGTTGCTTGAGTCGTAGATGTGACCTGCGATATATAACATTCCGTCAGGACCGATTTTAGCATCGTAAGCTTCATTTTTGTAAACCATTGGGTCAGCTTTGTAGTAAGAGATACCGCCGTTAGCGCCCCATGTTGGGTCGAGAGAACCGTCTGGATTTTGGCGTGATACGAATACAGCGTAGTTAGTTCCTTCTGTTTGACCTTCACCTACAGTGATGATTTTGCCGTCTTCTTGTACGATAACAGCTTTAATGAAGTCAAATCTTGAAGATGGGTTGAATGTAGCAATACCATTAGTACCGAATGATTCATCAAAAGTACCTGGATCTTGTGAGTAACCGCAGATAGCGAGCATGCACATAAGTGCCAATGTAAATAATTTTTTCATCTTTTTTTTAAATATTAATTAAACATTCTTTCTGTAAAATTGCTACAAAAATACTAAAAAAAATCGATAACTACAATACGAAAATCCAGTTTACATCAATATTTTTTATATCACAATACTATAATAATCATACATTATAATACAACAACATTTATAAAGCCAAACAGACAAAAAATCTTGCTCCTTTTGGCATTCGCCTCTTGTCTTTTATTATATTTGCAAAATAAAAACCGCATTATTCAGAATGATTAAAGAAGTCCAAAATATCACAATAGAAGATTACAACTACCCTCTTCCAGATGAACGAATCGCGAAATATCCATTAAGCGAGCGCGATGCTTCCAAGTTATTAGTATTAAAGAATAACGAGATTCATTCATCTCACTTTAAAAACATTGGGGACTTCCTTCCTAAAGATTCATTGTTAATATTTAACGAGACAAAAGTCGTGAGAGCGCGTCTTCAGTTCACAAAAGAAAGCGGCGCTGCCATTGAGATTTTCTGTCTTGAGCCAATCACAGGCAACGGCGATTATCAGCTTGCGTTCAGCAGTCAATCACCTTCTGAATGGAAATGCCTTGTAGGCAACTCACGTCGCTGGAAAGACGACAAGCTATCACTCGACATTGAGTTAAGACCACAAGACCAGAAGGCTACAAGACTACAAGCTACACTATATGCAGAGAGAATAGAGAAAAACGACAATTATTCTGCAGTGAGATTTTCATGGGAACCAGCCGAATTGAGTTTCGCCGAGATACTTGAAGCAGCCGGCGAGATTCCACTTCCGCCATATCTACATCGCGAAGCTGAAGAGTCTGACAGAGAACGTTACCAGACAGTCTTCGCCAAACACGAAGGCTCAGTAGCAGCGCCTACAGCAGGTTTACATTTCACAAACGAACTGATAGAAGGACTCAGATCCAACGGAACATCATTTGAAGAAGTGACCCTACACGTTGGCGCTGGCACATTCCGCCCCGTTTCTTCAGAGACAATAGGCGATCACGAGATGCATTCCGAGACAATAGCAGTGAAAAAATCCTGCATCGAGAATTTAATTAAAAACTGCGACAAGACCATAATTCCTGTTGGAACAACAAGCATGAGAACAATAGAATCCATTTATTGGATTGGACTTATGCTTATAGAAGAAGGCATGGAAGAACGTCGCCTCCATCTCAACCAATGGTTTCCATACAAAGAAAGAGAATCTTTGCCATCAGCGGAAGAATCTCTTTCAACAATAGTAAAATATTTGGAAATGCATAATTTATCAGAGCTTCATGCCAGCACCGCCTTGATGATTGCTCCTTCTTGTAACATAAAAGTAGCGAAAGCACTCATCACGAACTTCCACCAGCCCAAGAGCACCTTATTATTATTAGTGTCAGCTCTCATCGGTGAAAAATGGAAAGAAGCGTATCAATACGCCCTCGACAACGGCTTCAGATTCTTAAGCTACGGCGACAGCTGCCTTTTCATTCCACAGCGACAGGCTCAGTGATAACGAGTCTGAAACCGACACCATGAACGGTAAGAATCTTGACATTTGGGTCAGCTTTTAAGTATTTACGAAGTCTGGCTATAAAAACATCCATCGAACGTCCGATGAAGTAATCGCTATTACCCCAAATCATCTTTAACACTTTCTTACGAGTAACGAGGTCGTTTTTATTGTCATACAACACTTTAAGCAACGCTGCCTCTTTCCTTGTCAACGGCTGCTCACGGCCATCCAAAACAAGGACCATATTCTTAGCATCAAAGACAAAACGACCGATATTAATCTTTGCACTACCTAAAGTGTATGAAAAAGGGTCGTTACGTTCAACACGACGCAAGACAGCCTTAATTCGCAGCAGCAGCTCCTCGTTATTAAACGGCTTGGTCAAATAATCATCGACACCATATTCAAAATCCTTCAACATATTAAGGAACAATCCTTTAGAAGCCAAGAATATGATAGGCATATCCGGATTCAGCATTCTTATCTGCGCTGCCAAAGCGAACCCATCCATGCCTGTCATCTCTACATCAAGAATACAAATGTCTATATCATACTTCTTGAACAAATCAAGACCTTCAACGCTCTTTCGCGTAGCATATACCTTATAGTCAACAGCTTTTAAATTTTCGCTTATCGTATTACGCAATTCCACGTCATCCTCGACAAGCAAAACTGAAGTCTTATTAAGAGTTTTCATAGTTAGTTGTTTTTTGTCGTATAAACTAACGAAAGATTAAAATGTTTAATGATGTCTATTTTTTTTCTAATTATTTATTTCTATTATATAAATATTTAGCATAATCCAACAAGACATCCTTTCTTTCTGTGGCAACATCAAGTTTTGTAATAAGATCCATTATAGCAACGTTGAACATTTCTTCAATCTCTGCCAACACTTCATGTTTCACCGCATATTTATCATATATTTCCAGCACCTTCTTGATCTTTTCTTCGTCACGTCCCTTTGGCATTTTGAACAAGTCACGAAGCGTTTTCTCATCTTCTTCGAATGCCATACCAAGCGCATAAAGGTACAAGTAAGTCTTTTTATTATCAGATATGTCGCCACCTGTCATCTTTCCAAAAACATCAACATCAGCATAACAATCCAAGACGTCGTCTTGCAACTGGAACGCCATACCGATATCTACACCAAAATCGTAAATAATCTTTTGACTTTCTTCGTCAGCACCAGCAACGATAGCACCTATTTTTAAAACAGAGCCAAGAAGAACCGCTGTCTTAAGACGAATCATCTCAAGATATTCATCCAATGTAACATCGTCACGCGTCTCAAAATTCAAATCAAGTTGCTGTCCTTCACACACTTCCAAAGCAACCTTACACAACTCTGCAAATACTTCATAACGATATTTATTATCAGTATTTAAAACATATTGGAAAGCCTTGATCAACATCGTGTCGCCTGAGAGAATAGCGACATCAGAGCCCCATTTTTTATAAATGGTCTCCATTCCACGACGCAAAGGAGCCTGGTCCATGATATCATCATGAACTAAAGTAAAATTATGGAATATCTCAGCAGCGACAGCTGGAACCATACAATCTTCGATATTACCTCCAAAAAGGTCACATGCCAACAAACATAAAGTCGGGCGCAATCTCTTTCCTCCTTGACGCAATATATATTCTATAGGAGCGTATAACTCTTCTGGATTACCTTCAAATTTTTGATTATCAATATAATCATTTATCTTTTTTTGAATTTCGTCTATTGTGTACATAATCTACATTTATTTATTTCTTAATCTCAACTGCAAATTCAGATGCCAATTTATCATTAAACAACATCTAAAATTCGAAAGTTCAAAAATACAATTTTTAACAGTATTATAATAAAAAAATGGTGCGAAATTTGTAATATTTTTACTAAAATTTTTACCTGATGAAAACATTAAAACTTATAATTTTCACTCTTATAATTTCCATCTCGGCATTCGCTAACGCTCAAGAAATAAAAGAGTACGACAAAACCATTGACCAGCTAATTCCCAAAGCACAAAAGAACAAACTCAATGAGAAACAGCTCAATTCGCTCACAACATCATATCACAGCGCGAACGAAACCGACCATAAAACAATAATGAAACTTAAAGAATCTGGACAGCCAGACATCTGGATTGAGATTTATTACAGGCTGATTTCCATCAACGAAAGACAGAAGAAAATCAGAACTCTTCCCGACAACATCAAGACTGCCATGAATTTCAAAACGCTTAACCTTGAGAACGAAATCAATAACTCAAGAGAAAAAGCCGAGTTATTCATTTATGCAAAGACTAATTTTTTGTTAAAAAATATTAACGAAGAAAATTTAAAAGAAGCCAATTGGCTTGTCAATCAGCTTTGTAAAATAAACCCACAAAGCAACAATATCGAAGAGCTAAAACTAAAGCTGGCAATAATGCCTTCCGAACGCATCATTTTCAAAGTGACGACACCTATAGAATCATCACTTCCTGATGACTTCGCTCAACTCGTTTTAAACTTCGACGACAACTACATCTACGGCGTGCCTTTTGACATCGTTCAAAACGAAAACACAGACTACGATATGATGATTCGCATCATGATTAACTCAACTATTATATCTCCTGAACTAACAGAAACCGTCACATACGAAGAAAAGAAAGACAATTCAGTTGCAAAAGTAACTGATAAAAGAATTAGCAAATCAGCGTTCATTTCTGGACAAATCGAGTTTATTGACGTCAAAAAAAGACAAATTCTGATCACATCACCATTTGATATTGGCTCATTTTTTAAAGAAAGCCACACAAAAGTCGAAGGCGACATAGCTGCATGTTCCACAGAAACACTAAAATCACTAAACACTGAAGTAATTGATTTTCCGAGTGATGCAGCACTTTTAAGAGACACAGCGAGGAAATTAAATTCAACCTTAAAAAGCCATTATCAGAAAAAATAAAAAAAATTAAAAAAATATTTGGTGATTTAAAAAAATGTTGTATCTTTGCACTCGCAAAACGAAAGGTAATTGCATTGCCGGCGTAGCTCAGCGGTAGAGCACGTGATTTGTAATCTCGGGGTCGGGGGTCCAAATCCCTCCGCCGGCTCAAAAAAGAGGACGAAAAATTCGCCCTCTTTTTTTCATTTTAAACAAAATGCAAAAATTCCGGCTTTGTCCGAAAACCTTGCATCCACAGATTCCACAGACTTATTTCTTAACTTTATTTAGACGTCTAGGTGACTTGGCGACTTAAAACTTTCAAAGCTGTCTATCAATAGAATCTTTATGAATTATTTCAAAAATAGCTTTGACAAGTTCTTCTTTAAGACCTATTGATTTTCCTTTTTCGATATGATTAGAAAGTATAGAATTCCATCTATCGAGTTGAAGCACAGTGAGATTATGTTCTTTTTTAACGATGCCGATTTTTGAAGACACCTCGCTTCTTTGTGCAAGAAGATTCAGCAGTTCGTCGTCGATGCTGTCGATTCTGCTTCTAAGTTCTTGAAGCAGCACATTTGCGTTTGGCGATTTCGATTTATGAATGACGAGATTGTCGAGCATCGATTTCAAGTCATCAGGAGTGATTTGTTGTTCAGCGTCGGTGAGCGCTTTTTCTGGTTCGCAATGCGATTCAATCATGAGACCGTTTGTCGCGAGATCGAGAGCTTTTTGCGCCGTCTTTTGTAAGATGTCGCGGCAACCGCAGATATGACTTATATCTGTAATGATAGGAATATCAGCGTTTTGACGATGCAGTTCTATCGGCAATTCCCAGCGAGGGTTGTTACGGAAAGGAGCAGCGTTGGTATCTTGGAAGCCTCTGTGGATAGCGACAAGATGTCGTAATCCCGAAGAAGCTAGACGTTCAAAGGCGCCGATCCAGAGTTTAAGGTCGGCAGCGATAGGGTTTTTGATGAAGATAGGGATGTCTGTTCCGCGCAGAGCATCAGCTAGTTGCTGCACAGAAAAAGGATTAGCCACAGTGCGAGCCCCTACCCACAAAGCATCGATTCCATATTTCAAAGCAAGCTCGGCGTGCTCCGGAGTAGCGACTTCCGTCATGCAGAGCATACCAGTTTTTTCGGCGACTTCCTTCATCCATGAGAGACCTTCTTCGCCAATGCCTTCAAAACCGTTAGGACGAGTGCGAGGTTTCCAAATGCCACCTCTTAAGATTTTAACTTGATGTAACTCAGATAGTTTTGTAGCAGTGTCGAAAAGTTGTTCTCTACTCTCAACGCTACAAGGACCTGCAATAACAAGCAGCTCATCAGGATTTTCAATCCATCGTTTTATGTCAAAACTATCTCTCATCATTTTTTTTGCAAAAATAAAAAAAGTCAACGGACAACGGACAACAGACAACAGACTTTTTTTAAAGTTAACGAGCAACAGACTTTTAAGTTGAAAATTGAAAGTTACCGTCAATACTAGCTGTTTTGCCCACAACTCAAAGTTCATAGCTCACAGCAAAAAAAACTTTAGACTTTTGTCTTAAGTCTTTAGACTTTTTCTTATCTTTGTAAGTTAATTAAAATCAGAGATAATTTTAAAGATATATAGTTGTGAAACGTACAGAAATTAAAGATGCATTACAAATGCAAGAGCTTGACAAAGAGATAAATGTCAAGGGTTGGGTGCGTAATAAACGCGGCAGCAAGAACGTAGCTTTCATCGCTTTAAACGATGGTTCTACAATTAATAACCTTCAGTTGGTAATCGACCTCAACGTCATTCCAGAAGAAAGTCTCGCTTTGATGCACACTGGCGCATCAGTATCAGCAACAGGTAATTTGGTGAAATCAGCAGGCAGCGGACAAAGCGTTGAGATGAATGTCACAAGCATCGAGCTCATCGGCGCAGCAGATCCTGACAGATACCCATTGCAACCTAAGAAACACTCACTCGAATTCTTACGCGAAATAGCTCACCTCCGTTTCCGTACAAACACTTTCAGCGCTATCATGCGTTTGCGTCACTGCATGGTGTTCGGCATCCACAAGTTCTTCAACGAAAGAGGTTTCTATAACATCCACACTCCTCTCATCACAGCATCCGACTGTGAAGGCGCAGGCGAAATGTTCCAAGTAACAACATTAGACCTCAACAATATGCCTAAGACAGAAGAAGGCAAGATCGACTTCTCACAAGACTTCTTCGGCAAAGCAACTAACCTCACAGTGTCAGGTCAGCTCGAAGGCGAACTCGCAGCAACAGCATTAGGCAAGATCTACACTTTCGGTCCTACTTTCCGCGCTGAGAACTCAAACACTTCACGTCACCTCGCTGAGTTCTGGATGATAGAACCAGAAATGGCATTCTACGACATCAACGACAATATGGACTTGGCAGAAGAAATGCTTAAATTCTTGATTCAATATGCTTTGGACAACTGCATGGACGACCTCCAATTCTTAAGCAAACGTCTCCAAGAAGAAGAAAAGAATAAGAAAGCTGAAGAAAAATCAATGGAATTGATCGAGAAGTTACACTTCATCTTAGAAAACCCATTCCAAAGATTGACATACACCGAAGCTATCGATATCCTCAAGAACAGCAACTACAACAAGAAAGGCAAATTCCAATATCCTGTCACAGGCTGGGGTGTTGACTTACAATCAGAACATGAACGCTATCTCGTAGAAAAACATTTCAAGAGACCAGTTATCTTGACTGACTATCCAATGGAAATCAAAGCTTTCTACATGAAGCAAAATGAAGACGGCAAGACTGTTAGAGCTATGGACGTATTGTTCCCAGGCATCGGTGAAATCATCGGCGGTTCAGAACGTGAGACAGACCTCAACAAATTGTTGAAACGTATGGAAGAAGTCGGTATCCCAGCAGAATCGATGGATTGGTACTTAGACACACGTCGCTTCGGTTCAGTGCCTCACTCAGGTTACGGCCTTGGCTTCGAACGTCTTATGTTATTCATCACAGGCATGGGCAACATCCGCGACGTTATCGCTTTCCCACGTACTCCTAAAAACTGTGAATATTAATTTTTAAAGATAAATTAAGGATTTTCTTCTATGTCCTCACAACGACTGACACAAACGCAGAAGATGCTCCAGAAGCTGTCGCCTCAACAGATTCTGCTCATGAAGCTGTTGCAGATTCCGACAATGGAACTCAGCTCACGTATCAAAGAGGAGATAGAAGAGAATCCTGCTCTTGAAGAGAGCGACGGATATGATGACATTGACAATAATATCGATAACGATATTGACAATGACATCGACAACAACGACAATGAACGCCAAGATGCGGATGACTATGACGACCCGCTCTCCGATTTTGATGATTATATGCAGGACGACGATGACGACGCTGCTGCTTATAAACTGAGAACCAACAACTACAGTCGCGACGACGAACGTTATGAAGCTCCTATAACAAGCGAAGAAAGTTTCCACGACATTCTTATTCAACAGCTTGGCTACAGAAAACTTGACGACAGAAAGTACAAGATAGGTACTTACATCATCGGAAACCTCGATGACTCCGGTTATTTAAGCCGTCCTATCATCGGCATCATGGATGATTTGCTTTTCACGCAAAACATAGACGTCACCGAAGAAGAAGTGATGGAAGTGCTGCACATAATACAAGAATTCGACCCTGCCGGAGTGGGCGCGACAAACCTCCAGGAGTGCCTCCTCATCCAGCTGCGTCGTCTGAAAGAAGATGATGAAAGCGATTCTGACTACACATTCCCAATCATCATCATTGAACAGTATTTCAATGAGTTCATAAAAAAACATTATGATAAAATTGTTAAGAAAAGCGGCATCAGCGAGAGACAGTTCCGCGCCGCCCTTAACGTCATTCTTAAACTTAATCCTAAGCCGGGCGGCGCGGTGGAAAACTCCGACCGAGCCAATTACGTCATCCCCGACTTTACGATATACAACAATTGCGGAAAACTCGAACTGACTCTCAACAGCCGTAACGCTCCTGAGCTTCACGTCAATAAAGACTATATCGATATGTTGTCTGATTTCTCTAAACAAAAGAAGACTCAAAGCAACAGAGAAGCCGTCAATTTTGTAAAAAACAAGATAGAATCAGCCAAATGGTTTATCGATGCTATAAAACAAAGACAGACAACGCTTTTCGTCACTATGGACGCAATCATGAATTATCAGAAAGATTACTTCCTCACAGGCGATGAGACAAAGCTGAAACCAATGATTCTTAAAGATATATCGGAAAAAGTAGGTCTTGATATATCAACAATATCTCGTGTCGCAAACAGCAAATACGTGCAAACAGCTTACGGAACTTTCCCTTTGAAGAGTTTCTTCAGCGAGTCATTAACCAACGACGAAGGCGAAGAAGTCTCGACACGCGAAATCAAAAAAATCCTTATGGATTGCATCGAACAAGAAGACAAATCTAAGCCTCTCACCGATGATGTCTTGACACAGATCTTAAAAGAAAAAGGCTATAACATCGCAAGACGAACAATAGCCAAATATCGAGAACAACTCGACATTCCAGTTGCTCGACTCCGTAAAGAACTATAAAATTAACTTATGAATAAGTTAGCCAAAACTATATCCGTAATAACTCATCCTGTATTATTGCCAACATTGATGCTATTGATTTTCATTGCATCAGGTATTTTTGAAATAGCAGCGTTAAGAGCAGACATCTGCCTCGCCGTTGTCTTTGTGACAACTTTCGTGCTTCCTGTTTTGATTCTTATGTTATTAAAGAAACTCAAACTGATAAAATCATTGACGATGGAAAGAAGAGAAGAACGATTCATCCCTCTTTTTCTGATAGTTATATCCCTTTATGTTACAAGCCGTTTCTTCAACGGAGTGCTTCCTTTAATGCTATATAACTTTTATCTTATATGTAATCTCGTTTTATGCGTGGTAGTGTTTTGGATAAATCTATATTGGAAGATAAGCTTTCATGGCACAGGCTGGGGCGCCTTTGTCGCGATGCTTTTCATCATGGCGGCAATATCATCGAGAATATATCTTACATATTTTACTGCAAGCATCTTGATTTCTGGTGTGGTAGGCTGGGCTAGATTAAAATTAAAATCCCACAGCGAATCACAGGTTTATTCAGGATTCGCCGTAGGATTTCTTATACCTTTATTAATATATTATTTTATTGTCTGAAATGACTAAAGACAGATGGCAAATGACAAAAGTCATTAATCATTCATTATCTTTAATCTTTAGACTTTAGTCATTGGTCTTTTGCCATCAGAAAGGTCTCACGCCAATACCAATAGAGAAAGGCTTGATAGCAGGACCTGAGCCGTTTTTAAATGTGTCTGAAAATTGATATGCCATGAACAAGTGAACGCTCTTATATGCGGCACGAACTGTCAATGAATAGACATATTTTTCCAAATGGTTGATTCTTCCATATTTGATTCTCCATGTCTTGTCATCGTTGAATAACTCGCCTACATATTTTGATTTTCCATAGGTCAAGATTCCGAATTTGAAACCAGCTGACACTTTAAACTGATCCATGAATTTGAAGCTTACTTCCACAGGGATATCGATGTAATTGGTGTTAATCTTGCTGCGTTCGCAGTCGTAGATAACGTTATCGAATTGAGCGACATCGCCGTAAGGAGTTGCCAGGAATGCGTCTTTCATATAGAAGTTGTGGCCTGTATATCCAATACCTACTGAAGCGAAATGAGGTGTGTTTTCAAATTCGAAGTTGAACATTGAATAAACACTGACGCCTTGGTTAATGCCGCGGAGATCGAAGTTTTCGTATGCTTTTCCAGTACTGATGTCAGTAAACAAATCAGCTCCTATGATTATTTTGCCATTGGTTCTTTCTGACAGTAATTGAGCATGAGAAAGAGATGAAAACACTAATAATAGAAGTAATAATAATGATGTCTTTTTCATAAGTTGTATTTATTAACCATGTAACTTTTTAGAAATAGTATCTTGAATTTTTTTTCTTTTGTCTAATAAAACGTCTATCTCATCCATTGAAATGTTAGGCTTTTTCAACTCAGCGTCGATGGCATCAAGAAGAGAGACGTAGCGATCTTCCGTAGGAAGCTGCTCAAATTCTTTTTCTTTTTTATCAACTATAGAAAGCTGATCTTTGACAACGACATCTTCGTCTGCATCTTCCCCTAATTGGTCGCGAAGTTGCTGTATGAGTCTTGATAAGATTTTCTTTGTTGTTTCTTCATCAAAAAGACCGAACATATCTGACGAGAAGGACACTTCCATTTCATCATAATTAGACAACATCATTTTAAGTTGTTCAGCCTGAGCCTTGTCGATGCCGGGCATTGAATCCGGCGGATATTTTTCCATCATTTTTTTAAACAATCTGAAAAGTTCTTTCATTTGATTGTTTATGTTTTCATTTTCCATACTACAAAATTTGAGGCTCTTTAATCAAAAATCATTCCTACTTTATAGAAACGACCTTTGTCAGTTTAAAGTATATTATTTTAATTTTTTTTATAATTTTTTACTGCATTATCGTTGAATAAATGTTTTTGCTATGTGAAATAAGTACAGGACATAGTGACTTTGTAACTATTTGCAACGAGTTTGAACCAGCGAAAATATTTTTCAATGATATTTCCTGTTCATCCATGATACTTATCAAGTTAGCATTTATTCTGTTTGCGTATGCGATAACATCATCAGCTATGTCATTGCTTCTTATTTCGTCTGTAACATAATTGATGTCATATTCTGCCAAATATTCAGCAGTTTGTTTTACATAGTTGTTGATTCTTGCATTTACGACGTCAATGTCAGAAGTATAGACAGCCAAAATGTAAATTGTCGCACCGAAATATTTAGCGAGCGTTGCTGTTATTGGAAGCTTTTGTCTTGTCTCTACAGTGCTGTCGATAGGCAATAAGATGGTTGACAATGTTTTATTGACGTCTATTCCGTTTCTTATTGTGATGACTGGCGTTTTGAGTAGAAGTGACAGACGATAGGCGTTGCTTCCGAGCCATTTTTCCGATATTCCTGAAATCCCGTGTGTTCCTACAACGACGAGCATAGGATTTATTTCGTCACAGAGTTTTTTTATTTCATCAAAAACTCCGCCTTCTCTGATTGTATATGAGATATTTTCTTTACCCAACACTTCAGAATATTGTCCTATCAATGAGTCGAAGTTTTGACGAGCTCCGCTGACAATGAGGCTCTTGTCCAAAAGAGGCTGGTTTTTGTACTTGTTAACCCAAACCATCAAGATTTTTGATTCAGATTTTTCTGCTATTGATACAGCATGGCTTAATGCGTTCATTGAGCATTCAGAAAAATCAATTCCGACGAGTATTGTTTTTTCCATAATAGTATGATTTTAGAGATTATAAGTCGTTGTAATAATATAGTTCAATGTCGGTAGAATTATTTATAACATCTTCTTCTTGTTCATAGATAATAAGAGTAGAGTCGCAGAAGACGTTATAAGGAAGTTGTATTCTGTCAGATGTTATAAATGCTTTTTTGTAATCTTTGCTGATGGTTTGGAATGCTTTTTCAGCTTCGAGTCGAGTTCTAAAATCACCGACGCGCAATCTGTAGTAAGGCTGACCGAAGATAAAATAAACAGGAATATCAGGATATTTTTCTTTGAATTTCTCAGACTCCATATTTCCCAGCTCTACGGCCTCATTGCCCGATTCCATGAAAATCTGTATTCTGAAACCATCTATAGTATTATCAGCTGAATGAATCTCATTCTGTCTTTGTATAAGTTGTTCAATACGTTGGTCTTGTTCCAAAATCACATAACCTTTGTTTTGAGAAAAGGAACAAATTGACAATAACACAAATAATACTGTTATAAATAATTTCATCTTTTTATATATTTTCTGCTAAAATAAACAAAAAAGTAATACAAGTAGCACAAAATTTATGTAATTTTGTCACATAAGTAATTTTTTATGAACGAGAATTTAGATGCATACGGTAAATCTTTCAGCAAGCAAGAGTTAGAGATAGAACGCGCCTTGCGACCGGAGGCTTTTCAGAACTTCGCGGGACAGGAGCAAGTCGTTGAAAATCTCTTGATTTTTGTCAGGGCTGCAGTGCAGAGGGGCGAATCGTTAGACCATGTCTTGCTTCACGGTCCTCCGGGATTGGGCAAGACCACATTGTCACATATCATTGCTAACGAATTAGGTGTCGGGATGAAGATGACATCAGGTCCGGTGCTCGACAAGCCAGGCAACCTTGCTGGGCTTCTCACCAGCCTTGAGAAGAACGACGTTCTTTTCATAGATGAGATTCACCGTCTCAGTCCAATAGTGGAAGAATACCTATATTCCGCCATGGAGGATTATCGCATCGATATTATGATAGAGAGCGGACCTAACGCTCGTTCAGTTCAGATAGCATTGAATCCATTCACCTTGATAGGCGCCACCACACGTTCAGGGCTGCTCACTGCTCCTTTGCGCGCCCGTTTCGGCATCAATATGAGATTGGAATATTATAATGCCAAGACGCTGGCCAACATCATAAAACGCTCGGCTTCAATATTAAGAGTGCCTATCGAAGACGAAGCAGCTCTGGAAATAGCTCGCCGCAGCCGCGGAACTCCTCGTATCGCTAATCTCCTGCTGCGACGCGTCAGAGACTTCGCACAGATTCAAGGCAACGGAACGATAACTCTCCAGATAGCGCAGATAGGACTGCGCGCGCTCAACGTCGATCAACACGGCCTCGATGAGATGGATAACCGTATCCTTTCCACAATAATAGACAAATTCAAAGGCGGTCCCGTCGGTCTTAACACCATCGCAACAGCAGTGGGCGAAGAACCTGGAACGATAGAAGAAGTCTATGAGCCATTCCTCATCCAAGAAGGCTACATCATGAGAACACCGCGAGGACGCGAGGCAACAGAATTCGCCTACAAACACTTAGGTCGTACCAAAGGCGCCGCTAATGGAGAATGGGAACTATTTTGATTTTTTACGTTATTAATTTTCTAAAGTCAATATAGATTTTACTTTTATTTTGTACTTTTGTATCATGTACGAAAAAGAAAATTATCATCATCGCGAAATTATAGATCGTCTTGCTTCGGGAGATAAACTTAACCGCGAAGAATGGATGATTTTGCTTTCTTCTCTCAATGAAAACGAAAGAGAATATCTGCATGACAAAGCAGCCGAAATGGCTGTACGTAATTATGGCAGAGGCGTTTTCGTGAGAGCCTTGATAGAGATAAGCTCATATTGTAAAAACAACTGCAACTACTGCGGAATACGCGCTTCCAACACAAACGCACAACGTTATCGTCTGTCGAAAGATGAGATATTGGAATGTTGCAAAGACGGCGCAGAATTGGGATTCAACACTTTCGTCATGCAAGGCGGCGAAGATCCGAGACAAAACGACGAATGGATCACCGACGTAGTCAAGACAGTAAGAGCCACTTATCCCGACAAAGCAATAACGTTATCGGTGGGCGAACGCAGCGCTGAGGCTTACAAGGCCTTTAAAGATGCCGGCGCCGACCGTTTTTTGTTGCGTCATGAGACTCGCAACGATGAACATTATTCTTACCTACATCCGTCTAATATGAGCTCCGAAAACCGTCGCAGCTGCCTCTTCACCCTTAAAGAACTTGGCTTCCAGACCGGAAGCGGCATGATGATTGGCAGCCCAGGACAGACAGCGGAACATCTTTATGAAGACATAAGGTTCCTGGAAGAACTGGAGCCTCAGATGATCGGAGTGGGACCGTTTCTCCCTGCAACCAACACTCCTTTCCAAAATTGCAATCCGGGGACGGTAGAACAGACAATACTCATGGTATCGCTGCTGCGTCTTCGTTTCCCCAACGCGCTGCTCCCTGCAACGACAGCCCTAGCTACATTGTGCCACAACGGAATGGAACGCGCCATACTCGCCGGAGCCAATGTGGTCATGCCTAATGTGTCGCCTGTTGAACAACGTAAAAAATATTCGATATACGACAATAAAAAAAGCACTGGTGCTGAATCGGCCCAACAGATGGAACAACTTGAACAACGACTCAACGCTATCGGTTATAATATCAATTATGGCCGCGGTGACTATAAAAAAACTGACAATAACTTAATTTAAAAACAAAAAAAAACAAACACGATGTACGACATAAAGTCAAAAATAGCAGAAGAATTCATCAGTGATGAAGAGATTCTAAGCACTATTGAATATGCCAAAGACAACAACGGCAACAAAGAACTTATAAAATCTATTTTACAGAAGGCTCGTGAATGCAAAGGCCTCACCCATAGAGAAGCAGCTCTCTTGCTCGAATGCGACGACAAGGAAGTGATAAACGAAATCTATGAAATAGCACGCGAGATAAAACATCGTTTCTATGGAAACAGAATCGTTATGTTTGCTCCTCTTTACCTCTCCAACTACTGCGTTAACGGATGCGTCTATTGTCCTTATCATTTGAAGAACAAGACCATACGTCGCAAGAAGTTATCACAGGAAGAGATTCGTCAAGAAGTGATAGCATTGCAGGATATGGGACACAAACGTCTCGCTCTCGAGGCTGGCGAACATCCTGTTGAAAACCCTATCGAATATATCTTAGAAAGCATCAAGACTATTTATAGCATAAAACATAAAAACGGCGCGATACGCCGCGTCAATGTGAACATCGCTGCTACAACAGTAGAGAATTATCAGAAACTACGCGATGCTGGCATCGGCACTTACATTCTTTTCCAAGAGACATATAACAAGAAGAATTACGAGGCTTTACATCCGACAGGTCCTAAGAGCAATTACGCATATCATACTGAGGCCATGGACAGAGCAATGCAAGGCGGCATCGACGACGTTGGCATTGGCGTGTTGTTCGGATTAGAGACATACCGTTATGACTTTGTCGGCTTGCTTATGCATGCTGAGCATCTCGAAGCGACTTATGGCGTTGGACCTCACACCATCAGCGTGCCGCGTCTCTGTATGGCAGACGACATCGACACTTCTGACTTCAAGAACGCCGTTCCTGACGACATTTTCTTCAGAATAGTAGCGATAATAAGAATCGCTGTTCCTTACACTGGTATGATTATCTCAACCCGTGAGAGCGAGAAGAGCCGCGCTCGCCTCCTTGAACTCGGCATCTCTCAGATTAGCGGCGGCTCGCGCACAAGCGTCGGCGGCTACGTAGAGCCTGAACCTGAAAACGAAAACTCAGCCCAGTTCGACATCGCCGACAACAGAACCCTCGACCAAGTCGTAGGATGGCTCCTCGACCTCGACCATATCCCTAGCTTCTGTACAGCCTGCTATCGCGAAGGAAGAACAGGCGACCGCTTCATGGCATTGCTTAAAAACGGCCAGATAGCTAACTGCTGCCTGCCTAATGCCTTGATTACATTGAAGGAATATACCAACGACTACGCATCGCCTGAAGTCAAGGAAAAAGCCAAAGCGATGATAGAACGTCTGTTGCAGACCGTCCCAAATGAAAAGGCACGCGCCACAGCAGCGAAATATCTCGATGCCATCGACAAAGGCGAAAGAGATTTTAGGTTTTAATAAAAATGTAGATGATGCAACGCTCAAACCGTTATCATATAGGTGTCTTCGGCAGACGTAATGTCGGAAAATCTACATTGCTCAACGCCATTGCCGGACAGGATGTGTCTATAGTGTCAGACGTGGCTGGAACCACCACCGACACCGTCTGGAAAAACATCGAGCTTCCTGGAATTGGAGCTGCCGTCATAGGCGACACCGCCGGCTTCGACGACATCGGCGAACTCGGACTCATGCGTAATGAAAGGACAAGACGCGCAGCGCAACAGGTTGACATGGCGATGATTCTCATCACAGGAGAACCTGAAGATGCCTCTCACGAGACAGAATGGCTCGACTTCTTCAGAAATGCTGATATACCTGTAATCTTCGTGATGACAAAGTGTGATTCAGGAACTCAGGAGAGATATTTAGCATTATGGAAAGATGTTTTGAAAGAAGATGTTTATCCTATTTCTGCGAAAGAAAATATCGGGATAGATATGTTGTTGGATAAAATGGCATCATTATATAAAAAAGACGACAACCTCGACGATATAACTTACTCACTGGTGAAAGAAGGTGATGTGGTGGTGCTGGTGATGCCACAAGACGCCTCCGCCCCAAAGGGAAGGCTGATACAGCCTCAGGTGGTTACTCTGCGTAATCTCCTCGACAAGCACGCGCTCGCTTTATGCTGCGCCCCAGAAGAACTGCCTCAGATGCTCGAAAGCCTCAAAACGCCTCCAGCATTGATAATAACAGACTCTCAGGCATTCGCCCAAGTGCAAACATTAACTCCTAAAGAAACAAAACTGACTTCGTTCTCAGTGCTGATGGCACGTCATAAAGGCGACATCGACACTTTCCGTGAAGCCGCCGACGTCTTGATGTCGCTTCCTAATAACGCGAAAATACTCATCGCGGAGGCTTGCTCTCACATCCCTCAGAACGAAGACATAGGAAGAGTGAAGCTGCCTCGTATGTTGAGAAACAAATTCGGCGAGGAGTTACTGATTGACATCGTCTCCGGCAACGATTTCCCTGAAGACCTGTCATCATACGACTTGATAATCCACTGCGGCGCTTGTATGTTCACTCGAAGACATGTATTGTCACGCGTTCGTAGAGCCAAAGCGCAAAATGTGCCAATAACAAACTACGGAATCGCAATAGCAGCTCTGACAGGAATATTAAATAAGGTAACAATATAAAAATTAATATCATGATAAAGAAATTAGCTTTTTTGACAGTTTTATGCTCCACATTCATTTCATCAATAGCTCAAGTTGATAATTTTCAACAAATGAAAGATTCATACCAAAAAGAGTTTGATAAAATGAAAAATGAATATCAAGATTATGTAACAAAAGCTAATGCAGAATATGCTGAATTTATCAGAAAAAGCTGGGAGCTTTATGAAGAGTTTGCAAATCAAGAGCTCTCAATGTCGCTGCCTAAACTTAAGCAAATTCCTGTTGCCGACAAGTCGCAGCTGACAGATATCGAATCTAATGAAGTGCAATATAAAGATACAGAAAATCTTCCTCAAATATCTGATATCTCAAACATCAATGATGGCGAAAACAACACAAGCCACTCGTCTTCTGACAATTATGTCGTCAGAAAAGTCGTCACGAATACTGGCGTCAAAAATGTAAATGAAATCTCTGATTTTTCTTCTTATGTTAAAAAAGTCGCTTCAGGCTCTAACGTGAGCATTGATTTTTATGGAAAGAAACTTGATTTCAAAGTGGATGAGAAACTTCGCCTTAAAAATAATGGCATTAAGGAATCTGATGTCGCCGATTATTTTGAAGAAATATCAACGATGACACAGGAGACTTCGCTCTTATGGAAACAGATTGACGATTATGTAAAGGAAATGGGACTTAACGATTGGGGATATTTCTGTCTTTTGCGCTCTTTGTCTGAAAACATTTTCGCCGACATCGACAACCGTGTTTTGTTTAATTTCTATATGCTACGCAATGAAGGCGGTTTCAAAGTTAAAGTAGCAAGAGGCAAAAACTCTAACAGATTGACTCTCTTGGCTGCCATAGATAACAAAAAAGAAGTTTATTCTTATTCTTTCTTCCGTTTTGATGAAGGCAGCGCTTCTCAGTTGAAATATTATTCCATCTATGGCGGAGGAAATTCTAACGAAAGTATTTACACCTACGATTATAATAACCAAGATAACAATCTGAAACAGATTGGATTAGATTTTTATCGTCAGTTGAATATGGGAAAATGCGATGTCAAAAGAGTGCTGGATTTTAAAAAAATCGACTCTAAAATTGAACTTCCTTACAACAGCTCACATATCGCTTATCTCAACGATGTCCCGATGACAGTTTTCCCAATCTATTTCGCGTCACCAATTTCCATCGAAGCTCAAACCGTCTTTAATAATAAACTTAACGAAATAAAACAACAATATTCGGCGGTTCAGTTTATTGATATTCTTCTTAATTTTGTTCAGACAGCCTTCGAATATAAAACCGATGAACAGCAATTCGGCTACGAAAAATATTTCTATCCAGAAGAAGTCATCGCTTATCCATACAGCGACTGTGAAGACCGTTCAGCGTTGTTTGCATGGCTTGTGACGAATTATACAGATGCTAAAGTCGTTGGCTTGCAATATGAAGGACATCTCGCGACAGCAGTATGTTTCGGAGAAAATGTCAATCTGGAAGGTGATATGTTTTCGTATGGCGGAAAGAAATATTATGTATGCGATCCTACATATATCAACGCTTCCATTGGCATGACGATGCCTCAGTTTAAAGATAAAATGCCAAAGATTATAAAGATGAATAATTAATTTATTCAACTTTGACAAAGACCCATTTAACACCAAAATCGTCTTTATATTCCATATTGGCAAGGTCTAACTTTGTGATTGTATATGCTTTAGGCACTATTCCACCTATCTCCATTTGATGAAAATGCAAGAACCTGTTTTTGTTTAGTTCCCAAGTGAATTTGCCTGCTTCCGATTCCATAACGTCATCGGCTGTGTCCCATGTCCATCCGCTTCCGTCTTCATTGTATCTGTAATGAACGCTTCCTGTCTGCCATAATCCAATTATTAAATCAGAGTCATAGACCTGAGCTTCAAACACTTCTGGTTCTATCATTTCTGGTTTATATTCCTTAGGTCTCGAAATCGTCCATATTACGAGAACTAAAACGCATAATATAATGATAGTCAATATTATCAACAATACTTTCTTTTTCATGATAAATTACAATTTGTTTATGCAGTAAAGATAGAAAATTTTTTAATGTTTCGATCAAAAAAATCTTTTCATTACCGCATAGGCTTCTTTGATTCCTAATTCGCCAGCTTTGCTTAAATCGCTGCGTGCCAATTCTTTTTCACCGAGATATAATAATGTCAAGCCTCTGTTGTAATACGCTTCAGCAAGGTTTTTCTCGTATTTGATGGCTTGCGTATAATCGTCGATGGCTTTGTGAAATTCCTGCATCTGCAAATGCAGATTGCCCATATTATACCAGATGAATGGATTTGAAGAATTCTTTTTCAAAGCTAATGAAATGCTGTTTAACGCATCTTGGTAATTAGGTTTTGATTGCGCTACAGCAATATCGCTTTTGTTGTCGGAGCTTTTTTTATAGTTGATAGTTATCGGATCGTTGTAGTTCTGATTTATTAAAACAAGCTCAGCCTTTTCCTTTTGTAATGAAGCTATATTAATGTTTGCGTAAATATCGTAAATCGCGTTGCCAATCAATGAATTGAAGTGGTTTTCCGCATGTTGGTAATTATAAATTTCATAATTGGAAATACCTTTAAGGAATGACCTTAAGTCTTTGTCGCCGATAGTTTCAATAATAGAATCGTTGAGATACGACTGATAGTTTTCATTAGAGAAATCAGCAGGCATATAAACTAGTCTCAAACCGTTAAGCTGCTTATTTTCATTGATATAACTCAATGTAGCATCTACGAAATGATTGTTATTTGGAGATTTGTTGTCAGAATTGAATTTATCGACGCAGATGATGAAATCGCTGAACGGCTTGATGTTGACGGCTGAGAATTGTGCGAGTTTTCCGCCTTTGTCGCCGTTTGAGAAGTCAGATTCGAAAGCGATAATTTTGTCGTAATCGATAGATTTAGAATAAACATTATAAAGCGAGTCAATGCTTTTCTCATTTCCGCTCACCATATTTATTATTTCTTTGGACTTATATCTGTCGGCTTCAGCGCCTTTGATGTCGCCTTTCTCAAATCTCACCACAGATCTGTTAACCCATGCATCGATGAAGTCGGGGAACAATTCTATTACTTTAGAGAAGTCCTGTTCAGCATTGTCAAGCTCTTTCATTTTATAATATAAAATTCCTCTGTTGAAATAGCCGTAAATATTTTCTGGGTTAATCTCAATCACCTTATCGAAGAGCGCCAATGCGATGTCGTCTTCTTTTAACATTCCGTAAATGATAGCTCTGTTAAAATATGTTAACGCATTGCGTTGGTCGAGGTTGTTGACGCGCTCATAATCTTTGAGCGCTGCTATTGTATCGCCCATGTTAAGGTGTACAGTACCTCTGTTGAAGAAGACGATAGGATTGTCTTTATCCATTTTAAGAGCGTTGTTAAAGTCAGCCATCGCTTCTTGATATTTCTCGCGTTCCATCTGTATGATGCCTCTTCTTACCAAAGCTTCGATATTGAAGAAATCGTAATAAACAGCCTTGTCGAGGTCGTCAATGGCGTCGTCGAGACGATTAAGGAATCTTTTAGCGACGCCTCTGTTGATATAAGCGTTGGCATTGCTAGGATTGATGATTAACGCCGTGTCAAAACTTGCTATAGCATTCTCGAAATCATTAAGATGCAGCTTGGTTGAACCGAGAGCGATATGAAGTTCCGGGTCGTAAGGATCAAGTTTTATCGCGTTCTTGTAATCGTTTTTAGCATCAGCAAAGTTGCCAAGCCTGTCGTTGGAGATGCCTCTATAATGATAAGCGCGTACATAAAGAGGGTGTATCTCGAGCGTCTTGGTAAAGTCCTTCACCGCTCCAGTGAAATCGTTGAGACTGTATTTGGCGATACCTCTTAGAAAATATCCTTCAAAGTCGTTGGGCTTGGCGATGATTGCCATGTTGAAATTGTGAATTGCCTCGGAATAGTTTTCCTCCGACAAATCAATGCGGCCCATCAAGATGTAATGTTTATGGTTTAGTTGAGAAAATGCGTCGTGTGCAAACAGTAAGAAAAACAGTATTATTATGTATCGTAAAGATTTCATTTATGGAATTATTTATGTTTAGAATATGTAACAAACGATTCCATTATTTTCTCGTTGTAGGATTTAGAAACTGGTATTTCTTTTATTCCTTTTACGTCAAATTCGATACATATTTCTGTATTTTCTCTTCTCAATGAAGCTACGTGTTCAAAGTTAATCATGAAAGAGCGATGGCATCGTTGAATTGGTGTGTCTTTCAAATCTTCTGACAGTTTCTTCAATGTGCATCTGAGCATAAAATCATATAGCTTTTCGTTGTTTATATATTTTATAGAGCTATAATTGTCTGACGATTCGATGTAAATGATTTTATCGCAGGCCAAAGTGAATCTGACTTCGTTTTTATCATCTTTAAACTGAATCACCTTGCCTTCTTCTTTTTCCAATATCTGTTCGTCTTTTTGAGGTATCACCACGCGAATCAGATGTTCGTTGTAGAGATATAAAAACGAAATGATATAAGGGATGAGCAGCATCCATGTAGTGTTGGCAATGGTTTTTCTTAATATTTCAAATGTTGCATCCCAATATGCAAATTCAGGGTTTGCTACGATGTAATTGTCGATATAGCCCACTTTATATGCCAAGAAGACATAAAACACTGCCAATATTGATATTTCGCAAAAGATCCAGATGATATATTCCAGATAACCTATCGAGATTTTTTTTACGAAGATATGCATTATGATTCTGCTGATAGAAATTAGCGCACAGCCCACGAGAACCATTAGTGATGAATATAGGAAATAGTTCATCGTGTTAATTCCTGGAATCCATGTTTCAGAATTGAAAGGACGGAATATGTTGATAAACACCAAAGAATATATTGTCGTAAAGAAAATCAGTCTTCTGATGTTTTCTTTAGTGACTAAAAACGAAGGCAGGTCTTTATTGCCGAATCGTAATGAATATTTCTTTTTGTTTTCTTGCATAATCGTGATTGCAAATTTACAATTTTTTCTCTAGATTTTTTAAAAAATATAATATGAAAACAAATTAAGGGGATTTCTATAAATTGCTTTGCAAATGATTTATGAATTTTTCTTTGAGAAGATTTTTGTTTTTCTTGAAAGAACATAGCGAGCTATGTGATTGAAAGAAAGGCGAAAAGATTCCGAGAAAAAACATAAAGCATG
>JAFYNK010000026.1 GCA_017548125.1 Bacteroidales bacterium | reverse complement strand
TCCATCGTGTTTTCATGCTCAAACAAACTTATTCCGCTTCTCTTCTGATATTTCATATATTTTTCAAATTTCTTACAAATATAATAAAAATATCAATATAATTAAATGATTGTCAATATTTTAATTTATAGAAGTCCCCTTCAACAACTTTTATTTCAAAAACAAAATCAGCATTGTCATATTATGATAAAAACATAAGCGGTAACAATTCTATTGATGCGTTATACTATGTTGCTGATGATATAAATAATGTCTATGATAATTACGAAGGTGGTGTAAATCAGAAAAATGCAGCGCATTTGGTCGAACTTATTTCAGCATTGGCAATAGTTGATTTTGTTAATAATATCAACAATAGATTAACGCCAACAATTCATAAGGAATTTGGTATCAATGATTTGTCCAATGGAATAAATGATATTATTCTTTCTGATTTTGCGAAAGGGACTGAAAATATAATGAGAGATTCATTGATGAGAATGTTCTTCTTTATAAAATACAATAGGAATTGTCGTGAAAAACAATACGAACACCAACCATGGGCTATAGACAGAAAACTTGATAAGGCATTTTTCAGTGGTAATTTTTACAGAAATATTGAAATGTTCCAGAATGATTTCTTTGCTTGGTTGGGAGAATTGTCATCTAACAATAGAAAACTTACGATGTTTGAATTGGGGGATAACTGTGATTTATTTGAATCTGTAAAAGATTATAAACCCAAAAAGAAATTCTTGGAAAAAAAGAATTATGCTCTAATCGATTCTGTTTTAAATAAACAAGAACAAAAAGGAACAACGAAGGAACAGTTATACATGAACTTGTTCTATAGTGCGATGAAAGAAGTTGTATCACAAAAATTCTAAAGTCATGTCTAAAGTTTTCAGATTACATCAGGATAATAATACATTAATAGATTGGCAACAGTCACAACCATATAGCACTAATGTTATAAATCAAATACAAGATCCTAATGGTGCTACTGCAAAAAATGAAATAACATCAATACCATCTCCTTTTGCAAGAATAGACCTCGTTAAAAATGCATTCAAGGAAGTAAATAAAATAGGTCTTGATGGAAATACTATTTACCATAAGATGGTCTCTGACAGTTTGGATGTAGGTCAGATATTTTTCAATTATCCAAAATTCAAAAATCTTGTAAACATTGTATTTTGGGATAAAACAAATGATTTACAAGCATTAAGACAATCTCAACTCCCTTCACACAAAACCGTTGCTGATACTCTTGAAATGTATATGCAACAAGATGGAAGCACATATAATTTCGATAATATGCAGAGAATATATATGTTGCAATACATAGGTCCGCAATGTAAAATAAATGATATCATTGGTGCAACATCTCCATGTACGTTATTTTTTAGTTCTGCAAACGATTTGTCAAGAATATCCAATTATATTTCTTTTGATGGTAATGACAAGCCTTTTGACAATCAGTATCAGCCTCTTTACAAAAGAGATGTTGAATACGTTAAGTATTTATGTGCGTTGAGAGCATCGTATCCAATGTTTGCGATTGAATTTTCAGAGGTAAATGAATATATAAATCTTACAATAAATAAATTAGGACAAGATATAAATAATCAAAGTCTTATAAATCAAATAAGCAGGTTTGATGTTAATACAATTGGTAATTATACTAAACTTGTCGTTAACAATAATAATGTTGATGTAATTAACGGCATAACACTTTGTGAAGCACCAAAGGTTCAAATAAGAAGCGACTTTGAAATTCATTCAAATATATTTGTAGGTAATCAGAAACCGTTAGTTCTTCCAGTTGAAAGAGGTAACCAATATTCTGCATTAACATACACGTCAACAGTATGGAATCCAAACAATTCAGCTCCGTATTTTGATAATAATCCGTGGGAAAAACGAATCTTGCCATCAACAAGCGATGCTTATCCATACCTCACAATTAGTGACTTTTTGGAAGACAACATTATCAAGATGCCTTATCGTATAAATGAAAAGGATTATTATGATGGTGGTTTCAATGCTATTAGTAGTGAAAATGAGTCATATTTGTTGCCTTTGAAGAAATTATTCTTCGACTTCTTTACTGTAGATGATTTGTTGGGAACACTGCCTAACGGACAAAAAATGTTTGAGTTTAGAAGTAATGCAGGGGGAGTTACGGTGATTTTACGTATTCCTATTAAAAAGAACCATTACATTGAGTATAAAAGAATTTATCTTAACAATAATATTGCCGACATTTCAAATAATTTAGGAGGTATGATTGTTAAGAAATTTGGTCTTGGTATTTTACCACCAGTTAAAACGAATAAAGATTATTCTTATTATCGCATAGCATTGTTTGATGAAGGTGATAATAATGTTTCTTTATCTTCATATTTGGGAGATAAAGAAACGCCAGCTGTTAAAGTAGTTCATACAAACAAAAGCCGTATGACCTCAGGTATAGAATCATACGTTATTGAAAAACATTCTTTTAATAGAATCGATGTTTCTGTTGGCGCAAATACAGGTGTTTTGATTCCAATATTGAAGCAAACAAATGGAAATAAGAAATTTACTTTTGCAATAGATTTTGGAACAACAAATACTCATATAGAATATAGAAAAGAAAACAGTCCGTCGCAAACATTTGACATAACATCAAATGATGTTCAAATATCTAGATTACATACAGATTATGGCGAAGATATTAATATAGAAGTTTCCTATGCTAGATATTTTATACCTTCTGTAATTGATGGCATTGAATATGGTTATCCAATGAGAACCGTTTTTGCAGAAAGTAATGCGATTAGTTATGATAGACCAGTGTATTCAATAGCACACGCTCATATTCCATTTAAGTACGAAAAAGAAGTATGTTCAAAATATTATTCCATTAAAACTAACTTGAAGTGGTCTAATGAGGAACGTAAAAGATTGGAATTGTATATTGAAAATATCATGATTCTTCTAAGAAACAAGGTATTATTAAATGATGGAGATCTTTCTAAAACTGAAATTAAATGGTTCTATCCAACTAGTATGCTTCAGTATCAAATAGAAGGTCTTAAAAGAATATGGTGTGACTTGTATAAAAAATATTTTGGTGACAATATGCAAAATGTTGTCGGAATACCAGAATCAATTGCTCCTTACAAACATTACAAAACAACACAAGGCGCACAGTCAAGTGTATTGACAATAGATATTGGAGGAGAGACAAGTGATATTTTTGTTGTTGAAGATTCTAAGCCAAAAATGATGTCTTCTTTCCGATTTGCTTCAAATGCTATATTTGGCGATGCTTTTGGATATGATTCAGATAATAATGGATTCGTATCAAAATATCTTGATAAATTCAGAAGTATATTAAATGCGAATGGTTTGAATACATTGTCAAACGCACTTGAAGACATAGTGACAATGAAAAAATCATCTGATATTGTTGCATTCTTCTATGCTTTGTCGAACAATAAAGAGGTTAAGAAACAAAATATTGCAGCATTAGATTTTCAAGATAAATTGTCTAATGACGATTGTTTGAAGTTCGTATTTGTAATGTTCTACACATCTTTGTTGTATTTCGTTGCTAAAGAAATGAAAGCAAAAGGTTTGAAAATGCCTTTGACGATAGCATTTAGTGGTAATGGTTCAAATTCGATAAAGGTTCTATCTAATGATACAGTAACATTGAAGAAATTTGCTCAAAAGATATTTGAAGATGTTTATGGAACGCCATATGCAAAAGGTGAAGTTTTAGATGTGATTTGTGAAGATAACCCAAAAACTGCAACATGTAAAGGTGGTATTTTGACAGATAATAGCGATGTCGATTTTGATACAGATGAATTGAAATATAATTTACTTGGTGTCAAGGGCGAGCAAACTATTGATAATGTCGCTTACAATAATGTAAGTGAGGATATGATTTGCAATGTGGTTCATGAAGTTGAAACTTTGATAGATTATGCATTATCTTCTGATAAAATAAGTTTCTATGCTAAGTATTTTGGTGTAAATCAAGGCAAATCTAATGGTATAGATGAGATTTGTAAGACTAAGCTCAAACAATATATTAAATCAGCATTGGAAGCTAGAAAAGAAGAATTGAAAACATGGAATGCTGATGAAACTTGCAAGTTAGAAGAAACTTTGTTCTTCTATCCTATAATTGGTATGTTGAATAATTTAGCACGAGAAATGGCAAAATAAGAAGATTATGAAAAAAATATTAGTAGTAATTATAGGCTTATTGATCGCAATGAACATTGTAACCATGGCTTCTTGTGGTAGAAAAAGCAAGATTGTAAATGATGGTAATAATGTAGAGTTGTCAAAAAGTTTTAAACAAGATAAAAAAAATAGCACTATCATTTGGTTCGCATTGTTGACCTCGTTATTAGTAAATGCAGGATTTACTGTAATTTGTGTTTCAAGAATGAATGAACGTTCAAGGAATAGGTATGACAAGTTGAGAGGTAAAATAGATAGGTTAGAAAATAACAATCATTTGAATAATTATCAAAATGTAAAAACTGTTAATACGGTTTCTTCATATAAATTGTCAGATGATGATATTAACTTGATTGTTGAAAAAGTGCGAAATACATTCAAATTATCAGACAATGATATTAACTTGATTGTAGATAGAGCTCTTGAATGTATAGACCTATCTAAAAAAGAACAAGTAGATGCTAAAGAGAATAAAAATCCTACTAATACTTCTGTGCCAAAAGTAATAAAAACATTATATGCGTCTGCTGTAAAAGAAAAAGACAATATGTGTTTTGTGGATGTATATGAGCAACCAAAGGAAAAAACTATTTATATACTTTCTGTAACGGATGAAAATAATGCAAAATTTGTATTATTCGAAAATGCTAAAGACATTGTTGTTGGTTGTGAAGATTATATTAACAACGCATGTAATAAATCTGGTAATGGAAGCAACATTGAAAGTTGCGAACCTGGCGTTGCAGAAAGAACAAGTGATGGCATTTGGAAAGTAGTAAAAAAAGCTAATGTAAAATTCGTATAATATGGGACATTATATTGTTATCGGAATTGTTGTTGCGTTAATAATCGGGGCACAAATTTTCTTTTTCTGCAAAACTTTAAAAGAGATTAGAAAGTTTTCAAAAATATTTCCTAATTCAACAAATAGATTGTATGCTAAGGATTCTGAAATTTTTATAAAGGATGATACCGAAATAATTGAAGAATTAGTACAAGAGAATGTTTTGGATGAAGATGTTTCTGCTGATAAGGAAGATGATGATAAAACTGATGATATTGAATTGGAGGATGATTCTGTAATTGAAAGTATTGTTACAGATATAAAATCTCATTTGAAGAAAAATACAAAAGAAGAAACTGAAGACGATTCTGTATTCATAAGAATTATCAATAGCATTAACACCTACTTACGAAAAAACAAAGGTTCGGCAAGCGACTATCATCTTATGAAAGATATAGTTGAAAGAAACTGCGATGCAAAAGAAAACGAAATAGATACACAAATACCTACACCTTTGTACACAGGTTTGATGGGTACTGTTCTTGGAATTATAGTTGGTGTGGTATTCTTGGTGTCTAGCGGTGGTTTGTCTGCGTTGTTGGATAGTGATTATGATTTGGTTAAAGGCACATCTGTGCCAACGGAGATAATAGGAAGAATTTCAGCGCAAGATGTTGTTGATCAAAATAAGAGAGTTATTGTAGAGAAAAATGAAGAAATAAATTTTATAAAAGCCGAAAAACTTGTTGCTTATGCAAAAGAGAATGGTAAAGAAATAAAATTAGTTTCAGATGACTCTGGTAGTAAAGGTGTTTCTGCCTTGTTGGGTGGTATAGCACTGGCTATGATTGCTAGTTTTATTGGTATATTGTTTACAACTATTGCATCCTATTTCTTCAAAGACGCAAAGCGAAAACAAGAAGAAGGTAAGGATGAATTTTTAAGTTGGATTCAGGCTGAATTATTGCCGCAGTTGTCTTCTGATGTTTCTGGAACTCTTGTAAAAATGGGACAGAATCTCAAAGATTTTAATAAAACATTTTCATCAAATACAAAAGAGTTAAGTGCAACATTAGACAAGGTCAACGAATCATATAGAGGGCAAGCCGCTGTTCTTCAATCTATAAAAGACTTAAGAATAAATGAAATAGCAACTGCAAATGTCACTATTTATGATAAGCTAAAAAACAGTACTCAGGAGTTAGGTGAAGTTACACAGCATATTTCTGAATGCTCAGAGCAAATGTCCAAACTTGGTGGTTTCTTGAAGAATTCTGAAAATTATCTGGTTCAAGTTAAAGAACTTAATCAAAAACTTGATGATGGTGAAGAAAGAATGAAAACAATTGAGCGACTTGGACAATTCTTTGAAGCAGAATTGCAACAAATCCAAAATAGAAAATCTGAAATGACCAAAGCGGTTGCTGTTGTTGATGCCGCATTGCAAGAAGCTTTGATAAAAATGCAAGAAAATGTTAAAAAACAATTTCTTGAACTTGAAAAATCTTCAGCACAACAACAAGATATTCTACAAGAAAAACTTAAAGAAACAACTGCTCTTATTGAAGAGTTAAAAAATCTTACAGCAGTTAAAGCGAGTTTGGAAAAGATGGAAAAATCAGCAGAGAAATCTGCAAATGAACAAAATAAACGTTTAGATACGCTGATAAATTCAATATCAATTTTAACATCAGAAATTAAAAAAGGTAATTCTGTAAATGTTGACAATAATTCAGGTGTTCATGTTGTGCAAAACAAAATGCCTAAATGGGCTAAAATATTATTGATAGTCGGTGGGTCTTTGGTATGTTTGACATGTTTGATTGTAATTGCATTTCTTGTTCTTAAAGTTTTAAAATCATATAATTTGATATGAAAAAAAACAAAAAAGAATCCTTTTTCTGGACGAGTTATTCTGACTTAATGACCAGCATGTTTTTTGTTATGCTGGTATTGTTTGTAGTTACAGTTGCTTTGCTTCATAAAGAAATGGTAAAGATAGGTGATGAAAGAGAGGCAATGAGAATAGAAAGAGACTTTACCCAATCACAACTTGATAAAATTAGAGAAATTCAAGAAGCAACACAAACTATAGATACAAATTATTTTAAGTTTGATGAAAACTATAAGAGACATACGTTGAGGAATATTACAGTGTCTTTTAAAACAGGTAGTTCAGATATCAATGATATTCCTGAAAATGTAAGAAACACATTGGCCAAAGCAGGAGAGTCGATAAGAAAATCAATGTTAAAGGCTCAGAAAGAAAATCCTGAAGCTAAATTCTTACTTATTGTTGAAGGACAATCATCCAATGACGGATATGTTAGAAATTACGAGTTGAGTTATAGCAGGGCGTTGAGTTTAGTTAAGTTTTGGTCAAGTCGAGGAATATATTTTGATAAAAAAGGTGGAATATATAATTGCGAAGTGATTATTTCAGGAAGTGGTACGGCAAGCAAGTTTAGGGAATTACCTGACAATAGTGATAATGAAAAAAATCAGCGATTTGTTATTCATATAATTCCAAAACCAGGAGAAATAAAATAATGAAGAAGATAATATTATGCATTTGTATATTAACGCTTTTGTTTTCTTGTGTTAGAAGACGCGAGGGGGGTCATACGAATACACGAAATTATTATCCGCAAGAACGAAGACAACAGCAAAGTAGCAGGCATACAACAAGAAGTCCGCAGGAGTCTAGAACCACACATACAGAGAATTCCACAACATCAACTTCTGTTGATAGTAAAATATTAAATGGTTCCCAGATTTTTGAAAAATACAATCCTGCTGTGTTTATGATATATACCTCTGATGGTTGGAATGAATATCAAGGTTCAGGATTTTTTGTGACTCCTTCTGGAATAGGTATTAGTAATTATCACGTCTTTGAAGGAACTACGGTCGGTTATGAAACTATAAAATTATCAAACGGACAAATTTATAAAATAAGAAATGTAATTGCTAAAAGCAAAGATGATGATTTTATTGTATTTCAAGTAGAAACAAAAGGAAATACATTCAAATATATTCCTTTAGGAAAGAAAACACCGAAAGTAGGTGAAAAGGTTTATACGATAGGAAGTCCTTTAGGTTTGGAAAACACGTTTTCTTCGGGAGAAATTTCACAACTAAGAGATGATAATTTAATTCAAATAAATGCACCAATAGACCATGGTAGCAGTGGTGGTGCACTTATTAATGAATACGGAGAAGTGATTGGCATTACCACAGCTGGTATAGAAAGTTCAGGCGCAAATCTTAATTTTGCTGTGGATATTGATGTTGTAAGGCCGTATGTAAGATAAAAATGTTATGAAACACCTCAAACTAATCCTTGCAGCTTTATTCTTCCTTTGTCTCGCAAATATGCCATACGGTTTTTATAATTTGGTAAGATTTGTGGCGATGATTGCTTTTGCTGTTTATGCTTATTTTTATTATGAAAAGAAGAAAGACAAATTGGCAATAGCATTTCTGTCGTTGGCGGTGCTTTTTCAGCCATTATTACCAATTCATCTTGGCAGAATATTATGGGAAATAGTAGATGTTATTGTCGCTATTTAATAATATTATACATCAAAGAAAATCACAAGAAAAAATAAATTTAATCTTGTAATTTCGCTTATTATAAATCGGTAAATAAAACTAAATAAAAAAAATAATCATGAAAAAAAATTTTTTAATTGCTTTTATGCTCATGTTTATGAGCCTTCAGATGTGCTATGCACAAAAAAATCAAACGTCTGATTATAACTTACGTAAAGCATACGAAATGTTGGATCAGAATAACGACAATGAAGCTTTGAAATATGTCAATCAACAAATCCAAGAGACGCCTAAATTGGCAGAGGCTTATGCGGTAAGAGCTGGTGTTTATTATGGTCAAGAAAAATATGGTTCGGCTCTTTCAGATATTAATACGTCAATTAAGTACTGGAATAAGAATTGTGACCTTGCTAAATATGATTTGTATTGGTACAGAGCAAGAATCTATATGATGTTGGAAGAGTATGATAAGGCTATAGATGATTATGACTGTATTTACAAGATGGTGGTCAAGGAAAAAAACTTAGATAATATTCATCAAGTGTTATATACACGCGCCCACGTCTTTTATAGCATTGGTGATTTGGAAAGCTCCGATGCAGACTACAAACTTATGCTCAAATATGATGAGGCAAATCAAGTCGCTATGGTAGGATTGGCTCGCAATATGATTGAAAGAGGTGATTATAGTGGCGCTGTTGAGTTATGCAATAAATGCGAAAAATATGATAATACCTACGAAGAAATCTATCGCTTTAGAATGCAGGCGTATGACAAAATGGGTCAAACAGACTTGGCCATCGACGATGCTTTCCTTTATGTCTTTCATTCCGAAAATGCAGAAGTTTCGTATTTTGAAAGCATTTTAAAAAAACATTTGAGTTATTCTCTTGCCAAAGTGAATGAGTTGATAAATAATATCAGTGATAACTATAAATGGAAAATGTTTCGTACAAGTATTTATGAATGGAAGTATGACTATGTAAGCGCAATAGCAGAATACAATAATATAGAGAAAGAATATGGCGTGTCTGCAAGTATTTACTACTATAGAAGTATGTGCTACAGCGAGATAGGTGATTATGAAAACGCTGTTGCTGATATTACCAAATGCATTGAAATGGGAAGCGGCAAGGATTATTACGCTCTTGGACAAAGGGCACAATGCTATCGTGAAGCAGGTCTTTATGATGAGGCGATAATCGATCTTTCTAAAATGATAGAGATTTTCCCGATGTATGCGTATGCTTATTATCAGCGTGGATGGTGTTACGAACTTAAAGGCGATGATAAATCTGCTATGGAAAATTATAATGCCGGCATTGATGTTGATCAAACTCATCCTTATATATACTTGATGCGTGGTGAACTTTATCATAAACAGGGTATGACAGAGTTGGCAAATGCTGACTTTGAGGAGGTGTTGAAGAAAGACACAGTGGCAGAATCGGGAAGTTGCCGCCAATATGCTTTGCATTTCTTAGATAGAAACGATGAAACTATCGAATGGATGAATAAAATGATTGAAAATGACCCAGATGACAATGGTCTATATTACGACAAATCTTGTCTTTTATCAAGAATGGGCATGATTGACGATGCTATTGCAACATTGCGTACAGCCCTTGAAAAAGGTATGCGTTCTTTTGCTCATATTGAAAATGACGATGATATGGATCCTATCAGAAATCATCCTGATTTTATAGCACTTATAGATGAATATAAAAACAAGCAAATGCTTGTCATTGGAGAAAGCGAGAACTCACGAGGCGAAAATTCTGTAATTTCAGAAGTGCAGATGACAAAAATGTATAGCGGTATTTATGAAGTGGCATGTACAATAAATGGATTGCCTTTGAAGTTTGTTTTTGACACTGGTGCAAGTTCTGTCACTATTTCTTCTGTCGAAGCGGCATTTATGTTGAAGAATGGTTATTTGACTTCTGACGATATAAAAGGAAAAGAATATTTCAGTACTGCCACTGGTGATATCCATGAAGGTACAATTATTAAGTTAAAAGAAATTAAGATTGGAGATGCTGTTTTAAAGAATGTAGAAGCATCTGTCGTTCAAAATCAACAAGCTCCGCTTTTGCTTGGTCAAAGTGTGCTTGAAAGATTCGGAACAATAACAATCGACAATATAAATTCAAAATTAGTTATTAAACAGTAATTGCTTAATTATAAATGTTATGAAAAAGAAAATAGTCATCACAATTTTATTATTTCTAAGTCTCATTATTATTTGCGGTATTTTGCTATATTGTTTTTCTAACAACAGCAATCCTTGGAATGCAAAGACTATTGGTGATATTTCTGCTCCAGCAGGGTTTTCAAGAACCGAGGCAAACGCAGGAAGTTATGCGGAATTTTTGCGTCGCCAACCTTTGAAAGAAAAAGGCGCAAAGATAGAATTGTTCACAGGTGGTGATGCTAATTACCAGTGTTTGGGAACAGCTGTGATAGATAATCAATTGTTAAGCAATTATGAACAATGTGCAGATGTGACAATGCGATTGCGTGCTGAATATCTGTGGCAACAAGGTCGCTATTCGGAGATATGTTTCCAAGATGGGAATAAAAAGGAAATGAGATACACTGGAGGATCCTCACGAAAGAGTTTTGAGAAATATATGAGACAAGTTTATGGGATGTGTAATACCTATTCTGTATTTCATGAAACGAAACCGAAATCCATAAATGACGTTCAAGCAGGCGATGTTTTAGTGTATCCAGCTCGTTCTGGTCGTAAATATGGTCACGCCGTAATTGTTGTTGATGTCGCAAGAAACAAATCTGGAAAGGTTGCAATCATGTGTGCTGAAGGCAATACGCCAGCTCGTAGCCAGCATATCGTAAGGAATTTCAATCCTTTCAGAAATCCGTGGTTCATCTTTGATGAAAGCGATGATATCTTTTTTATTGGTCCATTCCATTTTTATAAAAACGAATTACGCAGTTATTGAAAATAAAAGAGAATATTTTATTCCTGTTTTATAAAAATCTTGCCGATACCGGCAAGATTTTTTTGTTGTATTTGCAAGTTAAGGGGATTTCTATAAATTGCTTTGCAAATGATTTATGAATTTTTCTTTGAGAAGATTTTTGTTTTTCTTGAAAGAACATAGCGAGCTATGTGATTGAAAGAAAGACGAAAAGATTCCAAGAAAAAACATAAAGCATGT
>JAFYNK010000006.1 GCA_017548125.1 Bacteroidales bacterium | reverse complement strand
ATTATCTTTTATCTTTTATCTTTAGTCTTTCGCCTTTTATCTTTTGCCTTTTATCTTTAGTCTTTAGCCTTTAGTCTTATAGACTCCTATAAGCCTGTTCCCATTTCCATGCTGATGCTGTCATCTCGTCTAAAGTGCGTTCTGCCTTCCATCCAAGTTCGTTGTTAGAAAATGTAGGGTCAGCCCAGACCTTCTCGATATCGCCAGCTCTTCTTCCAACTATCTCATAATTCAATTTAAGGCCAGACACCTTTTCGAAAGATTTTATCACTTCCAAGACAGAATAACCTGTACCTGTTCCAAGGTTGAATATCTCGAAAGGTTTCTTCATCTTTTCGTTCAACATTCTTTCAACGGCAATGACGTGAGCCTTTGCCAAATCCATGATATGGATGTAATCGCGGATTGCTGTTCCGTCAGGAGTTGGATAATCGCTGCCATACACTTTAAGGCACTCTCTTATTCCGTAACCTGTCTGTGTGATATAAGGCATGAGGTTGTTAGGCACGCCGAGAGGCAGCTCACCTATTATCGCGCTGTCGTGCGCTCCTACTGGGTTGAAATATCTAAGAGCGATAGCGTTCAAGCCTTTGAATGCTGCTATTGTCTCACTTATTATCTCTTCAGCGATTTGCTTGGTGTTGCCGTAAGGGCTCTCCGCCTTTTTGATAGGAGCGTTTTCTGATACTGGGAGATGCTCAGCGTCAGGCTGTCCATAAACGGTACATGAAGAAGAGAAAACCAAATTAGGAACATTATATTTCTGCATCGATTCGAGTATGTTCATCAATGAATCGAGGTTGTTACGATAATATTTTATCGGCTGTTCCACTGACTCTCCCACTGCCTTATGTGCAGCGAAATGAATGATGCCTTTAATATCATTATGACGTGCGAAGAAATCGTCAGTCAGTCTTTGGTCGGCGAGGTCGAATGACTCGAACTCAGGACGAATTCCGGTAATCTTCTCTATACCATCCAAAGTATTGATACGAGAATTAAACAAAGCGTCAACGATGATGACGTCGAAGCCTTTTTTCTGCAGCTCTACCACTGTATGAGAGCCGATATAGCCAGTTCCACCTGTTACTAATATTTTCATCTTTATATATATTAAACAACAAAATCTAAAATTGTCTTTGTCACGTATTCAAGCTGTTCGTCAGTAAATTCAGTGTGCATAGGCAAAGCTATGACATTTTCGCACAGATATTCGCTGACTGGGAAATCACCTTTTTTATATCTTGGGTCCTGATAAGCCTTTTGTTCATGAAGAGGCACAGGATAATAGATAGCGCAGGCTATTCCTTTTGACTGAAGATGTTCCATCAGTTTTGCGCGGTCAACGCCATTAAGCACCATAACATATTGATGATAGACGTGTGTTGTGAACTCAGATTTCTTTGGTGTTATGATTTTATCTGTGACAGAGAAAGCCTTGTCGTAATAAGCTGCTGCATATTGACGAGCCTTGATATATTCGTCTAAATGTTTCAATTTTATATCCAGCACGGCAGCCTGTATTGTATCGAGGCGCGAGTTGACGCCGACATAATCGTGATAGTAACGCACTTTCATTCCGTGATTTACCACAGCGCGTATTTGTTCTGCAAGAGCATCGTCGTTGGTGAAGAGAGCGCCGCCGTCGCCGAAGCAACCTAGATTCTTAGACGGGAAGAAAGAAGTACAGCCTATTGTTCCTATCGTACCCGATTTCTTTGCAGTTCCATCGCTGAAGGTGTAGTCGGCACCGATAGCCTGAGCATTGTCCTCTATAACATAGAGATTATGACGGCGAGCTATATCCATGATAGCCTCCATATTGGCACATTGTCCGAAAATATGAACCGGGACAATAGCCTTTGTCTTAGAAGTGATAGCACGTTCTATGGCCATAGGGTCGATGTTATAAGAATCCATTTCTATATCAACCAAGACAGGCTTAAGATGCAGCAGTGCTATAACTTCTGCTGTAGCTATGAAGGTGAAAGTTGTTGTAATAACCTCATCGCCAGGCTGAAGATTAAGCGCCATCATCGCAACTTGAAGAGCATCCGTTCCGTTAGCGCATGGAATGACATGCTTCACACCGAGATATTTCTGGAGGTTTTCTTGAAATCTTTTAACATGCGGTCCATTGATAAATGAAGCCGTTGACAATATTTCCTGAATGGCTGAATCAACTTCAGGCTTTATCTTATTATATTGACCGACAAGGTCAACCATTGGAATATTCTGCATATTTAACATTTTTGCAAAGATAAAAAAATCTGTCGTACCTATTAATATTTAAAGTGAAAAAAGTCTATAAGTCTATGGGTCTATAAGTCAATGAGTGATGTCGATTTTTAGCTTTTTCTTTACAATAACAAGCCTTGTAAAAAAAAGTTTAAAGTTTTTTATTAAAGCTATTGCGTAATTCAAAAAAAAGTCGTTACTTTGCACCTCAATTTTTACGGGAAAATTATAACTATAAAATATTAAGAGTCATGTCAAAAGTTTGTCAAATCACAGGTAAAAAAGTTATTACTGGTAATAACGTTTCTCACTCAAACAGAAAGACAAAGAGAACTTTCGCTCCAAACTTACAAATTAAACGTTTCTACGTACCAGAATGGGATGAATGGATTGTATTAAAAGTTTCAGCAGCTGGTTTACGTACAATCAACAAAAAAGGTATTTACCAAGCTCTTATGGACGCTTCAATGGAAGGTCACTTAAATCGTTGGTAATAATTAAAAAAACACTATAAGAAAAAGTCGTCTTTTTTGACGACTTTTTTTTTAGAGTTACAAAAAAAGCTTTTCACACGACAATAATATTTCCGACAATTTATAGTTTTATAATAAAATTTTATTGATGAGATTAAAATATACATTACTGATATTATTAATGTTCCCATTCATCCTCTTCGCACAAAAGAAAGAGGACGCTTTGGTTTATGGAAAGATCATTGATAATAACGGCAATGCCATAGAACTCGTCAATATTGCCGTAATGGGCACTTCACACGGGACGTCATCCAACGCTCGTGGACAATACGAACTCGCCATTCCTGCCAACAAAGATGTGGAGCTAGTGTTTTCATTCATCGGATATAAGAACGAAACAAGAAACATCAAGCTGAAAAAAGGCGAAGAACGCAAGCTCGACATCGTCATGGAAGTCACCTCGATGACTCTTCCTGAGACAGTCATCTCAACGAGAAAGAACAATTCAGTAACAATAACACGTCTTGACGCTCGAGAAATAACCTTCGTTCCAAGCAGCGGCTCAGGCGGAGTGGAAGATCTTGTGAAAACATTACCAGGCGTTTCTTCAACCAACGAGCTAAGCTCACAATACAATGTCCGCGGCGGCAACTTCGACGAAAACCTCACTTATATCAACGGGATAGAAATTTACAAGCCTTTCCTCGTAGGTTCGGGACAACAAGAAGGAATGAGCATCATCAACCCTCGCTTAGTATCCAACATCGACTTCTCTGCCGGCGGTTTCTCAGCTGAATACGGTGACAAACTATCGTCGGTGCTTGACATCACATACAAAAGGCCTCTCATCCCAGAAGCCTCCGTCACAATGAGCCTCCTCGGGCTCGAAGCTCACGCCGAAGGAACGACTTTACACCACAACCTATCTTATTTAGTCGGAGCTCGTTATAAGAACAACAAATACATCCTCGGCAAGATGGAAACAAAAGGCGTTTATCAGCCTAACTTCACCGACATACAAGGAATATTGTCATATAAATTCTCGCCGCGTCTGGAAGTATCAGCATTCGGATATTATTCGAGAAACAACTACTCCATGATTCCAGACACTCGCGAGACCGATTTCGGCAACTTGCAAGAATCTTACCGACTCACAATATATTTTGACGGAAAAGAATCAAGCAATTACAAGACTGGACTCGGAGCCTTTACGCTTAACTACAGTCCAAACGAAGACCTCAACCTCAAGTTCATCGCTTCGGCATATTCGGCTGTAGAAGCAGAGAATTACGACATCATGGGACAATATTGGATTGGCGAGCTGGAGACAAACCCAGGAAGCGAACAAACAGGCGACGTCATTTCCAACCAAGGCGTTGGAACATACGTCGAGCACGCTCGCAACGACTTCTATTCACGAGTCTTAAACCTCGACCACAAAGGCGCTTATAAAAACGACCTCATCACTTTGAAATGGGGCGCACGTTATCAGCATCAATATTTCGACGACATCACCAACGAATGGGAGATGATCGACTCAGCAGGCTACAGCCTCCCTCACAACAACGGCGTTGGCATCACAACACCTAACGACCAATTCAATATAAAGCATCTCTCTAAAAGCCATAACGTTTTATATATCAACAATATCGACGGATATATCCATAATGAATGGAACTTCAGCACTAAAAACGCCGACATCTTGACTTTGGCATTAGGACTCCGCGCCAACTACTGGGGCTACAACAACGAAGTCAACGTAAGTCCTCGTGCAGGCTTCGCCTACAAGCCAGGATGGAACAACGACATGCTCTTCAGATTGTCGGGCGGCATGTATGTGCAGCCTCCTTTCTATCGCGAGCTGCGTTTGTTCAACGGCAGCCTAGTAAGTCCGGAAGAAGCGTCAACACAGAAATCATATCAGATAGTCTTAACTCATGAATACAACTTCATGGCTTGGGACAGACCTTTCGTGTTAACTTCAGAACTATATTACAAATATCTGAAAGACATCATTCCTTACGAAGTTGACAACATCAGAATCAAGTATTTCGCCGACCAAAAAGCGACAGGCTACGCTGCAGGCCTCGACGTAAGAATCAACGGAGAATTTGTCAAAGGGATAGACAGCTGGGCCAGTCTTTCCTTCATGAAAACAGCGGAAAACATAAAATACTATATTTCTCCTAGCGGTTCTATTTTATCGCAAACCGACATCAACAACGGAGCCGAATATGTGTGCGACACCATTATAAAAGGCATTCCGCGTCCGTCCGACCAAAGGCTCAATATGTCGGTATTCTTCCAAGACTACATACCTTACATACCATCTTTCAAGGTCAACCTTAAACTCGTCTTTGGAACAGGGCTGCCTTTTGGAGCGCCTTACAGCCAGCGTTACGAACATAAACTAAGAATGACTCCATACAGAAGAGTCGATATTGGATTCAGCAAACAACTCATCAGCGAGGCTTCCAGTTTCAAGAGAAACAACCCATTGAGCCACGTCAGAAACTGCTGGCTCACACTTGAAGTCTTTAACCTTTTAGGAATATACAATGTAAGTTCATACATGTGGGTGACAGACATTTACAACATACAATACGCTGTCCCTAACTACCTCACCCCACGACAGATAAATCTTAAGCTCGTTGCGGAATTTTAATTAATTAGGAATTAGGAATGAGGAATGAGGAATTATATTTGTTCAGATAAACAAACTCCATATAAAATATAAATAAATCGGAAATTTTTCTGT
>JAFYNK010000025.1 GCA_017548125.1 Bacteroidales bacterium | reverse complement strand
CTACGTATCGCTTCACGTTTGAAGACAGGTCTGATAGCAGACTGCACCAAACTTGAAATCGGTATCGTTGAAGAGACAGGCGAGAAGCAGTTCCGCTCAACACGTCCTGCATTCGGTGGCAACTTAATGGCAACCATTCTTTGCCCTAACACACGTCCTCAGATGTCGACAGTGCGTCCGGGCGTGATGCAGAAACGCGTCCGTGAGGCAGGCCGCAAAGGCACCATCACAATGTTTGCTCCTAAGTTCGACACAAGCAAGTTCAAAGTGAAAGTCATTGAGACCAAGATGAACTGCAAGTGCGCTGACGACATCGCCGATGCCAAGATTTTGGTGTCAGGTGGCCGTGGCGTTCACGACAAGGAAGGTTTCAACAAGCTTCAGGCTTTGGCCGATGTCCTCGGCGGCATGGTGTCATCATCACGTGCTATGGTCGACGCAGGCATCATGGATCACTGCTTCCAAGTCGGTCAGACAGGTAAGACAGTGCGTCCGGCCCTTTACATGGCATGCGGTATCTCCGGCGCTATCCAGCACCTTGCAGGTATGGAAGAGTCAGACTTCATCATCGCCATCAACAAGGACAAATACGCACCTATCTTCACAGCCGCTGACCTCGGCATCGTCGGCGACCTCCATAAGATCGTCCCGATGTTGACAGAGAGACTGAAGAAAGAAGTGGAGAAATAATTCTGTAAAGACATTTTCAGAAACGTCTCATTGCAAAATTCCCGGCGGAAGCAATTCCGTCGGGAATTATATTATTAAAATAATTTTTTTCAAATCATTTGCATTATCAAATTTTTTCGTATCTTTGCAGCGGGTAAGTCTTATACGACCAGCTCCTGTCAAACTCCCCCAGGGTCGGAAGGCAGCAAGGGTAGATGGTTGAGCGGTGCGATATAAGTAGCTTACCCTTTTTTGTCTGAAATGATTATAAACCCGACATATACAGGCAAACAATATTGGTCAACAGTCATAATCTCAGGATTGTTGTTAAGCGTCTTATTATCATTCGCTTACGTGATTTTTTATCAACGCCTTTATGTCGAATCCTCATACCTTTTCTCGATAATTTATCTCATCCCGTTCGTATGGCTTAGCGTCACATTGGCATACTTCAAAAACAAATTCGTATGGAGTGAGTTCTCCTACGGCAAAGCTTTTTTGATGAGTTTACTTAGTGGAATTATTGGATCTTTAATCTTCAGTGGCGCAATTTATATTCTATATGCTTACGTCGGAATAGAGAGCAGAATGGGACTTTATGATAACGGTCGCCAGATTCGTGAGCTGTTTTCTCCACTAGCCACCGCATTATCAATGTTAATAATTAATGTGACCTTATCACTTATTTATTCATTAATAATTGCTATTTTTGCACGAAAAAAGAATTGAAATGGATATATCTGTCATCATACCTTTATTAAATGAAGAAGAATCACTACCTGAACTCGAGGCTTGGATTCGTCGTGTCATGAACGAAAACAACTATTCATACGAGATCGTGTTTGTTGACGACGGCAGCACAGACGGCTCATGGCATTGCATTCAGAAGATGAAGGAAGATAATCCTAATATAAAAGGTATTCGTTTCCGTCGTAATTATGGTAAGTCAGCAGCACTCAACGAAGGCTTCAAAATCGTTCAAGGCGATGTAGTTATAACAATGGACGCCGACCTTCAAGACAGTCCTGATGAGATTCCAGAACTTTACAACATGATTGAGAAAGATGGTTACGACCTCGTAAGTGGCTGGAAAAAAGTGCGTTATGACTCAAAAGTGGCGAAAAATATCCCATCAAAGTTCTATAACTGGTCGACACGCCGCATGACAGGCATAAAACTCCATGACTTCAACTGTGGACTTAAAGCTTACCGCAACGAAGTTGTTAAGAGCATTGAGATTTACGGCGAGATGCACCGCTATATACCTGTCATCGCGAAGGCTGCAGGATTCACACACATAGGGGAGAAGGTGGTTCATCACCAGAAACGCAAATATGGAGAGTCGAAATTCGGAATGAGCAGATTCTTAAGAGGTTATCTCGATCTGCTCACAATCACTTTCATATCAAAATTCGGGAAACGCCCTATGCACCTCTTTGGTGGTTTAGGATCATTGATGTTTATTGTCGGTTTTATAATTGGCGCGATATTGGTCGTCAAGAAATTCGCTTTCCATGCATATGGTATGACAAGCCGTCCGCTGTTCTATTTGGCGTTAGTTTGCATAATCGTTGGCGTACAACTGTTTATGACCGGATTCCTCGCGGAACTGGTACAATCATCATCGTCTAAACAGAAAATTTACGGAATCGCTGAAAGGATCTAGTATCTATCATAAGGGTCATCGTACGGCTCGTCGAAGCCTTCGTCTTCGTAGTATTCTTCCTCGTCTTCGCCGAATATGTCTTCTTCGTCTTCAGCAAACATGTCTTCGCCTTTCTCCCAGTCGAAATCTTCTTCGAGCTTGCTTTCATCAAACTCGTCAATGTCGTTCATCTCACTCATAAAGTCGCGAAGTTCCTCGTCACTCATCTCATCGAGATTGGCTGTCAATAACTTATTGTCGCGTGACGATGCGCGTAACTCTTTCAACACATCTGGTGCAATATAGAAATCATCAATGTTTTCTTGGCAATATTTGATGTATTTGGGGTCTTTTTCAAAGACTTCAGCCAAAGTTTCACCCTCATATTTTCCAAAAGTGAAAATAGAATCAATGTCGTAAAATTTCATATCTTAACAAATTTTTGATTTACAAAAGTACAGTGTTTTCTGGAATAATGCAAGAATTTTTGTTATTTTTTGAAGCAAAAATATACAGCGAGCACCAAGAAGAAGAAGCCAATCATGTGGTTCCAGCTGAATTCGCCCATTTTAAACACTTTAATAGTGATTACCATGAAAACGATGAGACTTACAACCTCTTGAATTACTTTGAGTTGTACAAGGGTAAATGGTCCTCCGTTAACTTCCGAGCCAATGCGGTTGGCAGGAACCATAAACGAATACTCTAACAATGCGACGCCCCAGCTCGCTAAAATAATGAGAATCAAAGGCCAATCCTTAATGATACCCATATCAGTCAACTTCAAATTGCCGTACCAGGCAAAAGTCATGAAAATGTTTGAAACAACCAATAATAAAATTGTGTAAATCGTTTTCATTATTTCTAAATTTGCTGCAAAATTCGTGAATTTTTATTATTTTTGCAAAAAATATTTAGATATGATTTCAATTGAAAAAATAATTAAAGATTCAATAGACGTCAAGCAGTTGATTCTCAATGACAAAAAACTCGTTCAAAGAGTCAACGACGCTGCGATGATGTGCGTCGAGTCGCTGAAAAATGGGGGTAAGATACATTTTTGTGGCAATGGTGGAAGTGCAGCCGATGCCCAGCATCTTGCAGCGGAGCTTAGCGGACGTTTTTACTACGACCGTCCGCCGCTTAATGCCGAGGCTTTGCACGTTAATACGAGCTATTTGACTGCTGTTGCTAATGATTATTCCTACGACATGATTTATGCTCGCATGCTTCAAGCTTCTGCGAAGAAAGGCGATGTCATTGTTGGCATCAGCACTTCTGGCAATTCGACTAACATATTGAAAGCCTTTGATGTAGCCAAAGAAATTGGTGTAAAGACAATCGGCATGACAGGGGAGAGCGGCGGCAAAATAGCTAACGTTTGCGATATATTGCTTAACGTTCCAAGCAAATGCACTCCTCGTATTCAGGAGTCACATATCATGATTGGCCACATAATCTGCGAAATCATAGAAGCCACAATATTTCCAAAATAATGGATTGGATAGGCAAAATCGACAAATCATGGACACTGTTTCTTGACAGAGACGGCGTTATCAACGTGCGTCTTATTGACGATTATGTCAAGAATATCAATGAGTTTGAGTTTTTGCCTGGCGTTTTGGAAGCGTTCAAAATCTTTTCAGAGAAATTTGGCCGTATTATTATTGTTACGAACCAACAGGGAGTCGGAAAAGGCCTGATGACTCTTCAAGATGTTGAAGATGTTCATAAGCTCATGTTGAAAGAGATTGAAAATCAGAAGGGTAGGGTTGACAATATTTATGTTTGCCCTCAGTTGAAATCAGACCCAGATAACTTCCGCAAACCAAGTCCTCGGATGGCCTATATGGCGCAGCAAGATTTTCCTGAAATCGACCTTGAGAAATCAATAATGATAGGTGATTCAAACTCTGACATTGAGTTCGGCCACAACGCTGGAATGTACACTATATTAATAGGTAATGAGCCTGTAAAAACATATCCAGATGACAGTTTTGGATCGCTTTTTGAGTTTGCAAAAATGCTAAAGTAATACTTTATATTTTTATATTCAATATATTTATAACCAATAATATATGTCGACGCTGATATTAACAGTTTTTCTAGTTTATACTGTGCTGATACTTGTAATAGCGCATATCACATCGCGCAAGTCGACAAATGAAACATTTTTCACCGGAAATCGTAAATCTCCATGGTTTGTGGTAGCTTATGGCATGATTGGCGCGTCGTTATCCGGCGTCACTTTTATGTCGGTACCAGGCAATGTTTACACCAGTCAGTTCACATATTTTGGCATCGTCCTTGGATATATTATTGGTTATGCGGTAATTGCTTTGCTTTTATTGCCATTGTATTACAAACTCAACCTAACCTCCATTTATTCATATCTCGAGATGCGTTTCGGGAAACACTCCGAAAAGACTGGGGCGGCATTCTTTATTTTGTCGCGTCTTCTCGGCTCGGCTCTGCGTATGTATTTGGTTGTCTTCGTGTTATATGAGTTTGTCTTTAAAGCATGGGGAATACCTTTCTGGGTCCCGGCTGTCATTTTTATAGCATTAATTCTTGTTTATACCTTCAAAGGTGGCATCAAAACCGTCGTATGGACTGACACTCTACAGACAACCTTTTTATTGTTAGCAGCAATAATTACTGTTGTTTGCATCCTGAGAGAGCTGAATATCACTATACCAGATTTACTACAAGCATCGTCTGAGAATGGTTACACAAAGATGTTTGAAACTGACCCGAATCACAGCCGTTTCTGGCTAAAACAGATTCTCAGCGGTGCGTTCATCACCATTGTTATGACTGGACTTGATCAAGACATGATGCAAAAGAATATGACATGCAAAAGTCTTCGTGACGCCCAGAAAAACGTGATGACTTCGAGCATTTTGTTCATATTTGTAAACATCATTTTCCTTTGCCTTGGTGCTTCGTTGATATATTATGCACAGCAAACAGGATTCCAATTACCGACAAACGACAGTGGAGTAGTGGTCAACGACAAAATTTTTCCTGCTATCGCATTCAGTTTCAGCAAGTTCACCAGCGTAGTGTTCGTTATCGGCTTGGTGGCAGCCGGTTATTCATCAGCTGACGGAACATTAACGGCGCTGACTACCACTTTCTGCTATAATTT
>JAFYNK010000024.1 GCA_017548125.1 Bacteroidales bacterium | reverse complement strand
GTTTTTCTTGAAAGAACATAGCGAGCTATGTGATTGAAAGAAAGGCGAAAAGATTCCAAGAAAAAACATAAAGCATGCAAAAGTTTTAATTGTTACTGTCAAAAAATTATTTTAACGGGGAATTTATAGAAGTCCCCTAAAGTAAAAGACGATTTTATAAAGTAAAGGACGCGATGAATCGCGTCCCTACTTGTTGTCTTGTTTGTCTTATTGTCTTGTTGACTTGATATATTCATCAATACCTTTCGCTGCCTTCTTGCCTGCGCCCATAGCGAGGATTACTGTTGCAGCGCCACTTACAGCGTCACCGCCAGCGAATACGCCTTTGCGTGTTGTCTGCATTGTGACTTCGTCAGCGATCAAGCATTTATGTCTGTTAGCTTCAAGTCCTTCTGTTGTGCTAAGGATCAATGGGTTTGGTGATGTGCCGAGTGACATGATAACCATATCGACGTCGAGGACAAACTCAGAACCTGCTTTTTCCACAGGGCTTCTTCTTCCTGAAGCGTCTGGTTCGCCGAGTTCCATCTCAACGCATGTCATGCCTTTTACCCAACCGTTTTCATCGCCTAATATTTCTTTAGGGTTTGTCAAGAGACGGAAGATAACGCCTTCTTCTTTAGCGTGGTGTACTTCTTCAGCACGTGCTGGGAGCTCTTGTTCTGAACGACGATAAACGATATACACCTCAGCTCCGAGACGCAATGCTGTACGTGCTGCGTCCATAGCAACGTTACCGCCACCAACAACGGCGACTTTCTTACCTACGAAGTTAGGTGTTTCAAAACCTTCTTTATATGCGAATAATAAGTTGTTTCTTGTCAAGAATTCGTTAGCTGAAACGACGCCGCAGAGGTTTTCGCCAGGTATGTTCATGAACTTAGGAAGACCTGCGCCTGAGCCGATGAATACAGCTTCGAAGTTTTCTTTTTCCATCAAGTCGTCGATAGTCACAGTACGGCCGATGATGACGTCTTTTTCAAATGTAGCGCCGAGTTTCTTGAGGTTCTCGATTTCGTGGCGTACTACTGTTTCTTTTGGAAGACGGAAAGAAGGGATGCCGTAAGACAAAACGCCGCCAAGTTCGTGAAGCGCTTCAAATACTGTAACGTCGTAACCCATCATGATAAGGTCTTTTGTACATGTGAGACCAGCAGGGCCGCTACCAACGACAGCGACTTTATGACCGTTCTTTGCGCTTGGCTTTTCAAACTCAACATTGTTTTCGCGTGCCCAGTCGCCGACGAAACGTTCGAGCTTGCCGATAGCGATAGGCTCGAATTTCTTACCCATGACGCATGAGCCTTCGCATTGTGACTCTTGTGGACAAACGCGGCCGCATACTGATGGGAGCGCTGAGTTTCTGTTGATGACGCGTGCTGCTTCTTCGAAGTTGCCTTCTGCGACGAATTTAACGAATTGTGGGATTTCAATATTAACAGGACATGCCTTGACACATTGAGGGTTCTTGCAGTTCAAGCAGCGTTGTGCCTCGATGATAGCTTCTTCTGCGTCGTAGCCGTAACATACTTCTTCAAAGTTTGTAGCTCTGACTTTTGGATCTTGCTCGCGGACAGGAACGCGTTTCTTGTTGTCACGCATTTCCTCAACGATGCCGCCGATGTTACATACGTGTCCTTCTTCTTTTTCTTCTCTCTCGAGAATCTTATGTCCTTCTACATTATTATACATAGCCTGACGTTTCATCACGTTTTCAAAATCGACCTGTGCGCCGTCGAATTCTGGACCATCGACGCAGGTGAATTTTGTCTCACCGCCTACAGTGACACGGCAAGCGCCGCACATACCTGTACCGTCAACCATGATTGAGTTCAAACTTACTGTACATTTGATGCCGAGTTTTGTTGAGAGCTGTGAAACGAATTTCATCATGATGAGCGGACCGATAGCGATGACTTCGTCATATTGCTTGCCTTCATCAACAAGACGCTGCAACATCTCAGTAACCAAACCTTTATATGGTGATGAACCGTCGTCTGTTGTGACATATAAGTTAGAAATAGCTTCGAGTTCCTTTTCATAAACAAGAAGATTTCTTGTTCTTGCACCAACGATGACATCAGCTTTTATGCCATGTTCGTATAACCATTTAACCTGTGGATATATAGGAGCTATACCAACGCCGCCACCAACAAAAACGTATTTCTTGTTTCTGCGTTCTTCGTCTGTGAGATGAACGAATTCTGATGGTTTGCCTAAAGGACCAACAACGTCTGCAAAACTATCGCCAACATTATATTCAGCCATTATTCTTGTTGACTTGCCAATAGCCTTGAAAACTATGATGATAGTACCTTTTTCAACATCATAATCACTAATTGTCAACGGAATACGTTCTGCCTTTTCTGTCATTTTAACAATTAAAAATTGTCCTGGCAATGCTGATTTTGCCAAACGTGGAGCTTCAATCTCAAACAAATAAGTTTCTTGAGCTAACTCTTCTTTTCTAACTATAGTAAACATTACTAAATTATTTTTAGATAAATTAATGCTAATGAATTTTAAAGATGCAAATATAAGAAAAAGCTAAAGTCGAATGGCAAAAGGCAAAAGTTTTTTTTGAGGGGATTTCTATAAATTGCTTTGCAAATGCTTTATGAATTTTTCTTTGAGAAGATTTTGTTTTTCTTGAAAGAACATAGCGAGCTATGTGATTGAAAGAAAGGCGAAAAGATTCCAAGAAAAAACATAAAGCATGCAAAAGTTTTAACTGTTACTGTCAAAAATTATTTAAACGGGGAATTTATAGAAGTCCCTTTTAGTCTCTTCTAAAAATATCTCTTGTATAAACCTTTTCTTTCACGTCGTCTAAAATGTTGTCGTATCTGTTGGCTATGATAGCCTGGCTTTCACTCTTGAATTTTTCAATATCATTAACGACTCGGCTTCCGAAGAACGTCGTTCCGTCTTCCAGCGACGGCTCATATATTATCACCGTTGCGCCTTTGGCCTTCACTCTCTTCATAACGCCTTGTATAGAGCTTTGTCTGAAATTGTCGGAATTGGATTTCATCGTGAGACGATAAACGCCTATAACACATTGTTTTTCCGATTGCGCATTATAATGACTATAATTGTAATAGTCATAATATCCGGCTTTTTTCAAGACTTGGTCAGCAATGAAATCTTTTCTTGTCCTATTGCTTTCCACAATAGCCGACATCATATTTTGAGGCACATCTTCATAGTTTGCCAGAAGCTGTTTGGTATCTTTAGGCAGGCAATATCCGCCATAGCCGAAGCTCGGATTGTTGTAATGTGTTCCGATACGAGGGTCAAGACACACGCCGTTAATGATCTGCTGCGTATTCAAGCCTTTCAGCTCTGAATATGTATCCAGCTCATTGAAATAACTCACTCTTAATGCGAGATAAGTATTGGCAAAGAGTTTCACTGCTTCAGCCTCGGTACTGCCCATATATAAAACGGGGACGTTCTGTTCTATGGCGCCTTGTTTTATAAGCTCAGCAAATTGCTTGGCTTTCAATTCTAATTCCTTATCATTTTGGTCATAACCGACAATAATCCTTGAAGGATATAAATTATCATACAAAGCCTTGCTTTCTCTTAGAAACTCAGGAGAAAATATGATGTTTCTGCTACCAGTTTTCTTGCGAATATTTTCAGTATATCCAACAGGAATAGTACTTTTTATCACCATGACGGCATTTGGATTATACATCATGACTTTGGAAATAACATCTTCAACGGCCGATGTATCGAAGAAGTTCTTGACGCTATCGTAATTGGTTGGCGCTGCTATCACTACAAATTCAGCATCTTTATATCCGTATTCTGCGTCTAATGTAGCGTGCAGGCTCAAATCCTTGTTTGCCAAATAATCTTCAATATAATCGTCTTGTATTGGAGATTTCTTATTGTTAATCAATTCAACGCGCTCAGCAACGATATCGACTGCCGTCACATCGTTATGCTGTGCCAACAATGTGGCTATCGAAAGTCCTACATAACCGGTTCCTGCTACAGAAATCTTCATAAATTGAAAATTGAAAATTTAAAGTTATTTCCACCCAAACGGATGTTTACTCAGTTCTAGTCTCGCCAATGGATGATAGTCGCCTTTGAGTCCGACAGGCTGTGCATTTCTTATGTCATAAACCATCTCGATACAGTTTCTTGCCTCTGATATTCTGAATCCTTCGCCGGCAAAAATCTTCTTATAACTTTCGGTATGCAACTCTGTAAAGCCTTGGCTGAATTCAAATTCACTGCCGTCAATCATGATGGTTCTGTATGTTCTTTTCTCTCCTTGCACTGCATTTTCGGGAAGCGTATCAGCATTGATGCTCAAGAAATAACGCACTCTAGCCTTTTCCAATTCCATGTAACCAGCCACTCTGTCGTGACTTGAGACATGCACAACGCTCTTCTGCATCTTACCGAAAATCCATTGCAGCATATCATAGAAATGTATTCCTATATTTGTTGCTATGCCGCCGCTTTTGTTAACATCGCCTTTCCAAGAAGTATAATACCAATAACCTCTTGCTGTTATATATGTCAAATCGACGTCGTAAATCTTATCTTTAGGGCCTTCATCTATTTTTTTCTTCAGAGCTGCGATAGACTCATGAAGACGAAGCTGCAAGATAGTGTAAGCCTTTTGTCCAGTAGCTTTCTCAACAGCTTCAAGAGCATCTATGTTCCAAGGATTCAACACCACTGGTTTCTCACATATCACATCGCATCCGAGACGCAGTCCATAACGTGTGTGCGCATCATGAAGATAATTAGGAGTACATATTGACATATAATCAATCTTCTCTCCTTTTTCAATCAACTTAGTGTTATGACGGTCAAAGAGTTCCTGTTCTGTAAAGAACGACGCTTGCGGAAAATAACTATCCATTATCCCGACGCTGTCGTTTTTGTCGTAAGCAGAAACCAATGTGTTTCCTGTGTCTTTTATCGCTTTGAGATGTCGCGGCGCGATGTAACCTCCGACACCTATTATTGAGAAATTCATAATTTTAAAAATTGAAAGTTAAAAGTTGAAAGTTGAAAATTTGTAATTGTCTAATTAATTTTCAATCTTCAGTTTTCAATTTATTTCCGTATTCGTCAACCCAACCTATCTGTCGTGCCGGCACTCCTGCCATCAGAGCGTTGTCTTTCACATCTTTAGTCACGACAGCTCCTGCAGCAATCATTGCGTTCTTGCCAATGGTAACGCCACATACTATGGTGCAATTAGCTCCAAGCGAAGCTCCTTCCTTAACCAAAGTCTTCTTATAGACTCCATGAACAGGATATTTCGCTCTGGGCACAGTGACATTGGTAAAAACGCAACTAGGTCCACAGAAGACATTGTCTTCTAATTCAACGCCTTCATAAATAGAAACGTTATTCTGAACCTTTACACCATTGCCTATCTTGACATTATTGCCGACATTGACATTTTGTCCAAAAGAACAGTTCTTACCTATAGTAGCTCCTGACTGTATATGACAGAAATGCCATATCTTAGTGCCTTCACCAATGATTACATTGTCATCGATATAACTCGATTCATGAACAAAAAAGTCTTTAGACGCCACAGGGGCGATATCTCTACAGGGTTGACTTTTGATAATTGTCATTATAACAAATTGTCTTTTTCTATGTCTTTAAAATAATTGACAGTTCCTACTTTCAATTCGTATGTCGCCAGATCGTCACATACGATGATTCCTTTTGGATGCATCTGCAACGCGCTGACTGTCCACAAATGATTGACGCTGCCTTCTATAACCTGAGCGAGCGCTCTTGCTTTACCGTGGCCATTAGCCAAAATCATGACTTCTTTAGAATCCATCACTGTGCCTACGCCAACCGTCAAAGCTGTCTTTGGAACTTGGTTGATGTCGTTGTTAAAGAATCTGGAGTTAGCTATTATGGTGTCTGTTGTCAATGACTTGACTCTTGTTCTTGATGTCAATGATGAGCCTGGCTCGTTGAATGCGATATGGCCATCAGGTCCAATTCCGCCCATAAACAAGTCTATTCCACCGTATGATTTTATCTTATCTTCATAACGTTGACATTCTGCTTCGAGGTCTTCTGCATTTCCATTAAGAATGTTGACGTTCTCATTTTTTATATCAATATGACTGAAGAAATTATTCCACATGAAAGTATGATAGCTTTCTGGGTGACTTTCTGGAATGCCTACATATTCGTCCATGTTGAAAGTAACGACATTTCTGAACGATACTTTTCCTTCTTGATGAAGTTTTATCAAGGCTTTATATGTACCTATAGGTGTTGAACCTGTTGGCAATCCCAAAACGAATGGTTTTTCTTCTGTTGGTTTAAATTCATTGATTCTCTTTACAATATGATTAGCTGCCCATTGTGACAACTTTTCATAATTAGGTTCAATAATAACGCGCATTTTATATTATGTTAAAATTAAAAACTTCAAATATCAGAGCTCCAAATTCCTAACATCTTAAAATCCAGAGTTCATTACTTGCAAATATAGTTAATTTTCTCAATGATTAGATTGTTGTTCTTTTTTTTCAGACATTTTTTTATTTTTGCAAAAAAAATACAAATGATACTTTGTTTAGAAACTTCCACTGCCGTATGTTCGGTAGCACTCGTTGAAAATGGTAATGTTATCGCTTTAAGAGAGAGTCTCGACGGCCAGAATCATGCTGAGAAAATAACTGTTTTTATTGATGAAGTCATGAAAGAAGCTAATGTTTCATATCGTGATTTGGATGCAGTAGCAACAAGTATGGGCCCTGGCTCTTACACAGGATTGCGCATCGGCGTCAGCACAGCGAAAGGTTTGTGCTACGCAATGGAAAAGCCTCTCATCGCTATCGACACTCTTGCAGCAATGGCGCATGGTTTTAAAGACCACAAGACTACAAGACTACAAGACCACAAGTTGGAGGCGATATTATGTCCTATGATTGATGCAAGACGCATGGAAGTTTATTCGTCATTTTTTGATAACGATTTAAATAAAATCTCCGACACCAAGGCCATCATCATTGATGAAAATTCATTCATGGAAGAGAAACAAAACCATCATCTTTATCTCTTTGGCGATGGAGCCGACAAACTAGCTTCACTTTTCGAAAATGACGAGCAAATAACTGTTGTAGAGAAATTTCACTGTTCAGCTTCATATATGGCAGAATTAGCCGACAAGGCGTTTAAAAACAACGACTTTGTTGACACAGCATATTTTGAGCCTTTCTATCTCAAAAACTTCGTTCCAGGAATGCCTAAAGTCAAGGGGCTTGAGTAGGATAAGGCTGTTGAGCCATTGAGCTAAGGCTGTTGGTTCTTAGTTCAATGGTTCAAAGTTCTTAGTTTTTATTCCTTCTTTTCTTTTTACTTTCTCCTTTAGTCACCATCATAAAGTCAAGTTGTTTTTTTATCAAGTTGACGCTTTTGACTTGTATCTTCACCTCATCGCCGAGCTGATATACATTTCCATAATCTTGTCCTATGACGCGGAAGTTCTCTTCATCGAGATAATAGAAGTCGTCGTTGAGGTCGGCATAACGTATCAAGCCTTCGCATTTGCTGTCTTTCAGTTCGACATAAATGCCCCATTTGCTGATGCCTGAAATCAAGCCGTCGAACACCTTTCCTATTTGGTCTTGGAGATATTCAGCTTGTTTGTATTTTACTGATTCGCGTTCCATTTCCGCGGCACGTTTTTCCATATCGCTAGCGTGCAGGCATAAGCTTTCATACTCGTCTCTGTCAGCACTTGGCTGATTTTCTATCAGATAACGTTCAACGAGACGATGCACCATAAGGTCAGGATAACGACGGATTGGCGATGTGAAATGCGTATAATAAGGGAAAGCCAATCCATAGTGGCCGATATTGTTTGTGCTATAGATAGCCTTTGCCATAGTTCTAATAGCGACAGACTCGACGAGATTCTTTTCGCCTTTGCCATCGACGGCATCAAACAAGGCGTTGTATGACTTCACGAGTTTCTCTCTCGAGCTTATGTTCATAGAGTAGCCGAGTTTTGATACAAGCTGTATGAAGTTATACAACTTTTCAGGATTAGGCTCATCGTGGACTCTGAATACGAAAGTATAATCTTTGAATTTGCTGCCAGGCTTCGCCATTGTCTCGGCTATGGTCTTATTTGCCAGAAGCATAAAATCTTCTATGAGCATATTGGCTTCTTTCTGCACCTTGACGTAAGTATCTATCGGCTTTCCATTTTCATCGAGGACAAATTTCACTTCTTCAGAATGGAAGTTGATACATCCCTGCTGCATTCTTTTAGCTCTTAATTTTGTAGCCAAATCATTGAGTGTCATAAGCTCTTCCTTATTATCACCATCAGCGCCTTCTATCATGGCTTGTACTTCTTCATAAGCATAGCGGCGATTTGATTTTATGACTGTCTTTCCTATCCATGTGTTGACGATGTCGGCATTTTCATCCAATTCGAACACTGTAGAGAAAGCGAGTTTTTCTTCATCAGGGCGAAGAGAACAGACGGCATTACATAATTTCTCTGGCAACATTGGAATAGTTCTATCGACGAGATATACTGAAGTTCCGCGTTCTTGAGCTTCAGCATCGATTGCAGAGCCAGGCTGCACATAATGAGAAACGTCAGCTATATGAACGCCCACTTCAAAGTTACCGTTTTTCAAATATCTCAACGAGAGGGCGTCGTCGAAGTCTTTAGCATCGTGAGGGTCTATTGTTACGGTGAACACCTCTCGGAAGTCGCGGCGTTTTTTTATTTCCGAAGGCTTTATTTTTTCAGAAATGTTCTTAGCTTCTTTTTCAACTGCTTTAGGGAAATCCAAAGGATACTGATATTCGGCAAGAATAGACTGCATCTCGACATTGTTTTCGCCCGGATTACCAAGCACTTTCACGACTTCGCCGAAAGGATTGCGAGCGTTGTCAGGCCAGTCGGTGAGATGAACGATGACTTTCTGTCCGTCTTTGGCGTTTTTGTATTTTCCTTTAGGCACGTATATGTCCAAAGGCATAGTCTGCCGGTCGGAGATGACGAATGCGAAGCCGTGAGAAACACTGAATATACCAACAAAATCCGTTTTAGCTCTTTGGATAATCTCAACTATCTCGCCTTCGTTTTTCTTGGTCTTGCGTTTAGGGAACATAGCCACCTTGACCTTGTCGCCATGAAGAGCCTTGCCTGTGTTATTGGCAGCAATGAAGATGTCTTCGCCTTCTTCATCTGGGATAACATAAGCTTTGCCAGTGCTTTTCATATCGACAGTACCAACAACAAATTGCGGCTTAGGGCCATATTCATGAATATAATCAGGGTGAAGAAGATAACGATAAGGCTTGTCTTCGATCAGTTTTCCTTCGTTATGAAGCGTTACAAGAATCTGATAAATCACATCTTTTCCAGCAGCGTCGCGCACCGACATTATCTTCGCAATCTGCTTATAATTCATTGGCTTAAAAGGATGTTCGCCAAATATTGTGAGGATAGTATTTACGAAAGTACTAAGGCTATTCTTGACTTTTTTCTTTGCCATAATAGTTGAAAATTAAGTTGGATATTTTGAATTTTCAAAGATAAAAAAAGTAATGAAAATAATGAAACTTATGTAGTTAAATTATCGACATTTTTTTTATTTTTGAAAAATAATCTTAAGGACAATTCGACATAAAATACAAGAAAAATGAAGAATACAAAATCTTTTTCGCTAACGACAATATGCTTCGTTATTATAATGTTGATAAGCAGAATATTCGATAACAATACCATTGACACATTATTAAAATCAGAGATACATTGTTTTGTCACTTCATGTTTTATCGGGTTTGCCGTGTTTGTCGTGTATCTTTTGCTCAGCAAGGTTTTCAGAAAACACGCCGTAAAAATAGTTTCCGTTTTATATGGAATAATAATCATGAGCGAACTCGGGCTAAGCATTTACACTCACGAGACAGGCTCTTTGATGGGAAAAGAACTTTTTCTGAGACCTTTTTCCGAAATCATGCAAACAGTGTTGGCTAACACTAACATATTTTCGCTTATAGCAATAGTTATCTTCGTCGTTGGTGGATTTTCTCTTCTGACATATTTTTTAGACAAAAAAATCAAAGTCAACTTGTCAATATTAACGTTTTCTTTGATGTTAATGTCAATCCCTTCGAGTCTGTTCATAGACAATATAATAGACAAAATAGACATTAATAATAGAAATAAGGAAATGAGCAAATTCTGGTTCATGGCCCAATCATGTCTTAAGTTTGACACAAACGCGAATGACAACATCAACTTCGATATGACTTTAATAGATGAGTTTCTTGCGGAAAACCCCGACTACATAATTCCTGACAAACAATATCCTTTGGAAAGACTCGACAAAACTCCTGACGTTTTGGGAAAATATTTCCGCGACATCAACGAGAAGCCTGATGTCGTAATACTCGTTGTTGAATCGTTTGGAAGCGAGATGATTGGGGAAAACGGTTTCGCGCCATTCTTAGATTCCCTTTCCAAAAAAAGTCTCTATTGGAAAAAATGTTTATCTACAACCATAAGAAGCTATGGCGCCGTGCCTTCAATAACATCATCGGCAATAGGTCCTAAAGGATTTCAGTTCGGAATAATCCCAAAACACAATTCCTTGTTCGATATATTTAAAGCAAACGGCTACAAGACAAGTTCTTTTTACGGAGGAGACTACAGTTTCGACTGTATCCACGAATATCTTCTAGCCCAAGACATTGATTATTTATCTGATTATTATCAAGAATTTTCTGCAAACAAAAACAACAACTTAGGCAATTGGTGGGGATATTACGACCATATCATGTTCGACAAGAGCTTTGAGCAAATCAATGCCAACGATATGCCGATGTTTAATCTTTATATTACAATAACAAATCATGAAGCATTGAATATCAACGATGAAGAAAAACATAAAAACTATAACACAAGAGCTGAGGAAATAATATCCAAAATGAAACCAGAAATAATGCCTTTGTACGAAATCAACAAAAAACGATTTTGTTCGATGCTTTACACTGACGATTGCATAAGAGATTTTATCAACGATTATAAAAAATGCAGCAAATATGACAATACTATTTTTATCATAACCGGAGACCATTCTTCCGGTCTGATAATAAACAACAAATTATCATACCACACAGTTCCGCTGATTATATGGTCGCCGATGCTTGAAGAGAGCTGCACTTTTAACTCTCTTGTCACTCACAATGACATAGCTCCTTCCATAAACGCTCTTATGCGAGAAAAATACCATCTTGAAACTCCAAAATACGTCCATTGGGCCAGCGACGGACTAGACACCTCAAGCCACATGAATTTCTCAAAGAAAATGGTGCACGTCAATTACAGCAGAGAAATGCGCGAGATCGTTTATGACAACTACATGTATTGGGAGGCGAACAAATGGGAAAGCGAACTCGTCAATAAGATTGATGAAAATCTCAGAATGGAAATCATTTACAACGATTCCCTTAAAAACATGCTCAACAAAAAACTAGAACTTTATAAATATATCTACCGTTATACATATCACAATGACAAATTGACCAAGAATCCTATCACCAACAACGAATACACCGTTTTCAAAGAATTGAAAAAACGTTCCAAAATAGTATGCACTACTCCCGACAAAAAACCAAGTGAAGTCGGAAGCATGACATTTAGCTTATTTGACGACAATATCATTGATGTATTTACGGATAAGATAAAGGTCACCTTAGACGCCAATATATATATCAACGATTCCTTATGGCAAGATGAATATATGGATATTGTCTTCAGCTGCAAAGATGTAGAAAGCGGAGAGACAACGAATTACATTGACAAAGTAAGCAAGTTCATCAAATCCGATGTCATAAAAGACGATGAATGGTATGGCTTGTCAATGTCAAAAGAGTTCGTGGTAAAGAACGACAAAGATTATAACATATCCATTTTCCTTGCGTCAGTAAGATATGACGACCAATGGGTTGGAGGCTCGACGCTGACTGTCGGAGATCGATATGCGAAAATAGAGATAGCAAGCGTTACAGAGACGCCTTAATTCGCCGAGCCATAAACTCTGACTTTAATATTCTTAAAAAAGGCTTCATTGCTATCCAGCATGCGAGAATAGTATGTGTAAATGTAGCATTTCAGGTCGGCAGCGTCTTTGACAACGAACTCCTTTTCCACGTTAAGCTTATACCATTCGCCTGTTTCTATTTTATCTACAGGAAAGAATTTAACTATCTTGTCGGTATAATATTCAGGATAATTGTGGTTGCTTCCTGAGCAGTAGAAATACAAATCCATATATTGGTCAGCCTCTATTTCATCAAGGAAAGACACGTCAGCAGAGAAACAAATCTTGATTTTATTCCATTCTCCTGGTATTTTTGTTTCTGGCAACATGTAGAAGTTAATCCATTTTTTATCTTCCCTGGTTTGACATCTAATGGTCTGCGGATGATTGTATTGACAGATATATTCATATTTGTCATCTTCATAGATATTTTCAGACACCAGCTTATTGTTGAGATATACGTAATCGTTAACATTTTTATAAACGTCAAATTTACGTTTTATCACTTCATGATATGCATCGTCCGACGCGTCTGTAACCGACATATCATTATCTATTCTATATGTTTTATCTTCTTCTTTGACATACATATAACCATTAGACAACATTTTGGTCACGCCTTTCGCATATTCAACGAAAAGCATCTCCGACATCGACTCTTCTTCATCAATGCCTAGGCAATTGCCAGCCCAGCTCACTTTGGCAGGAGTTTCAAGTTTGTATTTATTTTTAAGAAGCGTCACAAGTGAAGGCACAAAGTCGTTATGTGTGACAACATTATCGAAAGTCTTATGTTCTTTTAACAGAGGTGAATAAATTATCAAAGGCACATGGTATCTGGAGATGTCAGATTTCATGAACGAGCCGCTTGAATGATCGCCCGTGATGACAAATATTGTGTTTTCAAAGTCGCTGCGTTTAGAATAATCGGCAAATAATTTCCTCAGACAATCATCAGTATAAACAAAAGTTATAGATTTTTTATATGCATTGTGTGAGACCTTGCTGTTTTCTCTCGTTTCTTCAACAATTTGCTTTGCCTTTCTTGCCGCTTCAACGAAAACAGGATTACTTTCTTCGACATCGTCATGAGTTGAGATTGTAACGAACAAATTCATCATCGGCGATTTTTTATTCTTCAGGACTTCCATCGACTTATCGAAAAGAAATTCATCGTGATAGCCCCAGAAATTACCTTTGTTCTTATCATTTTCCTTCTTATAATCGGCATAGAAATTAGACATATAATCAATTTTCTGTGAGATAAGATATTCCGCCACACAATCAAAATAAAATTCTCCAGAATAAAAAGCATTTGTTTCGTAGCCATTTGATTTCAATATTCCTATCAAGGTATTTGTTTCTGGCATGTTGCCGAATTGGTATCCTCTGATTCCACAAGGTACAGAGCCTGTTATTGCCGGAACGATGCCAAAGCTTCTCAATGTCGTTGACATGCAATTCTTCCAATACAAAGACTCCTTAGACAACGAATCCAGAAACGGCATTATTGGTCTTACAGTATTGTTTGTTCCCATCCATTCATTGCCCAACGATTCGACGACAATGATGGCGATGTTTGGCTTTATGTCAGAATCTTTAAAATATTGAGAGAGATTATCCTTTGTGTTGTCGAATCTCTCCATAGGATAATATTTGTCAGGAATAACATGACCGTTTTTAAATTCAATATATTCATCGATAACGGATTCGTCATAGCCAATCTTGTTTTCAGTGAATTTCTCTGACAAGAAAATGGATTTGGCGAGATACCAGGTTTTGTTTGTAATATAATTTCTCACATTAGGATTTGTCGTCTTTTCAAATCTTTGCATCAAGCAAGCAGATGATAATGAAAGTGCTATGTAGATTATCGTAACAAGGACAAGACAGCTGCTGAATTTCATTTTTTTAGTGATGAAATGTATCGAGAAACAATATGCCGTGATGAATATGACGAAAGCTATCGTTACAAGCAAAAGGTTGTTCATGCCGCTTTTTATGGTTTCCACCACTTCGTTAATTGGACGAAGGAATATCTCGTTATCCATCAAAGCTCCACTTTTAATTGTAAAAATAGTCAATGATATTTCCGTTAAAAACAAAAAAGCGAACAACAAAGATGTTATTATCATGGAAGTTCTTCGTGATACAAGACTGCAAATTGCGTAAACCAGCATAACGGCGAACGACAATATTCCAGCTGCGATAAATGTAACGGCGATAGAAGAGAAGAAGTTGGCGCATGTGAAATCAGGTTCAAAATGAATGATACCTAAAATCACTTTCATCAAAACCGTTATGATTAAAAAAACTATAACGTTGACTGAATAAGGACAAGCCCATGAATAAAATTTATTTCCTTTTGCCATCTGACTTTATTTTTGCTTTATTTACATTTTTTTCAATTCTATTGTCCCCATATCCGTCTCAAATTTAGCCTTGTTGAACATATCTTCATTAAAATCAAACAAGGTCGAGTCATTTTTCATATAAGGATAAAACGATATTTTATGATATTCAAGCATGACGTTTTCCAAGTCGGAGAAATCGTGTTCCTTGCCGTCAGCTCTCTTGTATTGAAGATTCAGATTTTTACTGTTGAATTTCACTTTCTCCAATCCTGGAGCTGATATTTCAAAATGCACACAGCTATCGTTGCTGACCAAGGTAAAATCACCGTTTTCGTCAGAATAAGTGTTCAAACCTACTTTCCAATTATTGTTCCAGCCTCTTATCACTGCTCCTTCCACTGGTTTGTTGCCGCTTATTATCTTTCCTTTTATGACATAATTTTCATAGCCAAGCATATTGAAATAGTTTACAGGCCTGGTTATTTCTTGAGGTTTCAGTTCATGAAGGTTTTTAAATTCGTAAGCAGCAGGCTTTAGTGTTCCTACGATTTCATTGCCGTTTTTTGTCGTTGTTGTTCCATCATGATTTAGCAAGCCCGGATAATTAGCCTCGAAATTCAAGCCCGGATTGATATGGTCCTGGAACTCCCACCAGCCGAAGCCAATTCCTCCGCAGTCTATTATGTATTGATAAACTTCTTTAACGAACAAAGCCTGCAAATCGTAACTTATCGAGTCATTGTCTGAAGGCAAGGCTGTTTCACCGATAATCCAAGGTTTGCCAATATATTTGCTATACCACCATATTTCGTTAGGTATTCTTAAAGGATGATATGTGTGTATTTGCACAAAATCTACAGGCATGACAGAAGGGTCCCATTCAAAAACTTCTATTGGTTCGGAGAAGCCGATAGTAAACAGATGATTTGGAGAATATCTTGTGAGTAATTCTTTCCAGTGTTTAACGATATTCACTGCGTCTTGTTTCGTACGATTTGGTTCCAGGTCAAAATACAAAGGTTCATTCATCAAGTCGTAAGCGAAAATTGTCGGGTTGTCGGCAAAGTGTTTAAATACAGATATACAGAAATCTTCAAGTTCTTTTTCGAAAGGCGGCTTTAATAAAAGCATGACTTTCATTCCGTGTGACGCTGCGACATCTAAAACGCCGGCAATACCCTCATTGATTTTCTTTTGATAATCTTTCAGATATATCGCCGCTGCCTCATCTGATGACCAGAAATACACTCCATCATCATCTTTGCCTACAACATCGAGACATATTCTTATGGTGTTAAAACCTAATTCTTTCATCAGCTCAACATGATTCGAAAACTGCTGATTTATCTCTTCTTTGGTGTTTGACTCGTAAATTTTGTCTTTCTCGTAATATCGAGCAGGAGAAATCACGACATCGTCGCCTATCTTTCTTACATCAACCTTATAATTAAGCATTATTGGATAAAATATCTCATCATTTATCTTGAAAACACCATCTTCGAGATAAACAAAATCTTCACGGACGCCCTTTGCTTTTTTAGAATTACAACTCGTTAAAGACAAAGCTGTTATACCGATTACTGCAACAAAACAAACTTTAAGGATAACATTTAAGAATTTACTCATAGATTCTTTTTTTTGCAAAGATATATTTTTTTATTGAATAAAAAAATCCGCTGTAAAACAGCGGATTATGTTGCCCAACCAGGGTTCGAACCTGGACTTTACTGATCCAGAGTCAGTCGTGTTGCCAATTACACCATTGGGCATTTTTCGGAGTGCAAAGATAATATTTTAAATTGAAAATTGAAAGTTGAAAGTTTAATTTTTTTAAAAAATCAATTTACACCTCTCAATTTTCAATTTTCGTTTTTCAATTTTCAGATATTCTTTATCACCGCTGCCGCTCCTAGAATCGCTGCGTCGTTATCAGGAAGCTCTGACACTCTGACTTCAACAGAGTCTTTATATACAAATAATAAATTCTCAGCGAATGACTTACGGACAGGGTCGAGGAGCACGTTGCCTGCTTTGACAGGGCCGCCCATCAAGAAGACAGCTTCCGGTGATGAGAACGAACAAGCGTTGGCCATGGCGAGGCCGAGCACTTTTCCTGTCTCTTCAAATATCTTAAGAGCGAGAGGATCGCCTGCATTGGCAGCGTCGCCTACATGTTTACTTGTGAGCTCTTCTGCAGGAATCTTTGACAAGACGCCGTCGTATGAAGGATTGTTTTCCAACATCTCAAGCGCTGTACGACGTATGCCTGTAGCTGATGTATAAGTCTCTAAACATCCTTTCAATCCGCATCCACATTGACGACCGCCTGGGATAGTGATGACGTGTCCTAGCTCACCAGCGCCTCCTGTCTTGCCAAGAAGCAGTTTGCCGTCGATGATGATTCCTGATCCAACGCCAGTGCCAAGTGTGAACATGATAAGATGTTTCATTCCTTTGCCACCACCATAAATAAGCTCTCCAAAAGCTGCCGCGTTGGCATCATTGGAAATGACTACAGGAACATCCATATATTTGCTGACTATCTCCTGTACGTTGAAATCGCCTTTGAAATTGAGGTTGGTAGCTCCGCTGAATGTACAGTTATAATAGTTGCCGTTAGGAGCGCAGATGCCGATACCATCAATGTTATCAATTTCGTTTTCTTTCATCATCTCCTTGACAAGGTCGGTGATGTCTTTAAGATATACATCAATATCGTAATATTTGTTTGTCGGAATGTTACGACGTGTGACGATTTTGCCGTCGTTGCGAACCAAACCGATGTCGGTGTTGGTGCCGCCTATATCAACGCCTATAGAATATGTGTTTGCCATAATTTTTATTTTTTGCAAAGATAAGAAAAAGGCTAAAGGTCAGGGCTAAAGGCTAAAGTTTTTTTAAAGATGTAATTCATTATGTTAATAAAATAAGTATTTTTGGTGCTTTGAAATTTTTTAGCAAAAAGAGAAAACTTATAAACTTAATTTAAATTTATACTATGAAAAAATTACTATTACTAATGACTATGTGCATCCTCGGTATGATTGGAACCGCCAATGCACAAAAGATCACACCTGAAAAGGTTTCTAAAGAGAGAAATAACGATGAGACACATTATCCTTTAGCTGCTGTCGTAGCTACCGTCAACGAAGAAAATAATGTTGACGTGATATGGAGCTGGAATCCTATCATCCCTGAAAAAATCGTCGTCGATTTCGAGACTGGCAATATCAACCAGGCTAACTTCGACAACAACGGCAACGCTCCTTGGACAATAACAAACGACGCTTACGAAGGCAACTACGCTATCAAATCAACATGCGAAGGCCTCGACAACGGCAAGTCAGAAATCTCTATCACTCTTGACGTTCCTTTCGACGGCATCATGAGCTTCTATCATAAAGTGTCATGCGAACAGTTCTTCGACAACGGTTATTTCTATATCGACGGCGTACAGAAAGCTGTCGCTACCGGCACAGCAGACTGGAGCTACAGAGAATATAAAGTCAAGAAAGGCACCCATACTTATAAATGGTCTTATCAAAAAGACATCGCAGACTCAGCAGGCGACGACGCTTATTACGTTGACAATATCGTTTTATATCAAGAAACCCCTCCATTTGAAGGCGGCTGGATTCATTACGACGAAGGCGACTACGCTAACGCTGTAGGTTCTCAAACGGGCGCCATCTACTGGGGCATCAGCTTCCCTGACACCGAAGAATACGCAGGATACTCATTGACAAAGGTTTCTTACTTCGACCAAGATCCTTTCAATATCACAGCTAACATCTATTTAGGCGGAACAGACGGCCCTGGCACTTTGGTGTCATCACAAAACTTCTCAACAACAGGTTCTAAGAACGTCATCGAAGTGAAACTCGACAACCCTGTGCTCCTCGACGGAACTCAACCTTTATGGATCACATTCTATTCAACAGGCGACTTCCCAGCAACTGGTTGCTACCACGTAGGCGACTCTAGCAGCGACTGGATCTCTTTCAACGGAACAACTTGGGGACACACCGTAGATTACGGTGTCATCTATTCTTGGCTCGTGAGAGGTTATCTCGAAAACATAGATGGTAAAAATGTCGTCTTGTCTAACGTAAAATTTAATGGCGAGACATCAGCAGGCCCTGCTATCGCTAAAGCTGACGCTAAACCTTTCGGCATCGGCGTTCCTGAAAGAATGACAAGCACCAACAAGCGCGATTTCCTGAACATTTATAATGTATATAGAAAAAACATTCATACTAATGAAATAGTGAAACTTGCTGAAAACGTCAGCGATACGACTTTCGTTGATACTCAGTGGAACTCATTGAGCAACGGCGCTTATCAATGGGGCGTTGGTGCAATATATACTGACAATAAAGCTGAATCTGAAATAACATGGTCTAATACCTTAGACTTCGGCGAAATGTTCACTTCTGTCGATATGAATATCATGACAACTGGAAATGAAGTGGCTGCTGGTGCAAAGGTAAAATTCACTAATATCGATGAACCTGGAATAGGCTACGACTATAAAGCTACAGTCGATGAAAACGGCAGCTTCCACTGGGACAGCTTCCGCAAAGGTAATTATTCTTACGCCGTTATGAAAAAAGGATACGACACTTTATATGTCAACAACGTCACAATTTGGAATGAGACAACATTAGAAGCAACGATAGACGAGATTCTCGCTCCAGTTGAAAATCTCACTGTATCAGCAACAGGTTGGGCCAAATGGGAAAACAGAGACTTCAGCAATGGCGGCGGAGAATTCGTTTATAACTTCGACGACGGTTTCCTTGACGGATGGCAAACCATCGATGCCGACGGCGACGGCTTCAACTGGCGCATAACAACAGACATCTTAGGTCCAGGCAACGGCCATAACGGAAGTAGATACTGCGTCATTTCACAATCATTCGACAACGACTTAGGCGGTCCGCTAACACCTGACAACTACTTAGTCACTACAGACAAATATCTCATCAAAGACGGCTCACAGCTCTCATTCTACGTATGCGCTCAAGACGCAACTTGGTCTGCCGAACATTATGGCATCGCAATTTCAACAACAGGCAATAGCAATCCAGAAGACTTCACAATGATTTGGGAAGAGACATTGTCATCAAAAAGCGGCGCAAAAGAATCACGCGACGGTTCAAAACAAGGTGCATGGTATCTCAAGAAAATAGACCTCAGCAATTATGCTGAACAAGAAATATACATCGCCTTCCGCCACTTCAACTGCACAAATCAATTCTATGTCAATATTGACGACATCGTTTTAGTAAATGAATCTAAAAACGCTAAAGCTGTTCTTTCTTATGATGTTTATCTCGACGACATCCTCGAAGCAACAGTAACAACTAATTATTATCAACATAACACTGAAATCTCTGAGAGCCATCATGTGACTAAAGTCGTCGCCAACTATGCAACAGGTTCTAGTGAAGCTGTTGAATGTGACTGGACTTATTCAAGCTGCGAAAATCTTCAAGGTGTGTCAAACTTCACCGCCGAATATTTCAAAGGCAAAGCTGTCTTGAATTGGAATATGTATGGAGAAGAACTTCCTGATGTAATCGACTCATTCTTCTTCGACTTCGAAGACGGTTCTATAGATGGATGGACCACTATCGACGCTGACGGCGACAATTACACTTGGAGAACATCAGCAGAATATATGGAACCAGGACAAGGCAACAACGGCAGTCAGCATTATGTCTTGTCAGAGTCATTCAACAATCAGTTTGCTGAAGTGCTTTATCCTGACAATTATTTCGTCACGGTAGAGAAATATGCTATCAAAGAAGATTCAGAACTCTCATTCTATGTTTGTGCCCAAGACGGCGAATTTGCAGCCGAACATTATGGTATCGCTATCTCATTGGCAGGAAATACAAATCCTAATGATTTCACTATGATTTGGGAAGAAACATTAGAAGGCGATGGCACACGCAAAGACCGTCAGACAAAATGGTCATTAAGAACCATTGATTTAAGCAACTATGCCGGCCGTGAAATCCATATCGCATTCCGTCACTTCAATTGTCACGACCAATATATGCTCGACATTGACGACATCACTTTGGCAACAAGCAAGACAAGAGAAGAAGACGTATTGACACCAGTAGGAGTATTAGTATTCCGCAACGGCGAACTCATCACTCCAGAACCAATAACAGAAAACTCTTTCGCAGAACCATTCGTTGGCGAAGAAGCTGTTGATTATTGCGTAAGAGTCGTATATAATCACAACGTTGATCCTGAGACAGAGCAACCTGGCGACATCAACTACACAGGCTCAATGTCATGCCCACAATGCGCAACAGTAGAATATGTTATGGATTGCGACGCTCCTGTAAATATTATTGCAGAAACAATATATTATAGTGGAGCTTTCGGCGTTAAATTAACATGGTCTTTGATAGGTGAGCCTAAACATTATAACATTTACAGAAGCACTAATGACGACAACTACGAGTTGATAGATGATACAAAACAGAATATCTATTTCGATGAAATAGATGTCAATGGAACATACCACTATCATGTCACAGCAGTTTATGAAAAAGATGAAGAAGAATGTGAATCAGATCCAATTCATGTTTCTATATTAGTACCAGTTGGTTTGAATGAAAATGCGCTCAGCGGCATTATGATTTATCCTAATCCAACCCAAGGCGCATTAAACATTGAAGCAGAAGGCATCACACGCATCACTATTATCAACACCTTAGGCCAAGTTGTTTATGACAACAACACCGATAGCAATGAGGAAATAATAGACATGTCACAACAAGAAGCAGGTGTCTATATGGTGAAAGTCATGACAGAAAACGGACTTATCACAAGAAGAATCAATGTAGTTAGATAAAAAAGATAAATAAATCATAAAAAAACTCCCGAATCCGTTGCCGGATTCGGGAGTTTTTTTTATGATTGATAATTTCCTTAAAATATCATATTCTTTTCAATATTTCTTCTGGCGTAAATCCAAGCTTGATGATTGTACACAATCCTCTGCCCATATCTTTCACAGACGCACCTAATAACCATACCTCATCATCAACAATAAGATAACGGTCGTGAACGGCTTGTGGCAATTGAATTATATCAATATGATTACATTGTTGATTGTGCTTCTGAATATCGAGTTGCGATTTAGAGTTGTAGCGAGTATGTATTGTGCAATCAACGCAGTCAGCACGTTTGTCTAAAATCAGCAGAGTACGCTCATCAACGAAAGCGTCAATAAGAACGATTCTCTTTGATGCCGAACGTACGAGATTAGAGACGAAAGTATAAGCATCCCAAACGCAGCCTGTTGAGAAGAGCTGCTCTGTAACAGGCTGTTCTTTCTGAATAAGAAAATCTATTTTTTGTTCGTGGTTTTGTACTTTTTGTTGAAGAAGAAATATCTCCTCACGTTGATATTCAATTTGCTTTGAAAGGTGATATTCCACTTGTTGAAGACTTGGATGCACGGCATATCCTTTGAGAAGATATTTTTTTAATACATTATTCGCCCATGTCCTAAAAAGTATCCCTTGACGTGTATTTACTCTAAAACCTACAGAAATAATTGTATCAAGATTGTAAAATTCTATCTTACGTTTAACATTGCGATTCCCTTCCTTTTGAAGTAGTTCCAAAATGGAACTAGTTGCGTCTCTATTCAACTCGCCTGTCTCGTAGATATTTTTAATATGTTTAGTAATGGCCTGCCTGTTTGTTCCAAACAACTCAGCCATCTGAGCTTGTGTAAGCCAAACCGTCTCATCTTCTATTCTCACTTCCAGCCGGATGCTCTCATTAGGTTGATAAAGGACTATCTCGCCTTTTTCAGCGACTGTTGGTAATGTGTTTTGGGTTTCAAGTTTCATTGGTTTTTTGGGATATTTTGTTTTTAAGTTATTCTATTGTCTGCTATCAGCGTTTAGTTGTCAGTTTTCGGACTACTGCAGTATATTCCAAAATGGAACTAACTTAATTTTCATATTCTTTTCAATATTTCTTCTGGCGTAAATCCAAGCTTGATGATTGTACACAATCCTCTGCCCATATCTTTCACAGACGCACCTAATAACCATACTTCATCATCTATAATGAGATAACGGTCGTGAACGGCTTGTGGCAATTGAATTATATCAATATGATTACATTGTTGATTGTGCTTCTGGATATCGAGTTGCGATTTGGAGTTGTAGCGAGTGTGTATTGTGCAATCAACGCAGTCAGCACGTTTGTCTAAAATCAGCAGAGTACGCTCATCAACGAAAGCGTCAATAAGAACGATTCTCTTTGATGCAGAACGTACGAGATTAGAGACGAAAGTATAAGCATCCCAAACGCAGCCTGTTGAGAAGAGCTGCTCTGTAACAGGTTGTTCTTTTTGAATAAGAAAGTCTATTTTTTGTTCGTGGTTATCAACGCGTGATTCTAGAGAAGAGAAACGATTATCAAAATGTTCTTGTAAAGATATAAGATGCTGGTTGATGGAAAAACCTCTGAGCATATACTCTTTCAGCACACGAGTTGCCCAACGCCTGAATGCCACACCTTGACGACTATTGACTCTATATCCTACAGAAATAATCATATCCAATGAATATATGCTAATAGGTTTGTCAGAATTAGGAATTTGCATTTTTTGCAAATTGCTATTTTTATCCAACTCATTTTCTTTAAATATTCGAGATATGTGTCTAGAGATAACGGATACGTCTTTGCAAAACAACTCAGCCATTTGAGCTTGCGAAAGCCAAACCGTCTCATCTTCTATTCTAACTTCCAGACGGATGCTCTCGTTAGGTTGATAAAGGACTATCTCTCCTTTTTCAGCGACTGTTGGTAATGTGTTTTGGGTTTCAGGTTTCATTGGTTTTTTGGGATATTTTGTTTTTAAGTTATTCTATTGTCTGCTATCAGCGTTTAGTTGTCAGTTTTCGGACTACTGCAGTATATTCCAAAATGGAATACACTGAATTTTCATATTCTTTTCAATATTTCTTCTGGCGTAAATCCAAGCTTGATGATTGTACACAATCCTCTGCCCATATCTTTCACAGACGCACCTAATAACCATACCTCATCATCTACAATAAGATAACGGTCGTGAACGGCTTGTGGCAATTGAATTAT
>JAFYNK010000023.1 GCA_017548125.1 Bacteroidales bacterium | reverse complement strand
TTTTATATTGTTTCTTTTGTTGGGAGTCACCGAGACACCAAGTCACCAAGTCGCCGAGAATTTGTCGGTGACTTCTCCCCAAACGACCTCGGAGTCTCAGTATCTCGGCGACTCTGCGTCTTTCCACGAATCCCAGATTCGCAAAGCCGACTCCTTATATAAAAACTATCTCCCACAATACAACTTCGACGAAGTAAAAGCAGCGATGGAGTTCTTTGATTCCATCAGGAATGATGAATTAGCAATTAGGAATTATGGCGGACGAAAAGCAATTCCTAATTCCACATTCCTAATTCCTAATTATCAATGCGCTAAAGCGCATTACTACCACGCCGTCGGTCTCACCGAAAAAGACGATATTGTAGGTGCCTGCGAGCATTATCTCATCGCTTTGGAGATTATGGAGGATTTGATGGCGAAAGACAAAAGTCTAAGGAAGAAAGACAAAAGGCTAAAGGCTAAAGTTGATAATCCGGAGGAGTATGAAAAGATAAGGTTTATAGCGTTGATATATAATAGACTTGGAAGATTGTTTTATAATGCGAGTTATTGTGATTTAGCTATAATTAAATATAGAAAAGCAATAGACTATGTAAATTTGATAAATGACAATTCCTTTAAAGCAAACTTGCTGAAAGAATTGGCAAATTCATACCATTTAGCAAATAATGCTGATAGTGCTTTGTGTTATTATAACAAATCACTCGAAACAAACTCAAACCTAACAAACAAATTAGATGTTGAAAAATGTATTGCCCAAATATTATTCGATAAAGGCGAAAAAGACAATGCTTATATTTTGATTAAAAACAATATTGACAAGATTGTGGATTATGCTTCAAAAGATTCCTATTACTGTATTTTAGGAACGATGTATTATAAAGATAATGTTTACGACTCTGCTATATATTATATAGAAAAAAGCGTAAGAAGCAATAATAATTACATAAAGAATAAATCCTCATTAATTTTATCAGCGATATATGATTCCATAGGAAACCATGACAAGAAAACATATTTCGAAAAGATTGTTTCGAAACTGTCAATGAATATGGTTAATAAAAGTGTAGTCAGAGGAGAAATTCAGGATGTCTATAACAGATACAAAGAAAGAATAGTTGAAAAAGAAAAATATAAAAGCAGAACAAGAACAAAAGTTATTGTTATATCACTTTCTTTACTTATAATCATATCATTTGTCATTACAATTCTAATATGGCAAAAATCCAAAAGAAAAGACAAAAAATATCATGAATCATTAAAAATCATCAGTAAAACAAAAGATGAAATAAAACGAAAAGAATTTGAAATAAAGAAACTTGTTGGAATGTTGGAAGACCATAAATTGGTTATTAAATCTCTCATGGATGATGTATCTATAAAAAAACAAGAAATATCGGGTAAAGAAACCGACATCAAAAAGATGGAAAATGATTTGTCGGCAAAAGAAAGAGAACTTAAAAGACTTCAAGAGAATGTTCATGAAAACAGAATATTGATTGACAGACTGAAAGAAGATAAAATAGCGAAAGAGAAACAGATAGAATGTTATCTTGGAGAGATTAATGATAAAAGACAAGTGATAAACGATAAGAACCATCTTATTTCAATTGTAACGAAAGGATTGGTTGTTAGAAACGATACCATTGCTGAAAACAGAAACGAAATTGCAAGGCTACAGGCGATTATAGACGAAAATGGCAAGATTATAAAAAAACTGTCGGAGGATCATAAAAATAATGAAGAACGGATAGCCGTTCATCTCGAAGAAATAGAAAAATTAAAAACAGAAATAAATCAATCACAAAAAAATATTATCGATTTAAGATTCAAGAGTTCGTTAACCGAAGGTAAAATAAAGAAGCAAAATGCAGAATTGAAGAAAAAAGAGGAACTTATAGGAGAATATACGGCTGAAATTTCCAATCTAAAGTATAGACTGAAGAGGACTCGTATTGATGTTTCAAATTTAAACAATTATCTCCAATCGGATGTTTGTTCCAAAATACTGAATGAGATAAAAGAAATTTCAGAGAAGAAATTAAAAAGCAATACGCTATCACTATTGTCAAAGGAAGAATTAGTTTTATTGCTGAATTCAGCCAACCATCATCTAAACTATTTCATAAATGATATGGCAAACAAATATCCTAAGCTGAAGAAAGAGGATTTGTATTATTTATGCCTTGTTATTATGGGATTGGATAACTATCAAATTGCATCTTTATTTGGAGTAACATACCATGCTTCAAAAAAAAGGAAGAATAAAATCTGCGTTATATTAGGTTTAGACTCAAAAACAAACTTGCATAACTATCTTTTACAGCTTATTTGATTGAATTGATAATCAAATATGTAACTGTTTTATGGTATCATTTTTTCTCATATTTTCTTCTTGACAAGTAATTGTTGTTAATCTACCTTTGCATCAAAAATATAGATATGAAAAGGTTGATTCTAATGATTATGCTTTTGCAAGTTGTTTTTAGTGCAGAGGCTAAACAGAAAAATGTAAAAGAAGGTGTGGATGTTATAGAAGTTTATGCCAACACCTGTAATAGTGCAGAAACTCGTCACCAATCCATCTCGGCTGACATTATCGGAAACACTTTAACTATTACCTTTAACGAAAATGTGGGAATAGCTCACATTGTTATTAAGGATTCCAATGGTGTTTACATCGACAGAGAGAATGTCTTCTCAACACCAGATTACGCTACATTCTTTATTAATGATGCTGGCTATTACAGAATGGATATCACATTGAATAATGGCGAGCAGTATTATGGATATTTCAGAGTTGAAAATTGAAAACTGAAAACTGAAAATTGAAAGTTATGATGATTAACATTTACATATTAGGGAAGAACAAGTTCATCAAACGGCTGTCTCTGTAAAGGGCAATAGCGAGAAGTGGTTTTACAGAGACGTTAAAATAGTTTTAAATTTCAATTATTAATCATTAAAATCTATTTATGAGAAACAATTTGTTATTCACAGTTTCTTTATTGTTGGTTATGGCAATGGGAAACTTATCAGCTCAAGAGCTTGACCCAAAGGATTCTTTTTTTGAAGACAACGTGTCACTAAATGTGGGAGCAACAGTCTATCAAGAATATGGGTTTGATGATATGATGTTTTCATTGGATGGTTTATACAGAATAAATAATTGGTTTGAAACAGGTTTGTTTGCAACATACATCAATAATAATTACATTTTTGAAGTGAATGAAGAATTTGTAAAAACACATTCAATGGGACTATATTACGGAGCAGAAGCGAGGTTTCATATTTTGCCAATTCGTGATAGTCAGTCATGCCGTAAAATTGACATTTATGCTAATACACAATTAGGTGCTAAATCAATAATTTACGACAAAGATTTACGAGATGAAAAATTAATGAGGAATCACACAAAAGCTTTTGTTAATGGAAGTGTTGGATTAGGCTTTAGTTTTAACCAACATTTCGGAATATTTTATGAATGCGGCTACAGTAATACAGACCGCATGAATCATAAAGTTGGCCTAAATTTTAAATTATAAGATTGTTGAGATTAGGACTATTATTCAATACAAAAAAAACTTCAGAATCTTAGATTTTTTCTGAGGCTCTGAAGTTTTGATTTCAAAAAAAGTATTTTATTATCATTATTATTTTTTTAACAATAAGTTTTTATGCCCAATATTAGTAAATTTTTATTAACTATAACAGTTACAGCGCCAACATTCTTGTCATTTGGATTGATAGGATTGCTAAAGAATAATGATATGTATTGTCAAGCATGGCGTGATATTTTTAGAAACGGTATATGTCCTGCTGACTTTGAATGGTGGGGAATAACTTTAAGTTTTGTTTTTATGATTGCAAGTGTGCTTGGTATAAAGTACTTACTGAAAAATAAATCACAAAGATGTAAGGAATGTAAATCAATAAAGGTAAAGTCTTATTCAAATTTGTCACCAAGCGCTGCTGAACAGATTGTTTCATCAATAATGCCTTGGTTGTCGATGTTTATAGACCAGTATGACTACATGGAGTTGTTTGTTTGCATATTAATTCCATGTTTTTTTATAGCATTAGCAAGTTATAATAATACCAACTATAATTTGATTTATTCAATATTGGGGTATCGTTATTATGAGGTAAAGACGGATGAAAACACTTACGTACTTCTTTCAGCAAAGTGCATTAGAAATAAAAATGAAATCAAGGAATATGCAGAGTTAACAGATTATATGGGTTTAATAACTAACTAACTAATAATAGTAAAAAAATGAGCCAATTTTATGCATTGATGTCCGATAATACGGTAAAATATATTTCTCTTAAAGAAGAGATAGTAGATGATGTTAAAAATATATTTATAAATGGAGGGAATAAATTAAAACCTGAAGGTTTAGAAGAAGATGAATTCGATGGAAATATTGTTAGCAGAAATGGTGAGAATATTGTGTATGTCAACTATATTCTTCCAGATGATTTTCAACGTATTCCTGATAATCAGGCTGATATATCAGAGTATAATATAAATAGAGATATGCCCAAAAGCATTTTCTATTACGATGATGGTAAATTCTATTTTCAAGCTTTTAATAAGAAAAATCTGCTACAACGCAAAATGGTTCTGCAAATTTGTGGAGACAATGCGTATTCCAAAATGAATAATTCAGCTTTTATTGTTGATGACAAGGTGCATGCTATATATGAAAATGGGAAATTGTATTTTCAAAGTTATACACTTGCAAATCAGATATTTTCATTGATTGATTTTGTTACAGAAGCGACAAATGGAGAAATTGACTCGTTTGGAAATATTGCAGGAATAAGTGTTGATGCAAATGTTGTAAAAGATATAGCAAATGTCAAGACTCGACGACTTGTAAAATTATTGTCAAGTACAAACAATATTGCAACATTCATTGGAAAGAATGCTAAAACAAGAACAAGTTTGTTAAAGCAATATGGAATCAAAGCGCAAATTAATGTAAATAATGAATTGGAGTTGCCGACTGATAATGTTGCGGATTTAAATCGAGCTTTAGAGTTTCTTAATGAAGATATATTTAAAGGCGTGATAACTAATAGTCTTTATCGTTCAAATTCTAAAAAGAAAGATGATGCATAAGAACTTTTAAATTATGAAATAGTAGTTCAATGGTTTAATGGTTCTTCTGAAATTCTAAATTTCTGAGTTTCAAAAAAATGATATTAATTAGTGCCGAAGGTACGACAGAAAAAATCATCCACAATTTCATCGTACCTTCGGCGCTTTTTTTAAAATTAAAGGTATGGAGAGTGTTAAAAACGACATACAAATTCTTGGGAAAAACAAGTTCATAGAATGCTTGTCTCGATAAATCGTTTGATTGACGAATTTAACGGGAGAGTTTTTTAAGAAATAAATCAAACTACTGATGTGGAAAAATGGGTTCTATCCATTGATGTAGGAAAATTGATAGTAAATAGAACCCACCTTAAAAAAATCACTCCTAATTCCTCATTAACTAGACGCTTCAATGTGTGCTTATTTTATAGGAATCATTGAAACATCTCCGCATTCACTTCATCACTTCATTACCCCATTACTCCATCACTTCATTACTAAAAAAACTTTAGCCTTTTGTCTTTAGCCTTTTGTCATTTTCCCTATCTTTGCAGATTGTAAAAATTATAACAATATGAGAAGATTGATTTACTGCTTGATAATTGCATTATTCGTATGCAATTATGCTTACGCGCAGAACAGCATTATTGAAAAAGATTTACAAGAAGTAATGAACGAGAAAGGCGATGAACTGATTAGCATAAACATCATTTTCAAGGCGCAGATGGACAGCGAGAAACTGAACGACAGAGTCGCCAATATCGACAGCAAGAAAGCAAGACGTGAGATAGTGATGGAAGAACTGAAAATGTTCGCTGATAAGTCACAACAAGAAGTCGTTTCAATCATAAGAAATGAAGAAAGAAACGGAAGATCATCGGGCATCGTCTGCCACTGGCTCTCTAACTCAATCACTTGCAACGCAACAAAAGAAGTCATCAACATATTGTCACAAAGAGACGACATTTTAATAATAGGATATAATTCAGACAAAAACGCGACCTTGTCAGGCGAGTCATCCGAAGTAAAAGCCGAACCAGAAATCACATCTAACGTATCACAAGTCAACGCTCCTGAAGTTTGGGAGATGGGCTACACCGGCGAAGGCGTTTTAGTCGCCATCTTAGACACTGGTGTCAACTACGAACATCCTGACATAGCCGACCATCTCTGGGACGGCGGATCACAATATCCAAACCACGGTTACAACTCATACGACGGCAGCACCGACGTCATGGACAGAAGAGGACACGGCACACACTGCGCTGGCACCATCTGCGGCGACGGTACCAACGGCAAGCAGACAGGCATCGCTCCTAACGTCACATTGATGTGCGTCAAGGCACTCAACGACGAAGGCAGCGCCAACGCCAACTCGATATGTTCAGGCATGGAGTTCGCAGTAGAACACGGCGCCGACGTCTTAAGCATGTCGTTAGGCATCGCCAACTCATCAATAGCCGACAAAACCATGATACGACAGACATGCGTCAACGTATTGAACGCCGGCGTCGTAGCATCGGTAGCGGCAGGCAACGAAGGCGGTTCACAATCAAGTCCTATACCTAACAACGTACGCGTACCAGGCAGCTGCCCAGCACCATGGATACACCCTGACCAACAAGTCAACGCTGGAGAGAAGTCATGCGTCGTTTCTGTAGGCGCCGTTGACAGCAGCGATAAAGTAGCAGGCGTTTCTTCACGCGGTCCTGTGACATGGCAAGAGACATCATTCGGCGATTATCCATACAACCCAGGAATCGGTCTGATTCGTCCAGACGTATGCGCTCCAGGCGTTGATGTCGTCTCGCTCAACTTCGCCAACGAAGGCTACACCAAGATGACAGGAACATCAATGGCAGCGCCTTGCGTGGCTGGCGTCATCAGCCTCATGCTCTCCAAAGACCCAAGTCTGACACCAGCTGAGATAAGCATGATACTCGAGACATCAGCGGTGAAATTGACAGAGACAAAAAGCAACGACTCAGGTTCTGGCAGAGTAGATGCACTAGCAGCAGTGAACTCCGTTGACATGGGCTCAATAAGATTTAACAGCTTCAGCATCGACGATGAAAACGGAAACGGAATGATAAACCCTAATGAAGTTATAGCCGTCAATATAGATTTTGACAACGTCTCATCAGAGTCATATAACAACGTAACAGCAAAATTAACATGCAAAAACGAATGGGTCAATTTCATCAATGCAAACGCTGAGATAGGCAATGTAGAAGCAAATGCGACAATATCAATCAACGACACATTCCGTTTCATTTTGGATGAAGAAGCAGAAAGCAAGACGCCGCTTCACTTCGACGTAGAGTTTTATCAAGGAAACGAAAAGATTTCCACGACAAGATTCTCAACACTCATCTACGACAACACAGTAAAATACTCATCATTTATCGTCATGAACGACGATAACGGCAACGGCAGATTAGAAGCAGGCGAGACAGCAGACTTAGGCGTAGCACTCATCAATTCGGGCAATGAGATTGCGTTGAATTTAAGCGGCGTCTTGTCGAGCAGCAGCAATATCGTCACCATAAACGAAAACGAAGCATCATTCAGCTCAATAGCGCCAAACGGCAGCGCTGTAGCTTATTTCAACGTGACATTAGCAAGCAACGCAGGCAACAACATCAACGTGCCTTTCTCTATCGAAGTAAAAGACAAAAACGATAACACACACAGCTTCAACATGAATTACATAAGCTCATGCGACGTGATTTACACTTTGTCTGACGAATTCGGCGACGGCTGGAACGGAGCCAAAATCTTCGCACACTACAGCGACGGCTCTGAATCAGACACTTATACCATTACAAACGGAACATCAGCAACATTCAACAAAACATTGAACTCTGGCGTGACAGTATCGCTCGAATGGAAAAAAGGAGGCGTCGATAACGAATGTATCTATTCTATCAACTACGACAACGGCACAGAGATTTTCAGCGGCAAAGGTCGTCAAAACGGAATATTCTTCAGCTGGATCTACGACTGCTCATGCCAAAACATAATGTACGAAAGCTGCGAATCAGTAAATAACTTAGAACTCATCGTTCATAGCAATTCCGTTGAATTAAAATGGAACGCTCCTGAAACAGAAGGCCTCGTCCATTACGAAATATATCGCGACACAAGAATGATAGCAACAACAGAAACACTTTCATTCATCGATGATGACATAAGCAACGGAACATATATCTACAACGTAAGACCTGTTTATGAAGACTGCAATGGCGAACTCAGCAGCAAGGAAGTCACATTCATTGTAAACACACAAGAAATGAAAGAGTTAAACGCCGCAGTATATCCAAATCCATCAGGCGACAGATTCATTATCAAAGCAGAAAACATGACTAACATCACCGTGTTCAACATATTGGGAGAGAAAGTCATGGAAAGAAATATCGATGCTGACATATACGAGATAAACGGTCTCGACAACGGAATATATTTCGTTAACATAGATACTGAAAACGGCCACGCTGTAAGAAAGATAGTTAAATATTAAAATATATTAACATGAAGAATCCTATCAAGGCATTAGCAGGACAGACAGTGATTTACGGTCTTGGAACGATTGTTCCGCGACTGCTTAATTATCTCCTCACACCTTTCTACGTAAGAGTTTTCGTGTCGGGAGAATACGGACAAATCTCGGAACTCTATGCCTGGATCGCCTTGTTCCTCGCGATATTGACATTCGGCATGGAGACGACATTCTTCCGTTTCTCGCAAAAGGAAGACAGCAGCAAAGTCTTCAACAATGCCGAGAGCATCGTTCTTCTCATAACCTTTGTATTTCTCGTCTTATACGGCGTTTTTTATAAGTCGTTCGCACAGCTTATTCATTACGAGTTCAACTCATATTACGTCCTTCTCATCGGGATAATAGTAGCGATTGACGCAACGGCAGCGATACCTTTCGCCATGCTTAGAAAAGAAGAGAAAGCAGGACGTTTCAGTCTGATAAAGACCGTCAACGTATTGTCGAACATACTTCTTAACATTTTGTTCTTAGTTGTCATCCCAGAGAAATCGATGGCGATTGCAGAATGGCTTTTTGGAGAACAGACATCATTGCTCATCTGGGTTTTCATCTCCAACATATTGGCAAGTCTGATCAACCTTATAATGTTATCACCGCAGCTTTCCAAGTTGAGAATAGGCTTCGACAAAGAACTTGTCAAGTCGATGTTGAAATATTCATTCCCGATTTTATTGATAAGTCTGGTTGGCATGGTCAACGAAGTCGCTGACAAGATTTTAATAAAATATCTCGTCAGCATTCCTGAAGAGAGCGTCTTGGCGAGCATGAATATAACAGGGCAGGAGTACGCCATGCAGCAGCTCGGCATCTATTCAGCCAACTTCAAGCTCGGCGTTCTCATGACGATCTTCATACAGATGTTCCGTTTCGCCTCGGAACCATTCTTCTTCGGTCACGCCAAAGACCGCAACGCTCCATCTTTGTACGCAAAAGTCATGACATATTTCGTGATATTCTGTCTCCTCATATTCCTCGGAGTGATGTTCTATATGGATATATTACAAAATTTCGTCGGAAGAAACGGCAGCGACTACCGCGAAGGATTGGTGATAGTCCCGATAATATTGATTGCAAATATGCTTTATGGCATCGTTTTCAATCTGTCAATATGGTTCAAGCTATCCGACAAGACATATTACGGAACAATCATCGCCATTATTGGTTCTATTGTGACACTTACATGTTTCTTCGTTTTAATACCAAAAATAGGATATCTAGGCGCAGCGATAGCGCATCTCGCATGTTATATCGTCATGATGCTGGTGTCATATTTCTGGGGACAGAAAAACTTCCCTATTCCTTATCAGATCGGAAGAATCACAATTTATTGTGCGCTCGCTGCAATATTATATTTCGTAAGCAGTTTATTCATTGACTTCAACAGCATTTTGAAAATAAGTCTAAACACTGTGATGATTTTATTGTTTATGGCTGTTGTCGTTGTTATGGAAAGAAAGAATCCACTTAAAATAAATTAACAAATAAAAAACAAGATAAAAATGGAAGTAAAAATCATCAACAAATCAGACAATCAATTACCAGCATACGAAACAATCCACTCAGCAGGCATGGACTTAAGAGCATATTTGCCAGAAGGTCCTATCGTTCTCAAGCCAATGCAGAGAACATTAGTGCCAACAGGACTTTTTATGGAAATTCCTGAAGGTTATGAAGGACAGGTGAGACCACGCAGCGGATTGGCAATAAAGAACGGTATCACAGTATTGAACACTCCAGGAACAATAGACGCCGACTACAGAGGAGAGGTTAAAATCATTCTCATCAACTTGTCAGACACCGACTTCACCATCAACAGCGGCGAGAGAGTGGCACAGATAGTCTTTGCCAAATGCGAACAAATGGAAGTCGTTAACGTTGAGACATTAAGCGAGACAGAACGCGGCGCTGGAGGCTTCGGACATACAGGAAAATAAAGACAACAAGTCTATAAGTCAATAAGTCAATGAGTTTAGTTCTACTCATAGACTCATAGACTCATAGACTCATATAAAATTATGCATAGAATCTTTTTCATACTATTATCATTAGTGTTGGCAAATTCCGCTGCGTTTGCTCAGGACACGATACAACCTAAAAAAAGCTTTGCCAAGAACGCTGAGCTTTTCTCACAAGGTCTTGAAAACAAATACAACGAGAACTATGATATGGCGATAGAATATTTCGAGAATGCCTTGAAATATTATCCTCAGGACCATGCTAGCATGTATGAGCTTAGCGCTCTATATCACATCAAAGGAATGCAGGAAAAAGGCTTTGAGATGATACAGCAAGCCGTTGAACTCGACAACACCAATAAATGGTATAAGATTCGACTTGCCGATTTCCACAAACAGAATCGCGATTATGAGTCATTCATCAACATCTATGACGGACTTCTTGACAATGAGCCTAACAATCTAGAATATCTCGAAGCATATATCGACGCTCTGCTTCATGTTGGCAACTACGAGAAAATGATAGAAAAACTCGATGTTTATGAAGACAATATTGGAGTGAATGAATATATTTCACTACAAAAAATAGAGATTTACAATCTCTTGGAGAAAAAAGACAAGATCATTTTCGAGATGGAAAAGCTGTCGGCAGCCTATCCTTACGAAACACGTTATATGTCAATGCTTGCTGAGACTTACGTGCAAAACGGCCGCGCAAAAGACGCATTTCAATTATATCTCAAGATAAAACAACTCAATCCTGAAGACCCTTACATCAACATATCTCTGCTTGAATATTATCAGAAACAAGGCGAACTCGACAAGGCCTTCGATGAGTTTATTTTATCAATAAAAAACAAGAACTTAGACTACAACACCAAAACCCAAATTTACGAATATTGGTTCAACAACAAGGAAGATAACTCTAAAGTCATAAAAGAGGCTGAGCAAGCTGGCAACGCTTTCATCGAGACGCATCCCGACAAAGAACTAGGCTATTATGTCATTGGAACAGTATATTTCAACAGTGGCATCTACAACAAGGCACAGCAGTTCTATCTCGATGCCCTTGCCAGAGACAGCAGCAGCTTCATGTCGTGGTATCAATTAGTTTTCACAGATACTGAACTTGAGAACGTCGATACTTTATACTTGCACTCCAAAGCCGCGATGCGTTTCTATCCAGAACAGCCTATTTTCTATCTCTTCAACGGCGTAGCTCTCATCGACATGAAAATGTATGAAGAAGCAATAAAAGTATTTGAAAAAGGAAGAAAAATGTCGGCAGACAAAAAACTCACTGCTTCATTCGATACTTATGTGGCCGATATTTACCACGAATTGGGCAATAAGGAAAAGATGTTCGAATATTACGACAAAGTCCTTAGAAACGACCCTGAAAACGTTTATGTGCTAAATAATTATGCTTATTTCCTTTCATTAGACGGAATAAAATTGGAAGAAGCCCTGAAAATGTCGGCTATAACTATAGAAAAAGAACCTAAAAACGTAACCTATATAGACACTTACGCATGGGTTTTGTACAAACTCGGCCGCTATAAAGACGCGAAAAAATGGATGGAGAAAGTGCTGATGTACGACAAGGCTCCTCAAGGCATCAACTATGAACATTATGGCGACATCTTATACAAATTAGGCGAGAAAGAAAAAGCCGTACAAAACTGGAAAAAAGCCAAAAAACGCGGCGGAACATCAGAATTTATAGACCAAAAAATAAAATATGAGAAAATTTATGAATGATAAAGACTACAAGACTACAAGATTACAAGACTACAAGTTAAGGCTGCTGACATTCGTCTTTAGCCTTTTGTCATTATCCTTTGCCGTCAGCTCGTGTTCTACTCAAAGAAACCTCGACAAGTCTAATCTGAAGCCTTTAAGCGCAAATAACATCATAAGAGAAATTGAAGACAATCAATTTGAATTCGATAATCTTGAGGCAAGAATCGGCATCAGCGTTAAAGGCGATAACAAACTAGGACTGAAAGGACAGATGAGAATGCAGAAAGACAGCACAATATGGATTTCATTGTCTCTCAAAGTCGGCATCGAAGTAGGACGAATTATGATAACTCAAGACTCGATAAAATATATCAACAGAAACACTAGGACTTATCTCGCAGAGAGCCTTGAGTATTTCGAAAACAAACTTCCAATCGTGCCATCATTACAATTTATTCAAGATTTATTGGTCGGGAATGACACACAAAACACTCGCAGCGACAGATGCAAAGCTAGCACAGACAACGGCCGCTATAAACTTGAAATAAGCAATAAAAACACTAGCCTTATAAAAGATATCTGGGTGAACAGCTCTACATTCAGAATAAACGAGTTCATGTTAAAAGAATCAAGAGAAGGTTATTACAGCATAGTTATGAAATACGATGATTTTAAAAATATCAACGGAAAGCTCATGCCTTCCAGAATTATATTTGAAATCAACGAGGCATCTGAAGACTACAAGACTACAAGACTACAAGACTACAAGTTTTGTGTTGAGATAAATTACTCTGATATAAAAACAGGAGAGGAGCTAAGCTTTCCATTTAACGTTTCACCAAAATTTGAACAGATATATTTATGGTAAAGAGTAACAAAATTTTACTCACCTTATTATTCTTTTTCCTTATCTCATTTTCGGGAAGAAGTCAAAACGTGCAGTCGTTGGAGAAGAAAATCCAATCGATACAGAAAGACATTAAATTAGCAGAAAAACTGCTAAAAGAGACTTCAAAAGATAAAGAAACGACAATAAATCAAGTCACTTTATTACAAACACAAATAAATCAAAGAGAAAGTCTTATAAGGACTTATCAGAACCAAATCAATGCTATCAACAAAGAGATTCAGAATAACAAGAAAGAAATATCGGCATTGGAGTCTGAACTCGCGTTGTATAGAAAAGAATATTCCAATTTGTTAGTAATAAATTACAGAAATAAAGGAAAAGTCAACAACCTTCTGTTCATTTTCTCATCAGAAGACTTCAATCAAGCGATGAGAAGAATGCGTTATATTCAGGAATTAAACGGATTGGTAAAAGAGAAGATACAAGAGATTGACTCAACACAAATAAAGATTAATATTCAGCTCGAAAAGAACGAGAAAAACAAAAAGGATATTGAGAAAATATTGAACGAAGAGAAAAAAGAAAAAGCGACATTGGTAAATGAACGCAACAAATTGAACAAAGACATTGCTTCGTTAAAGAAAAAAGAGAGTCAGATTCAAAAAGACATAAAGAAAAAAGAAAACGAAGCGAAAGAGCTTAAGAAACAGATCGAAAAGATTATAGCAGAAGAAATACGTAAAGCGAAAGAAAGAGAAGAAGCTGCCAAGAAAAGCAACACAAAGTCAGTGGATTATAATCTCTCTTCAAATTTTGCACAAAACAAAGGCAAGCTTCCGTATCCTGTTGAACAAGGAATTGTAACGGGAAAATACGGCTTAAACCAGCATCCTACGCAGAAGAAAGTGACAGTCAACAACAACGGCATCGACATCAGCACGACGAAAGGAGCTAAAGCGAGAAGCGTTTTCGATGGCGAGATTTGCTTTATCACAAGTCAAGGCGGCAATAACGTCATATTGATTCGTCACGGCTTATATTTCACATTATATTCAAATCTCGAGAAAGTATTTGTCAAGGTAGGAGATAAGGTCGTCACAGGGCAGGAAATAGGCAGAATACATACCAATGTCAGCGACGGAAAGACGATATTGCATTTTGAGATCTGGCAGGAAAACAAAACAACCGTCAATCCTGTTTTGTGGATTAAGAAGTAAGGTTTAAGGTTTAAAGTTTAAGGTTTATGAGAAGGATAAAAGTTATTATTGCGCTTATTACTTTAGTGTTTTTGGTCACATCATGTTCTCGAGCCTACAAGCCAGTTAACGTTCAGAAGAACAAGAAAAGATGCAGCTCTTGTTACAGATGGTAAAAAAAGAAGAGACGTCACAGAAGTGAACGTCTCTTCTTATTGTCTTATAGACTTATAGACTCATTGTCTTATATAAATCAGTCACCTAATGTAGCTACCATAACAGCTTTGATAGTGTGCATACGGTTTTCTGCTTCGTCGAATACGATTGAGTTTTCTGATTCGAAAACTTCTTCAGTAACTTCAACGCCATCGAGACCGAATTGTTTGTAAACGTCGCGGCCAACTTGTGTTTCTAAGTTGTGGTAAGCTGGTAAGCAATGCATGAATTTGCATTTTGGATTGCCAGTCATTCTCATCATTTCGCCGTTTACTTGGTAAGGTTTTAACAAGCTGATACGTTCTGCCCATACTTCAGCTGGTTCACCCATTGATACCCATACGTCTGTGTATAAGAAGTCACAACCTTTAACGCCTTCTTCAACGTTGTCAGTTACTGTAACTGTAGCGCCTGTTTCTTTAGCGATTTCTTGGCATGTTGCTACGAGTTCTGCATCTGGTTGTAATGATTTAGGAGCAACGATTCTTACGTCCATACCCATCTTAGCGCCACCAACCATCAAAGAGTTACCCATGTTGAAACGAGCGTCGCCAACGTAAGCGAAAGTAACTTTGTTTAAAGGTTTGTCGATGTGTTCTGACATTGTTAAGAAGTCAGCCAAGATTTGTGTTGGGTGGAATTCGTTTGTCAAACCGTTCCATACTGGTACGCCAGCGTATTTTGCTAATTCTTCAACTGTTGCTTGGTCGAAGCCACGATATTCAATACCGTCGTACATACGGCCTAAAACGCGTGCTGTGTCAGCCATTGATTCTTTAACACCGATTTGTGAACCTGAAGGTCCTAAGTATGTAGCGTGAGCGCCTTGGTCGTAAGCTGCTACTTCGAAAGCACAACGTGTACGTGTTGATGTCTTTTCGAAAATCAAAGCGATGTTCTTGCCTTTTAATCTTTGTTGTTCTGTACCTGCGTATTTAGCACGTTTGAGGTCGCGAGCTAAATCTAAAAAATATTGAATTTCTTTTGGAGTGAAGTCTAATAACTTCAAAAAGCTTCTGTTTCTTAAGTTGAATGCCATAATTTTATGTTTTTATTGTTTGTAAATTCTATTCTGCAAAAATATAAAAATAATTCAGAAAAAAATGTGTGTTGCAATTTTATTTTACTACCAACTTCTTGACGCTTTCATTAACACTGATGAAATAAACACCTTTGTTCAAATCCTCAATATTTATCGTTGTATTAACACCTTCAATTTGTACTTCCTTAACACAGCGTGATGTCATATCGAAAATCTTGGCCGTGCCTTTTACTTCACTGACAATATTAATTGTTGAAGAAGCTGGATTTGGATAGATGCTGAAATTGGTCTTTACAAGTTCGTCGAAGCCTTCTACTTCTGTTCTGAAAGCGACTATCGTTGTCTCGCCCCATTCGCCTGCTGAGTTCTGGCCTGTTGCTATTGCGTAATAATCTGTTTCTGGAGTAAGGTCAATCCATTCCCATACATCAACTTCATAGAATGAATAAAAGTCTTCACGGAAGAGCTGAATTGCAGCTTCTTCGCCTATCTCATCGAAATAAGATTTTTCTATCAAGCCATAATGATATACTGCTGTTTCTTCGTTTGGAGTTGCTGTTGTTTTCACTGAAGTCTTTGTCAGAACTTCAACGACGAGTTCGATGACTGAAGTTCCTGTTCCTCCGGATTGTTCTGTTGTAACGGTAGTTGTAACTAATTCACCAGCATTGCCGTCAGCATCTTTAGGCAAGGCATAGACTGTGTATTCAGTGTTAGGAGCCAAGTCGTTCCATGTGTGGGTGTATGCTGAAGACTTTTCAACGCCCCACATAACGACTAAATCTTCCAAAGATGCGCCCATCATAGTCATCCACATTTCCATATTAGCTTGAGTGTCAGCCAAGATATGATATTTTGCGCAGTCAGCGTTTGGAGTGAAAGTAGCCTTGAGTGATGTTGTTGTCACTTCGCCCAAAGTTATCTCAACAGAAGGGTTCAATTCTTGATCATCATCATCATCGTCGTCATCATCACCGCTTATTTCGTTGGCAACCCAGAGAATTATGTAAGCGCCAACACCACTCATTTTGTTGTCTAACATATCGACAGGATACCAGTTGCCATCAGCTTCCACTTGAGAATTTGCTGGCACTGAAGTAGGTTTGACGTACAATGTAGCATTTTGTGTAGCATGTTTTATTGTATTCAATGCGATATAAGAACGTCCGATGTTAGGATCTTCTGTTGACACTGTCATATCATCAGCAAATTCGAAGGCGACGTAGAATGTACCTTCCACTTCAACTGGCTTGCCATAGAAATCGACTAAGTTGATTGAGCGACCTTCGCCAGCTCCCGAGCCGATGCCTGTAGTTCCGAATGCATCTTTCAATGTCATAGAAATACGTGCAAATACCTTATCTTCGTCAAGTTGACCATTTGTCTCGCCATAGAACACCACTTCGAATGGTTTGTCGCTGTCGGAACCTGTTGTGTAAGCACGATTGCGGTAATGTGCCAACCAAGTGTTAATTACAGAAATTTCCAATTTAACGTTAGACGGAATTTCAAAACGTTCAGCATATTTTTTGTAATAACGAGTGTAACCTGTCACATAATCATAGTCGTAATCCTCGATGCCATTAGCAGAGAATGCAGGGATAGAACCACGTTCTAATATCTGGTCATGAGTAGGATTCCATGTCATGAGAGTGTAATCTTCTGTGTCGTAGTCGATATATTCCACCATTATAGTCTTGCTTGTTGTGCGTGAATCTTCGCTGTTGCTTGCAGTGAGTTCTATTGTATATTCGCCTGACTCATTGAACAAGAATGATGGATTTTCTTCTGCTGAATGTTGAACCGCACCTGTAGGTGAGGTCACGACCCATAAGTACTCGTCACAGTTTTTGGATAAGTTAGTGAGATGTACATATTGGTTTTTGTAAACTACCATTCTGCTGTCTATCACGTTGAAGTTGCCGCCAATGCCGAATTCAGCGAAAGGAACTCCCACATAACCAGGGATTGTGATATTGAAGTCTTCAATAGCTACCAATCCGGAATAATTTACATAAGTGCTCAATGAGAAGCCGAAGCAATAAGCGCCGCTTACCTGAGGCGCGAAAGTAAATTCCTGATATTGCCATTCACTAATCGATTGGTCTTCTATGTTTTGTTTTATTACAGGATGATAAAGGATATCGTGTTCTGTACCGACGGTGACAGTAAGATTTGTCGCTCTCAACACGCCGCCGCCAGAGTTGCCAGGCATATACAGATAATAAGAAATGACATATTCCTCACCAGCACTTAAACGGAAGAAAGGAGTGAAGAGTATGTCATTACGGTTGTTCATATCTGATTGTTCTGCAACCAAATAATAGGTACCTGTCACAGCGTCAACGCCATTGATATTTGCTGTGAAGAAAGGCATGTTACCAACAGAAAGCCAGCCTTTTGGCAAATATGTCGAGCCATTATAGTCGCCATCGTAGTTGTCGAAAGTGTTATAATAAGGGACTGGCATCGCTGACACGTAATTGTTAGGATTTGGATTGAGTTCGTCTTCTTCTTCATCGCCACCCTCGTCGCCGCTGCCGACATTTGTATAACCAGTGATTGTCACGTCATCGATGCCAATCAAGCCGTGATCGCGGACGAGTTCTGATGACTGTTTGAGAGAGATAGAGAAGCAATATTCGCCGTCTGTCGCTGGAGTGAACAAGAATGCTAGTTCTGACCATGAAGAGATTGCTGAGCTAGTAGATCCCAATGCTATTGTCTGTGCTTCCATGTTTTGAGCTGTTCCAGCTTTGACTTCTACGTAAGAATAAAACGCAGCAGGACTTCCGCCTGGAGCATAGATATAGAATGACAAGACAGCGTCTTTGCCGCCAGCGAGTTCCATCATAGGAGTGAAGATGACCTCATCGCGAACGACAGAGATATTATCTGATGAATGCAATACGTATGATCCGCTGTGAGCTGCATAACCAGTCATATAGACGCCTGCTTCCATACGTTCTGCTGGTGATGTACCTATGGAACTCCATCCGTCTGGAACGATAGAGCCTTCTGTGAAATGAGAAGCGTCGTCGAAGTTTTCGAAAATCTCAAATGATTCGTAAGTTTGTGCAAAAGCGATTCTTGTACATAAGAGAACGCCTAATATCAATAATGATAATTTTTTCATGACTATTTATATTTCATTATTTAACAATAACTTTTCTGCTTCCTTTTGTTGTTTTAACGATATATAAACCAGATGTTTGATTTGTCTCGATATAACTATCGCTGGATATATGCAACATCATACCTAAAGCGTTATATATTGCGACATCTTCATTTTCTGGGTTGTAAATCTTGAGCATATTGTGTTCTGAAGTCACAATAATTTTGCTATCGTTAGCAGAGATGTCGCTGATGATTTCGCCGTCTTTGTCTGATACAAGACTAATATCGTAGAGATAGAGATAATCTTGATATGGTTTGGAGTAAGCTTTAAATCCATAATGATATACGCCGTCTTGTGGAACTGTTATTTCAATGTTATAAACATTATATTCACCGTTGATGATAGCTGGCAATTCTGGAATATCGAGCAATATTTCTTTTTGAGACTCTGGAGTGTAGCTGCTTCCGAAAGTTACCATCAAAGATTCGAGATAACCTTCTTGTGAAGAGAAGGCGCCGAATGTCAATGTATAAACAGCGTCTTTTCTGAAGTTGATTGCAGGAGAAATCATCCAGTCGTCGGCACCGATTTGCCAGTTGTAACGATATACAGCAGCATGGTTCAGCTCGTCATAAATCCAAGAGTAGTTGTCTTTATTAGCATCGACGAGAGTGTAATAATTGTACATGTCATATACGTCACTGAACACGCCGCCGTATGGAGTCTTGAGAGGATTACCAACGATTAAGTTGTTGGAATATGCGCCTTTGCTGCGGACGCTGCCGACACAAGAATAGACCATATATACATAACGTGTCATGTCGCCGCCGTGTTTTTCCACGAACACTCTGTCGGTGATGTTGCTTGCCACTTCCACTTCGCCAGGATATCTTACGATGGTGTAGTTGAGATTCTCTACGTCGAAGTCGCCGCCGTGAACTCCTATTTCAGGAGCGTCCCATGTCAATGTTGTTTCAAGTTCGTTTTTGGTAAGGACGATATTCTTAGGTGCTTCTGGGAGGTCATAACCGACTAAAATATCACGTTGAATTGTAGGACCGTAACCAGCGTCATTAAAAGCGACCAAGTTGACGACGATGATATCGTTGTCTGCTTGGACAGGAATTGAAATCTGTTGGCCAGGAGCGCCGCTGCCTGTGAATTCAAATGCGTCTTCAGCATAAACTTCATAATTGACAGTGCCTGTCAAAGCGTCGCCATTGTAAGCAATAGAAGGAAGACGGAATGTCATTGTTCCGCTGTTTGCTCCGTTAGGGTCGTCATCGAAGGCAAAATCTGTAATTATTGATGGTGCTGCCATCGATGGTTCATTGAAATATGCTCCTGTAATTGAAAGTAAATCGAATTGATATGCACGCAATGTAACCACTGCATTATATCTGTCAACTTCTGTGATGGCAGCATATTGTGAACCTAATGCCAAACTTGAGCTGCAGAACATCCAATACATTGTGTCTGATGAGTTGTCAAAGAAAAGAACCTGACGATATTTCATATTATAAAGGATGTCTTCATTCATGAAGTTTGCGCCTTGCATCATGCCTACTTCTGCTATAGAGCCGTCAGCCTTGTTGATTCTGCCGAGATAATGTGCCTGGTCGCCAGTGTTGCTGTCTTCTGTCATATAAATACAATAGAGTTCGCCTTTAGCGTTGCAACCTAATGTAAGGAAACGTTTTGTATAGTCGAGACGGTCAGCGATTCTTGTCATTGCTCCTGTTTCTGGTTCTATCTCAACAAGCCATGTATCGACGTAATCTTTTACCAATCCGTAGATTTTGTCTGTTGTCATATCGTAAGCCAAACATCTTGTTGTGTTTTCACAATTATTGTTGAGTACTGTTTCTGACAACAATTCGTATGTATTAGCATCGTAAACTTTCCATACTGGATTAACTTCTTGGATATTGCTGTTGTCGTCGTATGTGTTGCAATAAAGCTTGCCGTTGTAATAAGTGACGCCACCTGTCACTTCATCTATTAACAATGGAGATTCTAAGTCAGGAGTGAAAGCATATTCGAGAGGCATTGCATATATACCGTTGTCTGCCAATGTATAAGCATCAAGTTGTGCATGAGAGAATGCACAGAAGAAATCTACGCCTTCAATTGTCATAGGTTGAAAATAATCTGTTGTATATGTCAAGTCGCCATTGTCATTATCAGGCAATACTGTCTCAACATATTCTTCCATTTCGAGGTCGCCGACTTCTTCATTGTCGCCGCTTCCTTGTGTTACGATTCCAACAGAAATATCTTTAACATCTAAATAATTGCCAACGTAAGTAGCGTGGAAACCAAAGTGATATGTTCCTGTCGCTGGTACAGTAAACTGAGGTGATTGGAATTCAGCGAAGCCATTTTGATAGAAATCTGTATAGCTGTCAATTATTTGAGTTTGTGATGATGTTGATGTTCCTGTGCCGACAGTCATTTCAATATTAGCGTGCAATGTCATTGAAGATGATAATTTATAGCTAAGGACATAACGAGTATTTGCTTCGAGTTCAACGCTTGGAGAGATCAACCAGTCGTTAACAGTGCTGTAACCGCTCATTGACGCACCTTTGTTGTAATATGTCCATGTTGAACCGCCATCGACGTTTATAACTGTCCAGTTATTTGCGAAGTCGGAAGAGTTATTTATAGGCAAGTTGAAAGCAGGTGTTACTTCGCCTTGGAAGTCGTCGAGATTGATTTCTTGCTCAGCGCTTTCTGATTCAAGTCCGTCGATAGTCAATGTAACGCCGATGGTTACCATTCCAGAGAAGTTGCTTGGATTGTATGTATATTCTTCTTGTGCGCCTGCTTGCATGTCGTTGAGAGTTGCCACTACGACGCCGTTTTCATATATTTTGGCAGTCATTGGTTGAGCGATGATGACGTCATCGACGTCACGTTGTGAGTTTATCCATTTGACTGTAACGCTTTTTGCTGTGAAGTTGGAGCTTACTGCGAGAGCAGGAACTTGAGCAGGACGTTGGTTTGTGCTTTCTTTCACTGATACAGATTTCAAAGTGACGACGCCGTTTGATGCAGCAGAAGTGATGTTGAAACCTAATTTAATATTCTCGTTTGACTGTGCTGTGATGTGACATTTGCGAGTCACCATGCCAGCATGATTATCAAATTTCTCTTCAATCAATAATGTTGATGATGAAGGAGACACCTGAGAACCATAGTGTAAGTTGATGACATCAATGCCGAACGCACCTCTTTGAGCCACGGTATATTCAATAATATAATGTTTTCCGCTTTCCACTGCGAATGAAGGAGAGATCAACCAATCGTCGGCAGCGACTTCAGTGGTGTTGCCATTATAGACGACGCCTTTCATTCCGTTCATCATTTCCCATTGACGACCGTCATTGTTGTTGTCAATAACAGTCCATCCATTCAATTCGTTGGTTGCAGTGAAATCGCATGAAAATACATAATCACGATTTTGAGCTGTAACCAACAACGTTGACACTAACAAAAAAAATAAAGTAAATAACTTTTTCATAAAAATAAAAATGGGTTCATTTAACTATATATGCTTCAATTACAGGCAGAACCGCTTTTATCCTAATAAATTGAAGCGTTACGAATTTAAATACTATTAAACGGACAAAATTACAGATAATTTCTTAATGGAATTTACTTGTTTACATTTTTATTTATTAAAAATATAATTCAAATGAGACTCCTATAATTCAATAATTATGAGTATCTTTGCAAGAATTTTCATTTATCCATAATTTAAATTTCTTTTATGAAAAAACTCTCATACTTTTTTGCTATAATAGCGCTTTTCTGCATCTCTACATCATGTAACAGAGACGACAAACCAATAACATTAAGCGTTGACAAAACAGAAATAATTGCAGACGGCGAAGACATCGCGATATTCACAGTGTTATGCGACGGAAAAGACGTAACCGACGAAAGCGCATTCTTCATGGAAGGACAAGATGAAGAACTCGGAAGCAATATCTTTTCAACATCAGAAGCAAAATCATATTCATTCTATGCCAAACGCAAAAGCCACACTTCAAACAAAGTGAGCGTGAATGCTAAAGCTGTAGAACCAGAAAACCCTGAAGAACCAGAGGAACCAGAAAATCCTGAAGAACCACAAGAACCAGAAGAACCAGAAGAACCACAATTGCCAGAAGGTCCTATAGAACTCTCTGCATCAACAGATACAATCGTTGCTAATGGCATCGATGCCATTTCATTTACAGTAATGCAAGACTCTGTAAACGTGACATCTATGTCTGAAATATTCGTCAACGACAATATCATTGAAGGCAATATTTTCACAACAACAACATCAGGAAATTATGTCGTTTACGCTAAGAAAAACGACACAATCATTTCAAACGAAATAACTTTCTTCGCTAAAGAATATATCGCTCCAGAAATACCTATCGTCATCACAGCCTCAACCGACACAATAGTGGCAGACGGCATCGACGCTATAACATTCAGCGTTACAGAAGGTAAATCAGTCATTACAAACGACATAGATATTTATGTCAATGGAAATAAAATTGAAGGCAACAAATTTACCACAACAACAGCTGGCGACTACACCGCTTATGCTAAAAAAGGCGACGTGACATCTAACGAAATCTCTTTCGTGGCAATAGAATACATAGAACCAGAAGAACCAGAGCAACCTATAGAACTCTCCGCTTCTGTGACAACAATCATCGCCGATGGCATTGAAGCCGTTGAATTTACAGTGAAACAAGACAATATCGACGTGACATCTGAGACAGAGATTTACGTCAACGACAACAAGATAGAAGGTTACAGATTTACCACCACAATAGCAGGCAACTACAAAGCATACGCTAAGAAAGGTGATTTGGTTTCCAACGAAATAGACATCATCGCCGAGGAATATATCGAACCTGAGAAACCTATCGAACTCAGCGCTTCAAAGAACAGCATCAAAGCCAACGGCATCGATGAAGTGAAATTCACAGTGAAACAAGACAACAACGACGTGACATCACAATCTGAGATTTTCGTCAATGGAAATAAAATAAACGGCGACACTTTCAGCACAACAGTCATTGGTTCATATATCGTCTATGCAAAGAAAAACGACGTGGTTTCCAACGAGATAACCATCACCGCCGAATCTGTTGAAGATGGAAAGACAGTGGTCTTTGCAGAAGGAGTGACGCTCAATTCAGGATGGTACGACGTCAACAAGAAAGGCAACGGACAGACAAACGGCGACATCAATATGTGCTGGGCAGCCTCATCAGCCAACATCATACAATGGTGGCAAGACAGATACGTAGCTGCTGGTAACACCTTGCCAGCCAACGCAGTGACAGGTCCTGGTACCACATACGAACTCGCTTTGATGGAGATATATCATGATTTATGGGACAACAGCAAGGGTGGCAGCGTATCACACGGCGTCACATGGTACTTCGAAGGACGCAACATCATGAAAGAAGCAGCCGCCGGCTCACATGCTCAGCCTCTTAACAACAACAGCGGCGGTTATTATGCCGACATCTGGGAAAGCGAGATACTCCCACACGTATATCACGACTACAGCTACGTCATCGTTCCTGGAATATTGGAATATAACAACCTCATCTCAGGCGAATTCAACAACTATTACGAATGGGGCGGAGGCTCTGGACTGTCAGACATAGAAAAACACAGACGCTTCACCGAGTTGGTAGTGACATTCATGGATAGAGGCATCGCCTCGCTCACAATAGCGCTCGCTTCTAACCTCGGATCATTACACCACGCAACAACATTGTGGGGCTACGAAATCGACAACACAACAGGACTTTTAACTAAAGTATGGATCACCGACTCCGACGACATGACAACAGAACCTAAAGAACAGATATTACACGAATACAGCGTCAGCGTCCATGAAACACAACATACTATAAAACTGTCAGGCTCACCTTACGGAGCATGCTACGCAGTTTCATTATATCCTGTTTCAGGTTATGGATCGAGATGATTTGGTTTAAAGTTTAAGTTTTAAAGTTCAACGGTAAAAAAATGATACGGAAAATAAAACAAATATCGCTTTTTGTTGCCTGCATGATTCTCTTGCTTCATGCGGTCGTTCCGCATCATCATCACAACAACACCGTATGTCTCAGTCAGTTAAGTCATAACAACTGTGACGAACGTTGTAGGGAGTCGCACGACAATTCTGCGCATCATGAGAACAACGACTGCGAAGAATCCGACTGCATAATCGATGATTTATTCACTGCTAAAGGCAATCACGAAGTCAAGATTTCCCTCGACGTGAATATATTATTCTTCGACTATAATGTCATTTCTTTAGTTAAAATTTATTTAGAAAATATTCTTAAAAACAAAGGCATCGACTTCCGACGAGGATTCATTCCTTTGATATATCACAATCCTCATGTCAGCTCCATTTTTGGATTGAGAGCGCCACCGTTTAATTAGGAATGAGGAATTTGGAATTAGGAATGTAGAGACGTGCCGATAATTCCTCCATATTAATTTATGCGTCTAAAATTATATCACAATATAAACAAAACAAAATGAAAAGAATATTTTTAGTTGTAGCATTAATCATTGGTTTGATTTCTTGCACAAATAACAAACAACAATCAGCTCACAATCACGACCATTCAACACATCAGCATTCTGAAAGCTGCAGTCATAATCACGACCATTCAGGTCATAATCACGACCATTCAAGTCATAATCACGATCATTCAAGTCACAATCAAGATGCTCATAGTCACGAGCATAACCACGGTGAAGACGCCATCACATTCTCAGTGGAACAACAAAACAAGATCGATTTTGAAGTTGTTGAAGTAGTTACTGAACCTCTATATCAAATCATCAGGACTTCAGCACAGGTAGTTCCATCACAAGAAGGCAAAAAGATTTTAACAGCTACCACAAGCGGCATCATTTCTTTTGAAGACAACGACATCGTTCCAGGTTTGGATGTTAAAGCCGGACAAATTTTATTCAGCATCGACAATGAAAATATGGCCGACGACAATCTTTCAACACGCCGCGAAGAAATTGAAGCTGAATATCAAAAAGCAAAGTCAAATTACGAACGCAAACAAGTTCTCGCAGAAGACAATATCATTTCAGAAAGCGAATTATTAGACGCTGAGACAGAATACCTTAAAGCCAAGAAACATTATAACAACATGAAGCAGAATTTCCCACAAGGCAAGACTCTTCACAGAGCTTCCATCACTGGTTCAATCAACGAAATCTTGGTTCCTAACAACTCTTACGTCGAAGCAGGTCAAGCTATCATGACATTAGCACAAAACGACAGGCTCTACGTACGTGCTGACTTACAATCAAAATATTATCCTGTCTTGAAAGACATCAAAACAGCTAATATCAAGACATTAAACGACGGTCATGTTTATTCTTTAGAAGATTTATCAGGTCGTCTTTTATCATACGGCAAAACAACAGACATCAACAATCCACTTATCCCTGTCACTTTTGAAATCAAGAACAACGGCATCATCATCCCTGGTTCTTTCGTTGAAATGTTCATCACAGCAGAAAGCGACAAAATAGGCGTGATGTTACCAAACAGCGCCATCGTTGAAGAAATGGGCATCTACTGCGTATTTGTACAGACATGCACCGACTCATTTGAGAAACGCATCATCACTAAAGGCATCACCGACGGACATAACACTCAGATTCTCAATGGCGTCAAAGCAGGTGAGAGAGTCGTAAGCAAAGGCGCTGTCAATGTTAAATTGGCACAAGGTTCAGCAGCATTAGACCCACACGCAGGTCACGTTCATTAATTCGAGGAGGTGTCTATGTTAAATAAAATCATCAGGTTTTCATTAGAAAACAAATTATTCGTGCTCGTAGGAGCGCTCCTATTAATAATAGGTGGCTACACCTCAATGCGTCAGATGGACATCGACGTCTTCCCTGACCTCACAGCGCCTACCGTCGTCGTCATGACCGACGCTCATCGTATGGCAGCCGAAGAAGTTGAACGTCTTGTCACTTTCCCTATCGAGACCGCCATGAACGGCGCTACCAACGTACGCCGCGTACGCTCCGCTTCCATGATGGGTTATTCCTTCGTCTGGATTGAATTCGACTGGGGAATGGACGTATATCTCGCACGTCAGATAGTAAGCGAAAAAATGGTGACACTCGAAGAAGCACTCCCAGACGGAGTCACTCCAGTCCTCGCACCACAGTCAAGCGTCATGGGTGAAATCTTATTCGTTGGTCTTCAATCCGATACCACTTCCATGATGGACTTAAGGACCATGGCTGAATGGGTAGTGAAACCAGCAATCTTATCAACAGGCGGCGTGTCGCAGGTCACAATCATCGGCGGCGACCTCAAACAATATCAGGTGCTCGTTGACCCTGTCAAGATGGCTCATTACGACATCACAATGCATGAGATGGCAGAGATTTGCCAAAGCATGTGCGTCAACTCAGTGGGCGGCGTCATCCGTGACTTCGGCAACGAATACGCTCTCAGAGGAATGGGAAGAACAACAGATCTCGAAGAACTCGGAAAGACATATATCAAGACTATCAACGACAAACCTGTATTTGTCTCTGATGTCGCTGAAGTGAAACTCGGCAGCGCAGTTAAGATGGGTTACGCTTCACTCAACGCCGAAGATGCCATCATCCTCTCAATATCTAAACAGCCTAATATCAACACTTTAGAAGTAACAAAGAACATAGAGAGAAACCTCAGAGAAATCAAGAAGTCACTTCCTGCTGACGTAAAGATGGATACCAAGATCTTCCGTCAAGCCGACTTCATCGAGGCTTCTGTAAGTAACGTGGCACGCGCCTTAGTAGAAGGAGCCGTCTTGGTCATCATCATACTTCTTCTCTTCTTGGGAAGCTTCAGAACGACAGTCATATCCGTCATCGCCATCCCACTCTCACTCCTCGGCAGCTTCATAGTGATGCATCTCCTCGGAATGAACATCAACACCATGACATTAGGCGGTATGTGTATCGCTATCGGATCTCTTGTTGACGACGCCATCATCGACGTTGAAAACGTTTACAAACGATTGAGACAAAATTACTTAAAACCAAAAGAACAACGCGAGTCAACATTCAACGTAGTGTTCAACGGCTCATGCGAAATTCGTACCTCTATCTTAAACGCTACATTAATAACAATCGTAGCGTTCACTCCAATTTTCTTCCTCTCAGGAATGGAAGGCAGAATGCTGAAACCTCTCGGAATAGCTTATATCATAGCTTCTTTGATGTCGCTCGTTGTAGCCCTAACAATAACACCATTGTTATGTAAGATGATGCTCACATCAGACAAATATCTTACAAAACAAGAAAAAGAAAACTGGTTGGCAAAGAACCTCTCACGCGTTTACGGACGCTCTTTAGAATGGGCATTATCACACAAGAAATCTATCTTAGGCGGAACTATAATCATGTTATTGATTGCCTTAGGTTTGTTCTTCAATATGGGACAAAGTTTCTTGCCTGACTTCAACGAAGGTTCATTGACAATTTCTGCAGTATGTAAGCCAGGCGTTTCATTATTTGAAAACAACACTCTCGGCAAAATCATTGAGAAAGAATTACTTTCAATTCCAGAAGTAACATCTACAGCAAGACGTACAGGTCGCGGCGAACTCGACGAACACTCACAATCTACCAACGGCGCCGAGATTGACGTCAACTTCGAATTAAAGGACCGTTCACAAGAAGAGTTCCTCACCGAAGTACGTGAAAAACTCGCTTCTATCCCAGGCATCGCCTCGACAGTAGGGCAGCCTCTTGGTCACCGCATCGACCACATGCTCACAGGTACAAGAGCTTCTATCGCTATCAAGATCTTCGGTCCTGACTTGACACAGTTGTTCATGACTGCCAATAATATAAAAGCTGAAATAGAAGACATTGAGGGTCTAGTTGACGTCAGCGTTGAGCAACAGACAGAGACGCCAGAGCTTCAGATCCGCGCTAACCGCGAGATGTTGGCTCGTCATAGAATCACAATGGAAGAGTTCAACCATTACATCGACCTCGCATTCTCAGGCGAGAAAGTATCAGAAGTCTATGAAGGACAACGCAGCTTCGACCTCGTCTTACGTCTTAATAAAAACTATACAGAAAGCATCGAAGGCATCAAGTCAGCCATGATTATTAACTCAGAAGGTGCTACGATTCCTCTTGAGGAAGTCGCTGAGATTGTTTCTGTTGGCGGCCCAAACAGCATTAGCCGCGAGAACGTACAACGTAAGATTGTCATTTCTGCCAACACAGCTGGCCGCGACGTCGTAAGCATCGTTAACGAAATAGAAGAAAGAGTAAATAACAACGTCAATATCCCTGAAAACTATTTAGTTGAATACGGCGGACAGTTCCAAAGCGCTAAGAAAGCTTCAAGAACGCTCGTCATCATGACTGTCATCGCTATCTTCGTGATATTCCTCCTCTTATTCGGAGAATTTAAAGACGTCACACTCTCTGCCATCGTTTTGTTAAACCTACCTTTGGCTTTGATAGGCGGTGTTGTAGCTATCTTCATCACATCCAATACAATAAGCATCCCTGCCATCATCGGTTTCATCACCTTATTCGGTATCGCAACACGTAACGGCATCTTATTGATTTCACGTTATCAACATGGAGAAAGCGCTGGCATATCATTACGTAAATCTATTATAGATGGTTCTAAAGACCGTCTCAACCCAATCCTCATGACAGCCTTGACTTCAGCATTGGCGCTCATCCCTATGGTTATCAACGGCAACCAATCTGGCAACGAAATCCAAAGCCCTATGGCAGTCGTGGTCCTCGGCGGTCTCTTGACATCGTCTTTATTGAATATGTATGTCATCCCTATCGTTTATGAAATGATTCATGCTAAAAAACATTCATCACAAAACAATGACTAAAGACATGAAAAAGAGTTTATTGACATTATTATTTATATTGAGCATCAACACAGTTTTTGCACAATATGCTTATCAAAATATATTAGATACAATATCAGCCAACAGCACTGTTTTAGCCGCTCACTACAAACAAATGCAAGCCAGCAAAGCTGAAAACAACGCACATGCTTTGGTGGAAAATCCAGAGATAGAAGCTGGATATAAATTCGGCTACGGCGAAGAAAGCGACAAACTTGAAATAGGCATATCTCAAGAATTTGACTTCCCAACAGTTTATTCTCATCAAAATAAAATAAGAAAGATGTCATCTCAAGTTATTGACATTCAATACGACATTGACAAAATCGCTGTCTTTTCCGAAGCACAAGCCATCTGCACAGAATTGATTTTCTGTAAAATGAAACTTGAACTTTACAAACAAAACTACGACAATGCCGTCAAGATTGCCAACGCTTATCAGAAGATGATGGATGTTGGTGAGATAAATATTTTGGATTATAACAAATCTAAGATAAATCTCGCTAATACAAAGAACAACTACGACTTGGAAGTTATTAACTATAACAATCTGATGGCAAGCTTAAAAACCATGAATGGCGGAAAAGACATTGACTTTCAATATAAAGATTATGACATTGTTATCTTGCCTGAAAATTTTGACGAATGGTATGCAAGCGTAGAACAGAGCAATCCTATCTTTGAACAGATGCGCCAGCAAATTGCCATCGACCAACAAAAAATCAAGTTAAGCAAGGCAGAATGGCTTCCTAAGTTCAGCATCGGCTACGGCGCAGAGATGGCACAAGGACATAACGAAGGAGAACACGGTCCATCAATAGGACTTGCGCTTCCTTTATGGCACAACAAAGGCACAGTGAAAAGCGCAAAAATGCACGCAGAAGCAACAGAGACATTACTCATGAACGAGAAGGCAGTGACATACAACTACCTCGCCAGCCTTTTCGCTAAAGCCAAGGCTTTGCAAGAAAACATCAACGCTCTTGCAAGCTCAATAAAACAATTCGACAGCCAAGCATTGCTTCTAAAAGCTTTTGAATCAGGAGAAATGAATATTGTCAACTATCTAGAGGAAGTAGAATACTATCAAAACGCAATGTTAGAATTATATTCAGCAGAATATGAGATGAATGCCACTTTGATTGAATTAAAAAGCTACGAAATTCATTAAAAAAAAGAAATTCACTGACTCAAAACTCAGAAAAATAGGGTTGAATCTTTTATATGGATTCAGCCCTATTATGTTTTAAAACAAGTAAAAAAATAAATATAATTTCACTTTGTTTTTATAAAATAAATACATATCTTAGCAAGTTGATTTTAGTATAAAATCAGAACATGTCGCTCACATCATAATATTATGATAGTCAATATATTATTCACCCAAACATGTGAGTGAAAGGGCGAAGCTATAATAAAAAGTTTATAAATTAAAACCTCATTATCATGAAAGGTATCGTTTTAGCCGGTGGTTCTGGTACACGTTTGTATCCAATCACAAAAGGTGTAAGCAAGCAATTGCTGCCAATTTATGACAAACCAATGGTCTATTATCCAATATCTGTTTTGATGTTGGCTGGAATTAGAGATATACTCATCATCTCTACACCTCACGATTTACCAGGATTCCAACGCTTATTAGGCGATGGTTCCGACTACGGCGTTAACTTTACATACGCAGAACAGCCTTCACCAGACGGTCTCGCTCAAGCATTCATAATAGGCGAAGAATTCATCGGCGACGACTGCGCTTGTTTGGTTCTTGGCGACAACATCTTCTACGGAAGTTTCTTCACACAAATGCTGAAAGACGCTGTAAAAGCTGCAGAAGAAGAAAACAAAGCTACAATCTTTGGTTACTGGGTCAACGATCCAGAACGCTACGGCGTAGCAGAATTCGACAAGCAAGGCAACTGCCTCTCATTGGAAGAAAAGCCAAAGAATCCTAAGTCAAACTACGCTGTCCCTGGATTGTATTTCTATCCTAACAAAGTCGTTGAAGTTGCAAAGAACATCAAACCTTCTGCACGCGGCGAACTCGAAATCACAACCGTCAACCAAAGATTCTTGGAAGATAAACAGCTTAGAGTACAGACTTTAGGACGCGGCTTCGCATGGTTAGACACTGGAACCCACGATTCATTGTCGGAAGCATCTACTTTCGTTGAAGTAATTGAGAAACGCCAAGGATTGAAGATAGCTTGTCTCGAAGGCATTGCTTACCGTAAAGGCTGGATCTCTGAAGAGAAAATGAGAGAACTCGCTCAACCAATGATAAAAAACCAATACGGACAATATCTATTGCAAGTTATTGAAGAGTTGAAAAGAAATATCTAAACTAAAAATCAAAATATCATGGCTAAAAGAAACATAATAATCACTGGTGGCGCTGGTTTTATCGGTTCACACGTTGTTCGTTTGTTTGTAAACAAATACCCAGAATACAATATCATCAACTTAGATAAACTCACTTACGCTGGTAACTTGGCTAACCTCAAAGACATCGAAGACAAGCCAAATTACAAGTTCGTGAAAATGGACATCTGCGACTTCGAGGCTTTCTACCAGCTCATGCAGGATGAACAAATTGATGGCATCATACACCTCGCAGCAGAGTCTCACGTAGATAGAAGCATCAAAGACCCGTTCACTTTCGCAAAGACCAACGTAATGGGAACACTCAGCTTACTTCAAGCAGCAAAACTATACTGGGAATCATTGCCTGAAAAATACGAAGGAAAGAGATTCTATCACATAAGTACTGATGAAGTTTATGGCGCTCTCGAAATGAACCACCCAGAAGGAATAGAGCCTCCTTTCAAGACAGTTGCTTCATCTGAAGGCCACAAGGCTTACGGCGACGAGTTCTTCTACGAAACCACAAAATACAACCCTCACTCACCATATTCAGCAGCTAAAGCTAGCTCTGACCATTTCGTAAGAGCATATCACGACACATACGGAATGCCTACCATCGTGACAAATTGCTCTAACAACTACGGTCCTTATCAGTTTCCAGAGAAATTGATTCCTTTATTCATCAACAACATACGTCATCGCAAGCCATTGCCTGTATATGGCAAAGGCGAGAACGTACGCGACTGGTTATATGTTGAAGACCACGCAAGAGCGATAGACATCATCTTCCATAACGGCAAGATAGCCGAGACATACAACATCGGTGGCTTCAACGAATGGAAAAACATCGACCTGATTAAGGTGATGATTAAGACTGTTGATAGAATACTCGGTAACCCAGAAGGCGCTTCTTTAGACCTCATCACATACGTCACTGACCGTCTTGGCCACGACGCACGTTACGCCATCGACTCTACCAAGTTACAAAAAGAACTCGGTTGGGAACCATCACTACAGTTCGAAGAAGGTATCGAGAAGACAGTACGCTGGTACTTAGACAACCAAGAATGGATGGATAATGTGACAAGCGGTGAGTATCAGAAGTATTATGAGGAGATGTATAAGAGTAATTGACTTTGAGCTCTGAGCTCTGAACTTTGAACAAAAAGGTCTATTGACTAAAAATAAAAAAAACATGGCATACAAACATTTACAATTTCCAAAAGATTCATTATTCCTAGTAACAGGCGGTGCCGGTTTTATTGGATCAAATCTTTGTGAAGCAATTCTTAATTTAGGTTACAAAGTACGTTGCCTTGATGATTTGTCAACAGGCAAACAAGCCAATGTGGATATGTTCCTCGACAATCCTAATTACGAATTCATTAAAGGCGACATCAAAGATCTTGATACTTGTATGACAGCTTGTAAAGATGTTGATTATGTGCTGAATCAGGCAGCATGGGGAAGCGTGCCTCGTAGTATCGAGATGCCGCTTTTTTATTGCGCTAACAACATCCAAGGAACATTGAATATGATGGAAGCCGCTCGCCAATGTGGTGTCAAGAAATTTGTTTATGCTTCTAGCTCATCTGTTTATGGCGATGAGCCTAACCTTCCTAAAAAAGAAGGTCGTGAAGGCAACTTGCTCTCTCCTTACGCATTGACAAAACGCTGCGACGAAGAATGGGCTAAACAATATACAAAACATTACGGTCTCGACACTTACGGAATGCGTTACTTCAACGTATTCGGACGCCGTCAGGATCCTCATGGCGCATACGCTGCCGTGATACCAAAATTTATAAAACAGCTTCTTAACGATGAGCAGCCAACAATTAACGGCGACGGCAAACAAAGCCGTGACTTCACTTATATCGAAAATGTCATAGAAGCTAACCTCAAGGCTTGTCTTGCTCCTTCAGAAGTGGCAGGCGAAGCTTTCAACATCGCATACGGTGGCAGAGAATATCTCATCGATATCTATTATTCTCTCACCAAAGCCCTCGGAAAAGACATCGAACCTATCTTCGGCCCTGACCGTAAAGGTGACATCAAACACTCAAACGCCGACATCAGCAAGGCTCAGCAAATGTTAGGCTACGACCCTGAATATGACTTTGCACGCGGTCTCAATGAAGCCATCGAATGGTATAAAAACAATCTGTAAAAAATAAAATCAACATATATGAACGAAATAAAAATTTGTGTAATCGGTTTAGGTTACGTAGGTCTCCCTCTTGCACGTTTATTCTCAACAAAATATCAAACTGTCGGTTTCGATATGAACGCTAAACGCTGTGAAGCTCTCATGGCAGGCCATGATGCGACATTGGAAGTGTCTGACGAATTGTTACAAGACGCTATCAACAATCACGGATTCAAATGTACAGCCAATATTGAAGACATCCGCGATTGCAATTTCTATGTAGTTGCTGTTCCAACTCCTGTTGACCAACATAACAACCCAGACTTGACTCCATTATACGGAGCATCAACAACAGTTGGTAAGGTTATCAACAAAGGCGATATCGTAGTTTACGAATCTACTGTTTATCCTGGTGTTACCGAAGATGAATGCATCCCTGTAGTTGAAAAAGTATCAGGATTGAAATTCAATGTTGACTTCTTCGCTGGTTATTCTCCGGAACGTATCAACCCAGGCGATAAACTTCACACTGTTGAAAAGATTAAGAAAGTTACTTCAGGTTCAACTCCAGAAATTGGTAAGATCGTTAATGATGTCTATGCATCTGTCATTACAGCAGGAACACACCTCGCTCCAACAATGAAAGTTGCTGAAGCAGCAAAAGTCATTGAAAACTCACAACGCGACATCAACATCGCTTTCGTTAATGAACTTTCAAAGATATTCACAAAAATGGGTATCGACACCAATGACGTATTGGAAGCAGCTTCTACAAAATGGAATTTCTTGCCATTCAAGCCAGGTCTCGTTGGCGGCCACTGCATTGGCGTTGACCCATACTATTTAGCACAATGTGCAATGACATACGGCTACAACCCAGAAATCATCCTCGCTGGCAGAAGAATGAACGACAGCATGGGTGCATACGTAGCAGACCAAACAATAAAACACATGCTTAAGAAAGGTATCCAAGTGTTAAACTCAAACATCTTGATCTTAGGCTTCACATTCAAAGAAAACTGTCCTGACTGCCGTAACACAAAAGTCGCAGACATCGTTAAAGCTTTAAACGAATACAACTTGAACATCGACATCTACGACCCATGGGCAAGTCCAGCAATTGCAAAACACGAATACAACATTGATATAACAAACGAACTTCCTACAGACAAATACGACGCTGTAATATTAGCAGTATCTCACAAAGAATTTGCAGAACTTAATGTCAAGAGCTTCGGCAAAGAAAATCATGTCATCTTCGACGTGAAAGGATTTTTAAATAAAGAATTAGTTGACGGAAGATTGTAATTTAAAATCAGAAATATGTTTTTAATAAAATTATATAAGAAATATCGTGATAAAAAAATTATAAAGAGTGTACAAAAAAAATGTACATGCTTAGGCAATGTAACTTTTTATAATACAGCAGGAATAGAACTTATACTTGGAGCTGGACCTCAAAATATTATCATTAACGACAAGGCCAGAATTTATGGTTCAATTAGCGCATGTCAAAATGGGAAAGTAAATATTGGTAAATTTGTACATTTGGGACCTCACTCTAAAATATGCTGCGTAAATAATATTACAATTGGTGACTACACTGGAATAGGTCCTAATGTAGCTATTATTGACTCCAACTATCATCCAGTAAATCCACATGATAGAAAAATCATGAGACAAACTCCTGGAGGTTCTTATGAACGTAAATGGATACACTCTGATAACAAACCTATTGTCCTAGGAGAAAATGTTTGGGTAGGAGAAAATGTAAGAATATGCAAAGGTGTTACTATTGGGGACAATGCTGTAATTGCTGCATGCTCTGTTGTAACAAAAGATGTACCTGCAAACTCAATTGCAGCGGGAAATCCAGCCAAAATTGTTAAAACAGACATTGACCAAAACACTATTAGTATATTTGATGACTCTTTATTAGAAAAATATGGAATCTAATTCAACACGTATAGCGAAAAATACATTTTTCCTTTATATACGTTCTTTCTTTATACTTTTAATATCACTATACACGTCTCGAGTGATATTAAAAGTCCTTGGAGTTGAAGATTATGGCATCTACAATGTAGTTGGCGGTGTAATTGGCATGCTTTCATTTTTAAATAGTTCAATGGCGTCAACTTATCAAAGGTATTTTAATTATGAAATGGGGAAAAAGAACGAGAAAGGCATTTCTGATTTGTTTAGGTCAAGTATCACCGTTCAATTATTATATGCAGTAATAATTATTATCATAGCTGAAACGATAGGATTATGGTTCCTAAACACTCAGCTTATAATTTCTCCTGATAGAATGATTGCAGCACGATGGGTTTACCAAATTTCAATAATTTCATTTGTAATCATTGTATTTCAAGCACCTTTTACAGCACTAATTATTTCATACGAAAAAATGAATATTTTTGCTATAGTATCAATTCTTGATGCTATACTTAAATTGCTCATAGTTTTTTTATTGCCATATCTCAATTATGATAAACTCATTGGATACGCGACTTTACTTATTTCCATTACATTGCTAAACTTAGTAATCTACGTTGTAATTTGCAAAAAGAAATTTTCAACATGTACAATATCTCTTAATTGGGATAAAAAAAATTTGAAATCTTTATTAAGTTTTGGTGGTTGGGGTATGGTTGGCAGTTTAGCCTATACATTAAAAAGTCAAGGAATTAACATAATACTGAACATGTTTTTTGGTCCTGTAGTTAATGCGGCAAGAGGAATTGCATACCAAGTATTACACGCTGTTGATATGTTTGTAAATAATTTCCAAACTTCTTTCCGTCCACAATTAACAAAATCATATGCGGAAGGTAATTTAGAGTACATGTACAAACTATATTATAGTGCAACAAAAATATCATTCTATATGCTGTGGTGTTTATCTTTACCGATTATAATTGAAACACCCACAATTCTAAGCATGTGGCTTGGTGATAACGTTCCAGAATATACTATAACTTTTACAAGAATCATATTGTTAACAGCATTAGTAAGTGCTTATGCTAATCCTACATCTGCGATTGCATATGCAACTGGTAAAATTAAAAAATTTATAGTATGGGTCAGTAGTATAAATCTTTTAATAGTGCCCATTGGGTATCTATTTTTAAAATTAGGTTATGGACCAGAATCAACTATGATAGTTAGTTTGATAATGACTATTATAGTTCAAATTATAAGATTAATAATTATTAAGAAAATTATAAAATTCTCAATAATAAGTTATGTTAAGAAGGTCATATTACCTACGTTGACAATATTAACTCTTTCTCCAATTATACCTATTTTTGTACAAAATAAAATTAATGATTCTTTTATTTCATGTATATTAATATGTTGTATTTCTGTTCTATGCGTAATAACTTTAACTTGCTTATTTGGCATAAATAAAGAGGAGAAAAAGTTATTAATTTCCAAAATAAAATTTCTTTATAAATAATTGATGCATCTTAACCAAAATAAATTACTTATAGGTTACTATATTATATTGCTTGCATTAATATTCGTACTAATGCGACCTAACAGCAGTGTATCCTTGGTTACACGCTTAGGCCTGCTAGGTCTTATATTTATTCCTGTTGTTTTAAGATTAGAGTTATTACCTTTTGTATTTTTATCATATTATGGAATATCAGCTGCATCATTCACACCTGTTCTACCAACTATGCCAAGTTATTACATAATAATAATAACAGTATTATACCTAATCTATGATAAAAAAAGCTACTTCCTTGCTAAAGCAATAGGATTTCTTTTATATTTTTTTGTTTGTAGTTTATTTCATTTTGATCTCAATGAAGGTTTGTCATGGGGGCTAATTGTCATCTTAATAAGTGATATGATTAAAAACAAGAAAGATATACAAAGGTTATTTTATAGTTATCTAATAATTAGTATATTTTTGTCGCTGTTATTTCTTATTCATAAAGATAGTTTTATAACCGACTATAGAATTTCAAGTACAGAAGAAATGGAGCGAATGGGTTGGATAAATCCTAATGCGTTTGGTGCATTTATAACAATAGGAGCAATATTATCTGTTGCACATCTAACCAAAATGTTAAAATTTGAGGAATCTAAAATTCTGAACATAATATGTACCTTTACTATAATTATAACATTTTTAGTATTAAGTTTAAATGCAAGCAGGGGTGCATTATTAGCATTTATAATTCCATCTGCTTTGATGTTGCTATTTTCTAATGTAAAGCTATGGACTAAAATATTATTTATTCTGATTGCTGCCGGAATTTTTATAGTATTATTAAACAATGGTATTTTTGAATTATTAATAATTAGAATGCAAGAAGAATCTGCAGAAACAGGTGGTGGCAGAACGACTATATGGATAAATAAATTAGTGCCTTTTATTAATGATTCTAATATTTTTGAATTAATAATGGGCATAGGAGAAACAGCAACCAATAAACTCGGTTCTAATGGAGGAGTTAGCACGCATAATGACCTTGTTACTGCTTTTATTGCATACGGATTCATAGGATTAATATTGTTTATATATTTATTCATCATATATCCGATAACTAAAAGTTCACCCAAAATAAGGTTAAGCATAGCAATTATTATGCTTTATCTATTAATTGAATATTGTGTTTTAGAACCTGTATTCAGAGGCTATATTATTGTAACAATGTTTTATACTTTCATGTTGAAATACGTTTTAATTGTAAGTAATGCAAAATCATGAAAAAAATACTAATCGTTATACCAACATTTGGGATAGGTGGCACTATTGTTTCCACTAAAAACTTAATTCTATTATTAGATAGAAAAAAATATGACATTACTGTTTTATGTATGACTGGTAAAGGAAGTATGATAAATACCTATAATAACATAAAACAAATTCCCACAACACGTATTTTATCTTCACTCACCATTCAATCATGGAAAAGTGGAAACAACATTATGGAGAAACTATTCAATGGCATAGTACGTAAAATATCAAAAAATAAAAAAATAAGAGAAATAATATTTCAAAATCAGGCAAAAAAAATAGCTATAAAAAAATTTGATACTGTTATTGCTTGTCAAGAAGGTATTTGTACAGAATTCGTTTCTCATATAAACTGTCAAAATAAAATCGCATGGGTAAGATGTGATTATTCAAAGTCGGTGTATAATAAATCTGTTGATGAAAAGGTTTATTCAAATTTCAATAAAATAGTATGTGTATCTGATTTAACATCTGAGAGATTTAAAGAAATATATCCACAATATGCAGAAAAAACTATTGCTATAAATAATCCACAAAGTGAAGATTACATTATAGAACAATCACTTAATAATGATAATGACCCATTATTTATAAAAAAAGGTTATACAATCGTTTCAATTGGTAGAATAGATCCTATAAAAAGATTTAGCGAAATTCCTCGTATAGCATCATTTCTTGCTTTAAAAAATTTAGAATTCAAATGGTACATTATAGGCGATGGTTCTAAAGAGGAAAAGAGAAAAATTAGAGAAAACATTATAAAAGAAAAAGTTGAAGAATATGTGGTTTGTTTGGGTTTAAAAACTAATCCACACTATTATATTAAAAATGCAGATTTGTTAGTTTCATTGTCAATTTCAGAAGCATGTCCTAGAGTAATTAATGAAGCAAAAATATTACATGTTCCAGTAGTTTGTACAAATTTTGATACAGCAAAAGAATACATTGATAATATGAAAAATGGTTTTATCTCTCCTATAGACGAAATAAAACATTCAATATTAAAAATAATACAAAATGAGGAATTAAAGAATAATATTATAGCAAATATTTCTAAATTTCATTTTGACAATGATGATATTTTGAAAAAAATCAATGAAGTATTATAATTGAAAAAATATAATTATGAACATACTCTACATAGGTGCTTTTAGCATTAAAAGTATAATTGATAAATATCCAAATTTAGGATTAGACAGATATAAAACATCTGAATTCCTTATTAAAGGATTCAAAAAAATTAAAGAGGTGAATTTGGATGTAATTACTGCTCCTGATGTACCATCATATCCTAAATTGCCAAAGAAATTTAAAAAAGAAATAGATACTGATAACAAAACAATTTCAGTTGGTTTTACAAATATAAAAGGTATAAAACAATTCAGCATTATACATAATCTATACAAAGAGGCCTGCAAAATAGTTAAAAGGAATTGTGAAAAAACATACGTAATAATTCCTTACATGGTTTTTCATCATGTTCGAGTTGCCAAACTGTTGAAAAATAAATTCAAAGATAAAGTAGTTATCTGCCAAATAATACCTGATATATTCCATACAAAGAAAAAAGCATCAGCATTTTATTGGATGAATAAATATTCTGAAAATAATGCAAAAAAAAGCGATGCATTTGTTCTATTTACCAAAGCTATGTCAGAATATCTTAATATTCCAGATGAAAAGTTTATGATAATGGAAAGTGTCATCGATGGAAATTCATACAATTTATCATCAAATAATATCAATAACGATAATGATAAATTACATGTATTATACACTGGAGCTTTAAGAAAAGAGCACGGCATTATGAAATTTGTGGACATGATGAATCATATTAAACGCGATGATTTTGAACTATGGATTACTGGAATAGGTCCTTTATCCGACAAGCTTAAGGATGCTGCTGATAAAGACAGTCGTATTAAATTCTTCGGCACAGTTGCTAAAGATAAAGTTTTTGAGTTACAAAGTAAAGCTGATATATTGATAAATCCGCGTTCTGATGATGATAGCCCAGAACTGACACGTTATATGTTTCCATCTAAATTAATGGAATATATGTTAACAGGAAATCCAGCTGTAATCTGTCGCATGTCAGGAATTCCAGAAGATTATTATCAATACACCTTTGTAGCAGACAATGGGACATCAGAAAGTTTAGCACAACAACTTAATAAGGTATTGGATATGACTGATGAAGAACGTAAAACAATTGGCTCATCTGCTAGACAATATATTTTAGACAATAAAACAATATCTGTACAATCAAAACGAATCGTAGATTTTATAAAACAGTTTTAAATTGTAACAGAATATAGGTTTAATTAATAACAATTGTAATAATGAAAAAAGTAGAATTAATTAACCTTCCTAAGTTCCTCGATGTTCGTGGAAACCTTTCTTTTGTAGAGCAGAACAATCATATTCCTTTTGAAATAAAACGTACTTATTGGTTGTATGATGTGCCTGGAGGTGAATCTCGTGGAGGTCATGCTTATATTAATAATGAAGAATTTATCATTGCCTTATCTGGCAGTTTCGATGTTGTTGTTGATGATGGTAATGAGAAAAAGGTATTCCAAATGAATCGCTCTTATTACGGTCTATATATTCCTAAAGGAATGTGGCGAGAAATTAATAACTTCTCATCTAACTCTTTTGCATTGGAATTCGGATCAACTGAATACAATGAAAACGATTACATTAGGGATTATGATACTTTCTTAAAAATGAAACATGATGGAAAAATATAGTGTATTCGATTGTACCATAGTAGAGCTCGACAAGCATCACAGCGACCGTAAAGGCAATATCACTGTTGTGGAAAATGGCAAGACTCTTCCTTTTGATGTTAAGAGAGTTTATTATCTATATGACATACCAGGCGGCGAGTCAAGAGGCGCTCATGCTCATAAAGATTTAAGCCAGCTCATTGTTGCAGCATCGGGTTCTTTTAAAGTCACACTTGATGACGGTAATTGTAAACGCTCATTCTTCTTAAATCGTCCTTATCAAGGTCTTTATGTAAAACCAGGACTTTGGCGTGACTTAGACGATTTTTCATCTGGTGCAGTTTGTATGGTATTAGCTTCTGATGTATATCTTCAAGAAGACTACATAAGAGATTATAATGAATTTATAGAATTTAGAAATAAATAACAATGGTGAAAAGAGTATTAGTAACAGCGATTGGTACAATGAATTGTACTACAATTATTGAAGAATTAAGAAAAAATAAATCTTATTATATAATTGGTGCTGATATTAACCCTGAGCAATATATATCTAATTCAAAATATGTAGATGAATTTTATGTTTTTCCTAAAGCAACCATTAACAGAGAAAACTATTTTGAATTTGTAAAACAGTTTTGTATTAACCACAACATTGATATATATTATTGTGTTGTTGATGAAGAAGTTGCTACAATGTCTAACCATATTGATGAATTTGAAAGTATTGGAGTTACTTTATGTGTAGCAAATAGCAGTGCTGTAAATTTATGTCATAATAAAGGTTTATTTTCTGATTGGATTCTTGAAAATGTTCCAGATTTATACATTAAAAGATATAAAAATTACGAAGAAATTACAAATAATGATCTCCCTATTTTCATAAAACCAGTTGAGGGTAGGGCAAGTATTGGATGTAAAGTTATAAAGCATATTAATGAGTTAGAAAATTATAAGGACCATTGGTCTGACTATGTTGTACAAGAATATATTGATTGTAGCAAAATTGTTGCAGTAGACATTGTATCAAATCTTAAATATAACCAAATAGAACTGTCTCAAAGATTAGAATTACTCCGAAATAGCAATGGCTGCGGAATTGCTGTTGAAATTATAAATAATCCTCAAATACGAGAATACTGTATAGAAATAGTTAAGCAACTACAGATTAATGGTGTTGTAAATATTGAATTCTTTTTAACAGAAAAAGGTCCAAAAATAATTGAAATAAATCCTCGTATCCCAGCTGGTGTAGCATATTCATGTATGTCAGGTCTTAATGTTGTTATGAATGCTTTATATATTGCACAAGGAGAACCTTGTGTTTTTAATCCAATTAAAGTAGGTAAACATTATACGAAAAGATACGAAACTATTGAAATGTAAATACAAAATATTATGAGCATACATCTATGTGAATATAACAGAGTGTTTCTTGAAAAATCATATTTTTGGTTAAATGACCCAATTTTACAAAAAAATATGAATATCAATAAAGAGATTTCTCGCGAAGATCAAGAATTATGGTATAATACTTTACCAAACAGAGAAGATTATAAAATTTGGGGAATATCGTTTGGTGACAAACCTATAGGAGCTTGTGGCTTTAGAAATATTCTTAATAAGTCTGGAGAAATTACAATTTACATAGGTGAAAAGGATTACTGGGGAGGAACGGGTTCAATAGTTTTAGAATTATTGGAAAAAAAAGCCATTGATTTAAATTTTCAATTTTTATTTGCCAAAGTTTTAAAAGACAATAATAGATCGTATAAGTTATTTTTAAAAAAAGGATTCAATTATTGTGGTGATAATGGAGATTTTTATGTATTGAAAAAAGAAATATAACTATGATACCATTCCTTTCACTTAAAGATGTAACAGCTCTACATGGAGCTGAAATAAATGAAGCCGTCACACGTGTAACTAACAGCGGTTGGTACCTTCAAGGTAAAGAAAACGAATCGTTTGAAGAAAACTATTCCAAATTCATCGGAACAAAATATACAATCGGTTGTGCCAATGGTCTCGATGCTCTCATCTGGATATTCCGCGCATATATAGAAATGGGCGTGATGCAACCTGGCGATGAGGTCATTGTTCCTGCAAATACTTATATCGCAACAATTCTCGCAATAACAGAAAACAGTTTGAAACCTGTTTTGGTAGAACCAAAATTAAATACTCTTCAGATTGACGAAGACAAAATAGAAGAGGCTATAACACCTCGCACCAAAGCCATCGCTCTTGTACACCTTTATGGTCGCTTGGCTTGGACAGAAAAAATTGCCGAAATCTGCAAGAAACACAATCTTAAACTTATTGAAGACAATGCTCAAGCTCATGGTTGTCTTACAGTTGATGGCCGCATGACAGGTAGTATAGGAGATGCAGCTGGTCATAGTTTCTACCCTGGCAAAAACCTTGGCGCACTTGGTGATGGCGGCGCTGTAACAACCAATGACCCAGAACTTGCTGAAGCTGTAAGAACACTTGCAAACTACGGCAGTTCTAAAAAATATGTCTTCAAATACACTGGTCGTAACAGCCGCCTCGATGAGATACAAGCAGCCGTGCTTAATGTCAAGCTGAAATATTTAGTAGAAGACAACGTTCATCGTAAAGAAGTAGCTCGTTACTATATAGAGAACATCAAAAACCCAACAATTTCCCTTCCTGACACATTGCCATACGAAAGCAATGCGTTTCACCTATTCCCTATTTTATGTGAAAAACGTGATGAACTTCACGATTATCTTGAAGCCAACGGAGTTGGCACTGTAATACATTATCCTATAGCTCCTCATAAACAAGAATGCTATAAAGAATGGAACAATATTTCACTTCCTATTACAGAATATATTGCAGATCATGAATTAAGCCTTCCTATCGGTCCAAGTATCACAATGAATGAAGTGAAACAAATTGTAGAATTGATAAATAAGTTCTAATCAGAAAAATATCTATATTTTTCGATTTATATATAAGTGGATATGAGTAAGAAGTATTGTTATTTTTCTTCAATGAAAAAAAATGTACAAGAAATTATACAGTATCGTCAAGCTAAAAGTTTAATCGACAATGGATTTAAAGTAATCAACGTTGTTTCTGACAATAAATCTACAGAATTTGAAAATGGTGTAGAGATAATATCGTCAGGCTTCGTTGCGAAAAATTACATTCAAAGACTAATATTAGCTCCTTGGAAATTATACAAAAAACTAAAAGAAATTGATGCTGATATATATCATACCGTACATATAGATCAATTATTACTATGCTTACTTTTAAAATTACGAGGAAAAAAAGTAATAGTTGAAATACAAGAAAGCCATCCCTATACATATTATTATAAATCAACTAATCCAGAGTGGATAAAGAAGATAGTCTTCTCAATATTAAAATTTTATATGAAAGCTACTTTAAAGAAAGTAGATTATATTTTAACACCTAGTCAGGATATACATGACTATTTAGTTGATTGGGGTCTAGATGAAACAAAGATTAATGTATTTGGTAATTTTCCTATTATAAACCAAGAATACAAGCTTACCAAAGAAGAATATATGAATCGTGATAATAGGATTTTATATTTCGGTTTAATATATTCATATAGCAGACAAGAAATATTTCTAAAAGCATTATCAAATTTTCCAGATGTAAAATATTTAGTAGCAGGAAAATTTATGGGTAATGAACGTTATTCATATAAACCTTTCTTGACCAACTTAGCAGAATGGCAAAAGGTTGAATTTATAGAAGGATTTTCACATTCTGAATTAAAAGACTTTATTAATCGTTCTACAATCAGCAATGTTTTAAGAGATTTTTCTGTATTTAAAACAACAAAACAAGGAAGTCTTGGTATAATCAAAATTTTTGAAAGCATGGAAGCTGCACTGCCTATAATATGTACCGACTTACCTCTATATAGAAATATTATAAATAAATACAAATGTGGTATTTTAGTCGATCCTCTTAATCCAGAACAAATTAAAGATGCCATCGAATATCTCATTACTCATAAAGAAGAAGCCTGGGAAATGGGACAAAGAGGCAGACAAGCTGTTATTGAAGAATATAGCTGGGATGCATTGTCTGTAAAATATATCAAATTAGTAAATTCATTATTAAATTAAAACAATATGGAGAATAATCTAAATCAAAAAAAAGATATTTATTGGATAAATGCATTAAAGGCATTATGCATGATATTTGTATTTTTTGTTCATTGTCAATTATATTATGGAACTATTCTCAAATTTAATAATTTAATTTATCCTTTTTATGTAAATGGTTTTTTCTTTATTAGCGGATATTTGTTATTTAGAAAACAATTATCCACAAATTGTTGTAGTAAAAATCAAAAAGAATTACTAATAAGTATCATGTACAAAATAGTTGTACCAAGTATAATTTTTTCGATAATTACATTCTTACCAAGTTGCTTCATTCAAGGACGAAATATAGACATTCAATTTTTCATTCATAAAACCATGGGGGGTGGGACTTATTGGTTTACTAGTTCATTAGTAGTTGCTGAACTAGTCGTTTTATTACTTTTATGTACATCCATTAGAAATATTTGGTTCTATGTAATATCATCTATATTATTATGCACGTTTAGTATGATAATCGTTCAACTTGATATTATAGATTCTAACATATGGTGCTGGAAACAAGGATTAATAGCTCTTTTTTTTCTTTCTGCTGGTGGATTATATTGGAAATACGAAAAATATTGTAACTTTAAATTTATTTCGTTTGTCACAATGCTAGCAATATATGTATTAACAATAATATGTTTAAAAGAATACAATAATGCATTGATTAGCACATTACAAATTAAACCTATTGGTTTCATCACCAGTATTTTATCTTGTATGCTATTGGTATTTATTTGCAAAAAAGCAACGAACTTTAAAATACTAACTTTCATCGGACAAAATTCATTGGGATTTTATTTTCTCAGCGGAGCATTACCTATAACACTAAGTGCTATTGTTAAAAAAATTATTAATCTGTTAAATATAGAGTTTACAACAACTATTAACCATGTTATTTTATTACTAATATTCATAATATGTATTATCTTGGCTTATCTTGTGGTCTCGATTATGAATAAATACTTCCCATGGTTATTTGATTTAAGATTGTTAAAAAGAAAAAAATAATATCCACAATTAAGAACCAACAATTTAATAACAAAAGAGCATAATTATATATGAAAAAATTATTAATGCTTGGAGGAGGATTCCTTCAAAATTATGTAATCAAAAAAGCAAAGGAATTAGGTTACTATGTGCATGTATTAGATGCAAATCCTAATGCCATTGGTTTCAATTATGCAGATGAACATGAAACTATCAATATAGTTGATGAAGAAGCATGTTTAGATTATGCTCGCAAACACAATATTAATGGAGTGTTAACAGCTGCAACCGATTATAGTATTTTTTCCATGAGCCGTATTGCTTCTGAATTAAATCTCCCAGGCATTAATTACGAATCTGCCAAACTCATAAAAAACAAAGCTGCAGTAAGAAAATGCTTGTTTGAAGCAAATGCAGATGACACTGGTTATTCATACGAAATACACAATATAGATGAAGCTAATGAAATTAAGGATAAAATAAACTATCCTGTAATGGTAAAACCTTGTGATGGTTCAGGAAGTAGAGGTGCCTCTAGGGTTGATTTATCTGATGATTTTGTAAATGCTTGTATATTTGCAATGGATGGTTCAATAACACATCGAGCTGTTGCTGAACCTTTCATTAATGGCAAAGAATATGGTGTTGAATCTTTCGTTGACAATGGTTCTATTCATATTCTTGCTGTTATGCAAAAGGAAATGACGCAACCACCATATTATGCTGAATTAGGACACGCTATTCCTTCTGGTTTGTCAGAAGAACTTGAAACTAAAGTAAAAGAATGTGTTACAAAAGCTTTGATTGCATTAAATGTAAACCATGGATCAGTAAACATGGATTTACTTATCACAAATGATGGCAATGTACACATTATAGATATTGGTGCCCGTATGGGTGGAAATCTTATAGGATCTCATATTATTCCAATCGGAACAGGTATAGATTATATGGGCAATATGATAAAAGCTGCTGTTGGAGATGCAACAGATTTTAATCCTAAATTTCCTCCAAAAGCTATAGCGACCAAATTATTGGCTCTTACACCAGGCATAATAAAAGAGTTACCTGATTTTAATAAATTATCCATAGAAAAAAATGTTATTATTGAACATCATTTAAATGTTGGTGATACAATAAATGAATATCACACTAATTTAGATGGATGTGGATATGTAATCGCTAAAGGAGAAAATGTTAATGAGGCTATTTATAGGGCTGAACATTCTAAAACAACTATTGATAAACAAATTAAAAGATATCTAAATAACAACTAACTGGTCTACTATGGAAATTAAATTATTTAATAAATCTGAATTACAAGAAAATTTACAAGAATTTTGCAATTTATATCATTTATGTTTTAGTGATAAAATTGATACGACTATTGTAAAACAAAGATACTTAGAAAATCCGATCGATGAACTACAAATGTGTGTTGCTATAAGTAATGGTAATATTGTTGCAAATTATGCAGTTGCGCCATCTTATATTACAATAGAGGATACTCGCTTTAAATCAGCAATTTCCTTAAACACTATGACTCATCCCAATTTTGTAGGGCAAGGGTTATTTGTAAAACTAGCACAGAAACTATACGATCAACTAAAAAATAATAATTATGAATTGTTATATGGGTTCCCAAATTATATTTCGAATAGAACATTCATAAACAAACTTAACTGGAAAAACATTTATGAAATACCAACATTAGAACTAATTGTTGAAAATCAACTGGAATATCAACCAAACGAGATAATAGAAAAAGAAAATAGTAAGACATTTAATAATTATTATTCAAATAAAATTCATATTGATAAAAGTTCTGATTACTTACGTTGGAGATATGAAGAAAAGCCTAATAGTAAATATTATTATTTGGAAACAATAAATGGTGGATGGTGCATCTACAAATATTATGAAGACATTATAAATATAGTTGACTATTACATTACAGAAAATAAAGATATTTATAATATTATTGGATTGTTAACTGAAAAAGCAATAACAAATAAAAAAAATAAAATTACTATTTGGTCATCAATAAATAGTAATTTCCACATTATTTTTGAAAAATTGGGTTTTCGTAACCGTTATCCTATTACATATTTTGGAGCAACTGATTTTGGATTAAGCAAAAAAATAAACCTTGATGTTTTTGACCATCGTAATTGGATTATTAATATGGGTGATGATAATGTATATTAAAATTTTAAAACAATGTATAAAAGTTTAATTAAACCTATTTGTGATTGGATTATCGCTTTATTAGCATTTCCATTTTTTTGCATTTTATGGATAATAGTTGCAATTGCAATAAAACTCGAGGATGGTGGTCCTGTTTTTTATATGGCAGAACGTATAGGAAAAAATAGCAAAAAACTTATGATGTATAAGTTTCGTTCTATGAAAGTTAATGCTGAAAACATTCTGAATGCAGATGGTAGCACTTTCAATTCTAAAAACGATCCAAGAGTAACTAAAGTAGGTAAATTTCTTAGGGAAACAAGTCTTGATGAAACTGCGCAATTGTTAAACATGTTAAAAGGTGAAATGAGTCTTATTGGTCCTCGTGCAAGTGGATGGTCTGCATTAGACAATTATCAACCAGATGAAATTGATAAAATGAATGTTCGTCCTGGTATTACAGGTTATACTCAAGCATACTATAGAAACAGCATAGGAGTTAGAGAAAAACGACTCAAAGATGCATGGTATGCAAATAATGTTTCATTATGGTTGGATATTAAAATATTCTTTAAGACAATTCAAACCGTACTAAAACACGATAATGTATATACAAATTGATATAGAATTATGGCTGTAAGTAAAAAATTAAAAAGTATATATATGAGTTTCTTTGATGGCATTGAAACTTGGGTAGCCAATAGAATTTCTGATTTTCAAGAAAAAAGGAACTTAAAAAAATATTGTACAAAAGAACCTATTCCATCTGATTATAAAAGATCAATAAAAGAATTTTGGAAGAAATATACAAAAATATCACCCAAATGGGCTTGGTATTATGCTTCCCAAAATGGTATCAAAGACCCTCGTTATATACCAAATACTCTTATTTATACAAAAATTGATCAACACTTCAATAATCGAAAAATAGGTTATGGATTCAATGATAAAAATTATTATTCATTAATTTTTCAAGGAATAAAACAACCTGATGTAATCGCCAGAAACATTGGAGGCATATTTGTTGATAAAAATTATAATTTAATAAGCATTGAAGATATAATTTCACTAATTAAACAAGAAAAAGAAGTTATTTGTAAACCTTCTCTAGAGTCAGGATCTGGCAGAAGTATTCAATTTTGGAATACAAAAAATGATATAAATAATATATCACTATTTTTAAATAATAAAAATGAAACAGATTATATTATTCAAAAAATCATTGAACAACATGAAGATTTAAACAAAGTACATTCTGGTTCTGTTAATTCTTTACGAATAGTTTCTATTTTAATGCAAGATGGGGTTCATATTCTTTCATCAAATTTACGAATGGGTGTAGATTCAGGTAGAGTTGATAACGTAACAGCTGGTGGAATAAGTTGTGGTATTAATAACGACGGGACGTTAAAAAAATATGCTACAGCTTATTATACAGGAGAAAAATTTGAAAGACATCCTCAAGGTTTAATTTTCGATGGATACAAGGTGCCATCGTACGATAAAGCTGTGAAATTAATAATGGAAGCTGCACCTCTTATTCCTCATTTTAGGTTAGTTTCGTGGGATATTGCCATTGATAAAGAAGGAGAGCCTGTTCTTATAGAGGCAAATATGAGAAAAGGAGGAATTAATTTAAACCAATTCAATAATGGACCTTTATTTGGAGAATTGACGGAAAAAATATTAGACGAAGTATTTAATTAGAATTATTTCATCAAAATGAAAATTTTGTATTTAACAAATTATTTTTATCCAGAACAAGCTGCTAGTTCTTATTTAAGTGATAATGTACGCCAAGCATTGTGCAAGGAAGGAATATACATAAAATTATACACCCCTACACCAACACGAGGAATAAGTTATACAATTAGACAGGAATACAAAAAAAAGAAAAAAGAGATGATGTATAATGACATGTTAGAAATACATCGTTTTTCTATGTTTCGTGAAAACAACAATCCTCTTATTAGAGCTATTCGATATATATGCTGTTGGTTTAAACAATTGTATTACGGAGTTTTTACAAAAAATATAGATTTAATTTATTGTAATAGTACTCCTCCTATTCAAGGAGTTCTTGGAGGAATTTTAAGAAAATTTAAAAAAGTTCCTTTCATCTACAACCTTCAAGATATTTTCCCAGATTCTCTTGTAGGCACTGGGCTCGCTAAGAAAGATGGCATACTTTGGAAAATAGGTCGCATGATAGAAGACTTTACCTATCGTAACGCTGAGAAGATTATCGTCATTTCTCAAGACTTCAAACGTAATATCATGGCTAAAGGCGTGCCTGAAGAAAAAATAGAAGTCATATACAACTGGGTGGATGAACAAGCCGTTGTTCATATTCCAAGAGAAGAGAATAAATTATTCGAGAAATATAATTTAGATCCTAACAAGTTCTATATCACTTACTGCGGCAACATCGGTCTCACACAGAATATGGATCTTCTCTTAGATGTTGCTAAAGAACTTTCCTCAGAAGAAAACATTCATTTCGTTTTAGTTGGTGAAGGTGCTGACAAGACAAGAGTAAAAGCAAGAGTGGAAAATGAAAACATCAATAATATTTCATTCCTCCCATTCCAACCTTACGAAGATATTTCTCATGTATTCAGTCTCGGCAACGCTGGCTTAATCATCTCAAAGCCTGGCGTTGGAGAAAACTCTGTCCCAAGCAAAACATGGAGTATCATGTCGGCTGAGTGCCCTGTCATTGCCAACTTTGATGAAAACGAAATACAAACCATCCTCACAGAAAACAACTGTGGCATATTCACCAAAGCTGGTGACAAAGATGCTTTCAAAAATGCTTTATTGGAACTTTATCATAATCAAGATAAAGCTGTTCAGCTTGGAAAGAACGGCCGCCAATTTATCATGGAAAACCTCACTCGAGAAATCGGTACAAGCAAATATGTAAAAGTTGTTAAAGAGGTTTATAAATCTGCAAGAAATAAGAAAAATTAAAAATATAAATATGAGTTCAGAATTGAAAAAACGCAATATACCTTTCTCACCTCCAGATATGAGTGAGGAAGAAGCAAGAATGGCAAGCGAAGCTATTTTATCCGGCTGGATTACTACTGGTCCTAAAACCAAAGAGTTTGAAAGACTGATAGCAGAATATTGTGGCACAGAAAAAGCCGTTTGCCTCAACTCTGCAACTGCTTGCATGGAGATGATTCTTAATGTATTAGGCGTAGGTCCTGGCGATGAAGTTATTACATCGGCTTATACCTACACTGCTACTGCAAGCGTTACTTGTCATGTCGGTGCTAAGGTGGTGATGGTTGATACTGCTCCAGATAGTTTCGAAATAGATTACGATAAACTTGCTGATGCTATAACAGCAAATACCAAAGTAATAATCCCTGTTGACTTAGGTGGTGTTGTTTGCAACTACGACAAAATTTTTGCAGCAGTAGAAAGTAAAAAACATTTGTATAAAGCCAATAACGATATACAAAAAGCATACGGACGTGTTGTTGTTCTAGCAGATGCCGCTCACGCTTTTGGTGCAGAATGGCATGGCAAAAAATGTGGCTCTATTGCAGATTTTACTTCCTTCTCATTCCATGCAGTGAAAAATCTTACAACAGCAGAAGGCGGTGCTCTTACATGGAAAAATCATGAAGGAATTGATAACGAAGAAATATACAAACAATTCCAACTCTTATCATTACACGGTCAGAATAAGGACGCTCTTGATAAAACAAAACTTGGTTCATGGGAATATGACATTATAGCTCCAAACTATAAATGCAACATGACAGATATCATGGCAGGAATAGGCTTGACCCAGTTTAACCGTTATCCCAAAATGCTTGCTCGTCGCCGTGAGATTATAGGTATGTATAACAAAGCTCTTGGCATTGACGAAACAACTGGATTCGGAAAAGTGAATGGTCACAAGATTCAGATTCTCAACCACTATACATACGAACAATCATCTAGCGGTCACTTATATCTTGTTCGTTTATTAGGTAGAGACGTAGAATTTCGTAATGAGACGATAGAGAAAATGGCAGAACAAGGTATAGTTTGTAATGTCCATTACAAACCACTTCCAATGATGACGGCATACAAGAAACTTGGCTTTGACATCAATGATTATCCTAATGCATATAACCAATATGTTAACGAAATAACACTGCCTCTTCATACTCGTCTTACAAATGAAGATGTTGAATATATTATTGATAATTTTATAAAGATAATAGACAGAACACCAGCAGCTTATTGTCCACAGCTTATCTCAAGATTTGACAATAAAATTACCCAATTAAATAAACGTATCTATTTATGTCTCGCACACATGAGTGGTAAAGAGCAGAAATTCATACAAGAAGCATTCGATACGAATTGGGTGGTGCCTCTCGGACCTAATGTAAACGGTTTCGAAAACGACCTTGATAATTTCGTAGGAGAAAATAAAAAAGTTGTAGCTTTATCATCTGGAACAGCAGCTATCCATTTAGCGTTACTTGCTTGCGGTGTCGGTCCTGGTGATGAAGTCTTAGTACAAAGTTTTACTTTCTGCGCTTCATCTAACCCTATTACCTACCTCGGTGCGACTCCAGTTTTCATCGACTCAGAACCTGACAGTTGGAACATGGATCCAACTCTTCTTGAAGAGGCTATTAAAGATCGTATCGCTAAGACAGGCAAAAAGCCTAAAGCCATTATTCCTGTAGCATTATATGGAATGCCATATAAAATTGATGAAATAATGGAAATTGCCAATCGTTATGACATTCCAGTTATAGAAGATACAGCAGAAGGTTTTGGTTCTAAATATAAAGGTCAAAGACTCGGCACCTTCGGTAAATTTGGAGTATTTTCATTTAATGGAAATAAGATGATAACAACCTCTGGAGGCGGAGCTCTTATATGCGAAAACTATGCTGTCAAACAAGAAATCATGTTCTACGCCACACAAGCAAGGGAAAACTATCCATATTATCAGCACGACAAAATAGGTTACAACTACAGAATGTCTAATATATGCGCTGGTATTGGTCGCGGCCAAATGACAGTCGCTGATGAACATATTGCTCATCATAAACATTTATGCCAAATTTATAAAGAACTCCTCAAAAATATAAAAGGTATTAAACTTCAAGAAAACCCTTCTGACGATTACGATAGTAACTTCTGGCTCAATACAATAATAATAGAGCCTTGGGTTAAAATAAAAGGCGAGGAAAATGCATACAGCGATACAATATATAATACCGCTGGCGGAGCTGGTAACGTAACTCATACGACATCAACATTGACTACAGATTGCCAGCCTAACAATAACGTTGAAGCATTACGTATCGCTTTGAATAAAGCTGGCATAGAAGTTCGTCCTTTATGGAAACCTATGCACAAACAACCTATCTATAAAAATAATCCTGCTTACACAAATGGTGTCAGTGAAGATATATTCAAAAAAGGATTATGCCTTCCTTCTGGACCATGCGTCAGCGAGGATGACGTAAAATATATTGTAAAATGTATAATTGAAAATATGGAATAATATATTCTCTTGTTTTTCAATCACTTTAAATTATAAACTCTATATGAAAAAAGTCTTCGTTTCAGGTTGCTATGACCTTCTTCATAGCGGTCATGTTGAATTTTTCCGTCAAGCAGCACAATATGGTGAACTATATGTCGGAATCGGTTCTGACAAAACTATATTGCATTATAAAAATCATAAAACAGTCTATTCTGAACAGGAACGTCTTTTCATGGTTAAGAGCATTAAGTATGTAAAAGACGCTTATATCAATGCCGGCAGAGGTATCTTGGATTTCATTCCAACATTGGATATTGTAAAACCTGACATTCTTGTTGTCAACAGCGACGGCGGTTCTGATTCTAAACGTAAGGTCTGTGAAGAAAGAGGCATAGAATATATAGTTCTCGAAAGAGATCCACACGAAGGTTTGGAAGCTCGCAGCAGTACAGAATTGAAAAAAAGTCCATGTCTCATTCCAACACGACTAGATTTGGCTGGCACTTGGATTGACCAACCATACGTCAGTGTTCACGCACCAGGTTGGGCTATCACAATAAGCCTTGAGCCATCATTCGAGATTCGCGATAGATGTGGTTTGAGCACCTCAACTCGTAATGTCATAAAACGAATCTGGCCTTATCAACTTCCTAACATGGATCCTGAGACATTAGCTCGTTTAGTATTCTGCTTCGAAAACCATCCAGAAAGAGAAGACGGCATTATCAGCGGCGCACAAGATTCTATCGGCATCTGCATTCCTGGCTTATGTCGCCATTACTACGACAATCACTTCTGGCCAGAAAAAATAGAAACATGTGAAGATGAAACCGTTCTTAGCTGGTTGGAAAATCATCTCTGCATGATTCCTATGGATCCTCGCAAACATGGCTGCTCAGTCGTTGATGGAATGGATATCACTAAAACAAAAGTTGAGAATCTTGCAAAAGCAGCCGACGATTGTTGGTATGCAATAATGAATACTGATTTAGATTTATTTGCCAAAGCATACAATGATTCTTTCAATGCGCAAGTTGCAATGTTCCCAGCAATGATACAAGGCTGTGTTCAAGAATATATAGATAAATATTCGGCATTAGAAGATGTTCTTGCATGGAAAATGCCAGGCGCTGGCGGAGGCGGTTATTTAGCATGCGTAGTCAGAGACACCGAAACATTCTGCAACAATCATCCAGAAGCTATTAAATTAAAAATAAGAAGATCAGGATTCTAAAAATGAAAAGATATTGCCAGACACTTACCCTCGTTGATGACCCAATAATGATTGAAAAATATGTTGAGGTTCATTCACATGTATGGCCTGAGATAATTGAAGGTCAACGTCAAGTTGGCATTATTGATATGCAGATATTCCGTAAAGAAAATCTTCTTTTTATGATTTGCGATACCATTGACGAATTTGACTGGGAACGTGATATGGCTCGTCTCGCCACATTACCTCGTCAAGCAGAATGGGAAGCATACGTGGCACAGTTCCAAGGATGCAATGCAAATGCCCGTTCTGATGAAAAATGGCAACTTATGGAAAGGATATTTTAGTGTAGAGTTGAACGTTAAGTGTATAAAGTAGTTAAAAGATTAAAGTTGTTTAGCGAATAGTTTATTATATTAAGTGAAACCAAAATAAAATTTATGAGCATATTTAGTTATAGAAAATTAATTGTCTATCAAAAATCAAAAGAATTAGTTAAAAAGACCTATCAGTTATTGGAACGTTTTCCTGCTAAAGAGAATTTTGCATTATGTAATCAATTGCGTAGGGCATCTGTATCTGTAACATCGAATATTGCAGAAGGGGTAACACGATTCAATTTCAAAGAAAAAAGACATTTTATTGAAATATCGTATGGTTCATTGATGGAAATCTCTAGCCAGTTCGAAATAGCTGAGGATTTAGGTTATATAACAACAAACGAACGAATCAGTATTGACATCTTAATTGAAGAAATAGCTCGTTTGTTATCAGGATTAAGAAAATCTTACGTGTAATTTGGTTTAGAGTTGAAAATGTAGAGTGTAGAGTAGTTTTAGTGTATAAACTTAAAACTCTCAACTACTCTAAACCCTCAACTCTAAACTCTAAACTTTAAAAATGAACAATAATCATCTTATTATAATGGCAGGCGGAGTCGGTTCTCGCTTCTGGCCTATGAGCACTCCGGAAAAGCCAAAACAGTTTATCGATGTATTGGGCATCGGTAAATCTCTTATCCAACTTACAGTAGAACGTTTCAACACTGTGATTCCTATTGAAAATGTCTGGATTGTCACATCTGAAAAATATAAAAACATTGTTAAGGAACAAATTCCTGAGATTCCTGAAACTCAAATACTTCTGGAACCTTGTATGAGAAACACCGCTCCTTGTATCGAGTACGTAAGTCGTAAGATTTATGCAAGATATCCAAATGCAAATCTCGTATTCTCTCCTGCAGATCACATAGTTCTTGACATAGAAACATTTCGTGATGTAATAAAAAATTCATTGGAATTTACAGAAAATCGCGATGCCATATTAACTCTCGGCATGATGCCCACTCGCCCTGAAACAGGATACGGTTATATTAAAAGACTACAAGACTACAAGACTACAAGTCAACAAGATAAAGTCCAAAGTTCCATATTCAAAGTAGAGGCATTTAAAGAAAAACCTAATCTCGAAACCGCAAAATCTTACCTCAATGAAGGCGGATATTACTGGAACGCCGGCATTTTTATCTGGAATGCAAAAATGGTTGTAAATACAATCTCCAACCTGGTTCCTGATCTAGCTTCCGTCTTCGATAATATCGAACCTTATTTCTATACCGAAAAAGAACAGGAAATAGTGAATCAATATTTCCCAACATGTCCAAACATTTCCATCGATTACGCAGTAATGGAAAAATCTAAAGAGGTTTTTGTATATCCTGCAAACTTCGGATGGAGCGACCTTGGCACATGGGGAAGCTTATACACACATCTTCAACATGATGAAAACAATAATGCATCTGTAGGACAAAACATCAATTTAATAGAATGTAAAAACTGTGTCGTCCACACACCTAAAGAACGAAAAGTCGTTATTCAAGGTCTTGACAACTACATCATTGCTGAAAACGACAATACTCTATTAATATGTAAAAAAGACGACGAACAAAAAATAAAAGATTGGCAAAAATAATTAACAAAATAAACTATGAAAAGACTTTTAAAAAAACTTGCATTAGCATTATTTAGAGGTAGATACGCGCCAAAATCATTCTCAAAATGGTTAGTGTTACTCTTCGATTGCTGTATTCTCATTGGATCTTTTTGGATTTATATTTTCATAAAATATATCTATAATGTTGATAGTTTTAATGTTGTTAAAGACATTATTCATCATGAAACATTGCATTTGATTCCAATTTTAATCATTTTCTTGATAAACGCATTTGTTTTCGGTTCATATCAAGGACTGGTACGTTATAGCGGTTTCGGCGACATCAAGAAAATAGCATTCGTATCTATGGGAACATTCGTTCTTGCCTTCATGACTAAATCAATAGCAATCAATTTCTTAGATACAACCACAATTCACAAATGGTTTGTTTCTCATACAGAAGTTGTTTTCATCTCAATGCTTACCTTCATTGCAATGACATTGTCAAGATTGGTAATCAGACGTATTTATAATGAAAACATCAGCCAGAAACAAGAACCTATAAACACAGTTATTTATGGCGCTGGTGACGCCGGATTGATTACAAAAAATGCACTCGAACATGACACATCTGCATGTTATAACATCATCGCATTTATTGACAATTCACCTAATAAAATTGGCAAGTCAATCAATGGCATTCCTGTTTATAACCCAGAAAAAATCCGTAACAAAGAGTTTGTTAAAAAGAATAATATCGAACTCATAATATTCGCCATACCAAGTATGGAAAATGAAGAAAAAACTAAAATCATTAATGAAATCATCGATTTAGGATTAAAAGTAAAGTCTGTACCTCATCTTAACAAATGGATTGACAATAAGTTAACCATGAATCAGATTGAAGACATTAAAATTGAAGATTTGCTTGGCAGAGAACCTATTATCCTTGGCAAGGAAAATGTTACCGAAGGTCTTAAAGGTAAAGTTATCATGGTAACAGGCGCTGCCGGCTCAATAGGCAGCGAAATTTGCCGTCAGGTACTTCATTACAAACCTAAGAAACTCATCGTATTAGATCAGGCCGAGTCACCTTTATATGATATTCAATTTGAATTGTTAAACAACGAGCCTTACCGCTCTCTCAATATTCCAATTGAATTCATTGTCGGAAATGTCAAGGATAACACTAAAATGAGAGAAGTATTCAAGACTTATCGTCCTCAAATTGTGTATCATGCAGCAGCTTACAAACACGTTCCTCTTATGGAAGAGTTTCCATACGAAGCTGTTTTCGTTAATGTACTTGGAACTAAAAACGTCGCCGACTTGGCAATAGAATTTGAAGTAGAAAAATTCGTTATGGTTTCTACCGACAAAGCTGTTAATCCAACAAACGTAATGGGTGCAACAAAACGTATAGCTGAAATATATGCACAAAGTCGTAAATGCGAAAAGACATCTTTTGTTACAACACGTTTTGGCAACGTATTGGGTTCCAACGGCTCTGTTATCCCATTATTTAAAAAGCAACTGGCATACGGCGGTCCGTTAACAGTAACAGATAGAAATATTATTCGTTACTTTATGACAATTCCTGAAGCATGCAGCCTCGTATTAGAAGCTGGTGTAATGGGTGAAAAAGAAGATATTTTCGTTTTCGACATGGGCGAACCTGTTAAAATCTATGACCTCGCTAAAAAAATGATTAAACTCTCAAGAAAAGAAGGCGTTGAGATTGAAATCACTGGATTGCGTCCAGGTGAAAAACTCTATGAGGAATTATTATCGACAAAAGAAAATACTATTCCAACAGAACACGCTAAAATCATGAGAGCCAAGGTTCGTAAATATACTCAAGAAGAAGTTAACGAAAAAATCAACACTCTCATCGATCTTATTCCAACATGCGACAACTTCAAGATCGTCGCTCAAATGAAAAATATCGTTCCTGAATTTATCAGCAACAATTCCATCTATTCATGTTTAGACAAAAAGGAATAATATGAAAATTAAAAGTTTAATTTTTGCATTTTTATGCTTATTATCAATAAATAAGCTATTCTCTCAGGAGCTTCTCATTCCTCTTAACGATGATTATGAGATGGAAATACAAGCAGCAGCATACAATTCTGCATATCGTTTCCATACCGCTACAAAATCATGGTCGGAATATCAGTTCAGAAACATTTTAAATATTGATAGTCTCAATAAAACTCAATTCTTTGTTAAGGACTTTGACAAAAAATGGAAAAATTTAACTTGGAATTCTATCTTCAACACTGATTTTATCGGAATCAAGACTGATGATTATTATATCGCCATCAATCCTATCGTCGATTTTGACCTTGGAAAAGACAATGGCAAAACGACATGGGTCAACACTCGCGGCGCTGAAATTAAAGGAACTATCGGCGATAATTTTGCTTTCTATAGTAATTTAAGGGAAAATCAAGCTGTCTTCCCTGATTATTTAACAGAGTATGCAAGAACAAATAAAGTAGTTCCAGGACAAGGTCACGCAAGACGCTTCAAAGAGACTGGTTTTGATTATGCTAACGCTTCGGCTTATATCGCAATCAGACCAATGTATTGGATTCAAGGTATTCTCGGTTATGGCAAAAACTTTATCGGAGACGGATATCGTTCTTTGATATTGTCTGACAACGCATTCGCCTATCCATACGTCAAATTAACGGCCGACGTCTGGAATATCCAATATTCGTGTTACTATACACAAATGACAGACAAAAACAGAGTTCTTGACGATAACACATATGCAAGAAAATACACAGTAATACATTACCTTGATTGGGCCGTTACAAAACGTTTAAATTTAGGATTATTCGACGCAATAGTTTGCAAAGGTCAAGACGAAAACGGAATTAAAAGAGGGCTGGATTTTCAATATCTGAATCCTATTTTATTCTTACGCACCACAGATTATTATGCAGGCAGCTCTCCTGATAACGCATTGCTCGGCGCTTCAGCAAGTTTGATTTTAGGCAAACATACTACAATGTATGCACAATTTGTATTAGATGAAATGACGGTAAAAGAATTCATTGCCTTTGAAGGTTACTGGGCAAACAAGCAATCATACCAATTTGGTGTAAAAAGTTATAATTGCTTTGGAATCAAGAATTTATTCCTTCAAAGTGAGTTCAATCTCGTAAGACCATATATGTATTCTCATTACAGCGGTGAAGACAATTATGCACATTTAAATCAACCATTAGCACATCCTTGGGGCGCTAATTTTTATGAAGTCATAGCTAGAGCGCAATACAATTACAAGCGATTCTATTTTCAATATAAAATGAACTTCGGACAATGGGGCGACGACATCATAACGGAAAACGGAGAAATCCTGAACTATGGTCACGATGTATATCTTGATTATAGAGATTATTATCATATTGATGGCACCCATGGTCATTTCCTATTAACAGGTGAATTAAACACATTGTTAATGAACAATATAGTTGTTTCATGGCTAATAAATCCTTCATACAATTTGAATGTATTTGCAGACATTACTCACAGAAATCAAAAAATTGAAGGAAGCAACAATCTTAGTAATTTCATCATCAATTTCGGCATAAGAACAACATTAGACAGAAAATACTATGATTTTTAATGTCTAATTAAAATAATTTCAAAAACAAAACATTATTAATAGCACAAATATTCTTGTGCTTTAATTTTTTTCATAAATGCTGAATCCGTTTAGAGAACTAAAATCATTTCAACTAACAGAGTACATACTTTTACTCTCATTTGCATTAGTCATACCATTTTCATGGATAATTGCAACGTATGTAATGATTGCACTATTCGTTACAAGCATCTTAAGAGGAATTTTCGAAAACGGATATGCAATCAATAAATCACAATATAAAAACAAACTTACATATTTTATATTTATAGCATTTTGGCTTATCTATGCAATAAGCTTCTTATATTCAGACGATTCAGCTGAAGCAAGAATTCAAATAGGCAAAAAACTTTCCTTCCTTTTATTCCCACTTTTTTTCTTGTACTCCAATCTATCATACCTTAATAAAGACAGAATAAGAACAATTATGTATTTTTTTGTCTTTGGAATCATAGCATTGTTTATAGTAAATTTCGCTTGGGCCTCTTATGACGTTTTGTTTGAAAACGCAAAAAACGAAAGATTCTACGACCCTGAATTTTTATCAGAAGGTACAGGCTATATACATCATGCATATATTTCCATATACACATGTTTAGGAATGTCATTTTGTTTTACAGAATTATTTAATAAAAATTCATTAAAATCTAACATTATCAATATTCTGTTTATCATATTTCTATTAACATTCACAATCATATCAAAATCAAGAGCCGGGTTGTTGTGTATAATATTAATTTTTATAACATTGTTGATTTGGTTAATCTTTATAGAAAAGAAATATAAAACAGGAATATATGTCGGACTTATTATGGCGTGCATAACAACAATAAGCATTTTATATTTCAAGGAAAGCGTTAAAAGAATAACCGATACGATAAATAATTTACAAAACATAGAAAAAGAAGACAGAAGAATCAGCATATACAAAGGTTGTAAAGAACTAATATTTGATAATTTTTGGTTTGGCGTTGGAGCCGGCGACCGCCCAAATGAAACATTAAACAGTTATCAAAGGAAAAAAGAAGAAATCATCACAAAAATAAGACCTATAAACAATATCAACGATGATGATTTTGACAAAAAAAGAAGAGAATATTTAGATGATATATGTGAAAAACACAAAAGTTCATTAAATAAAAGCACCTTCGATTATGCAGAAAAAAAGGCGGATGAATATGGCTGCGATTATACTTCCGTTAAAGAAAACTTAGCTACATATCTTAACATAAATGTTTTGATAAAAGCAGATTGCAATGCACACAATCAACTTTCAGACACAATCATATCTGTTGGAATTTTCGGTTTGCTGTTATATTTAGCAATGTTTTTCATGCCAATATATTTTTGGATAAAGAAAAAGGAAATAGATATTGTATTCTTTTCTCTAATAATTTTAATGGCTTTTAATTCTTTGTTCGAGTCAGTATTGGAACGTCAAATGGGAATCATGTTCTTCGTGTTTTTCTATTTTCTGCTGTTTCATGACAATTTTTGTCAACAGACCACGGACAATAGTCAACATAATTTGAAAAAATTTAATTACTAATTGAAAAGTATTATGAATAAATTTTCACTTTTCATAAAATACTTGTTCGATAAAGTCGCGGCATTTGTGGGAATAATATTTTTATCACCAATAATACTGATAATCTATATTATCCACAAAATAATCATGCCTAATGGAAACTTTCTATTCATGCAAGATAGAGTAGGGCAATACGGAAAAATTTTTCAGATATATAAAATAAGAACGATGAAAAGCAGCTGTAAGAACAACGAAAACTTCATCACTACAGCTAACGACGAAAGAATCTTGCCTTTTGGCAAATGGCTTCGCAAGACAAAACTAGACGAAATCGTTGAATTAATTAATGTATTAAAAGGAGATATGAGTCTTGTTGGACCTCGCCCCGATGTGAGCGGCTATGCAGATGCGCTGCAGGGCTCGGCTCGTAAGATTCTCGAACTGCGCCCAGGAATTACAGGCCCTGCTTCTCTCAAATATATCAACGAAGAAGAAATTCTCGCTAAAGTCGATAATCCTCAACAATATAACGATGAAATAATATTCCCTGACAAGGTGAAAATAAATCTCGATTATTATCATAACAGAACCTTCTGGGGTGATATTAAAATTATTTTTAAAACAATATTCAGAAATTAAAGTTACGCATTTAATCTTTAATGTAATTTTTAAAGATTAAAAATAAAATTTATAATACCAAAATTCAATGAATGCCAAAATCCAAAATCCATCCAGATTTCCTTCATCGTTCCAGTCACAGGAACTCGTCTCCATAATAACGCCAACATTTAACTGTGAAAAATTCATAGCAGAAACAATTCTGTCGGTACAAGCTCAGACATACCAAAACTGGGAAATGATAATCGTTGACGACTGCTCCAACGACAAAACAGCTGAGATTGTTTCTTCATTTCAAGAAAAAGATTCAAGAATAAGATATTTTAACAACTCAACGAACAGAGGGTCTGCCATTTCTCGCAATATAGCATTGCAGAACGCCAAAGGGAAATGGATCGCTTTTTTGGACAGCGACGATTTATGGCATCCAAACAAGCTCGAAAAACAAATCGAGTTCATGAAAAGAAACGACTATCACTTTTCATATACCAATTATTGCGAAATTGATGAAAACTCAAAAGAACTAGGACTGTCGATTTCTGGCCCTAAAGTCATCACAGACAAAATGATGACAGCATATTGCTGGCCTGGATGTCTCACAGTAATGTATAACGCCCATGAAATAGGCTTAATGCAAAGTGTTGATATTAAAATAAACGAAGAATACTCAATTTGGATTAAAATTTCTAAAAAAGCTAACTGCTATCTTCTAAATGAAAATTTAGCCAAATATAGAAAACACAAAAACTCATTAAGCAACTTATCATATATAAGACTTGTAAAATGGCATTATCTTATGTTCAGAAAGTCGGAAGAAAAAAGCGTTATCAAATCTATCATATTGACTGTCAACAATATTTTCTTCGGAATAATTAAAAAAATCATTTATAGACATTCTTATTAATGGATATAAAACAATATAGATATTACAAAGGTGCATGGATTTACTTAGATGAAAGTAAAGAAAAACTTTTATCTAAAAAAGAAAGCATGGAATTACTTAAAAAAGGTGGATTATTCGTCCGTAATATCTATAACTTTGATTGTGAAGAAGAAACATCATTTTGGTTTATAATAAAAGATAAAATAGAAGACATTTCGGAATTGCCTTTTTCAGCAAGAAGAAACATCAGAAGAGCTTTAAAATTTTATAACATTAAGAAGATAAGTCTTAAAGAATTTTCAGATATAGCATTTCCTATAATCACATCAGCGCAAAAATCATATAAAATAAAATGTCATGTAACAAATAAAAATGAATTTGATGACATGATTAAAAAATATGAGACTGAGAGCGATAAAGAATTCTGGCTTGTTGAGCGCAAGGTCAATGGCGAAGCTGTTGCCATTTCTATTAATAGGATAAAGAGCGACAGCTGCGAATATGACGATATGAAATGCAAGCCAGAAACATTAAAAAATAGGACATATCCTTACTACGGACTTATATATATAATGAATAAACATTATCTTGAAGAAAAAAAGTTCAGATATGTCAGTGACGGCAGCCGTTCTATAAGCGAACATTCCAACATTCAGGAGTTTTTAATGCATAATTTTGGGTTCAGAAAAGCATACTGTAAAATCAATATTTTCTACAAACAATGGTTAAATGTCGTCATAAAAGTGCTTTTTCCGTTCAGAAATATCATTCCATTTAGAAATATAAGGGCAATTTTGAGGATGGAAGAGTATTCTCGCAATTCATAATAACGTAAATATCAATAAATTACAGACAAAATAAAAAAAATTAAAAAAAATACTTGCCAGAATAAAAAATTTATGTACCTTTGCACTCGCAATACGGAGACAAAACGTAGCAAACGCCTCCTTAGCTCAGTTGGTTAGAGCATCTGACTGTTAATCAGGGGGTCTCAGGTTCAAGTCCTGAAGGGGGCGCAAAGAGAGAGATTACAAAGTGTAATTTTTTTATGTTTCATGTTATTAATTGAAGAAGATGGTTGCCGCTCAAGCAATCATTTTCTTTTTTGTATAATTCAGTTTGAAGTTTAATGCTTAAGGTTTAAGAATAATTGTTCTATAATTATAAGTATTGAAAGCAATCACAACAAACACCTTAAACTTTAAACTTTAAGCCATAAACTTATAAAAATATGAAAAAATCAGTAGTAGGAATAGGCAGCGCATTGGTTGATATTTTAACACAAATCAACGACGACAATATTCTTAATGAATTAAACCTTCCTAAAGGCTCAATGCAACTTGTTGACGAGAACTCATCAGCATTGATAGAAAAGAAACTTGAAAATCACGAAAGCTCAATGGCACCTGGCGGCTCTGCCGCAAACACAATCCACGGACTTGCAAAGCTAGGCGTCAAAAGCGGATTCATATCATACATAGGCAATGACGAAATAGGCAAATTCTTCGAAGAATCAATGAATTCCGTCGGAGTAAAACCAATGATGTTTCGCACAGACACAGCGTCAGGAACAGCACGTACAATAATCTCAAAAGACGGCGAACGCACTTTCGCAACCAACCTCGGAGCTTCCGTAGAACTCAACGAAAGCGTCATCACAACAGAATTATTCAAAGGATGGGACTACTGCTACGTTGAAGGCTACCTCATCGCCAACAGACCATTGTTCAAGAAAGCAATAGAAACAGCAAAAGAAAGCGGATGCAAAGTCGTCTTAGACCTTGCAAGTTACAATGTAGTAGAAGCAAACCGCGATTTCCTCAACGAACTACTTCCTCAAATAGACATCATTTTCGCCAATGAAGAAGAAGCAAAGAGTCTGACAATGACAGAAGCAGAAGAATCATTAGAATACATCGCTTCAAAAGTCGAGACCGCTATCGTCAAGATTGGAAAGAAAGGTTCATTAATCAAAAGAGGAGAAGAGAGAGCTACAATAGGCTGCAACAAAGTAGATGTTATTGACACCACTGGCGCCGGCGACATGTACGCAGCAGGCTTTTTATACGGACTCATAGAAGGTTACGACTTGGAAAAATGCGGCACTATCGGCAATCTTTTAGCAGAAAGCATCATTCAAGTTATTGGCGCGAAAATGGACGAAAGTCGCTGGAATGAATTCAGGAGACTTGCTGAAATATAAGTTGGGAGTTACTCTAAACCATAAACTTTTTCTCTATTTATTGTGATAAAAATACTTGTATTATTCAATTGAAATATGTATTTTTGCACTCCAAATTGGGTAATTGCCAATTTTTGTTATATAAAGAATTAATTTATTACAAACATGAAGATATTCCAAACAGAAGACATCAGGAATGTTGCCCTCATTGGCGCAGCTAAATCCGGTAAGACAACGCTTGCTGAAAACATGGTTTTCGAAGGTAAGCTCATCAACAGAAAAGGCACTACAGAAGGTAAAAACACTGTATCAGACTACCGTCCAATCGAAACAGAACGCGGTATCTCTGTAAACGCCAGCTTGTTACACACTATCTACAACGATAAAAAAATCAACATTTTAGATACTCCAGGTTTTAGCGACTTCTCAGGCGACATCGTTGCTTGCTTAACAGCTGCTGACATGGCTGTATTCACAGTTAACGGTCAATCAGGCGTTGAAGCTACATCTGAAAATGCATGGAAATACGCTACAAAGACAAACAAACCTGTTGTGTTCTTCATGAACCAATTAGACCACAGCAACGCTAACTTTGAAGATACAGTTCGTCAATTAAAAGAATATTTCGGCGACAAAGTTACTCCAGTTCAATTCCCAGTCTCTACAGGTGAAGGTTTCAACTCAGTCATCGACCTTATCACAATGAAGATGTTAGTCTTCAAAAACGGTAACGGCGCTCCTGAAGTACAAGATATTCCTGCTAACCTCGCTGACAAAGCTCAAGAAATGCACGAACAACTTATCGAGCAAGCAGCTGCTGGCGACGACGCACTCATGGAAAAATTCTTCGAAGAAGGTACACTTTCAGCTGAAGACATGGAAAAAGGTCTCCACCTCGGTATCATCAACCGTGACATGTACCCAATATTATGCGGTGCTGCTAAATCAGGCGTTGGCGTAACTCGTCTCCTCGAATTCCTCATCAACGCATGTCCATCACCAGCTCACGTTCACGCAACAAAAGCTGCTAACGGAACAGAATTCCATAACAGCGTAGAAGAAGCTCCAGCAATGTTCTTCTTCAAGATCTCTAACGAACAAAACGTTGGTGACGTCGCTATGGCACGTATCTATGGCGGTACTATCGCTGAATCACAAGACCTCGTTAACCCACGTACAGGCAACAAAGAACGTATCTCTCAAATTTTAGTTTCTAATGGTAAAACACGCGAAAGAGTAGAAAAAGCTTGCGCTGGTGATATCATCTCAACTATTAAATTGAAAGACGTTCGCGTTAACGACAGCTTAGTTGATGCTAAGATTTCTGACACAGCATTCGAAGGCGTTCCATTCCCATCACCAATCTTCTCAACAGCTATCAAAGCAGTTAACTCACAAGAAGACGAAAAACTCGGCGGCATCCTCGCTGATTACCACAAGATCGACCCAACAGTCATCACATCAATGTCACGTGAGTTAAAACAAAATATCCTCCAATGCCAAGGTGAATATCACCTCAACACAATTAAATGGTATCTCGATAACGTACATAAAATCGCTGTTGAATTCGCAGCTCCTAAAGTTCCTTATCGCGAAACTATCACTAAGACAGCTAACGCTGACTACCGTCACAAGAAACAATCAGGTGGTTCAGGTCAATTCGGTGAAGTTCACATGAGATTAGCTCCTTACTATGAAGGCTACACAGACCCATCAGACCTCCAAGTTCGTGGTAAAGATGAATACGACCTCCCATGGGGCGGTAAACTCATCTTCTGCAACTGTATCGTTGGTGGTTCTATCGACGCTCGTTTCATGCCAGCTATCTTGAAAGGTATCAACGAACGTTTAGAAGAAGGTCCTCTTACAGGTTCTTACGCTCGTGACATCATCTGCTACATCTACGATGGTAAGATGCACCCAGTTGACTCAAACGAAATGGCATTCAAGATCGCAGGTCGTATGGCATTCTCAGCAGCATTTAAAAACGCTGGTCCTAAGATTATGGAACCTATCTACGACTTAACAGTTCGTATGCCAGAAGATATGATGGGCGCAGTTAACACAGACCTCCAAAGCCGTCGTGCTATCATCATGGGTATGGATGCTGACCGCAACTACCAAATCATCCGCGCTAGAGTTCCTCTCGCAGAAATGGATAGATATTCAACTTCATTAAGCTCATTGACATCAGGTCGTGGTACATTCACAATGGAATACGCAGAATACGCTCAAGTTCCAACTGACGTTCAAACAAAACTCTTGAAAGCTTACGAAGAAAGCAAAAAAGACGAAGATTAATAAAATCTCCACTTTATATACAAAAACTCCCGCGAAAATTTTCGCGGGAGTTTTTTTATGCCCACGAAAAGGCTGAGATTAGAATATTTCGAATACGAATAATTTTCATGGTTTATAATTACAAATAAGAGGCGTAATTACAGTCTCTTTTTTTTGTAATTATATTAATATGTATCATTTATATTTAAAAAAAAATTATATTTGCAATGTTTACAACATTGTTATAAATGATTAGTAAACAGACATATTAACGAGACGTTTACTTGACGTATATCTTCTTCGTTCAAACTTCGCAACTTTGAAACTTTACTAGAAGATATAGCAATGTAAGTGTCTATGTTCGTGGTGTTTATCACTTCTCTATCGTATATTTATTACGCATTAGGGTTTTGTATATCCATCTCAACGTGGGCTTACTGCATTGCTTATCCTAGTAAAGAGGCAATGCGAAGGCCTGAACGAGTGGGTAAGCAAAAGTATGTTCCCACGTCTTTTTGTTTACAGGCCTATAAAGGGGACATATAGGTGCAAAGTGATACATTATGGGATTGTTTAATTTTAATCGCACAAACAGCACTGATGACATTCTCCCTGCTGAAACATCTGATGAAAACTCTGTTAACAAAGATGAATTAAAAAAATTAGAAGCCGAATTAGAACAAAAAAAAGAAATTTTAGAAGCCAAATTAGAAGAAGTAAGACGCAAAATAAACGCTGAAGAAAACCAAACCGACACCAAACCAACAACTCAGCAAAACGAAAATCAGGAAACAGTTAATATCGAAGAATATAATAATATTAAAGGTATTCTTGAACAACGCAATAAAGAAGTAGAAATACTCAAAGACAAAGTCGCTCAGCTCTCTGAAGAGAACAAGCAGTTGAGAGAAAAAGTCACAACACCTTCCGAACAATTCGACACTACCCAACTTACTGAGGAATTAAGTAAATTGCAGAAAAGCATAAAGTCTATCAATAATAGCATCATTGAAGAAAACGCTCGCTTATCAAAAGACAACGAAAATTTGCAATCGAAGCTTGACAGCAAGCAAGAGCGCTTGGAAGAAATAATGAGTAAATGTCAAGAAGACCGTTATCGCAAAGACAAATCCAAGCTTATCAACCGTATCATATATCAATCAGATTTGCTAAGGCATATAATATATGAGACAGAAACACAAAAAGAAAAAGACCTTCAAAAATTAGCTGACTTCTTACTCCAACAACTTGTTGAAATAAACAAATATATGGAGACCACCCTCATTGAGGAAGGCTTGGAATGTATTCAAGAAGGAAAAGACGGTGCTACTCTCAATTTAGACTATCAAGAAGTGATAAGAACTGTTCCTACAGACAATCCCGAATTGGCAGGAAAGATACATAGAAGCATCAATCCTGGTTATGTATGGAAATTGCCTTATATCCTTAAAGCAAAAATCAACGATGACGGCAGCATTGTATCAAACTATCGTTATCTAATCAGACCAGAACAAGTAATCACATATAAGTTAAACAATTAAAAAAATATAATTATGTCAGAATTCTATGGAATAGATTTGGGTACTACATACTCATGTATTGCACGCATCAATAGCGATGACATCGTTGAAGTAATTCAAGTTAAAGGCTCTTTATTCACACCTTCAGCTGTAGCCTTCGATGACAACAACCAATTGATTGTTGGACAAGCTGCAAAAAAGAACATTACTAATGATGCTAAAAACACTGTTGTTCTTATCAAAAGGGAAATGTCAAACCTAGATTACAAACGTACAATTAATGGAAAAACATACGACCCTGTTGACATTTCATCTTTTATTCTTAAAGAATTAGTCGATGAAGCAAATAAAAAACTTGCAAATGAAGAAGGTCTTCCTCCTATTTATGATGTTGTAATTACTGTTCCTGCATATTTCGGAACAATAGAATGCGAAAGAACCAAAGAAGCTGGTGAAAGAGCTGGTCTCAATGTTTTAAAACTTATAAGCGAACCAACTGCCGCCGCATTATCATACGGACGAAAACAAAAGTCAAATAAAACATTGTTAGTATATGACTTAGGTGGCGGAACTTTTGACGTCAGCATACTTAAATTCCAAAATTATATAGCTGACACTATTGCATGTGATGGCGACCACCATTTAGGCGGTGCCGACTGGGACAAGGCGATTGTTGATTTCGCAATGGATAAAATCAATGCGTCATTCAATTCGTTATCACCAGAAGAACAAGGCATGTTAATGCAAGCTGCCGAAGAAGCTAAAATAACTTTATCTAATTCCGAATCTACAACATTAACTTTTTCATGCAAAGGTTTACAAAATATTAAAATCACACGCAGCGAATTTGAATCTATTACAGCCAGATTGTTAAATGACACCATGTCGATAGTTGACAGAGCATTGGATCGCGCAAACAAAACAATATCTGAAATTGATGAGGTAATATTAGTAGGCGGCTCATGCTATATGCCTATGGTTAAAGAAGCTGTTGATAAAAAATTCGGAAAACCATCGAAGTTAGTAGATCCAAACTTAGCCGTTGCTAAAGGCGCTGCATTATACGCTTCTCAAAATGACAAAGGTTATGTTGATGGTGGTATAACATTTGGCAATGATAAAGGTTCTAGAGGATACGGCATGTATGTATGGAGTGATAAATTCAACAAATTCGTAATACAAACACTTATCAATAGAAACGATGATAAAGTAATAAGAAACGAACAGTATTTTTCAACATTAAATGATGGACAAACAAGAATTAACTTCCGTTTCTACGAATATGAAAGTGACGAAAATTATTTAGATGTTAATGAAGATTGGGAATTAAAAGGTAAGGAAAATTATATCGATTGGGGACACCCTGTTCCTAAAGGTACGCCTGTTAAAATCATCTCATCAAGAGATAGCAATGGTATAGTTAAAGTTTTCGCAGAATGCCAAGGCGCAACTGGTGAATTCGTAATAGTTTGTTAATAAGATTCATGAGACAGACAAAACTAGTTTTGTCTGTCTCATATATTTTTTATTTTTTTTGACATGTTAGAAAAAGACGTAAAAAATTGGGTTGATTTCGGAAAGCAGATATCAAAGTTTGAAGATAAATTAAATACTCTTACGGAACAAAAAAACTCCGAAAATTTCCGCAAATTATATTACAATATTACAAAACCTACATTCGATATTACAAAAGCTGAAATAGAGCTTATTAAGCCTTTGGCAAAAGTAGAAGATAGATTTTCAATAGGTAGTAACGAACGTACAGCCCTAAAAGAATTTATATCTATAACAAGAATGGCTTGTAATAATGATAAAGAATTAGCAGAGTTCAGAAGCATTCTAATTAGAAACAATTGGACGCCTATTGATGAAGAGGAAATAAGACGAAAACAAGAATTTGAAAGAATAGTACAACAAGAATTAGAAAAAATAAGAAGACAACAACAACAGCAAGAAGACGAACGCAAAAGACAAGAGCTAAATAAATTAAAAGAAAAAGACGTAAAAAATTGGGTTGAATTCGGAAAGCAGATATTAAGGTTTGAAGATAAATTAAATACTCTTACAGATCAAGAAAACTCTGAACGTTTCCGTAGATTATATTACAATATTACAAAACCTTCATTCAATATTACTAATGCTGAAAGAAACCTTATTAAACCTTTGTCAAAAGTAGAAGATAGATTTCCTATTGGTAGTGATGAACGTATAGCCCTAAAAGAATTTATCTCTTTAACAAGGATGGCTTGTAGTAATGAAAAAGAATTAGCAGAGTTCAGAAACATTTTAATTAAAAACAATTGGACACCTGTTGACGAAGACGAAATAAAACAAAAACAAGAACTTGAAAGAAGAAGACAACAGCAACAGCAAGAGGACGAACGCAGAAGACAAGAACTTGAAAGATTTAGAAGACAACAACAACAGCAAGATGACGAACGCAAAAGACAGCAACAGCAACAACAAGAAGCTGAACGCAAAAGACAACAGCAAGATGACGAACGCAAAAGACAGCAACAGCAACAACAAGAAGCTGAACGCAAAAGACAGCAGCAAGAGGACGAACGCAGAAAACAACAAGAAAAAGAAAATCGTATAAAAAGAATAGGAAAAACTGTTCTAATCGTCATTGGCATTATCGTATTAGCTATTTTTGATAACTACAGAAGCGATAAAAAAGAATATAGAAAACTTGTCGCTGAATCTGAAAAATATGTAAAACAACAACAATATCAGAAAGCTACAGAATCTCTGAAAAAAATTAAAAAAATTACCAACAACAAGAAAATGGTAGCTGACGCTAATGCTAGATTAGATAAAATAAATTATGAAAAAGAAAAAATAAGCAAAAAATTGCGCAATGATATAAATACAGTATGGGAAGCTTATTTCATGAAAAACACTAATGGCACTATAAGCAACACATTAGACAAGAATATCATGAAATATATCAACAAAAATGAAATAATTCCTATCATCGAATCCATGTCACAAAAGACAAAACTCTTGCATAACGCTACCGATGACCAAGGCGAATATAACGACAACATTACCAAAATAAACAACTTGAAGAAATATTACAACATACAATGAATATGAAAAAAATAATTCTTACACTTATTATATTTGTACTTGCGCTATTTAGAGGCACTGCACAAGAAAATGCGGCTAAAAGCGCTATGGCAGAGGGCGACTATCAAGCCGCAATCAAATTGTATCAAGTCGCTATTGCTACATGTAACGACGAAAGTAAAAGCGCCGATTTATATAATTCTATTACAACCGCTCAGAAATGCGAAGAGCTTTTGATTCAGGCTGATGAAGCTTATAAAAAGAAAAAATATTCTGAAGCTAAAAAATTATATCAATCCATTTTGAAATACAACCCTTCTGATAAGTTTTCCAAAAAACGTGTCTCTTTATGTTCTAATAACACATCTCAATCAAAACAAGAAAAACAAACTGTCCAACACGAATATGTTGACTTAGGATTAAGCGTAAAATGGGCAACATGTAATGTGGGAGCAAGCAAGCCTGAAGACTACGGAAACAAGTACGCTTGGGGTGAAACTAAAACAAAAACTGAATATACAAAAAGCAACAGCACTACTCATGGCAAATATATGAAGGATATAAAAGGTGACGCCCAATACGACGCAGCTACAGCTAACTGGGGCGACAACTGGAGAATGCCTACAGGAGAAGAATTTAAAGAATTGATAAATAAATGTACCTGGACTTATACAACACAAGACGGTAAGTCTGGTTACAAAGTTACAGGACCTAACGGCAATAGCATTTTCCTTTCTGGCACAGACTATTGGAGCGGTTCTACAAACTATCGTGACGTTGACAATCAATATTCGGGTTATTTTAGTAGCAAAAATATGTATTACACCGCAGAGCGTTTTAATGGCAAGCTGGTACGACCAGTTTATGACAAAAATGTCAAGTCTAATAATGCAACATCGCAACAAAACAGCACTAATGTGCAAAGTACTACATCACAACAAAACAGCACTAATGTGCAAAGTACTACATCACAACAAAACAGCACTAATGTGCAAAGTACTACATCACAACAAAACAAAAGCAATACAAGTACTCAAAATACCACAAAAGTATCCAAACCAAGCAATGGCACAGCAAACGGATACGAATACGTTGACTTGGGTCTGCCAAGTGGTCTGAAATGGGCAACATGTAATGTTGGAGCGAAATCTCCAGAAAAACCCGGACACTATTTTGCTTGGGGAGAGACAATCTCAAAATTATCATATCCTTATAATGGAGGCAACTACGGCAAGTTTATGAATGATTTTTCAGGTGACAAAAAACACGATGCAGCCAGAGCTAAATGGGGTGGAAATTGGCGAACCCCAACTACTGATGAATTTAGGGAACTATTAGATAAATGTACATGGGAAAATACAAAAGTAAATGGAAAATATGGTTATAAAGTGACAGGTCCTAACGGTAACAGTATCTTTTTACCAGCTGCTGGCTATATGACATCGAAATCAAATAATGGTGTAGGTTCTTGCGGACACTATTGGACATCCACTCCACCAAGATATACTGATATGGGCACCCAACTATTATTTGATAATTTACGTCCTAGACTGTGGGGAGAAAATAGTCGTGGAGAAGGAGCATCCATTCGTCCTGTAATAGAATAATTATATTACTAAACATTATTGATTATGAAGAAAATAATCCTCGGTCTAATTTTATTTACGCTTATAACATCTGAAGTATCGGCGCAAGGCAGTGCTGTTGATTTAGGATTGAGCGTGAAATGGGCATCATGCAATGTTGGAGCAAATTCTCCGGAACAATACGGCAGTTATTTCTCTTGGGGAGAGATTAATACGAAATCTAAATATACCATTAACAATAGTTTAACAATCGGCAAACAACTTGACGATATTAAGGCAAACCCTCTATATGATGCTGCCGCCGTCAACTGTGGCAGCGCTTGGAGATTGCCAACCAAAAAAGAATTTGAGGAATTAAAGGAGAGATGCAAATGGCAATGGACCACCCAAGGTGGCAAGAAAGGCTATAAGATTACAGGCCCTAACGGCAACAGCATTTTCCTTCCTGCCGCAGGCTACCGCAGTGATGTATCACTATACGAAATAAAAGACGCACGAGGACGCTACTGGACATCTACACCTGACGAAAATTATAACAACAGCTCATACGCTATGTTCTTTAGCAACAATGAATATCATACATATAAACGACTTCGTAGTGACGGCTTTAGCGTGCGTCCAGTCGTTGCAACAAATTATGATATAAAAGCCATCAAATGGACTATCGAAACAGAGAAATTAAACAAAAATGAATTTAACATTATCCTGAAAGCCGACATCAAAGATGGATGGTATCTCTTTGCACAAGACAATCCCAATGGAGGTGTGCTGTCTCTGCATTTCGATTTTAGCGACAACAATGGCATTGAACTCATAGGTGATGTGGTTGAAGAAGAAGAACCTATAGCAAAGTATAACAAAGCCCTTAATGTTAATGAACATTATTTTGCAAAACAAGCCGTCTTTACACAAAAGGTAAAAGCAACAAGCAACTATACCAATATGACTGTCAAAGTAAAGGGTAACGTCATCAAGGACCAATGTATTCCTTTCAGTCAAACACTCGATACAAAAATCGATAACAGATTTAAAATACAAGGGTTCACAATAGACGAACTTATAGAACTCTCACTACCAATTTTGCTGATATGCGCAATAATAATTCACATGATTTATGAATTATTATTCAAAAGAGCGCCTAAAAAGCTTAACATTAATGAGGTAAGACAAGCCAGAGCTAATGCTGGCTTATATTCTATGTCATATATGGAAGCTGATACACTATTAAATAAAATATCTGCCATCTATAACAGCTGGACTCAGTATGTAGATGAAGACGGCAGAGACATGTGCATCATAACAAAACACAGCCAAGCAAAAAAAACACGGTTACTATTGAAGGAAATAGCAGCGGCACTGCCCGACAACTCTAACGTTATTAGAGAATACAATGAATTAAGGGAACACTATATGAGTTCTACAAAACGAACCTACAATGGAAGCACACCTTACATCGTCATATCAGCTATTATTGGCGTTGTATTTTCCATCATTGCAGATGAATTTTTTATGCTTGCGTTCGTAGCTGTATCTATTCTGTTTTATTTCATGGCAAGCATGACACCTACTTACATGAATAACAGAAGAGTTTTGAACGGCAACAATCGTTCAGCCGGATTCATGTCTGGAATAATAGCTGGAATTTTCGGAACCCTTGCTACAGCAAAAACAGTTACCACCATTACCAAATGGAGCGATGGCTCAACGACGAGAGACACAGATAATTCTCAGGTATGGGGTTCATTGATATTTACAATAATTATGTTGTTTATAATAACAATGTTCATGTATTTTGTTGCATTAATCAACTACTTACGAAATTATATTTTACATATATAAATATAACAAACAAGAGGTCGTCCAAATCTGAACGACCTCTTGCTTTATCAATAAACTCATATACTTAGAAAGGACCTCCGCCACCGCCGTAAGTCGTTACCATTCCGTTGATGGTAACATTTTGGCTTGTGGTTCCGCCTGTATATTCTGCGCCGGTGAAATATCCGTAGAACTCATCGCCGCCAGATATTGTTCCGCCTTGTTTTACTGTTATTGTTCCTTGTTGTAAATTAGCAGAAGAGAACAACAAAGAGATGCTGCTTCCGCCGCCAGGGCCGCCACCGCCAGGCCAACCGCCGCCACCAGGGCCGCCGCCACCGCCATTGCCTGAATATGTAGGCATCTGGAATGTCATAAGGTCATCACCATTTTCATTGACGATGCGCACCGCTGTTCCGTTAGTGATGCCATTATAAACAAGAGCACGCTGTGTACAAACTGAAGATGTAGGCGTTGAATGATGTCCGCCGACACCGATTACAGTACCACCAGTGATTTTAAATGTATTCTGGTCGCAGTCGAAGGCTCCTTCAGGAGTCATCTGTCCGATAGCTACGAGCAAACCGCCATTGATAGTCATTGTTCCGTTAGAGTCGATGGCGTCGTTGCCTCTTGAGTTGGCATAAACTGTTCCGCCATCAATTTGAACGCTAACCTTACCGTTGATAGCGTCGTCGTAAGTGTCGATGATGATATAACCGCCTAAGATATAAACGACGCTCTTGCTTTCAAGGCCTTCACCGCCGTCGTTTTCTGCGTAAACATTGATATTACCGCCATAGACATAAAGGTCGCCTTGAGCTTTGAGGATTTTAGGATTTGCATATTCAGCGTTTTCGCCATAACCTGATTCGTAGAATTTCTCACCTGTTGTCTTCATATCCATGACAAGCTCTGTCTCACCATTTTCGTTTCCGATATAAATTGCACCTTCAGCGTCGATACATTTTCCACCTGAACCTGTTGCTTCCAATGTTATATCTCCTTTTAAAATACTGATGTCGCCATCAGCCTTGATGCAGCATGATTTATAAGAATCGACATTGCCTTCTGAGTTGGTGTATGTGTCACCATTAGAATGTGAGATTATGTTAATAACACCGTCGCTGATAGTAATGTTGCCATCTACTTTAATGCCGCGACCAGCATCATTGCTCACAGGTAGAGTGATGGATAAGTTTCCGCCTAGCATTTCAAAATTGCCATCAGCACCGATTGCTGTACAATATGTTGGGTCGTAGCCGTTATCCAAAGGCTCCATTGTTAAAGTTCCTGAGGAAACGATAGTAATATCACCATCGACAAAAATAATATTTGAATCAGATTTCAAGCCTTTAGAAGCTTCTGCATTATGATTTATAGTCAATGTTGGACCATCTATAGTAATGTCGTAATCTGAAGAAATACCATGTTTTTTATTTGCGTTAACTGTCAAAGAACCATTGCCACTGATGTTAGTTGCACCTTTTGTGTTGAGGGCTGACTTGCCATCGCTATCGGTATTGTCAGTAAGAACGTTAGTGGTGCCATTGGCGACGATAATTTCTCTATCAACTTTTTTAGCTAGATTCAAAGGCACTTTTGAAGAAGATGTAATATCAACACCATTGAGAATCAATTCAAAATCAGAATCGCTTTCCAAAGAGAAAGAACCGTCAGATGTTTGTCCGCTGAGATAATATTGAAGATTTTCTATACCAGCGTTTGATACGATGCTGACGTTAGCATCTTCAACAGTAACGACAAAATCTTCAGAATATATTCCATGAAGAACCGTCGCTGTATTTTCATAAAACTCAACATAAATAACAGAAGACTCGATGTCTTGAATTGGTCTGAAGACTATACTGTCGATATTTTTAACAGACAAATTATCGCTAACGCCATTTTGGAACATAAGCATTTCCAGCATATTTGCTGTAAAGTTTAAAGAATCTATTTCAGCAACTTTATATGTTGTTATAGTTCCATCTGAGTTATAAATCCACATCGCATTTTGTGCCGACAATCCAAAAGACATTATCAGGCTTAATGTCAGAGCAAGAAATATCTTTTTCATATTTTATTGAATTTTAATGTTTTACCATTTGTTTTAATTAAGTAAAGTCCTTGTGACAAAGTAGAAACATCTATATTTTTGCCATCATATACTTTTTTAAGAATCAGTTTGCCATCAGCAGAAACAATTTCTATTTCTTGGTTTTCTGCTCCAATTATTCTGATATTGTCTTTTGCCGGATTCGGAAAGACGAAAGAAGTCTCTTCAAATTCAACTTCATTGACCAACTCATCAGATTGGAAATAGATCTTTTTGATTTCATAAAAATTGTAGGAATGCGTGAAATTGGTTTCATTTTCAACAACAATCAAAATTGAAGAATCGTCATCGAAATGAATGTTGCGCAATGTTTCATAATTCCACGCAATTTCTGTTCCATCGTTCATTTTAATCATCAGTTCATACGATTGGGCGTTCACCTTTCCCAATACTAGAACGAAAAGTACAAGTAATAGTTTTTTCATCTTTATAAAATTTAATTAAGTTGCAAAATAACAATATTTCCATTTCAATCTGAAATATTCAGTATGAAATGGAAATATATTAAGTTGAATTGGACAAAAAGGATATGGCTTATTTTTTCAACATATTAAAATATGTTTCGAGGAGTTTGTTTGCAGCCATATAAGCACTTATTCTTTTCTCTTTCACGTCAGATTCGGTAAGAGCTATCATATCCTTTATCAATGAGTTCTCATAGAAATCATTTCTTAGAGCCTGTTCGATGCTGTCGTACATAGTCTGTACGTCTTGTCTGGCTCTTTTCATGCTGAGGTATCCAGATTTACGGATATTTTCGACATGTTCTGTCACCATTTTCCACACTTCTGGCACGTTATAGTGAGTCAATGCGGAGCAAGTCATGACATTGACAGGCTGGCCTGATTCGGCGAGAGGGAAGAGGTGTACCGCGTTTTTGACTTCAGCCATAGCTCTGTTGGCTCTTTGCACATTATCGCCATCAGCTTTGTTAACGATGATGCCGTCGGCCATTTCCATGATGCCGCGTTTTATTCCTTGCAGTTCGTCGCCGGCTCCGCCTATTAATACAAGGAGGAAGAAATCTACCATAGAATACACAGCTATCTCAGATTGTCCAACGCCGACTGTTTCAACAAAGATAGTATCGAATCCAGCAGCTTCACAGAGTATTATAGCCTCACGTGTTTTTCGAGCCACGCCGCCTAAAGTTCCAGCCGAAGCTGAAGGACGTATATAAACGTTACGCTGTTGCGACAGTTCCTCCATACGTGTCTTATCGCCAAGGATACTACCTTTAGAACGTTGACTGCTTGGGTCGATGGCGAGTACAGCCAGCTTATGGCCGCTGTTGCTCAGTTCCATACCAAGAGCTTCGATGAAAGTACTTTTTCCAGCACCAGGAACGCCAGTGATACCAAGACGTACAGCGTTGCCAGAATACGGCAGACATGCTGTAATGATTTCCTGAGCCATTTTCTGATGTTCAGGCAAGGCACTTTCAACAAGAGTAATGGCCTTACTTAAAATGACAATGTCGCCATTAAGTATTCCATCTACATAAAAATTTAACGGCATCAACTTCTGACGTTTAGCCATCATACGTTCCAAAGCCTTAGGATTCACTTGAATAGGCTGTTCGGCAGGAGCGTTCACTTGAAGAGCAGACTCCCACTCATGCTTCTGATTTTCAAAATGCTCGTGTAATTCCATAATGTGGCAAAGATATAAAAAAGACTAAAGACAAAAGACAAAAGATAAAAGATTTTTTTCACTCTGAATTAAAGCTTTGATATAAAAAAAGACTACAAGTCAACAATAATATGAGGCCATAAATAAAGAAATAAAAAAAATTTAAAAAAATACTTGTTTATTAAAAAAAAGTTGTACTTTTGCAAACCGAAACAAGAATGCTTCCTTAGCTCAGCTGGTAGAGCAATTGACTCTTAATCAATGGGTCCAGGGTTCGAGTCCCTGAGGGAGTACAAAAAGCGAAAAACAAATGTTTTTCGCTTTTTTTGTTATTTTTCAAAAAACTCATTTTTTTCTCCTATAAATCAAAAATTTTTGCTTAATTTTGTATTGTCATTAACGGCAAGAAAAATCACCATATATGGAAAAGACAAAGGTACTATTTGTTCATCAGGAAATCACACCCTATTTAGAGGAATCACCGATGTCACTTATCGGTCGTAACCTTCCAGAAGGCATTCAAATGAAAGGTAAAGAAATCAGAATATTCATGCCTCGTTTCGGTAATGTCAACGAACGCCGCAACCAGTTGCACGAAGTGATTCGCCTCTCAGGTATGAACTTGATCATCAACGATACAGACCACCCTCTTATCATTAAAGTCGCTTCTATTCAGAAAGCTAGAATGCAGATATATTTTATCGATAATGATGACTTCTTTACTAAACGTAAGTCAACAATAGCAGATAAAAACGGTGTGTTCTTTGAAGATAATGACGACCGTACAGTGTTCTTCTCTCGCGGCGTTATTGAAACAATACGCAAACTTAACTGGCCTCCTGACATTATCCACTGCCACGGCTGGATGTCGTCACTCATCCCAATATATATCAAAAGAGCATTTAAAGACAATCCTTTGTTCAGCGAAACAAAAATCGTCTATTCAATATACGACGAAGATTTCTCTGAAGTGTTCCGTGCTGGATATGACAAGAAAATGAAACTGCCAGGAATAGCTCCTAAAGATGTCAAGAACCTCAAAGATGCCGATTACGTCAACATCATGAAAAACGCTATCGACTTCTCTGACGCTGTGATATACGGAAGCGAAAAGATAAATCCTGAACTCGTTGAATATGTAAATTCTACAAAAAAACCAGTTCTCGAATACCAATCTCCAGAAAATTACGTTGATGCTTATAACGATTTTTACGATAATTTGTTAAAAGAAAAAAATTAATACTTTGAAAACAAAACATTTAATCATAGCCTCGTTATTATTATTGATTGGGTTCGTATCGTGTAAAAAATTACCTCAACATATAGGCGATTCGTTACAACCTAACAGCAGCAATATCCATGTAGCCTTTTCTGGCAACCAAGACATCAAAGCAGAAATAGAACATATTGATTCTCTCAGCACCAAAGCCGCAGCATTGTCATTGGTAGGCAATCTCAACGACCCTCATTTCGGCAATTCAAACCTCAGCTTCTATACCCAAATAGGCTTGACAAGCAACAGCTTACAATGGGGCGAAGGCGCAACAACCGACTCCATCGTAATGCAGGTACTATATGGCGGATATTATGGAGACACTCTGACACCTATGACAATCCGTATTCATGAAGTAACAGAAAACATGAGCGGTGACTCTATTTATTATTATTCAAACACATCGTTTGAAATAGGTGAGGAATTGGCGAACTACACATTCACTCCACGACCAAAAACAAAAGTCTTTATCGGCAACGACACAATAGGCGCCAATATTTTGCAAATACCTGTCAGCAACGCTTTAGGTGAAAAGTTCATGTCAGACGACGCTGCGTCTTTCTCATCAAACAGCGTCTTCATGAATTATTTTAAAGGACTTTATTTCTCATGCGAGCCAGCTGCCGAAACAGGTTCCATCTGTTATTTCAACTTGCTTAACACAAAATCTTATCTTAGAATCTATTATCACAACAATTATGATACTACATTCTACGATTTCAATGTAAGCGACAAATACATCTATTTCAATCATTTTGAACACGATTACACAACAGCACAAGCTCCTATAACATTCAATGATACAACTTACAATCCATATTTGTATGTTCAATCAACAGCTGGCGTAAGATCAAGAATAGTATTTCCAAATCTCAACCAATGGGCAAAAGATATGAATACAAACGTTCTTGTCAACGAAGCAAAACTCATACTCACAGGAGCCAACGACATAATAAACGGCATCAACAACGACACAGCAACATTTACACAGCCTGTTCAAATCATAGCCGTTAAAGCAAATAAAGACGGTTCTTACGGAATACTACCAGACCAGCTGGTTGGAACAAGTTACTTTGGAGGTTATTACAATCCAAAAACTGACCAAGTATGGTTTAGAATTTCCGAATACATACAAGACCTTATCCTTGCAAAACCAGAAGACGACAACTACGGATTATTCCTATATACATACGCTGGTTCTTACAATGCAAAACGTTGGATTTTCCACGGCCCAGATAGCTCAGACACAACAAAAAGAATTAAATTAGAACTTATATATTCAAAAATAGACGATTAATTATGAAAAAAATTTGTTTAATAATCTGTATCTTATTAGGTATGACAACACAAGCACAAGAAAAAGAAACATTAGTCTTAATCAAGACTACAAAAGGTGACATCACTGTTAAATTATACAACGACACTCCTTTACACAGAGATAACTTTATAAAATTAATCAACGAAGGTTGGTACAACAACTCACCATTCCACCGTGTAATCAACAATTTTATGATTCAAGGCGGACACAATGAAGACGGCAGCGTTGACCCAGGTTACACAATTCCAGCAGAATTCCGTGCAAATCACATACATAAAAAAGGTGCTTTAGCAGCTGCACGCCAAGGCGACCAAGTAAACCCTAAGAAAGCTTCAAGCGGATGCCAATTCTATATCGTTCAAGGTAATGTCTTGACAGAAGCTCATATCGAAATGTACAAACAACGTTATGGCTTGACATTCACTCAAGAACAAATTGAAGCTTATACAACAGTCGGCGGAACTCCTCACTTAGACGGCGAATATACAGTTTTCGGCGAAGTTGTTGAAGGTCTTGAAGTAATTGATGCTATTGCAAAAGTTAAGACAGGTTATATGGACGTCCCAGTTGAACCTGTAACAATGACAATTGAAATTTTAAAATAATTTTGGCAATGGGCCAAGAACTATGAGTTTCGAACACTGCTCATTGCTCACTGCTCACCACCTCAAAAAGTAATAACGATGAAAGAAAAAATAGCTCAAATATTAGGAGAGATTAACTCTTTTAAAGCAGAAAATAAAGAAGCTTTAGAAAACTTCAGAGTCACTTACATCAGTAAAAAAGGTGTTATCCCAGCATTGTTTGCCGACTTTAAACAAGTTGAGCCAGAAATGCGTAAAGAACTCGGCATTAAACTCAACGAGTTAAAGAACAGAGCGCAAGAGGTTTTTGACGAACAAATGCAACAATTTGAGACACAGAACGTGGTTACCAACGACCTCGATTTGTCTTTACCTGTTGACGAAATGAAAGGCGCTCGCCACCCATTGTCGATAGTTAGAGAAGAAATCAACAATATATTTGAGCGCTTGGGTTTTGTCATCAGCGAAGGTCCTGAAGTAGAAGACGACTTCCATTGCTTCACAGCATTGAACTTCCCTCCAGATCATCCAGCTCGCGACATGCAAGACACATTCTTCATTAGCAAAGATCCAGACGTATTGCTTCGTACTCACACTTCAAGCGTACAAGTTCGCGCCATGGAACAAGGCGAACCTCCAATTCGTATCATAGCTCCTGGCAGAGTATTCCGTAACGAAGCTATATCAGCTCGCGCTCATTGCATCTTCCACCAAATAGAAGGTTTATACATCGACAAAGACGTTTCTTTCGCCGACTTAAAACAGACATTGTTCCACTTCGTGAAAGAATACTTCGGTGAAGATACAAAGGTTCGTTTCCGCCCTTCATATTTCCCATTTACAGAAACATCTGCCGAAATGGACATCTCTTGTAATATCTGCGGCGGCAAAGGCTGTAACATCTGTAAACATACAGGCTGGCTCGAAATCTTAGGCTGCGGCATCTGCGACCCTAACATCTTGAAAGCTTGCAACATCGACCCAGAAGTTTATACAGGATTCGCTTTCGGCATGGGCGTAGAACGTATCGCTATGCTTAAATATCAAGTCAACGACTTAAGACTCTATTTCGAAAACGATATTAGATTCTTGGAACAATTTGAAAAAGCTTAATAAGTAAAAATATAAAAAAACGAAAGCCTCAGATTTTATATATTTCTGAGGCTTTTATTTATTTCATCTATTATATCCATTTCATGAAACTCAATGTCTTCCAGAATGACATCTATCTTTTTATTATACTCCAAATCAACTACATAAGCATGAAACACATTCTGGATGCTATTTATATTAGTCAAAATTGACTGAAAATCCGATTCCTTGATATAATTTCTTATAATGAATAAAAAATCAGTTTTCGGCTTGAATGAAACCCATTCCTTTCCTTCTGAAGAAGATAATGACACCAAATTATATGCGTTAGAGTTTTCTCCTGCGTCATAAAGATAAAAGGAAAAGAAATCTTCACCGTTACTGGTAATACTCTTGTATTTAACAAGTTCTGTTTTAAGCGTTTTATTAAGATGCCAAGCCAACTGATAATCCATCATTGTAGTATTGATACCTATGATTTTTATGTCATCAAAAGGTTCAACTACAAGCTTATTTTTTCTTTTTACCATGAAATTTTAATTTGATTCGCTAGTTTGACTTTCCATCATCATCTGCCAAGTTTTTTCAGCCGCGAGCTGTTCTGCGCCTTTTATGGAATAATCGGAAGCCTTGGCATATTCCTTATCATCTATTTCAACTTGAATCACATAAAGTTTGTCATATCCAGAGCCTTTAGATGATATTTGCTTAAATACGATACTATGCTTTTCTTTCTGTCCCCATTCAAGAAGTTTGCTCTTGTAGTTTTTCTCACTTTTTTCGAGTTCAACGAGATCGATATGCATTTTTATCACTCTGTTAACAATGATTTTATATGTGAACGTATATCCGAAATCAAGGAATAGAGCGCCTGTAAAAGCTTCGAAGGCGTTGCCACCCATTGATTTGAACTTATGTTGCTCGTGAGATTTAGCATAGTGTATCAAGTCGTTGAAGCCAAATTTCACTGATAATTTATTCAGGGAAGAACGGCTTACTATTCTTGAACGCATTTCAGTGAGAAAACCTTCCTGTTTGGTAGGAAACTTTTTGAAAAGGAATTCAGCGACAACACTACTTAGCACAGCGTCACCAAGATATTCGAGGCGCTCATTGCTGATAGTATGACCTGATGTTGTCTTTGATGATAATGATTTATGTGTGAAAGCGAGTTTATACAACTCTATATTCTTTGGATAGAATCCGAAGATATTATGGATAGAACTTGCCAATGCTCTATCTTCACTATTCTTATATCTAAAAATCGTTAATAGAGACAAGGCTTGAAATTATTGATATTTTTTAAATATTATACTTGCATTATGACCGCCGAATCCGAAAGCATTGCTAATAGCGTATGTCATTTCTTTTTGGCGGGCGTTCCAATAGACTATGTCGAGATTAGGGTCTATTGAAGGGTCATCGTTGAAATGGTTTATTGTTGGAGGTATTATGCCGTTTTTCAATGTCAAGGCTGTTGCAATAGCTTCTATTGCGCTAGAACCGCCGAGCAGGTGACCTGTCATTGATTTTATTGAGTTGATTGGCATATTAGCGACATGATCTCCGAACAACTTACTTATTGCCATAGCTTCTGATGTATCTCCTGCTGGTGTTGAAGTACCATGAGTGTTGATATGGTCGATGTCGGTTGCTTGCAATCCTGCTGATTTAAGAGCGCGTTGCATACACATCATAGCGCCGAGTCCTTCTGGGTGAGGAGCTGTAATGTGGTAAGCATCGCTTGAGAGTCCGCAGCCTACTATTTCGCCATATATCTTAGCGCCGCGTGCCATCGCGTGTTCGTAATCTTCCAATACGAGGCAGCCGCAACCTTCTCCCATGAGGAAGCCGTCGCGATCGGCATCGAAAGGACGTGATGCTGTCAAAGGGTCGTCATTACGTGTTGTCATTGCGCGCATTGCTTCGAATCCGCCCATTGCAGGAGGAGACACTGCTGCTTCAGAACCGCCGACAACAACGACAGAGAGCATACCTGAATGAATGTAATTATAACCTTCAGCGATAGCGTTTGCCGATGAGGCACAAGCCGATACTGTTGAGTAGTTCGGTCCGCGGAAACCATTTCTAATTGATATATGGCCGCCAGCCAAATCAGGCAATAATTTAGGAATGATGAAAGGATTGTAACGAGGAGTACCATCGCCGGTGGCATAAGCTGCGACTTCCTCATAAAAACTATTGATGCCACCTATACCAGAACTAAAGACAACACCAACTTCATCAAAGTCAGTATTGTCTTTATTGATTTCTGAGTCTTTAATCGCTTCGTCAGATGCTATTATTGCAAACTGTGTATATAAATCTAACTTTCTTGATTCTTTGCGATCAAAGTAATTTTGTGGGTCGTAGTCCTTGACTTCACATGCTATGCGAGTCTTGAACTTCGTGCAGTCAAAACGAGTTATACCACCAGCGCCATTAACTCCCTTACATAAAGAGTCCCAAAATTCAGAGACCGTATTGCCTATCGGTGTAATAGCACCTAATCCAGTGATAACAACGCGTTTTAACTCCATATATAATTGCTTGTTTTATCCAATATTTTCTTCAATATATTTCAAAGCATCACCCACTGTAGAGATTTTCTCTGCTTGATCATCTGGAATTGATACATTAAATTCTTTTTCAAATTCCATGATTAACTCAACTGTGTCAAGTGAATCGGCACCTAAATCATTTGTAAAACTTGCTGTTTCTACTACGTCTTCAGGATTAACGCCTAATTTATCAACGATGATTGACACAACTTTTTCTTTTACGTCTGCCATGATTTTTAAAATTTAAGTTAATAATACTTTCTTTCTGCTCAAGAAAAAAACTTCGCAAAGTTAAACCATTTTTTTTAATAATAACATTTTTTTTGATGATTTTGGTTCATAAAAAAATGCCAATATTGATTATCAGTATTTTAGATTAAAAAAAATCTAGGGCTTCTGACAAGGATTTCTGACAACTAATTTTGTTTTTTATTCATCAGCGTAAATGTTTTTTTCATATCTTTACATATAAAATTAAAATGATGAAAAAATTATTCTTACTCGACGCTTACGCATTGATATATAGAGCTTATTTTGCTTTAAACAAAAATCCAAGAGTCAATTCAAAAGGACTTAACACATCTGCTATAATGGGCTTTCTTAATACTTTATACGAAGTGTTAAAAAATGAAAAGCCAACTCACATTGGCGTAGCCTTCGACCTCGGCGCACCGACATTGCGAACAGATGATTTCTCAGCATACAAAGCAAACCGCGAAGAAACTCCGCCCGACATCAAAATTTCCGTCCCATATATAAAGGAAATCATAAAAGGATTCAACATTCCTATTTTCGAATGTGAAGGCTACGAAGCCGACGACATCATCGGAACTATTTCCAAAAAAGCTGAAAAAGAAGGTTTTACAACTTATATGATGACTCCAGACAAAGATTTCGGACAACTTGTAAGCGACAATATCTTCATTTACAAACCAGCCAAAGGCGGCGAACCTGCTAAAGTTCTCGGCCCTAAAGAAGTCTGCGAAAAATATGGCATCGCACGTCCTGAACAGGTTATCGACATACTCGGTCTTTGGGGCGATGCTTCCGACAACATCCCTGGAATCCCTGGAATAGGCGAGAAAAACGCATCAAAACTCATTGCCGAATACGACTCCGTTGAAAATCTTATCAACAACGCCGACAAACTAAAAGGTAAAATGCGCGAAAACGTCACTAATTTCGCTCATCAGGGGCTTATGTCAAAAAAACTCGCAACAATAAACACCAATGTCCCTATTGACTTCGACGAAGATTGTCTTAAAGTTAAAGAGCCAGATTTTCAATACCTTACTCAATTATTCGAAGAACTCGAGTTTAGAACATTTATGTCGAGACTTAAATCAAGTCAACAAGACTACAAGACTACAGGACTACAAGTTCAAAGTTCAGAGTTTAAAGTTCAGAGTCAAAATACGAACGGTCAGCTTGATCTCTTTGGAAGCGCTGAGGGTGACAACAACTCGCTTAATCTTTTCTCTTCAAAGGATAATTATCAAACTGTTGCTCACACATATCATCTGACAAATGACGACGAAAAGATAAACGAGCTCATTAAATTATTGAACGACAGCAATATATTTGCCTTCGACACAGAAACCACAGGTTTAGATATTTATTCTTCCTCATTAGTCGGGATGTCATTTTCAGTTAAAGCACACGAAGCTTATTACATTCCGCTTCCTACCAATAAAGAAGAATGCAAGTCGATGCTTAACAAGTTTTTACCCATTTTTTCAAATAAAGAAAAGACTATCGTTGGGCATAATATAAAATTCGATCTATCGTTTCTAGCAAGATACGACATTGAGATAGAAAACAAGCTTTGGGACACAATGATTGCTCACTATCTTATTGAACCTGAGCAAAATCACAGTATGGATTATCTTTCTGACGTGTATCTCAACTATAATCCTATTGCAATAGAAGAACTGATAGGAAAGGGCAGAGCTCAAATCAGCATGCACGATGTACCTGTTGAAAAAGTCAAGGAATATGCTGCCGAAGATGCTGACATAACTATACAATTTTATGACAAATTCTATCCTTTAATAATTGAGAATCAATTAGAAAAACTCTTCCATGAAATAGAAATGCCTTTAGTCAGAGTTTTGTCAAAGATGGAATCTAACGGTGTAAAAATCGATATTGAAGGTTTGCGACAAATCAGCGACGAACAAGCGAAGGAAATTCGTGAGATTGAAAATAAAATATATGAAATTGCAGGAACATCATTCAACATCGGTTCACCAAAACAACTTGGCGAGATTCTTTTCGAGAAGCTAAACATCAAGGCTCCAGCAAAGAAAACCAAGACAGGACAATATCCGACAGGAGAGGAGATTCTCCAAAAGATTGTGAATGAGAATCCTATCGTTCAAAATATTTTAGATTATCGTTCTTTGACGAAATTGAAATCAACATACGTTGACGCATTGCCTTCGTTGGTAAATCTTAACGACGGTTTGATTCATACTTCTTATAATCAAGCCATTACAGCGACAGGAAGGTTAAGTTCCAACAATCCTAATTTGCAAAACATTCCTGTAAGGACTGAAAAAGGCCGTGAAATCAGGAAGGCTTTTGTTCCGAGAGACGAGAATCACATCTTACTCGCTGCCGACTACTCACAGATTGAGTTGAGAATCATCGCTCATCTCAGTGGCGACGCCGTCATGCAGGACGCATTCCGAAGCGGAAGAGACATTCATACCGACACAGCATCGCGCGTTTATAATGTTGCTATAGAAGATGTTACAAAAGAAATGCGTCGTAACGCCAAAGCCGTCAACTTTGGAATCATCTACGGGATGTCAGCTTTTGGATTGGCCGAACGTCTTGGAATCTCAAGAAGCGAGGCATCACAGATAATCAAGAATTATTTTAAAGAATATATTGGTATTCAAGAATATATAGACAAACAAGTTGATTTTGCAAAACAACATGGCTATGTTGAGACGATGCTAGGACGTCGTCGTTACTTAAAAGATATTAACGCAGGAAACAGCGTAGTCCGTAATTTTGCTGAACGCAATGCCATCAATGCGCCAATACAAGGAACATCCGCCGACATGATTAAAATCGCTATGGCAAATATCCATAACGAAATGATAGATAACAATTTAAAATCCCAAATGATATTACAGGTTCACGACGAATTGGTTTTCGATGTACATAAAGAAGAGTTAGACTTTTTAAGCAATATCGTTAAGGATAAAATGATAAATGCGCTTCCACTCAACGTTCCTATTGAAGTCAATCTCAACACAGGAACAAATTGGCTAGAAGCGCATTGATATGACAACAAGTCAACAAGACTACAAGTGCTTGTTGTCTTGTAGTCTTGTGGTCATGTAGTCTTTATTTAGTCTTTCCTTTTTTCTTAGATGCGTTGTTTGGATCGTTGATAATATCCATACAATCTTGGTATGACAAGTTTGTTGGGTCGTATGTTTTTGGTATCTTATAGTTTTGTTTATCCAAAGCGATATAGATACCGAAGCGACCTTTAAGTACTTTCAAGTCAGGGTTTTCAGGATATGTTGAAACGATATTATCCAAGTCTGCTTTACGTTTTGATTCAATGATTTCGACAGCTCTCATATAAGTCAGCAATGAAGGGTCATCGAGTTTTGAAAGGCTGTAGAATGTATTGTTATGTTTGATATATGGACCGAAACGACCTATCGCCACTTGAATTTCAGCGTCTTCATATTCGCCGAGTGTACGAGGAAATGCAAATAAGTCGAGGACTTCTTCCAATGTAATTGATTCAATACTTTGGTCTTTATGCAAGCCAGCGAACTTAGGCTTTTCTTCTGAGTCGGTATCACCGATTTGAGCGACAGGACCGAAACGACCTATTTTCACGAAAACATTTTTACCAGAGACAGGGTCAACGCCGAGGAATTTCTCACCACTGAATTTACCTGAATTGTCGGAAGTATCTTCTATTTGTTTGTGAAAATCTTTATAGAACTCGTTAATCATGGCATTCCATTTACATTCGCCTTCTGCAATCTTGTCAAATTCTTTTTCAACGTTAGCTGTGAAATTATAATCAACAATAGTTTCAAAGAATTGAATCAAGAATCTGTTGACGAGGATACCGATATCTGTTGGAACGAGTTTAGATTTTTCGTTACCTATTGTTTCCTTACCGAGCTTTTCAGTAATCTTGTTTTTCTTTAATGTAAGTACTTTATAGTTACGGACTTCGCCTTGAATATCTTTCTTTTCCACATAACCTCTCTTTTGTATTGTTGAGATTGTTGGAGCGTATGTTGAAGGACGACCGATGCCGAGTTCTTCCATTTTCTTAACCAAGCTTGATTCGGTATAGCGAGGAGGACGGCGTGTGAATCTCTGTTGAGCTTCCATCTTTTCCAATTCGAGAGCCTGACCCACGATGAGAGGAGGCAACATTGCGTTAACAGTTTCGCCTTGTTCGTCGCTAGTACTTTCGGTATAAACTTTCAAGAAACCGTCGAATAAAACGACTTCGCCGCTTGCTGTAAATTCCTTGTCAGAATTAGATACTTCAATGCTTACGTTTGTCTTTTCAATTTGAGCCTCAGCCATTTGAGAAGCTATAGTACGTTTCCAGATAAGTTCGTAGAGTTTACGTTCGTCGGCAGTACCTTTAATAGTTTGTTGGTCGAGGTATGTTGGGCGGATAGCTTCGTGAGCTTCTTGAGCGCCTTTGCTCTTTGTTGTAAACTGACGATTTTTAACGTATTGAGGACCATATAAGTTCTCGATTTCTTTTTTTGCCGACATGAGAGCAAATTGCGACAAGTTTACAGAGTCGGTACGCATGTAAGTAATCTTACCTGACTCATAAAGTTGCTGTGCGATTCGCATTGTGTTGCTGACGGAAAAACCTAACTTACGGCCAGCTTCTTGTTGTAATGTAGAAGTTGTAAAAGGAGGAGCTGGTAATTTTGAGAGAGGTTTTTTATCTACTGACTTTATTTTATACGCAGCGTCTTTGCAGTTTTGCAAGAAAGCGTGAGCGTCTTCTTCTTTTTCAAAACGATGTGGCAATTCTGCTGAGAGTGAATATTCGTGATTGTCAATAGTGAATGTGAATATTGCTGTCACGCGGAAAGCACTCTGTTGCTTGAAGTTTTTGATTTCTTCTTCACATTCTACTATGAGACGAACGACAACAGATTGAACACGGCCTGCCGAAAGCGCTGGCTTGACCTTTTTCCAAAGAAGCGGCGACAACTCATAACCGACGAGACGGTCGAGAACACGACGAGCCTGCTGCGCTGAAACAAGGTCCATGTCAATCTTGCGAGGATTGTCGATAGCGTGATTTATAGCTGTTTTGGTGATTTCGTGGAAAACAATACGACGATATTTATCTTCTTGCAATCCTAATGTTTCAAAAAGATGCCATGAAATAGATTCTCCTTCACGGTCCTCATCGGATGCGAGCCACACCATTTCGGCGCCCTCTGCTAATTTCTTCAATTCGGTTACCAATGTCTTCTTGTCTGACGGAATGTCGTACAAAGGCTGGAAACCGTTATCCATATCCAAACTTAAGTTTGACTTGTTCAAATCTCTAACATGACCGTAGCTCGATTTCACCACGAAGTCTTTTCCCAAGAAACCTTCTATGGTTTTTGCCTTGGCAGGAGACTCAACAATGACTAAATTCTTTACCATATATATAAATGTGTTAATTTATAATCGAAACAAAAAAGCATATCGTTTCGCACGTGCAAAATTACTACAATAAAAATTGTAATTTTCACACTTTTTCAAAAAAAAATTTTTATTCTTTAAAAATCAATCAATTGCAAAGAAAAATTAAGAAAAAAGCTCATAATTATTTTAACATTTTCATCTAAAAATAATGGCAAAAGCACTTGTAACATTGAAAAAAAAACATTTAATTTGCAGAAATTTAAAATAACATCTATTATGAAAACAAAATTATTAGCTTTACTCTTTTCTTTATTCGTGTTGTTCAATATTTCATATGCCCAAAAAGAACATGTAGGTTACATTGACTTTTCTTTAGGCAGAACACAAACACACGACATTAATATTTCTGTCAAAGGCATATACAGTCGTCCATATAACGAATATTTTTCTATAGGTATCGGTGCCGGTCTTATGGGAACATATCATACGATGATAGATGAACAGATGGCCGTCACTTTAACACAGGAAATCACCAAAGATGTCGCTATAGAAATTCCTGTATTTGTCAACTTTAGAGGCAACATTGCCATAGGCGAATCCAAATTTGTTCCATATTACAGCGTTAACGTAGGATACCTTATCAACATCAAGCCTGCATCAACATCATTTGCCTATAGAGAAACCAATCACAACAATTATACAGTTTATGAAATCAATATGATTGACGACGGTTTGTTTTTCGCTCCTGAACTTGGTATCTCGTTCAACAAAATCCACCTTGGTTTAGAATATACTTTTGGTATAAATAATTTTTACGAAATAACAACAGAACATTATTTTGGTAACGGTGCTTTGTTTGAATCCAATAATTATTCAAGCAATAGCCCAATGGGTATTTTCAGCATTAAGTTTGTCAATCGTCTGTAATTTATAGAATTGCAAGGTGTCACGTTTTGTCAATTGCATAAAACTTGCGGGGCCAAGTGCCTTTAAAATTATATGGTGGCTGACAAAGATAATGATCTCATTGTCTTTTGTCATAATGTTGCTTCAATATTTTGGTATAATAGAACTTATTTCACACTGGCTCACGCCTTTGTTTTCACATTTCGGGCTGCCGGGAGAAGCAGCGCTAGCATACGTCACTGGTTATTTCGTTAATTGTTATTCAGCCATCGCCGTGATGACGACATTGGATTTAAGCACCAGAGCCGCAACTATTTTATCGGTCATGGTTCTTTGTTCGCACAATATGATTGTAGAAACGACGGTTCAGCATAAGACAGGCTCGTCGGTCATAAGCATAGTTCTTATAAGGACATTATCGGCTTTCATTCTGGCTTGGGTTTTAAATAAAATAATGCCTGGAAGTTTCGAGAGTTCAATGGCAGAGAGCTCGATGCAAGAAAAGCTGACATTTATCGTGATGCTGAAACAATGGGCGTTACGAACAACGAAGAACGTCGTCACTATGGCAATATTAGTTTATCTTCTGACATTATTACAAAAGATTTTAACAGAATTTGGCATAATACAATACATCTCCAGATTTTTAAAGCCTGTGATGATATTTTTTGGGCTCTCGCCAAAGACAGCGTTTTTATGGTTAGTTTCCAACACATTAGGATTAGCTTACGGGGCTGGCATCATGATAGAAGAGGCAGAGAAAGGAGAGACCACCAAAGAAGAAAACGATCTTTTGAATCGTCATATCGGAATATCGCACAGCAATTTAGAAGACCTTCTTTTATTCTCGGCAGCTGGAGGCGCATATCTATGGATGCTTCTTTCCAGATGGGCGATGTCGTTTGTGTGGGTGTGGTTGAGGAGAGTTTATAAGTCACCGAGACTCCAAGTCACCAAGACACCGAGAAAGCCAAATTAACATTAACTAAAAACCTAAAAATTATGAAACGAACTATTGAAAATTTGTACATCTGGAAGGAATCCAGAGTTGTGGTGAATGAAGTTTATACGTTGATGAAGAATTGTAAAGATTTTGGTCTTAAAGATCAACTTCAACGAGCTTCAATTAGTATTATGAATAACATTGCAGAGGGCGCAGAATCTGGTTCAGATGCTAAGTATATCAACTTTCTGAATATTTCAAGAGGAAGTTGTTCGGAAGTACATTCTATGTTATATTTATGTGAAGATTTTAAAATATGTTCACAAGAAGAAAGACTAAAAATTCAAAATAAAGTCAAACAATTATCTGTTGGTATAGTGAATCTAATAAACTATATATCAACAAATAAAAAGTCACTGAAGTAATATCCTCGGTGACTTGGAGTCTCGGTGACTTAAAATAACTCTTTAAACAAATCCCCTATCGTCGCTAACGCCACTACTTCGACATTGTATTTTGATGTATCGAGGCCTCTGCAGTTGTATTTCGAGACGAATATTTTTTCCATTCCTAGTTTATCGGCTTCAGCTATTCTAGCTTCTATTCTGTTGACGGCGCGCACCTCTCCTGAGAGGCCCACTTCTGCTGCAAAAGCGTATCTGTTGCTGATGGCGATGTCTTCGTTTGACGACAAAATAGCTGCCATTACGGCAAGGTCGATAGCAGGGTCATCGACGCGCAGACCGCCGGCTATGTTAAGGAATACGTCTTTTGCTGACAGTCTAAATCCGGCTCTTTTTTCCAGGACGGCGAGCAGCATATTAAGACGACGTGTGTCGAATCCAGTGCTGCTGCGCTGAGGAGTGCCGTATGCCGCAGTACTTACAAGAGCCTGAGTCTCAATCATCATAGGACGCAGCCCTTCTACCATGGCAGCGACAGCAATACCACTAACATTCTCTTCTCTTTGTGAAAGCAAAATCTCACTTGGGTTGTTAACCTCGCGTAATCCAGCAGCGTTCATCTCAAAGATTCCAAGTTCCGACGACGAGCCGAAACGGTTTTTCACCGTACGTAAAATACGGAATCCATAATGACGGTCGCCCTCAAATTGTATGACGGTATCGACTATATGTTCAAGTATTTTCGGACCTGCAATAGTTCCGTCTTTAGTGATATGACCGATAAGGAAAATCGGCACATGATGAGCCTTGGCGATCTTGTTCATCTCGGCTGCTGTCTCACGAATCTGGCTTATGCTTCCAGCCGTCGCATCTATTGAAGATGACTCCAAGGTTTGTATTGAATCGATGATGACGATGTCGGGTTTTGTCTCCTCGAAATGTTTTGTTATCTCCGTTGTATTGGTCTCCGTCAGAATGAAACAATTTTCATTTTTTATCCCTATTCTTTCAGCCCTCATTTTTATCTGCTGAGCGCTTTCTTCGCCAGAGACATAAAGCACTTTTTTATCATTGACATTAAGCGCCACTTGCAAAAGAAGCGTTGACTTTCCTATTCCAGGTTCACCGCCAAGCAAGATGAGAGAGCCAGGCACGAGTCCACCACCCAAAACACGATTAAGCTCTTCATAACCAAGGTCGATACGAGCCTCTTTAACACTGCTTATCTCCGCGACACGAGTAGGCTTCGACTTAGCGGCAGGCAATATGGAACCCTTAACCGACTTACTGTCTTTTCCTACCACAACACTCTCTTCCACATAGCTATTCCATGCTCCACAACCAGGACAATGACCTATCCATTTTGGCGACTCATTGCCACAATTCTTACAAAAAAATACCGTTTTAGTCTTAGCCATTTTTTATGATTTTAAATTTTTACAAAATTAAAAAAATGTTGCTGACTTATATATATATTTATTATTTTTGTAGGAACTTTATTTTTCGAAAATTAAATTTTATTGATATGAGGAAAGTTTACTTTTTCTTAATCCTTTTCCTTTGTATGGGTTTAACCATCAAAGCTCAGGATCTTACAGTTTCCGGTTTTGTAACCTCAGCTGAAGACGGTTACGGCTTGCCGGGTGTTACAATTCAAGTTAAAGGCACAAGCAATGGTACAATCACAGAAATTGACGGTGACTACACCATCAGTGCAAATTCCAGAGACACATTGGTATTCTCTTATGTCGGTTATCAAACACAGAATATCGCTGTTAACGGAAGAACAAAAATCGATGTCGTTATGAATACCGACGCCATGATGTTAGACAATGTTGTGGTGACAGCTTTAGGTATCAAACGTCAGAAGAGAGAATTAGGTTATGCCACAGAAGACATCAGCGGTGCTGATTTGACACGTTCTGGCAGCGACAACGTCATCAACTCATTAAGCGGACGTTCTGCCGGTGTTCAGATCATTACTGGTGACGGTGTTGCTGGCGGTTCTTCACGTATCGTCATCCGTGGTAACAACAGTATCTTTGGCGACAACCAGCCACTCATCGTTGTTGACGGTGTTCCTATGACTAACGAAGGCGGCGTCACAGGTTGGGACGGCGGACAAGACTGGGGTACAGCTCTCAACAATATCAACCAAGAAGATATTGAAGACCTCAGTATCTTGAAAGGACCTACCGCTGCTGCTCTTTACGGTTCTAGAGGCGGTAACGGCGTTGTGCTTATCACAACAAAGAAAGGTAAGAAACAACAAGGTCTTGGCATCAACTTCTCATCAACTTTCAAGATCACCGACCCTTACGGCTACCGTGACGTTCAAAACAAATACGGCGCTGGCGGTCCTGTTTCCTTCATGACTCCAACTTTGACACAAGACGCTAACGGCAATTATGTTTATAACGGCAACTACAACGCTGACTTAGGTCCAGAAGGCGAGCCTACCAACACCACTTTCGGATATTATGGCGGTGCTGTTTCTTGGGGTCCTGTCATGGACGGAACAGAAATGATATGGTGGGACAGCGTGATGAGAAACTACTCTCCACAACCTAACAACCTCAGCATGTTGTTCAAGAACGCATACTCTTTCACTAACAACGTTTCTTTCCAAAATGCTGGCGACTTCGGTTCAATAAGAGTTTCTTTCACCGACGACCGCTCTGACGCTATCATCGACAACTGTAACCTCAGCCAAACAACCTTCAATGTCGGTTCCTTATTGAACGTCTCTGAAAAAATCAAGGCTGATATCTCTTTCACATATTTCGACTACCATCGTCTCAACTCACCAGTACTCGGCGAGTCATACAGCAACTTCAACAAAGGTCTTCTCTATAGCTGGCCAAGAAGCTGGCAAGGCATCGAGTCAACGACATACGAACAAGAAGACGGCACTATGACAGAATGGGGTAACTATCCATTCCAATACATCAACTCTAATACTTTCTGGAGCTTCTATAACAACAACACAACCCTCGACCGTGATAAGGCCTACGGTTCTATCCGTCTCACTTATGACATCACAGACTGGTTGACATTAGCAGGAAAGGCAGCTCTCGACTTTAGCTTAGACCAATATGAGACAAAAAATGAGCCAACAGCAATAGACGGAATGACAGGCGGCTATTACAAACAAAACATGACAAGAGACTACACTCTCGACGCCGATTTCCTCATTACAGCTCATAAAGACTATATCTTCGGCTCTTTATTCAATGCAAGACTTTCATTCGGCGGTGAACGTTTCTACAGAAACACTTACGGAATATGGGCAAGCACAGGAACATGGGCTTATGAAGATTTGTTCACATTCTACAACTACATCAGCGGCGGCGCTAACCCTATCACAACAAGTATGCTTCCTGGCGAATCTCGTTACGAAAAACAAGTCAACTCATTATACGGATTCTTAAACTTGTCTTATAGAAACTACATCTTCTTGGACGTCACAGGAAGAAACGACTGGTCATCAACATTGCCATTGGATAACAACAGCTATTTCTATCCATCAGCAACATTAAGTTTCATCGCAACAGAAGCTTTCAAGATCAACTGGGGTCCTATCAGTTTCTTGAAATTCAGAGGTTCTGCTGCTATGACAGCTAGTGACGACAGTCCTTATCAGTTAGACTTCACATACAACACCGGTTCATTCGGCGGTCAATTATCATCAACACTCCCAACACAAGTTCCTCCACTTCAATTGAAGCCACAACGTCAGCGTTCATACGAACTTGGTGTCGATTTCGGTCTCTGGGATAAAGTCAACATGGACTTCACATATTACGACATCTATTCATGGGATCAAATCCTTGCTTCTCCAATGGCAGTGTCATCTGGTTCAAGCAGCGCTCGTATCAATACTGGCGTCGTTACCAACAAAGGTATTGAAGCTATCATCAACTACAACGTCTTCCAAAAACCTAACAGCTATCTTCAATTAGGTCTCAACCTCGCAAGAAACACTAACCGCATCGTTGACTTAGGCGGAGCTGATATGTACATCTTGTCAGAAGTATGGGGTTCTAACGGTCCTGCTATCGCTGTTCAAGAAGGCGAACAATATGGTACAATCTACGGTTGGGATTATGTCTATACAATGGAAACAGCCGACGGCACTGTTGTAGGACCTTTCTATGATGACAACGGCAACCCACTTCCGCTCATCAACGCTGAAGGCACAGAGTATCTCAAGACAAACCAACGCGTTCCTGTTGGCAACTGTGCTCCTTTAGTAACAGGCGGTATCAACATGAAATATAATTACAAGAACTTATCTGTCTATGCTTTGATTGACGCTAAACTCGGCGGTGAAATCTACTGCGGTTCTTACGTCATCGCAATGCAAACAGGTCAAAGCAATGAGACATTGTATGAACGCGAAGGTAACGGCCTTCCTCTCTACGATGCAGAAGGTAACTTCTTAGGCAACTACGGCGTTGTCCTTCCTGGTGTTTATGTTGACCCAGAAACAGGCGTAGCTACAGAAAACTCAGAAGTAGTACATTATTATTATAACTACATGCCTAACTTCGGCGGTTGGGGCAATTACCTTACAACTCCAGGTATCGTAAACAACACATGGATTAAATTGCGTGAGGTAACACTCAGCTATAACTTCCCTAACAGAATACTCGAAAAACTCAAAGTATTCCAAAACGCTTCAATCTCAGTGACAGGCCGTGACTTATTCTACATCTTCAAGTCATTACCAGACAACATCAATCCTGAAGGAACTTTAGGAACAGGTAACGCTCAAGGTCTCGAATACGGTTCATTCCCTATGACACGTTCATTTATCTTCTCACTCAGATTTGGTCTTTAATTAATTAAGGAAGGAGAAAAATTATGAAAAAGAACATTTTAAATCTTAAGAAAATATTATTGGCATCAACAGTCATTGGTGCTCTCGCCTTAGGTTCATGTACTAAAGGTTTTGAAGAAATGAATAAAAACCCTATGAGTCCTACTGGCACCGACATCGGTCCTATGTTCAACGGCGTTATTCAATCTCTCTGCTGGAACAGCAACGAACAGTTCTATCTCTGGAATGAGATTTTCTATCCAGAAACAGAACTCGGCGCTCTCACTTCCGAAGCTTGGGGTAACTACAGCATCGGCATTGACGCTGTATGGAACAACTATTATCTCGCATTAGCCAACATCCACGACATCGACAGACGTCTCGATGAAATCTGTGAAAAGACTAGCGACAACGAAATAGACGATAAGGTAAGAGCTCAGCTCATCGTTTTAGAAGCTTATAAAACCCTCAAGGTTACCGATATGTTCGGCGATATTCCTTACTCAGAAGCCGGCTTGATATGGTACGACACAGAAGGCAACAGAAAGCCTAAATACGATTCTCAGGAATCTATCTACAAGACAGTGTTGGCTGAATTGGCTTGGGCTAGAGAAATTTTGAACAACAACCCTGCTGTTACTTCTCTCGGAAACCAATATTATTCTCTCGGCGCATACGACGTCCTGTATCACAACGATTATAGCAAATGGGGCAAAATCGCTAACTCTTTAATCTTACGTCACGGCATGAGAATGCGCGACAAAGACCCTGGTTTCGCTGATACATTATTACAAACAGCTTTCAACAAACCTGTCATCGATGACTATTTCTATACCGGCGGCGCATTCGCATTATGGCCACAATATCTCAACACCACTTTCGGCGATGAAGGATGGTCTTTCAGAGAACATAAAAACTTGAGAATGGGTGAGACAGTGTTCTCACAAATGTCAAAACCAACAGAAACTGTTGACAATGAAATCTTCGACCCTAGAGTTTATGTATTCTTCGATACAAACAACAAGACAGCCGACTATCCAGAAGGCGCTTGGAGAGCATTCCCTCAGTTGAAAGATTCTAACACTCCAACAGAAGGCGGTACACCTTATTCATCAGCTAGAGACAAGAACTACGGCTTTAAAGGCCCTGCTTGCTTGTATTCTCCATTCAACTTCTACCTCATCCGCGACCACGTATTCGTACCTCAAATCATGATAAGCCCAGCTGAAGTATGTTTCATCAAAGCCGAAATGATTATTAAAGGCATCGTCCCTGGCGGTCTTGGCATGGCTGTAGAAGAAGCTATTAGAAACGGTATCAAAAACTCATTCTATATGTGGATGCAACTTCCAATATACGGAACAGAAGCTACATATAAATATATCTACCCAGAACTTCAAAGCATATTAGACGGCGGCGATCTTTGGTCAATAGCTGATTCTTACGCATCACAAATCATGAATGAAATGGTTTACCTTAACTACAACTTCATGTATGACGAAACATCATATCTCGAATTTGTCTATCAACAACGCTGGTTAGATTTATTCCGTCAAGCTAATGAAGCATGGAGCCTCGCTCGTCGTACAAAAGACAGCGGCGCAACAACTCCTACAACTATAAATCATCAAAAACTCGTTACTAACAGATTACCATATCCACAATCAGAAGTGACTTACAACTACGACAATTATAATGAACAAGTCAAGAAAATGAGTCACGGCGACACAAGAGAAACTAAGGTATGGTGGATGGAAGATTAATATTTAAATTTTTAATAAATGAAAAAAGTATTCTTATTTTTATCAATGATGTTGTGCTTAACTATTGTTAACGCACAAGTTGAGTACGTAATCAATTTTGACAATTACACAATAGGTACTCAATGTCTCAACGGACAAGACAATTGGTCAACACACTATCAAACAGCATCGTCATCACAAGACTTCGACGTTGACTACAGCTGCGATGGCTTGTTATCACCAAATGAAAGCATTGCTGTTTACTATCCATACGGCGGTCCTGGCGTTGGTAGAACAGCAACTCGCAAAGCTTCAAGCAATTTCAATTTCAACTTCAAAGAAGGTGGCATCATCGATTTTGAATTCGACATCACTCCAGCATGGTGGGGTGTTTACGCTGGCGTTGGCTACGATGCTGACGGTGACGGCAATATACTCCAAGGCATGACTGATGGCGACGGCGGCGTTTATCTCCGTATAGCTGGCAGCGGCAACGACAGACATCCTAACATCGTTCTCCCTGACGGAACAGACCTCCTCATCAACAACTACCGTCAAGAAGGCTGGGCTAGATACAAAATGTCATTCGACTTCTCAGCTTACGACGGCGCTGGCTCTTTAACAGTATTCGTTAAAGACTTCAACGGAACAAGCTGGACAGAATGGATGCAGTTGTCAGAAGCTACTGAACTCAACATGGGCATGACTCCAGGCTCAGGCGACATGCGCGACTATAAAGTATGGGACGGCATCTTCTTCCACTGCCAGGGCGGTACTGGCGGCTTCGACAACTTCTTAGTACGTCAAATGCCAGAAGGCAACATGCAATACATCAACTTGCCTGATGTTCCAAAACAATTGACAATCAACCCTCCTTATACATTAGAAGCTACTTCAACATCAGGTCTTCCTGTTTCTTTCGAAATGATAAGCGGTCCTGCTTCTATTGAAGGTAACATCTTGACACTCACAGGAGAAGTTGGTACTGTTTCTTTGAAAGCTACTCAAGCTGGCAATGACGAATGGCTCGCTGCTCCAGATGTAGTAAAGACTTTCGAAGTAATCGACCCAATGGCTTATTCAACAGATATCACAATCCGCCGTCCTTACGATGGAACAATAGCTTATCTTCCTGAATTAAAACCTATCATCTTGAACGTCAGCCTCCAAGTTGAACACGCCGACGCTCTCCTTTTCGAAGAAGTTAAATGCACTATCGACGGTGAAGATATTATCTTAAATACTGACGAACCTAATAACCCAGACAACGGTTATTTCTATAACTACTGGACTCCAACTCATTATGGCGAACATAATATGACAGTCAGCGTTAGAACATCAGGTGGCAACGTCACAACAAAAACATCTTCATTCAATGTTACAAAAGACTTCGATAACGTCAACGTTACAACAATGAATGGCGACCTTATTTGTACACCTTCAATCCACTCTGCTATCGGCAACTACGTAATGCCAACTCACGTAGGCGCTTTCAACAACATCAAGGCTCAATATGACCACAACTGTGTTGATGGTCTCTGCGATACTTACGACCGCGTTGGTGGTGTTAAAGTAAGAAACTACCGCGGACAATGGATGGAACTCTTCCGCTATACAACTCCTTTCGGCGTTGAATGTGAAGACAATCTCGATGTTACCGACTTCTCTTCAGTTCTTCAAGGTTTGGTTGAATTGCAATTATACTTCGAATCATGGAACGGCAATGGCTACAACCCAACACTTACATTCGAAATGACAAAAGGCACTCCAGAATACGCTTACGCTAACGTAGATGAAATCTGGTTCGACATCTTCTCATTCGGCGACTATGCTAACCAACAACCAATTCCTGATGTTGATTACACATTCCCAGAATATACAGAAGCAGCAAGATTGAAACTCATCACAACAGGTCACAACTGGAGCAGCTATTCAACAGGCGGAACTTCTTACAACACAGGCAATGCTGCCGAGTTCTATGAAGCTACACACGCCGTAAGAATCAACGACGTTAAGGTTTATGACCAACACTTGTGGAGAACATGTAACCCTAACCCAGCAGGCTGCCAGCCACAAGCTGGTACTTGGACTTACCAACGTTCAGGATGGTGCCCAGGTAGCATCGCTATGGTTTGGGACTTCGACCTCTCAGACTATGTAAGCAACGGCTGCGCTAATATCTTCTACGAATTAGACCCAACTTACATCGACCAATGTCACCCTAACTATCCTGACTGCGTCAATGGTCAAAACTCATGTCCACAATGTGATTTGCCAGACAACCCTGTCTTGAGAGTCTCAGGTAAAGTTGTTACTTACAGTAATAATATCAACGTTCTTGATGGTAGCGACGTCGCTGTTAATGAAAACCTCATCGACTTCAACGTTAACATCTTCCCTAACCCAACATCTTCAAATCTTAACTTCTCATCAGATTATCAAAATGGCAAGTTGAGCGTCTTGATTTTGAATGCTAAAGGTCAAGAAATGAAAAAATTCGCTTTCAGCGGCAGCAGAACAATCGACGTTTCAGACTTCCCAAGCGGTGTTTATTTCGTTAAAATATTAGGCGCAACAATGAAAACAGAAAAGATTATCATCAAATAATCTGATAATCATATAAATTAATAAGGTAGAAGTGATAATTAATCGCTTCTACCTTTTTTTATACCTACTGAAAATCAAAATCATAAGCTATTTTATGCATAATAATGCATAAAAACGCATAAAAATGCATATTTTTTTTCCTTGCAAAACCTGTATTCACAATTATATATTTGCTGTCGTAACCCATTAAATATAATTGCTATGAAACACAAAATTATTATTCTGATTGTAATGCTATCTACAGCATGCAGTCTGTGCGCTCAATGGCATCCAGAGGCACAAATCGATGTTAATAACATCACGACTAATTTATATGGAACGGGCAACTTCGGCATTATGCGAGGAGGCAACGGCTCTATTGGTCTTGGTTTTGTTGAAAGCTTTACCGTTCCTGCTGACGGAGAGGCTGGTACTATTTATAGTAACACTTTATGGATTGCCGGCCTTGACGACAATGATAATATACATTGCTCTGCTGTTCGTTTCAACCAAGTAGGCGAAGACTATTGGTCAGGTCCTCTACGCGTTAATGATGGCTCAACAGACATCTTCGCCGTGATGGATTATCATCATGTTTGGAAAATTAAACGCAGCGATATTGATGCTATAATCAATAATACCACAACTGAAATTCCAGAAGATATTTTAACATGGCCTGCACATGGCAATGTAGAAAAAGGCTATGCTGCCAATCTCGCTCCATTCGTCGATACTGATAACGACGGTATTTACGACCCTCTCAAAGGTGACTACCCCGACATACTCGGCGACATGGCTTTATATTGCATCTATAATGACAATTACGACATCCATTCTGAATCGGGAGGAGAAGCACTGGGAATAGAACTACATTGTATGTTGTATGGCTTCAACGCTCCTGACGATGAAATTTTAAACAACACTCTTTTCATGCGCACTTGGATCTATAACCGTTCTCAAAACAATTACAATAATGTATATGTCGGAAACTGGACCGATTTCGACATCGGTTATCCATTAGACGATTATATAGGCTGCAACGTTGAACGCGGATATTATTATGGCTACAATGCTCGTGTTATTGATGACGGTGACGGAGAAACTGGCGCATACGGCAGCAATCCACCCACTCAAATGGTTATGATTCTCGGAGGACCTAATATGACTGCCGACGGTATCGATAATCCTAAATTCGACGAAAACGGCGAGCAGTTAGTTGATGAAAGTATCAACGGAATTGGATTCGGAGATGGAATAACAGATAATGAACGTTTAGGCATGTGCAGTTTTGTCTATCACTCCAATGATATGTCATATCATGGCGACCCGGAAAATGCTGAAGAATACTACAGATTGCTTAAAGCAGAATGGAGAAATGGAGATAAAATATATTACGGAGGCAATGGTTTTCCTGGAAGCGAAGGCGTCACCGACATCCCTTGCAGATTTATGTATCCACACAATTCAGACCCATACAATTGGGGAACAAACGGAATAAATCCTGGCATAGATGACTGGTGCGAAGATACTGCTGCCAATGGAAGCCCTAACGATTACGGCGACAGAAGAGCTCTCGCTTCATCAGGACCTTTCAACTTCAACAGCGCTGATGTACATATCATCGACAAAGCCTTCGTTACTTATTGGCCATCCGAAACTTTCGACAGAGACGAAATGAATGAATGGGCCGACTATATCAAAAATTATTTTATCAACAACTTAAACAAATAGCCTTATGAAAAGATTTACATACATCATAATATTCCTATTGTTAGGAATGAGCCTCAGCGCACAAAGCGTATGGAATGGCAAACGCGAAGCTATCAATAAAGGCTCCGGAACAGAAAATGACCCTTATCTCATCGAAAACGCTCAGCAATTTGGATGGCTCGCTTATCTTATCAGTTACGACTACTCGCAATGGACTGATGATAAATATTTCTTGCTGACAACAGACATCGACCTCAACGGAAGCGAAGATAATCAATGGCTGCCAATAGGCGCCGGCTGCGGCATTTACGATAAATCTATGAAAGGCGTCTTCGATGGCGGCGGTCATAAAATAACAGGCCTTTACATCGACAACAATTCCACTATTGCCGATAACGAATCTATATGGCACCTTAATACTTATGCAGCGCTGTTTAACCAATTAGACCAAGACGCCGTGATTAAAAATCTTTATGTTGAAGGTTATGTGAATGTCAACAACAAGGATTGCGCTGGCATTGTCGGTTGCTCCGGAAATTTAATAAGATGCGTCTCTAATGTTGATATTGAAACCAACGAAAAAGGAGGCGGATTGGTATCACAAAAACCAAAACATGTTGAAGAATGCGCTAATTACGGCAACATAAAAGCTGATAGTTTTTCTGGCGGAATCACTTCTTACTCTTCTTACTCTTCTTGCGAAATTATAAATTGCTTTAATATGGGCGACATTTACGGAAAAGAATATGCTGGTGGCATAACATCTGTCAATGTCAAAAGCGCAATTAAAAACTGCTATAATGTCGGTAATATTTATCTCTCAGATAATTCTGGATATTCAGGCGCTATCGTAGCAAGATGCGATGGCAGCTCGTATGTGGTTGACAACAACTATTATCTTAACACATGTATAGAACAGCCTAACCAATATGGCGAAGCTTTAGACATCAATACAATGCGCTCTCATGAATTTGTCTCTATGTTGAACAAAGACACTAACGCCTGGATATATGATAGCGAAAATACAAATGATGGTTTTCCAATTTTTACTGGCATAAAAGCTATTCTTGATATTAACACATTATACGATAATGAAGAAAAGTTCTTGCTATTCCCTAATCCTACTACTTGTTTTGTTAATGTAAAAGGTGATGTTTGTTCGTATGAAATTTTCGACGTGAATGGCAAATGCATATCAAAAAAGAGTAACTTCAACAATGAACAGGAACAAATTGATGTCACACATTACAATCCTGGAATTTATTTAATCAGATGTCTGACTAATGACGGCAACGCAATAACCAAAATATTCGTTATTAAATAGTAAAATATCCTAAAAACAAAAGAGGCTGCCAGGAATATTCTTGACAGCCTCACTTCTTATTTCTCAAAATTAAAATCTTATTTCTTAACGATTTTTACCATTGTGTTATTAACATTCATGAAATACATGCCTGCATTAAGACTTGAAATATCAATAGTGTTAACACCTTCACTGATATTTTGTGATGAAACCATTTGACCGTTGATAGAATAAATTCTAACCTCTGCTTCTTTGATAGTTTCAATCACAACATAATTTTCAGCAGGATTTGGATAAACAACAAAAGCTACTTCATTATTTTCGTTGATAGAAACTGTCACTTCTACTGTTACAGGACCAGCATGTGATGATTCTCCATCTTCATAAACTGCTGTTACTGTATAACGATGTGTTCCTGATGCCAAGTTTTCATCAGTATATGTCATGTTTGATGTGCTTGCGATAGAGTTGTTGTTTCTATAAACTTTATAACTTGTAGGTGTTCCTTGTTGTGGGGCTTCCCAGCTGATAACAGCGTCATCTTCATCAACGATTTCTGCTGTGATATTGGTTGGAGGATACAAGAAAGTTGTTGATTTGAAATACATAGAAGAAGCTTTGTAACCCATTGCAATGTCAGTATAGACAACACATGGTGCGTCGTATAACATCGTAAGTGACTGATATGAGTCAGAGCCAGCTTCTGAGAAACCTCTTTGACCAACGTAGCTCCATTCTTCTCCGTCAAACTTCATGACAGACATCTTTGATTCCATGCTAGAATCTGAATAAGAGACATAGAAGTTTTGTTCGCTATCCAAAGCTACATCCAAACCTTTGATTGGACCACCAGCAATGTTGTTACCTAACATTTCCCATTCTGTTCCGTTGTAACGGAATACTGTAAGATATTGTGTTTGGTGAGCGCAATATGCGAGATAGATATTTCCGTTGTTGTCAACAATAACATCTTGATAATAATAAACAGCTATATCATTTGATACAGTTTGGCCACCAATCTTAATCCATAAGTCGCCAACAAGTTTAGAAACGTACATCAAGCCGCCTGCGTAAAAGTCAACCCATGAAACGTAAGGCACGTCATTTTTGTCGATAGTGATTCTTGCCCATGAGCCACCACCAGCTGTGACTTGTCCAGAACCAACGCGTTCCCATTCATTATTGATGAATCTTTCAACGAAGTAATAATTATTTTCTCCGTAATCGATATAGCTGATATAAAGAACGTTTTGTGAGTTGACAGCGAGTTTTGGCACACCGCCTACTTTACCGAAAGTACCAACGTCGCTCCATTGATTGTTTTCATATTTCTTGACTTGAAGGTAGTCGTTGCTCATATAAGCATAAGTGATGTAGATAACGCCGTTGTTGTCGATAACCATATTACCTTCATAGCTCATTTCATCGGTTGGCATAGTGAGTTTTTGCCATTGGTTGATTTGAGGGTCATATTTATATACAGCAGGGAAACCTAATTCACGACAGAACATATAAACACAGTCGTTATATGTTGCTGTGCTGAAAGTATATGTTGTACCAGCTGTGAAAGCGCGGTCGCCAACAACTTCCCAATTTGAATCCAAAGCATCTTTAACTACGATAGTATAAGATTGGTATGTCTCGAAGTTGCCGTCAGTGAGTCGGAGAACCACTTCATATTCACCTGGAGTTTCTGTTGAGCCATAAATAGCTGCTGATTTATAATCATATTGCTCAAATGTCAACCATTCTGGTTTTTCTTCAACGCTGATAGCAAGTTCTTTGTTGTCTGTATCATGAACATAGATGTTATAGATATAATTTACAAAAGCAAAGCTTTCAGTGATAGGAGTTGAAGTGAATTTAGGAGCTGCATTTTGTTCACCATTAAGGTAAGAACTTATACCAGCATTGTCGATAGTTCCTTCTTGAGAAATCAAAACGCCAATAACTCTTACATAATTATGGTCGAAGTTTTCAGGAAGTGTGTATGTAAATGTATGTGTATAAGTCTGACCAGCTGCAAGAGTAGAAGGCATTCCTGTTTCGCCGTTGTAACCGCCGAGCAATTGACGAGCTACGTGGTCGAAAGCCATTCTGTTAGCTGGAACAGGATTTGGAAGGTTTTCGAAACCACCCATTGGGAAGTAATAGTTTGAATATTGGTTGGCTTGGTTATATTGAGGTGCTGGACCTGTAACAGCGTCTTCTGTCAAGATAGCACCGATACGATAGCTGCCTTCAATATTTTGGAGAGCTGTAACTGTAATTGTTGATGTAAGCGAACGTGTTGTTTCATTGTATTGATTTTCAACGACGACACTTGCCTTAGGTTGTGTGTTCATTTCCTGTTCTACGAAAGTGAACCATTCATCAACAGTCTTGTTTCTGTAACGACGTCCGATGTTAGCTTCTGGAGCTTGATTGAAACTGCTTGCATTGAAATATTCTTCAACAGCCATCACATCATTGGTGTGAATAGCAACAGCAATGACATTATCATACATTGTCACTAAAGAATCAATGTAATAAATACCTGAAGGACAATACTGGCACCATGTACCTGTAGATTCTTCGACAAGCACATTCTTTTGCGCTGTCAAAACATTCATTGACATAACTGCGCAAAGTAATAATAAAAATTTCTTCATAAATAATTTTGTTGATTAATTTAGGGGTGCAAAGATAAAAAAAAGTCAACAAGACTACAAGTCTATAAGACTATATGTTTCAAAATAAAAAAGGCGCACTTTAGTTAGTGCGCCTTATACTTGTTGTCTTGTTGTCTTGTAGTCTTATAGTCTTAATAAGCTTTAAGTTTATCGCCTGTTTGTTCGATGATTGCTCTGTAGTAATCTTCGCTATATTTAGGTTGTTCAACTTTTGGAGCTATATATTTGTGACTCTTTGGAGTTGACTGAGCCGTCTTGATGTTGAAGTCCATATATTTTACAAATAAATATTTGTAGAATTCTCTCCAGTCTGCTGTCAATTTTTCAGCTTCTCTACATGAGAATGATGTCAAGAAATCAACTGCTGATGCAGGATTTTCGTTGTAAAGTTTAGCTGCTCTTGCGTCAGTATGAGCGACGGCTTCAACCCAATGTTTTTCATAATTAGCTTGTTTTTCAGCTATTTCTGGATGGATATATTCATATTTTGTATAAGCCCAGTTTGAAACTTGGTTAAATATCCAGAACGCTGCTGTCTCTGAATATTCCATGATGCCGCCATTGCCTTCGCGATAGCAGAGAGGAATTTCTGTCATACATGTGTACATTGGGCAATATACTGTGCTTGCTGCATCGTCAACGCCGAACCAGATGATACCACCGATTTCTTTGATTGTGTTAGGACGGCATTGTGCTACGAATGAGAATCCTGTTTGTTGTGTTGCTGTAGTGCGTTCGTGAACGTATGAAACGCCATCAACTTCCCAGCCCATAGGACGTGATCTGTATGGACAGTGGAATGGGCCAGCGCCAACGTCTTGTGACATATCGAGTTCTGTACCTTCAAGGTGGTCACGCATAAATGCCATAACGTCTAAAACGCTAACTTTTTCATTTGGCTTAACCCATAAAGGCATTCTGTTTGTTGGGAAATTTTCAGGAGTTTGGCATTCACCGCTTACGTATGGTTTTGCACGTTTAATGTCTCTGCCTGTTGCATAATCCCAATATTGGTCCATGCCGTCAACAATTTGGTTGAACATAGCCCAAACACGCATATCACATGCTCTTGCTCCGCTGAAATCTACTGGAGCATAAACGTCTGAGAATGAGAATTGTCCGTCAGGACCAGCATATAAGTTATTTTTCTTTGCAAATGAGATAACGTCTTCTGCATAAACACAGTCGATGTTAGCATTCTTCAAAAGTTTGTCGAGGTTTTTTGAAGTGATACTGTTTTTGTTTTGTTTGTTAGCCAATGGGAAAGTTGTGATACGAGCCTGGTTAGCGTGAGCTGAAACATAACCATCTGGCACACGGCGAGCTACCCAAACAGCGCCTTTTTCTTGACCTTTGCCGATGAGTTCCATGATCCAGACTTCGTTAGGGTCAGCGATTGAGAATGATTCGCCATCACTCATATAACCGTAGTTAGCAACCAATTCTGCCATTGTCTTGATAGCCTCACGAGCTGTCTTAGCACGTTGTAATGTGATGTAAATCAAGCTGCCGTAGTCGATAAGACCTTCTGGATTGCCTAAGTTTGGAAGACCGCCGTATGTTGTCTCAGCGATGACGAGCTGCCATTCGTTCATGTTACCTACAACGTTATAAGTATGAGCAACTTCTGGGATTCTGCCTACATATCTTCCTGAGTCCCAATCAATGATTTCTCTCATAGCGCCTTCTGGATAGTCAGCAGCTGGATAGTGGTACAATTCACCATAAAGTACGTGTGAGTCTGCTGCGTATGAAACGATAGAAGAACCATCAGTAGAAGCACCTGGTGTGATTAAGAAATTGGTACATGCCTGTGCAGGTTTCATAAAAGAAACTACGCACATCATAACTAAAAGTGTTAATAGTTTTTTCATATCAAATAAATTTTAATGTTGTTAATCAATAATTTATAATATTTCTCTAATATTTTTCTCGTCAATCTGAATTTGTTTTTTCAAAGCATCGAGACTCTCGAATTTCTGTTCGCCTCTGATTCTTTTAACGAAACGTACTTTTATCTCTTTATCGTATAAGTCACCATCAAAATCAAAGAGATGAACCTCTATGTTTTCAATCTCATCATTGTTGATTGTCGGTTTCTTTCCGATATAAGTCATTGATTTATATTCTTTTCCTTCATAATCAACGTATGTCGCATAAACTCCAGAAGTCTCAATAAGACGAAATTCTTTATCAATATCAATGTTGGCTGTACGATAACCTATTTCCCTTCCTATCTTATTTCCTGAAACGACTTTTCCGATATATGAAAATTGATAACCTAGAAGAGCGTTGGCGCGACCAACATCGCCTTGCTTCAAGGAATGACGTATCTTGGTAGAACTAACGGCTATATTTTCAACATCATGTGCTTCAATACGTTGAACCTTAAAATTATATTTATCTTGCATCTCATTGAGAAGGTTGAAGTCGCCCATTCTGTTATTTCCAAAATGATGATCATAACCTATTACGAGTTTCACAGGATTTATATGTTTTAAGATATAATCACGGATGAAATCTTCTGAAGAAACGCGTGAAAATTCTTTAGTAAAATTCACAACTATCACATTATCAACGCCTGACTTTTCAAGAAGCTTAAGTTTTTCTTCCTGTGTCGTTATGAATCTAAGACTTGATGCATTGATATTAAGGACCTGCCTAGGATGGGGATAGAACGTAATTACAACTGTCTCACCGCCAATCTCTTTCGCTGTATTCACCATATCTTTCAGAATAGCCTGATGACCGAGGTGAACACCATCGAAAGTACCGATAGTGACTATTGCATTGGGTACTTTTATAAAATCGGAGAAGTTATTGTAAATCTTCATATTGCAAAATTCTCGATTATATATTTAGCAATCTGCACTGCATTTGTGGCTGCTCCTTTTCTTATATTGTCGGAAACGACCCAGAAATTCAATCCTTTCTCGATGCTGAAGTCACGACGTAATCTTCCGACGAAAACATCGTCCTTATCGTATGCCATCACCGGCGTTGGATAGATATTTTCACTTGGATTATCGTAAAGAGTAACACCTGAAGCATTCGATAAAATACTTCTAACTTCATCGATATCAAACTGTTGTTCAAACACAACATTGACACTTTCAGAATGGCCTCCATACACAGGAACGCGAACGACTGTTGCTGTAACAGCGATGTCGGAATGTAAAATCTTATTTGTCTCAAACATGAGTTTCTCTTCTTCAGCAGTGTAGCCTGTATCTGAAAAAGAACCGCCATGAGGAATGACATTCTCATGTATCTGATGTGGATATGCCGGATTATCAGACACTTCGCCCTTTTGCTCAGCAGCCAGCTGGTTAAGACCTTTATGACCGCTTCCGCTCACCGACTGATATGTGGAGATGACGAGACGTTTTGCGTTATATCTTCTATGCAATGGCGCGAGAGCCATCAACATACATATTGTTGTACAGTTTGGATTTGCAATTATATGATTATCAACGCTAATATCTGAAGCATTGATTTCTGGAACAACTAAAGGTACGTCTTTATCTTTGCGCCAAGCCGAACTGTTATCTATGACGTATGTTCCATTTGCTGCAAATTTCTTGGCATATTGAAGAGAGACTTCAGCTCCTGCCGAAAAAATCGCAATATTTGGTCTTTCTTCAACAGCTTGATCTACAGATATTAACGTAAGCTCTTTTCCTTTATATGATGTCTTCTTTCCAACAGATTTATCCGATGCTGCTACAATAATTTCATCAATAGGCAAATTCTGTTCAGCTAAAACCTGTAACATTTTTTGCCCCACTAAACCTGTTGCACCTATAACAGCTACTTTCATTTCTTAAAAAATATTAATTAAAAACGGCTTTTTTTATACTCTTTTTGATTCATTTTTAACAATTATTAACACAAAAGTTAAAAATAGTTAAAAATCAGGAACTTAAAGAAAAAAGCTGTACTTTTACCTGCAAAAATACGAATTTATTGGAAATCTTAAAAGCGTAAAATGTAAAAACTAAAAACAATGAGACCTATTTTATTATTATCCTTATTAATATCAGTTTTTGATATTTGTCGGGCGCAAGTTTTCGATGATTTTTCAGACGGTAATTTCAACGAAAATCCTGCTTGGTTCGGCAGCGACAGCATTTTTATAGTCAATGAAGATTATCAGTTACAACTGAATGCCAATTCAGGAGGAGAGGCTTATCTATCAGCAGCTTACATAAAAACAGAGACGATGGAATGGCGATTCTGGCTCAAGGAAAAATTCTCTCCTTCTTCAAAAAATTTCTGCGATGTTTATTTATATGCCGACAATCAAGATTTGACAAACTGCCATCAGGCTTATATCTTACGTTTGGGAGAATCGGGAAGCGATGATGTTATTGAATTATTGCGACTTGATAATGGCGAAACAACAAGCCTTTGTCGCGGAACAGACACATTTATCGCTTCATCATTCTCTGCTTTTATAAAAGTAACATACGATGAATCAAAAACTTGGAATATTTATATAGACAAAGACGGAAGCGGAGGCTATGAATTGGAGGCAAGCGCCTTTGATGAAGCCTTCGCCGTTTTTAATCAAGACGCACGTTTGGGCTTCCTTTGCACATTCACAAACAGCAACACAAAACAATTCTATTTTGACGATATTTACATAGGTATAAAAATCATCGACAGCATCGCAGCAGAACTGTTAAATTGTGAAATTATTGACAATTTCAATATACAACTGAATTTCAATGAAGCAATAAATGAAAAATCTTTAAAAAAAGAAAACTTCTTAATCGAAAACTACAATGCTAATCCTAAAAAAGTAAGTTATGGAAATAGCATTTCTACTTTGATTTTAACATTTGAAAATGAAATAGAAGAAGGTGTTTATCATACTTTAATAATAAAAAACATTGAAGATTTAGAAGGCAATATTTCCGAAGATATAATTTATAAGTTCTTGCATTACAACGCAAAAGAATATGACATTGTCATCAATGAAATTATGGCAGACCCTTCGCCTCAGATTGAACTTCCCAATTGGGAATATGTAGAATTATATAACACATCAGATTTTCCTATCAATATAAAAAACTGGAAATTTTTAATTGGAAATACAGAACATATAATCAGTGAAAACATTGAAATACAAGCTGATGACTATCTTATTTTATGTCATAACGATGCCGTAAATGAATTGTCTAATTATGGGAAATACCATTCATTCTCTTCTTTTCAGATAACTAATTCCGGAACAAATCTTACATTGACTGATAAAAACGACAATTACATTTCTTCTATAGATTTTGACATCTCATGGCATGATACAGATTACAAAAAAGAAGGCGGATGGTCGTTGGAACAGATCGACGCTCTAAATCCGTGCGCAGGCAAAGCTAATTGGAAAAGCTCAATTTGCAATAGGGGAGGAACTCCTGGAAAAATTAATTCTATTGAAAAAGAAAACATAATTATTCCAAAAATCAATTATATAAGCCCGATTTCAAATAATGCGATTGAAATTCAATTCAACCAAAATATGAATATTAAGACATTGCAAAATATTGAAAATTACAGAATTAAAGAATATAATCTTCATCCAGACGAAGCTTACATTTTTACTGACAAAAAAGATTATGTAAAACTCATCTTCAATAAAGATTTTGAAGAAAAAAGATTATATACCCTTAGTATTAATAATGTAAGAAACTGCAAAGACATCGCTATTGAAAAAGAAATCGAGGCAGTCTTCGGAATACCTTCTCAATTTGAAAATAATGATATAATTATCAACGAAATACTTTTCGACCCTATTTCTCCTGGAGTGGAATACGTTGAACTTTACAATCGCTCCGACAAAGTCATCGATTTAAGCAAAATCATGATCGGGACAATAAAAGAAAGTTTTCCAAATCCAGCAGACACTGTTGTCAAAGAAATATGCAAAACGATAAAAATCTTGCTTCCTGAATCATATTGTCTGTTGTCAACAAATGGTGAAATCGTTAAATCTCAATACGATAGCCATTACGATAATTTTTTGGATATTGAATCGCTCCCATCTTTGCCGAATGACGAAGGTCATATTATAATATGTGACAAAAGCAGAAATATTATCGACGAAGTTTTTTATTCAGAAAAAATGCATTACGATTTACTAGTTGAAACAAAAGGTGTTTCCTTGGAAAGAATTTCATCAGAGAATCCATCATACGATAAAAACAACTGGCACTCAGCCGCTTATAATGTAAATTATGGAACGCCAGGATATAAAAATTCAATGTCAGACGACTTGAAAGAAATCAATAGTGATAACGAGATAAATATCACTCCGGAAATTTTCTCACCCGACGGCGATGGCTTTGACGATATTTGTAATATATATTATTATTTAGATGAAAACGCTTACACTTTAAACATCAAAATATTCAATTCAAAAGGAAGATTAGTAAAGGATTTATTGAACAACAGCTTAGTGAATAACGAAGGTTTTGTTTCATGGAACGGCACTGACGACAGCAACCATCTTCTCGAACCTGGAATTTATATTGTTCAAGCAGAGATATTCAACTTGAAGGGATTTGTAAAAAGAATCAGAAAAGTTACGGTTTTGGCAACAAAAAAAGTCCGTAAATGACTTACGGACTTTTATGCTTTATCAAATTATGTTATTAGAGTTTCATTGATACACCAAGAGCGAAGCCTGTGAAACCACCAAATTCAATGTTACCAGCGAATTTGTTGTTGAAGTAGTAACGTGCACCTAATTGTCCACCGAAACCGAATCCACCATAAGCATAACCTAAGCTTATACCTGCGTATGTATCTAATTTATTAACAAATTGATAGTGGAAGTTACCTCTTGCTGCTACTAATATGCCAATACCATTTTCATAGAATTTTAAACCAGCTTGAGCACCAAGTGAAATAGCGTCATTGTTATTGATAAGATGATCCCACATACCGTAATCAGCTGAAACAGCAATTGTTGGAGCGAAATTAATACGTGCACTACCTACCATTTGACCTTTACGCATTTCTTGTGCTTGAGCACCAATTCCTAAGAATACAAATGCTACTACTAAAAGTAAAAATTTTTTCATGATTTTAGAATTTTAAGTTGTTAATATTATGACTACAAAAATAACATTTTTTTTAAAAACAAAAGTTTTTTTCTATTTTTGTAGTAATAAAAAAAAATACCACTATGTCGAAGATTTTTGGCTCATTAATGAAGACTGTCTATTCTGTTGGAAATATCCCTATCGATATGAAACAGAAAAGATTAGATCCTATAAAGGCACAGACTAAAGAACTAAAGAAACTGCTCAGAAGAGCTGCCAATACTGCTTTCGGAGAACATTACCACTTTGATGAAATACTCAAATCTGACAACATTCTTGACTCTTACAGAAAGAATGTTCCAATCTTCGACTACAACTCAATGTATAAGAATTGGTGGTTCCGCGCCTTGAACGGTGAGACTTTCGTTACATGGCCAGGAAAAATCAATTATTTTGCTTTAAGTTCAGGAACATCTGAAGCATCAAGCAAATTTATTCCTATCACCAACAACATGTTGAATTCCATAAAGAAAGCCAGTCTAAGACAAATATTGACAGCAACAAAATACGATTTTCCTTTAGACTTCTACGATAAAGGCTTTCTCATGATTGGCGGCAGCACTCACCTTCAATATAACGGAACTTATTATTCTGGCGACTTGTCAGGAATATCGGCTGCAAAACTGCCATTCTGGTTCGAGTATTTTTATAAACCAGGAAGAAAGATCTCAAAGACGACAGACTGGAACACAAAACTAGACGAGATGGTAAAGAAGGCACCGTCGTGGGACATCGGCGTTCTAGTAGGCGTTCCATCTTGGGTGCAAATACTTCTCGAACGTATCATAAAAGAATATAACTTAAACACAATCCATGACTTATGGCCATCATTATCGGCTTATGTTCATAGCGGAGTAGCTTTCGCACCTTACGAAAAAAGTTTCGAAAAACTCTTCGGAAAACCTGTAGTTTACAGCGAAAGTTATTTAGCATCAGAAGGTTATATCGCTTATCAAGTCGATTTGAACAAACGTATAATGCAACTAATCGTTGATAATGGCATTTATTACGAATTTGTTCCCTTCAACGAAAAAAATTTCACAAACGACGGCAACATAAAACAAGACTGCCATACTCTTACAATAAAGGAAATTGAAGAAAACGTCGATTACGCAATTTTGCTTTCAACAAACGCAGGTTCGTGGCGCTATCTCATCGGCGATGTAATAAAATTCGTCAACAAAGAAAAATGTGAGATAATAATCACAGGCAGAACAAAGCAATTCCTGAGTCTCGTTGGTGAACATTTATCGCAAGATAATATGAATCAAGCCATTGAAAATATTTCCAATGAATTTAAAGTCGATATAAAAGAGTTTACTGTTGCAGGATTTCGTCAAGACAAGACTTTCGCACATCATTGGTATATAGGTTGCGATGAGCCTATTGACAAAGAAGCAGCCTTGAAAAGAATAGACGAAAATCTGAAAATATTGAACGATGACTATCGCGTTGAACGAGAGGAAGCTCTGAAAGATTTATATATCGACGTCTTGCCGACTCACGTCTTCTACGACTTTATGGAAAAGAACGCTAAAATTGGCGGAGCAACAAAATTCCCTCGTGTTTTAAAAGGCAAGAGATACGAAGATTGGAAAGAGTTTATTTCATCATTAAATTTTAACAAATGATTTTTATTGAAGGCATTATAATTGGACTTTCCCTAGCTTTAGTAATGGGTTTCGGTCCGTCATTTTTCACACTTATTCAAACTAGCATAAACCGAGGCTTCAAATCGGCAATGTTTTTAGATTTAGGCATCATTCTCAACGATATAATGATTGTCTGTTTGATAATAATGACCAATCTTCAATTCAATATTGCTGATAAGAAAAATCTTATTTATGCAGGCATTAGCGCCAGCATCATATTGATAATCTATGGAATATACACTTTCAACTTGTCACCAAAGAAAATAATAAAAAAGAGCGAGAACAACAATCTCACCATCAATAAAATGGAAGAAAAGTTTGACGACGAGCCATCATGTATTTTTTATATAAGTAAAGGCTTCTTAATCAATATCTTCAATCCTTTTGTCTGGATTTTTTGGGTTACTTGTGTTGCCACTGCATCAAGCAATTTTGACGGCAACAAATACTCCTTGATGATATTCTTCACTGGAATTTTCACCACAGTATTATTTTTCGATATTTTAAAGGCTTTGGGAGCATCTTCACTGCAACGATTTTTTACAGAGAAAATGTTAAAGAGATTAAATCAAGTTACAGGTATTGCGCTTATACTTTTCGGATTATTCCTGATGGCAAGAGTATTGTTTTTTCCTTTATAAACTTTAACGGTTAATCTTCATAAAACTTAATATCTTTAACATTAAGTTGAAGATTTGTTCTTCCTTGCCAGAAGTTTTTCTCTATACAATAACAGATTGAGAAAGGTTCTTTAGAATGAACTCTCATATAATCATCGCCTTTTTGGAATGCTATTCCAGCGAAAATCAAACTAGGATCCTGTTGTTGACAAATTGTCAATTTCAGATGTTTTTTATTTCCGACAGAGCGTGACAATCCGTTATCTATAACGTTTTTAGACAAGAACACAGGAGCCATGTTTCCTGGTCCGAATGGAGCAAACTGTTTCAATACTCTGACAAATTTAGGAGTAATGTCGGAGAAGTCTATTTCCAAATCGACGTTTAATTCAGGGATAAGTTCTTCTTTATCAATATTATTAGCTACATATTCTTCAAAACGACGTGAAAATTCCTCAAGGTTTTCTGGTTTTAAAGAAAGACCAGCAGCGTATTTATGGCCACCGAAGTGTTCCAATAAATCAGAACAATTATCAATAGCATCGTAAATATCGAAGTTCTTTATTGAGCGAGCCGAACCTGTAATAAGATTATTTGATCTTGTCAAAACTATTGTTGGTCGGTAGTAAGTATCTGTAAGTCTTGATGCTACGATTCCGATAACACCTTTATGCCAATTTTCGTTAAAGATAACAGTACTTTTAGCATTCAGAATAGTCTCATTTTCAGCTATCATAGCTAGAGCTTCTTCTGTTATTTTATTATCAAATTCGCGGCGTTTGACATTCAGGTCGTTGATAGAAGCAGCTAATTTTTCTGCATGTTCTTTTCTATCAGCAATAAGAAGTCGTACAGAATCGCTAGCTTTTTCAAGACGTCCTGCAGCATTGATACGTGGGCCTATCATAAAGACCAAGTCACTGATAGTCACTTCTTTGTTAAGGACATTTTGAGGACGTTCTGAATCGCTTGGAGTTTCTTCTTCAAGACGGAAAACATTAGCATGACTCAAAACAGCTTCCAGTCCTGGTCGAGGATTTTTATTAATAAGCTGCAAACCGTAGTAAGCCAGGACTCTATTTTCACCTGTTATAGGAACTATATCAGCAGCGATACTAACAGCAACTAAATCAAGCAGTTCATAAACCTTATCCATTGGAGTTCCTAATTCCATAGATAATGCTGTTATAAGCTTGAATCCGACGCCACAACCTGACAATTCTTTATATGGATATTGACAATCAGAGCGTTTAGAGTCCAAGACAGCCACTGCCTTTGGTATTTCATCACCTGGTCTATGATGGTCGCAGATAATAAAATCAACATTACGACTTTTGGCATATTCTATTTTATCGACGGCCTTAATTCCGCAGTCCAACACAATAACGAGATTAAATCCGTTATCGGCTGCATAATCTATACCTTTATAAGATATACCGTAACCTTCATCGTATCGGTCAGGAATATAAAACTCTATCTTTTTCTTATTGATGATATTTTTGAGGAAGATATAAATCAACGCAACAGCTGTTGTTCCGTCAACATCATAATCGCCGTATATCAAAATTTTCTCACCTTTTTCGTAAGCTTGTTTAATACGTGCCACGGCTTTGTCCATATCTTTCATCAAGAATGGGTCGTGAAGGTGAGTTAATGATGGTCTGAAAAAATCTTTGGCTTGGTCGTAGTTCTCAATTCCACGTTGCACCAATAAAGTAGCGAGATTTTCATCGATTCCTAAAACATTCGATAAATCTCCAACAATTTGTTTGTCAACTTCTTTATTTAATATCCAACGTGTTTTCACAATATTTTTTTTGAACTTGTAAAATTACAACAAAAAATTACTTTTTCCAAGTTTTTTTTATGATTTTTGCATAAAAAAATATTTGTTTCATATTCAAAGATTTAGGGTAAGCCCAGCGACAGACGAGACGAGTAATCCACAATAATTTGTTCATAAATCTTTTAAAAAAAGTTACCAAAAACCTTTCTTAAATAAGATATATTTATTATTATTGCAATATGTTTAACTTAAAAATCAATGTCCCTTGAAAAAGATTAAAACTTGTTTAATATCAGTCTTTTACAAGACTAACTTAGATAAAATTGTTGCTTTATTGAAAGAGCAAAACGTTCAAATTTACGCTACTGGCGGAACTTATGATTTTATTAAAGAACTTGACGACACTGTCAAAACGATAGAATCGCTCACAAGTTATCCTTCAATTCTAGGCGGTCGTGTCAAGACATTACACCCAAAAGTTTTTGGCGGTATCTTGGGACGTTTACAAAACGAAAAAGACGTCGAAGAAATGAAACAATATGAAATTCCAGCATTCGACCTCGTTATCGTTGACCTTTATCCTTTTGAAGAAACAGTCAAGTCAACCGATGATCCTGCTAAGATTATTGAAAAAATCGACATCGGAGGTATTTCATTGATTCGCGCTGGCGCTAAAAACTTCAATGAAGTTGTCATCGTTCCTGATTCAAAATATTATACAGAATTTATGGAACTTTACAAAAATCAAGAAGGCTGCACAAGCATCGAAGATCGTAAACGTTTTGCAAAATATGCATTCGCTACAAGTTCACACTACGACGGAATGATATACGACTGGTTTGCAAAAGATTCAGAAACAGCCGACTTAAACATTCACATCAGCGATCATAGCGAATTGCGTTATGGCGAAAATCCTCATCAAAAGGCTATGTTCTATGGCAAACTTGATGAAGTATTTGAAAAACTTCACGGAAAAGACTTGTCATATAATAATTTATTAGACCTCGAAGCTGGTCTCAACCTTATCCGCGAATTTACAGAACCAACATTTGCAATCTTAAAACACAACAACCCTTGCGGAATAGCATCACGTCCAACAATAGCTGAAGCATATCAAGCAGCATTGGCAGGCGACCCTGTATCAGCTTTCGGCGGCGTATTCGTAAGTAACAAGCCTATCGATATTGAAACAGCTAACGAAATCAACAAAATATTCTTTGAAGTTATCGTAGCACCAGAATACAACGAAGGAGTTTTAGATATTCTCTTCTCAAAGAAAAACAGAATCGTTTTGAAACTAAAATCAAACGATTTCCCAACAAAGACATACAAGACAGCTCTCAACGGCATATTGATGCAAGAACGCGACCTTCACACAGAAACACTTGAAGATTTCAAATCTGTTACTAACAAAAACATTGAAGCTCAAGAAATTGAAGATTTGATTTTTGCAAACAAAATCGTTAAACACAGCCGTTCAAACGCTATCGTATTAGCTAAGAACAAACAATTATACGCTTCAGGTATTGGACAAACTTCACGCGTCGATGCATTAAGACAAGCTATCGAGAAAGCTAAGTCATTCGAATTCGACCTCAACGGCGCCGTTATGGCATCAGACGCGTTCTTCCCATTTGCCGACTGCGTTGAAATAGCAAACAATGCCGGCATCACCACTGTTATACAACCTGGCGGCTCAATAAAAGACCAAGACTCTATCGACTACTGCAACGCACACGATATGGCAATGGTATTTACAGGCTACCGTCATTTTAAACACTAATTAAAAACTATTCAAAATGGGAATATTTTCATTCTTTAATAAAGAATTAGCAATAGACCTTGGAACAGCCAACACCATTATTATGTATAATGATAAGGTTGTTGTTGACGAGCCTTCCATCGTAGCTATAGAAAGAGACACCCAAAAAATTATGGCTGTCGGTAAAAGAGCTATGATGATGCAAGGTAAAACACATGAAAATATCAAGACTATCAGACCATTGCGCGACGGTGTCATTGCCGACTTCCAAGCTGCGGAATATATGTTGAGAGAAATGATTAAAATGATCAATTTCAACAACAGCATATTTCCTCCTGCATTAAAAATGGTTATCTGTATTCCTTCAGGTATCACCGAAGTAGAAGAAAGAGCCGTTAAAGATTCAGCAGAACAAGCTGGCGCTAAGGAAGTTCGTCTCATTCACGAACCAATGGCAGCAGCTATCGGTATCGGCATCGATGTTCTTGAACCTATTGGAAATATGATTGTTGACATCGGCGGTGGAACAAGTGAAATCGCCGTCATAGCTCTCGGCGGTATCGTTAATAACAAATCTATCAGAACAGCTGGTGACGACTTCATCGACGACATCGTTGAATACATGCGTAAACAACATAATATGTACGTAGGTGAAAGAACAGCTGAAATGATTAAAATTGAAGTCGGTTCAGCTTTGACACAACTCGACAATCCACCTGATGAATGCGCAGTACATGGCCGTGACTTGCTCACCGGTATTCCTAAAGAAATAAAGGTAAACTATTCAGAAATAGCTTATTGTCTGGATAAGAGCATCACTAAAATTGAAACTGCTGTCTTGAACGCATTGGAACAAACACCACCAGAATTGTCAGCTGATATTTACCGAACAGGTATTTATCTCACTGGCGGCGGCGCTCTTCTTCGCGGCCTCGACAAACGTCTGCACGCAAAAACACAACTCCCAATACACGTCGCTGAAGACCCATTGAGAGCTGTTGCTCGCGGAACAGGTATTGCACTTAAAAACTTCGACAAATTCCCATTCCTGATTAAATAATCCGGATTGCCAAGGTCATGTATAACCTATTAAGATTCTTAAAAAAATATAACTTCATACTGCTGTTTTTGATATTGGAAGTATTGTCTATCATCTTGATGTTAAACAATCTTCCATATCAGAAACGGAAACTCGTAAGCACAGGTAACGCAATATCCGGTAAATTGTTCAAGACAAAAACCAACTTCACCAATTACTTTTCACTAAAAGAAGAAAATCAATTATTGATGGAGCATAATGCGTTGCTTATGAGTAATTTATATCATACCAACGATACACAGATATTAGAAGATTCCATATATCTTGATTATAGATTTATTCCTGCCAACGTTATTAACAACAGCATTTATCATGTTAATAACTTTTTACTTTTAGATAAAGGAAGAAAAGACGGCATCAAGAAAGATATGGGCGTCGTATGCGAAAACGGCATCGTTGGAAAAGTCGCTAACGTCAGCGAAAATTACGCTTCCGTAATAAGTATGCTACATCCTTATTCTATCGTAAGTGCAAGATTTACAGACAATCAGCATCTTGCTAACGTATGCTGGGAAAATAAAGACTACCGCTTTGGAACAGTGAAGGATATTCCTCTTCATCTGAATCCTCAAAAAGGCGATACACTCGTCACAAGCGGCTTCTCTAACATTTATCCAGCCGACATAATGATAGGCACTATAGAAGAAATGATAAATACTAAATCGAAAGATTTCAATACAGCGAAGATACGTTTTTCGACAAACTTCAGCACATTACGTCATGTATTTATCATAGAAAACTTAAACCAAACTGAAATAGATTCGCTTACATCAAACAAATAAAAAATGAATAACAGACTTATTATAAATATATTGCGATTCGTTGGGTTGGTGCTTCTGCAAGTTTTGGTTATCAACAACATACGTCTTGGATATTATATACACCCGTGCGTTTATGTTTTGTATATATTTCTCTTGCCTTTTAACATTCAAAAATTACCTCTGCTTTCCATTGGATTCCTAACAGGATTAACAGTAGATTTATTCAATGGAACTCCTGGTCTTAACGCAGCAGCAACAGTATTCTTGGCATTTATCAGACCTTACGTGATAAACGGAATGACAAGAAGAAAAGATTTTAACATAAATGATGAACCGTCTATTAACAATATGGGAATCAGTTGGTTCTTCGTATATTCATTGATACTCTTGTTGGCACATAATTTCATGCTTTTCTTGCTAGAAGCCTTCAGTTTCAAACTACTTGGTATTGTCTTATTGCAGACGTTAATAAGCGTATTTAGTTCATTAATATTAATTTTCATCATAGTTCTACTTTTTAAGAAATCAAATAAAAAAAATATATAATCATGAAAACAAAACTTTTAACATTAATTATCGCAACTTGTGCGCTTATATCATGCAACAAATCAACATTTAATGTTAATGTTGAATTACAAAATGCTGAAGGCAAGACTATTTATCTCAAAAAGATGTTCAATAACGAATTTATCACATTAGACTCTGCTATTATGCAAAATAATATGGTGAATTTTGTTGTTGAAGCTAATAACCCTTCAACTCATTATCAAATATCAATAAAAGATTCAAATCCTATCCGATTCTTCAGCGAAAACAACGACGTTAAAATCACTGGCGACGCAAAAAACAGAGACAGCTTCAACGTAACAGCATCTTATGCTCAACAGCTTGTAAATGAATACAATGTAGAATATAAAAAATACAACCAACAAAGAAGAGAATTAGGCGAAAAATATAGAACTGCTGCTCAAAACAATGACGAAGCAACAATTAAAAAATTAGAAGCTGAATTTGATAAAATTGAAAAGAATATAAATAACTATCAAAAATTATTCTTGACAAAAAATTATAACAATTTCGTAGCTCCTTACATTCTCTATACCAATCGTTATAACTATGAATTAAATGAATTGGAAGACTTTGTAAATAATTTCAATATCAAAGAAGAAAGTGAATATTCAAAACTCCTCGATGAATATATCGCTGTGCTTCAACGCGTTGATATTGGTCAACCTTATGTTGACTTCACACAGGAAACTCCTGAAGGTTATATGATGTCAATATCAGAACTCGTCGGAAAATCTAAACTTTTATTAATTGATTTCTGGGCTTCATGGTGCGGTCCATGTCGTGCTGAAAATCCAAACGTTGTTGAAGTTTATAAAGAATATCACGAAAAAGGCTTCGACATTATAGGCGTTTCTTTAGATATGGAAAAAGTAAACTGGATTAAAGCTATTGAAAATGACGGACTTATCTGGCACAATATTTCTGATTTAAAATATTGGAACAACGAAGGTGCTAAATTATACGGCATTTCTTCTATTCCAAGCAACGTATTGATAGACCAAAACGGAATCATTATAGCTAAAAATTTAAGAGGCGAAGATTTAAGAAATAAAGTTGAAGAAATTCTTAAGTAAAATTGTTATTAACTAAAAAAAATATGAAAAAAGTAATTATTTGTTCACTCGTAATTCTTTCATTCTTCTCTTGCAGCAAGAATAAATTTACTGTTGATGTTGAAATGCAAAATGCTAACGGTAAAACTGCTTATTTACAAAGAATGATTGATAATGAATTAATTAACATTGATTCTGCTTTAATTGAAAACAACACTGCTTTATTTAAAGTCAAGAAAAATGACAATAATGACGCTTACCATCTTTATATAAAAGGCTGGAGACGTGCATTACCATTCTTCGCTGACAATCAAAATGTTATAATAAACGGTGACTTTAACGCATATCATAAGATAAACATAACAGCATCTGAAACACAAAATAAATTAGATGAACTTATCAGAAAAATAGAAAAATCTGATGAAAGAGCTCAAAAATTCTTTATTTCAGATTTTGTTAAAAGAAACAGAACTGACGTATTGTCTCCTTATCTTTTATATCGTTACAAATGGGCTTTTAATCTACGCGAATTACGCGATAATTACAGCATTTTATCACGCGAACTGAATAAAGGTTATATTGAAAAATTAAAAGAATATATAACAATGTTAGAACGCACAGCAGTTGGCCAACCTTATATTGATTTCACATTAAACAACATTGATGGTGAAGCTGTCGAACTTTCATCACTCGTCGGAAAATCTAAACTTGTGTTAGTAGATTTTTGGGCTTCATGGTGTCCTGATTGCCGCGTTGAAAATCCATATATTGTTGAAACATACAATCTTTATAAAGATAAAGGCTTAGAAATAGTAAGCGTTTCTTTAGATACAGACAAAGAAGCTTGGCTTAAAGGCATAAAAGATGATAATTTAAATTGGGAAAATCATCTTTCAGAATTGAAAGGCTGGAATTGTCATGCAGCAAAAGAATATGGTGTTGCTTTCATTCCTCAAAACTTCTTGATAAATGACAAAGGTATAATTATTGCCAAAAATGTAAATGGTGAAAATTTAAAATTATTCCTCAGCAGATATTTAAGATAAACTGATAAGCGATTTTTTCTTAAAAAAAAGAAACCATTTTTGAGAATGGTTTCTTTTTTTTTTAAGTAAATTTTAATTGATAAACTTTATCTTTTCCTTGATTCTTGGTTTAGCTTGCGGCTGTTCGTCAGGATAACCAAAACCGACTGCTATCAACAGTTCATAACCTTCTGAAAAAGAAAGTTTATCAAGATAATCCTTAGCTTTTTCTGTTTTCATAAATTGAACAGGAGCCATTTGTATGCAACTTCCAACGCCATAAGCCCACGCTGCGTTGACCATATTACCAGCAAGAAGACCGCAATCAACTTGAGAACATAACCCAGGTTCTATTGCTATAAAGACAACAGTAGGAGCATTGCGGAACATATTGCGGAAATTAGGATCTTTCTTTGGATTACGTGGATGATCTTCGTCAATATCAGAGAGATACAATTCTGTAATACCATCGATATATTCTTTATTATCAACAACACGAATTTCCCAAGGTTGCTTGTTCATGCCATTTGGAGCATAAATGCCACATTCCAAAACAACATCCATAATATCTTTTGGAACAGGCTGCGATTTATAAGCACGGATACTTCTTCTTGTCATCAAATTTTCAACTACAATTTGTTCTTTGTTAATTTCTGTTGAAGTCGCTGTAGTTTTTTGTTCGGTGCAACTGCTTAACATAGCAAGTCCTAAACCTAACAAACAGAATAATTTTGCATTTTTTTTCATATCATTTTTTAAATTCATTTTCATAAATATCATGTAAATCTTCATGTGTCATTTTCATGATATCTTTATAATCCATATTTTTGGTTAGCAACAACCATTCAAAAAATTCATCTAAAAAAGAGTTTATTCCAGCAGAATTTGCTTTGTGATAAAATAAACTTAGTTTTTTTTCAGCCTTGATATCATCGTATCCATCTTGCTGCTGCTTCAGTAATTCAATTAAGTTTTCCATAAAGTTATTTTTTTAAAGTTAGTAAATTAGTTTATTAATCAGTATGACTTTACAAATATACAAAACCAAAAACCGTTTGTCAATGCCTTTACTAACATTTTTTTGTTAAACTATATTAACAAAACTTTCAACTCTCAAAAACCTTAAATTCCTCTAAACATGATGATAAGGCTCACCTTTTATTATAGTGAAAGCCCTGTAAAGTTGTTCAACAAAAATCAAACGAATCATTTGATGAGAAAAAGTCATTTCAGAAAGACTTATTTTAAATTTAGCCTTTGCATAAACGTCTTTTGAAAAACCATAAGGACCTCCAACAACGAAAATAATTCTTTTAGTACTTGTATTCATCTGTTTTTCAATCCATTGAGAAAAAGATACTGATGAGAATGTCTTGCCGTTTTCATCTAAAAGAATCAAATCGTCGCCTGGTGCAACTTGCGATAAAATCAAGTCGCCTTCAAGTTTTTTCTGCTGTTCCTCATTAAGAGTTTTTCTGTTTTTTATATCAGGAATAACTTTCATTTCAAAAGGAATGTAATGTTCTAGCCTTTTGATAAATTTACTGATACCTGTATCCAAATAACTTTCGTCGGTCTTGCCGATAACTAAAAACAAAATTTTCATAAGCAAATTTAAACATTTTTTAAAAGTATAAAATCAGAATTATTTCTTAACTTTGAAAAAAATAAACATAAAATATAAGATAATGGAAATCAGTGTTTTTCTTAATAATATAAAGCAAGATTTTATAGAAAGTTGTAATTTATATCATCAAAATCAAATTGGAAACAGCATCACAATTTATAAAGATGAAAATGAATTTCCAGAATTAGACGGATATGAACTTGCTATTATTGGTGTTGAAGAAGATCGTAACTCCTTAGATAACAAAGGATGCAGAGAAGCTCCAAACGCAATAAGAAAATCATTGTATCAACTTTTTAATCATTGGAAAGATATAAAAATCATTGACTTAGGAAATATAAAAACTGGTTTTGGCATTGAAGATACATATTTCGCTCTCAATAAAGTCTTTATGACATTGATGAAATATCGTATCATTCCTATCATTTTAGGTGGAAGTCAAGATTTGACATATCCTATTTACCAAGTTTATGAAAATACAGGTAAGTTAGTGAATATCACTTCAATAGATTCACGTTTCGACATAGGTCAAGATGAAGAAGAATTAAATTCTAATTCATATTTAAGTTATATCATTTTACATCAACCTAATTTTCTTTTCAACTATACAAACATTGGTTATCAAAGCTATTATGTTGATAATTATAGTGTTGATTTAATGAAACAACTTCTTTTCGATGTTCATAGGATAGGAAAGATAAAAAATAATATTGAAATTACGGAGCCATTGATTCGTAATGCTGATATTGTAACGATAGACACATCAGCTTTTCGTGCTGCTGATGCTCCAGGCGTAAAATATAATTCACCTAATGGATTTTCATCAGAAGACGGCTGTAAAATGACACGTTACGCAGGATTAAATCCAAAATTAACCTCGATAGGTTTCTTTGAATATAATCCTTCATACGACATTAACAACATAACAGCCAATACTTTATCTCAAATGATATGGTATTTTATTGAAGGATTCAGTCTTCGCATGAATGATTTTCCAACACAAAATAGCAAAGATTTCAAACGTTATAATGTCAGACTAGAAGACGTTAGTGATGATATTGTTTTTCTTTGTCACAAGATAAGCGGAAAATGGTGGATGGACTTATCGTTCAAGAGCAAAGATAAAGAAAGATATGAACGACACCATTACATTCCATGTTCAAGAGAAGACTACGATTTGACAATGGAAAATGAATTGCCAGACAAATGGTGGCAGTTTTATCAGAAATTGATGTAATAGTTAAAGACTACAAGACCACAAGTCAATAAAACTATAAGTAGAATTTACTTAAATTTTACGGTCGGGATTATTTTCAAGGAAAGAAGACCAGCTGTTGAAAGATTTTTTTCCTTTAGGTATTTTAACTGTTTTCGATTCATCAGTATCGCCAACAATATTAAGAGAACGCTGGAAATAATGACAGACAGCAGCAGCTGTTGCGTCGGTAGCGTCGAGAAATTCAGGAAGTTGTTCAAACTTAATGATTTTCTGTAACATAAGAGCTACTTGTTCTTTAGACGCAGCGCCATTTCCTGTTATCGACTGCTTTATTTTTCGAGGAGAATATTCAAAAATTGGAATGTCGCGATACAAAGCCGCTGCCATTGCAACACCTTGAGCACGACCTAATTTCAACATCGACTGAACATTTTTTCCAAAAAATGGAGCTTCTATAGCTAATTCATCAGGATGATATTCATCTATTATTTCAAGCACTCTCTCGAATATTTTTTTTAACTTTAATGCTTGATTATCATATTGTTTCAACTTCAAAACACCCATTCTTAACAAGGATAATTGTTTGTCTTTCTGCATTATCAAACTATATCCCATAACCATTGTTCCAGGGTCGATGCCTAATATTATTCTTTCCTTTACCAATTTTTATTATTTTTGTAGAAGTATATTTATAATGAATAATAAAGCAAAAATAATAAAATTCACAGAACTGACAGTCAAAATAGCTATCGTACTGTTAGGTGTTTTTGTTTTATATAAAAAATTGATTGTTAATCAAGATGTTAATGATGTTTTATTAGACATAAAAACATCATTCACCAGCAGCAGTCAGTTTGTAATAATGATTCTAGCTTTTCTGTTAGTACCTATTAATATTTATTTAGAAGGAATAAAATGGAAATTACAATTAAAGCCTATTGAATATATAAGTAATTGTAAATCATTTATTTCAATATTTACAGGAATTAGTGCAGGAATGTTTTTTCCAAATAGAATGGGTAATTTTTTAGGAAGAATTTTCATGTTGGAAAAAGGCGACAGAATAAAGGCTTCGCTCACTACTTTGGTTGGCGGCATGGCACAAATGATTGCAACGGTGAGCATCGGATTATTTTCAACATTATTTTTTGTAGAAAAACACATTATATTAATAGGTATATCTGTATTGTCGATTATCACATTATTAATATTAATGTATTTTAACATTTTTTTGCTTAGATATTTTCAATTCATAATTCCTAAAAAATTTAAAGAAAAGACAAAAGATTATTTTGAAATATTCTCTTTATATGACAAAAAAGAACTGTTAAAAATTCTGATTTTATCTTTTGCCAGATATTTTTTATACACATTCCAATTCGTTCTTTTAATATGGGCGTTCAAAATCCCATTAAATTATTTCAATGCCATGATACCTATTTCATTAACATATTTGTTAATGATGATTGTTCCATTCATAACTATTACAGAAATAGCAGTAAGAGGTTCTGTCAGCATTATGGTATTTGAAAATTGGCTGATAATGAATGACATAAATTCATCATTTGGAATGATGGTATTTTCGGCAAGTTCACTGTTATGGATTTTTAACATAGCAATACCAGCTCTAATTGGATTATTTTTAACATATCGTTTAAATTTTTTCAGAAAAAATGAACCTTGAGATACTTCAAATATTGTTAAATGTCGTTTTAATAATTGCTGCGTTATATTTAATATTAATTGCAGCTTTCACATTCGGATTATATAATCTAAAGGAAACGTTTAACTTTTTTAACAAAAAAAACATCGTCAAGGTTTCTGTTTTAATAGCAGCTCGTAATGAAGAAAAAAATATAGAAAAATTATTACAATCTATTTATAATCAAACATTTCCAAAAGAATCATTTGAAGTTGTAATAGTTGATGACCATTCGGAAGATGATACAAGAAAAATAGTTAAAAATTTTATTGACAATCATAAAGATATAAACATAAGACTCTTAGAAGCTGAATTTGAAGGCAAAAAGAAAGCTATATCACAAGCATTACATAATGCTGAAAATGAACTCATTATGGTTACAGATGCTGATTGTGAATTAAATTCTAAATGGATTGAAAGTGTTAATGCATTTTATCAAGATAAAAAATGCAAGATGATTTTAGCACCTGTTTTATTGTCACCGGCAAATAATTTGTTTGAAAAGATGCAGGTTTTGGAACATTTAAGCCTGATTGCAAGCACAGCTGGATCTGCGAGCATAGGTTTTCCTGTAATGTGCAACGGAGCAAATATGGCATACGAAAGAAATGCAGCCTTAGATGTTGAAAAATTACGTCATGATTTTGACATTCCATCAGGCGATGACATGTTCCTTTTAGAACAATTTGTAAAAAATTATGGCAGTAAAAACGTTAAATTCATACTTGACAAATCGGCTATTGTTAAAACCAAAACGAGTAAAACCATAAAAGAATTTTTTAAACAAAGAAGAAGATGGGTTTCTAAAACCAAATCATACACTAATTGTAAAATTATATTAACAGCATTAGTAGTTTTATTTTTCAATTTAAGCATAGTTTCCTTGTTTTTAAGCGCACTTTTCATCCCAGCTCTTTGGAGTATCTATATTTTGTTAACATTGCTTAAATTCTTTATAGATTTCCCTATTTTGAAAAACATCACCAATTTCATGAATCAAGGTAAAATCTTACGATTCACTTTACCTCTCGAATTTATTTATCCATTTTATGTTGTGTTTACAGCTTTAAGCGGATTGTTATTAAATGTTAGCTGGAAAAGAAACTAACAAACACTTGTTTATTTATTATTTCATTAATTTTAAATTTAAAAATTAATATAAAAAAATGAGTGAATAACTAATTGTTGATAACTTGTTAAGTGTATAAAATACAATAATTTAGCTTAAATTTTATTGTTGAAAACTATGTTAGTTAATGTTAACAATCGAGGATAAAAACTGTTAATAACTTACAAATTGTGGAAAAAGGTCAAGTTTTAAAATTTTATTAACAAAAATATTAGTTATTAACAATGAAATTGTTGATAAAAATTATTGTGTTGAATTATAATAAGATAGCAAATTTAAACAAAATGTAATTTTTTTCTAAAATGTTCATAATTAGTGAGAAAAAAGATTTTTGATAAGAAAATAATTACTAACTTTGTAAAAATTTATCAACAATTTGTAATATGAAAAGATTAATTCCTATAGCTTGTGATCATGGTGCATACACTATGAAGCAATATCTTATTGAAAGACTGCAAGAAAGCGGTTATGAAGTAAAGGATTACGGTACAAATTCAGCAGATAGTGTTGATTATCCTGATTATATTCACCCAATTGCACAAGACATTCAAGACGGTGTATATCCAATGGGTATCATACTTTGTGGCAGTGGCAACGGCGCACAGATGACAGCTAATAAACATCCTAATGTAAGAGCTGCGTTGTGCTGGAATGTTGAATTAGGAAAATTGGCACGTCAACATAATGACGCAAATATTTTAACACTTCCTGGTCGTTTCATCAGCAATGAGCTTGCTTGGGAAATTGTTCAAGCTTATTTAACAACAGATTTTGAAGGTGGCCGTCACGCAAAAAGAGTAGAAAAAATAAATTTACAATAAAAAAAGATGAATGATAAAGGTGTAATTTTCAATCAAAATGCAAAAAACATTGCATTTGATGACGAGCATTATGAAATGATGATGACTCGTTATCAGCAATTTATGCAAGATGCTGAAAATTACACCCATTATTATTCTGACATTGAGCTTGAAAAAGAAAGAGCTTTTAACATAAGAATCAAAGCCTTTAAGAAATTACCCAACCTTCTTGTAGATTTTGAAACCAACTTCACCAAAAATGGTGGCAAGGTTTTGTGGGCTAATGATGCTAACGACGCTAAACAAATGATTTATAATATCTTAAATCAAGATAGAGTTAGAAGAGTCGTTAAGACAAAGAGTTCTACAATGGAAGAAATTGGTTTGACATCATATCTTGAAATGAAAAAGGTTAAAGTTGTTGAAACCAATCTCGGTGATTTTATTTGTCATCTTTTTAATGAAAGACCTTACAATATTCAATCGTCAGCAACACATAAGACAACATCGCAAGTTGCTGATTTATACACCGAAAAATACGGCATAAAAGAAAACTGCAATGCGAAGCAGTTGACAATTTGCACGAAGCAAGTCTTGAAAAATGATATGTCAAATCCTGAAGCTCTTATAACAGGAGCTAATTTTCTAGTCTCAAACACAGGAACTGTAGTGTTGACTGAAAATGAAGGTAACATATTGAAAACAAGTACTTTTGCTCCAATTCATATAATAGTTGCAGGTATTGACAAACTAATAACATCTATAGATGAATTGTCGGTTTTGTTACCATTATCATCATTTTATGAACCAAACAAAAACATTTCATCATTTTATAACTTTATAAATAAGCCTTCAGTGAATGGCGACAATGTTCAAAAGTTATATTTGATTTTGCTTAACAATAACAGAAACAACCTTTTAGCAGAAGAAAAACAAAGAGAGATATTATCATGCGTTCAATGTGGAGCCTGTTCAAAAGTATGTCCTATTTATAATACTGTAGGCGGCCACATTTATGACAACTACCATCCTGGACCAGTAGGTTCCATAATTTCACCAATAAAAGATGGGATGGAAGAATCGGCTCATTTTTGTTCTTTATGTACTTCATGCGGACGCTGCAACGAAGTTTGTCCCGTTAATATATCATTGAAAGACTTATTCTTAGAAAACAGAAAAAAATTGATAAGAGATAACAAGTCGTTAGTTTCTGAAAGAAATTTCTTTTCATTTTTATTTAAGAAAATGAATAGCAGAAAAAATATGGACAAGTATGGCTCTTCATTCAAGGATATAGAATTGAGTTTTCAAGTTAAGAAAAAATGGGGCAACAAAAGAGAATTACCAAAATTTGCAAAGGAATCTTTTTCTCAGTATTGGAAAAATATTAACAAATTAAATCAATAAAATATGAAAAGAACTTTTTTACTTTTATTAGCATTATTCGTTTCAACAATGATGTATGCAGAAAATTTTGTAATGATTAAAGTTAAAAATCAACAAAATTTACAAGAATTATTTGCAAAACAAGACATCAACATTCATTATTATAATGATAATTTTGTTCTTGCAACAGCTGAAAATCTTAATGAAAATATGATTTTGTTAGATGAAAATTCATTCGCTTCTAACGAGTTATATTTCATCGTTTACTGCAACGAAAATGAACAATCAAATTATGCAACAAACGAAAAGAACAATATGGAAGTTCTTTATTCAAATGCTGACATGATGATTGTAAAACCTTTGAATGCAAACTTAAGACCTGCTAAAAATGATGGTATGATTGCTGTAAGCAATAAGACAGCAAAATTAGCAGTTGCACATCGTGATTTTCCATCAGTTGCAGAAGAAGATGCAAAAGTTAGAGAATTTATGAATCAAGTAAGCATTGAAAATTTGACAGCAACAGTTGAATATTTACAAGCATACGAAGAAAGATATTACAATTCAACTAAAGCTTACGATGCTGCAAATTGGATTCAAGAACAATTTGATAATTTGGAAGTTCTTGAAACAGAACAATTCCCAGTTTCGTATTATGGCAATGCATGTGCTCCAAATATCATTGCTATTCAATGGGGTACAAAAAATCCTGAAGAATATGTAGTTTGCGGTAGCCACTTAGATTCATACAGCTATTCAGGTATGTGTCCAGGTGCTGACGACAACGCTACAGGTGTTGCATCAGTTTTGGAAGCAGCAAGAATCTTATCACAACATTCTTTTGAACGTTCAATCATTTACTGTGCTTTCGGTGCTGAAGAAGTAGGTTTGATTGGTAGTGCAGCTTACGCAGAATATTGCGCAGAAATGGGAATGAATGTAGTTGGTTATTTCAACAACGACATGAACGGTTACTTAAATCCAGGTTCAGAAATTCACATCGACTTAATCTATCCTAACAGCGTTGAAGCTATCGGTGAATATTATATGAACCTCGCTAATGTTTATTTCCCAGAAATGCAAGTTCGTCAAGTTAACTTCACACAAGGCGACAGCGACCACACATCATTCAACCAAAATGGTTTCATGGGTATCTATCCTTTCGAAGATTATCAAAACTACAGCCCATACATTCACACAGGCAACGACCTCATCGGACCAAGTGTCAACTCATTTGAAATGTCACAACGTTATGCACAAATGAACATCGCTTGTGTTTCAACATTAGCTGTTTTAGATTCAGAATCAGTTTCAGAAAATATTGCTAACAATGTTGCTATGTTCCCAAATCCTGCTAAGAATGAATTAACATTGACAAGCGATTATAATGGCAACAGCGAAGTACAAATTATAAATTCTGTTGGACAAATTGTTAAAGAATTTTCATTTATTACAGAAGCAACAGTTGACATTAAAGATTTGAATACAGGAATTTATTTTGTTAAAGTAGTTGGTGAAAATACAACAACAAAGAAATTAGTTGTAGAATAATTTAAAATTCTAAATATGAAAAAAATTGCATTATTATTCCTTTCAATCTTTATGATGTTGTCTGTCAATGCGCAGACTGTCATCACAAAAGATTTTAACAATTACAATGAAGGAGTTTTAAATGGACAAGACAATTGGGTTGCCAGAGCACACAGTGCAGGTGGTGGTCAAATGAAAGTTGACTACATTGGTGACGGATTGCCGACAACACCAGACGAGTCATTAGGTGTATTTTTCAGCAATGCAAACACCAATTATGGTGAAATAGCTACGCATAAATCAACACCTGATTTCCATTTTGATTTCTCTGAAGGCGGAACTATTGAAGTTGAAATAGATATGTATTATGACTGGTGGGGATCAGTTTTTGGAGTAGGTTATGATGCTGACGGTGATGGCGTTGTTTTGCCTCCAATGAATTACGAGCCAACCACACCAAATCCTAATTTGCCAACACAAGACGGCGGCATTTATTTCACAACATCAGGCAAAGCTAGTACAGATCCTAAGTTTGCTAACGGTATAGTATTGCCAGACAATACAATGCCTGTCAAGTTTTCATACGATGCATCAGTAGGTTGGATTCGTTGGAAAATCATGATAGACCTTGAAGCAAATGACAGAGCAGGTAGCGTTACATTATTTGCCGACTTTGGATGTACAGGTGAGTTTCAGCCAATTCCAGAGATTCAAGGTTTGAATGCAGGTTTGACACCAGGTTCAGGCGACCGTCATGACCCAGCAAAATGGGACGGCATCTTCTTCTTGAACAGTTCAAAAGCAGCATACGACAATTTGTTGGTACGTCATATTCCAGCAGGTTTATCATCACAATTTATTGATTTTGAGAATATTCCAGATCAATTAGTTTTTGCTGAGCCAATTCAATTACAAGCATCAGCAACATCGGGATTGCCTGTTACATTTGAGCTTTTGGAAGGCCCTGCGACATTGGATGGCAGCGTTTTGACATTGACAGGCGATGCAGGTATCGTTAAGGTTAAGGCAAGTCAAAACGGTAACGACACAGAATGGCAAGCAGCTCCATCTGTGACACGTACTTTTGAAGTTGTTGATCCAGAAGAATATACTCCAGAAATCACAATACGTCGTCCATACGATGGAACAATGGTTTACGTTTCTGACTTGAACTCACCTATTATGTTAGTTCTTAGCGCTTACATCGAACATGGCGATGCTATCAAATTTGAATCTGTAACTTGCGACATCGATGGTGAAGAAGTTAAATTGATGACAGCTTATCCTAATGACCCAACAAATGGTTACTGGTATGCTTCATGGAAACCTGCTGATTATGGAACATACAACATGACAGCAACTATCGTTCAATCAGGTGGCAAATCAACAAGTGTTTCAAATACATTCGAAGTGACAAACACATACGATAACATCAGCGTAACAGCAATGAACGGAGATCTTAAGATCACTCCATCACAGCAATATGGTTATAATGAATATGCATTTCCAACACATGTTGGCGCTTTCAATAATATCACATTGCAATATGACCACAACTGTATCGGCACTTGTGACCCTTACGACAGAGTTGGTTACTGCCGCGTTAAGAACTATCGCGGTGAATGGGTTGAGCTCTATCGTTATGTAACACCTTTCGGTGGCGAATGTCAAGATCAGTTAGACGTAACAGATTATACAACAGTGCTTCAAGGTTTGGTAGAATTTGAATTATATTTCCAGACATGGAACGGAGACGGTTACGATCCAATCGCTATCTTCGATTATACAAAAGGCGCTCCTGAATATAAATATATCGACATGAACGAATTATGGTTCGGTATCTTCGACTTCGGCGATTATGCCAACCAACAACCTATTCCAGAAATAAATTATCATTTCGCTCCTGAAACAGAAAAGGCTAACTTGAAGATTATCACTACAGGTCACAACTGGAGCAGCGGTACAAACAACGCTTACAATACAGGCAACGCTGCTGAGTTCTTGGAAGCAACTCATAACATCATCATCAACGATGCTAAGGTTTATGACCAACATTTGTGGCAAACATGTAACCCTAACCCTGCTGGCTGCCAGCCACAAGCTGGTACTTGGACTTACAACCGTTCAGGATGGTGTCCAGGTTCTTTAGGAATGGTTTGGGATTACAGCCTCAACGATTACGTTGCTGCAGGTCACGCTAAGTTGTTCTATGAATTTGACCCATCATACATCGATGAATGTCATCCAAATCACCCTGATTGCGTTGATGGTCAGACATGTACTTACTGTTCAGCAGCCGACAACCCAATCCTGAGAGTTTCTGGCAAGGTCGTTTCTTACAGCAATGACGTGAACTCAATCACAGAAGTTCCTACTTTAATCGACCACAAAGATCCATTTGAAGTCAATTTGTTGCCAAACCCAGCAAACGATGTTTTAAGATTGACAACAAACTATGAAAAGGGAAAAGTCTGTGTTCACATTTTGAACATGCAAGGACAAGAAGTTCGTAACTTTGTCTTCAGCGAGACAACAACAATCGACGTTTCAGATTTAGCACCTGGAATGTATTTTGTGAACGTTATCGGTGGACAGATGGTAACGAAGAAACTTGTTATTAAATAAATGACTAAAGACTAAAGTAAAAAGGCTAAAGGGATTCAACACCTTTAGCCTTTTTTTATATTTATGGGGACTTCTATAAATTCCCCGTTTAAATAATTTTTGACAGTAACAATTAAAACTTTTGCATGCTTTATTTTTTTTTCTTGGAATCTTTTCGCCTTTCTTTCAATCACATAGCTCGCTATGTTCTTTCAAGAAAAACAAAAATCTTCTCAAAGAAAAATTCATAAATCATTTGCAAAGCAATTTATAGAAATCCCCTTATAAAATTCGGAGTTTTTGAGTTTCTGAATTTCTTATAAAACTATTTTCTGTCAAAGAAAACGCTTTTTCCGCTTACTGAGAGTGGGAGAGCTAATATCATGCTGCATTCGGGCATGAGGTTGAGGTCGAGAGCTGCCTGGCCTACTGAGAACATGACGCGGCTGTCTATTCTGAAGTCGGCGGCTAGGGAAGAGGCAGAGCCTATTGCGATGCCGAGGTCGTTAGCGTTGAAGAAACAAGGCACGTTTTTGGGTTTGTCGCCGCAGGTTGGGAATCCGCATGCTGCGCAGTTCAATCCGAGAGGGCTTATCTTCATTCCGAATAAAATGACGGCGCCGCATTTTAAAATGTTTTCAGCGTCGCGGTTAAGAAATTCCATATTGCGTTCAGCAGCAAGTTGTTTCATTTTTTCAGCCAGAGCGATGATGGTGTCGTCTGTCGCCACTGCGAGTACGAGGTTGTCGGTGCCTCTTGCCTTAGGAGCGGTGCGAGCAGCACACATTAATTTATTGGCGATGTCCTTGATATTTTCGTTACGTATTTGTTCTTCAAAAGTTATCATGATGATTTAATTTTTAAGTTTAATGAAAGACAAAATTAAGGAAAAAAAGTTTAGGAAAAATTTATCAACAAAACATATTTAAAGATAAAAAAATAGTATTTTTGTAGGTGAATTGGTGGCTATACAGCCACCTTTTAAAGAATTTATAATCTTAAATCAAAAAAATTATGAAGTACTTAACATTAGAAAAAGCTATAGAGGCATGGAATAAAATTCAGCCTTTATCAGAAGATGACAGACAAAAATTGAGTCGTAGATTTACTGTCGATTTTAATTATAATTCAAATCATATCGAAGGTAATACTTTGACGTATGGTCAGACAGAGATTTTGCTGCTTTTTGGAAAGGTTATAGGTGAAGCAAATATTAAGGATGTCCAAGATATGGCTGCAAGTAATGTTGCTTTAAAAATGATGAATGAAGAGTCTTTAATACAGGATTCATCTTTAACTCAAAATTTTATTCGTACATTACATAAAATCATGTTACGTGAAGATTATACTGTTTATAAAAATCTTCCTGGAGGTTTTACTACAAGTTATGTAATTCACGCTGGTCAATACAAGACACGACCAAACAGTGTCATTACTCGTTATGGCGATCGTTTTGATTATGCTTCTCCAGAAGAAACTCCTGCTTTGATGACAGATCTTATAGATTGGTATAATCAGGCTGAAAAAGAAGGAAAGCTCTCGCCTGTTGAATTAGCAGCTTTATTTCATTATCGTTATATAAGAATACATCCTTTTGAAGATGGAAATGGACGTATAGCACGTTTGATTATGAATTACATTTTATCTAAACACGGCTATCCAATGATTGTGGTACGTAGTCGTAATAAATGGGAATATCTTGAAGCTTTGCATCAAACAGATTTATTAGTTGGTTCAAATCCGAATGTTGGAGCGCAAGCATCTATTGAATCGATAAAACCTTTTATGCAATATTTTACAGGATTAGTGGCTCGTGAGATTTATAATGATGTATGTTTTTTAACTGAACGTGATGAACTTCTTTGGTGGTATGATGGAGAAAGAGTTGAATTTCGTTCATTGAATTATGCTAAAATATTGAAACTAATGATGAGAGAACCTGTTGTCACTCTTGATTATATTCAAAATGAGTTAGGTATCAATATGTCAGCAGTAAAGAAATTAGTTAATCATTTATTGAAATGTAATTATATAGAACGAGGCGAAAAAAATGGTTCCTGGCGTGTCTTTATCACACCTTCTATTTACTAATCTTATTAACATTTCACAGAAAAATATTTATTATCTTTGCACCTTAATTAATATCTAATAAAACTTCATAGACAATGGAAAATAACGACAAACATTTTAAACGTTACACAGTAACGACAGCATTACCATACGCTAATGGCCCTGTGCATATCGGTCACTTGGCAGGCGTATATATCCCAGCCGACACTTACGTTCGTTATCTGCGAATGAAAGGCGAAGAGGTTTTGTTTGTCGGCGGCTCCGATGAACACGGCGTGCCTATCACTATCAAAGCTGAAAAAGAAGGCTGTACTCCTCAAGATATCGTCGATAGATACCACAATATAATCAAAGATTCTTTCGAAAAACTCGGCATAAGCTACGACATCTATTCTCGTACAAGCTCTAAGACTCACCACGAGACAGCCGCTGCTTTCTTCAAGAAACTCTACGAAGACGGCAAATTCATCGAAAGAGAGACAGAACAATTCTTCGACCCAGAACGTAACAAGTTCTTGTCAGATCGTTATATCATCGGTACTTGTCCTAAATGCGGCAACGACCACGCTTACGGCGACCAATGCGAGAAATGCGGTTCTTCAATGAGCCCTGATGAACTCATCAACCCTCACTCAGCTCTCAGCGGCGCTGAACTCGTCAAAAAAGCAACAAAACACTGGTATCTTCCTTTAGACCAATACGAACAATGGCTCCGCGAATGGATCATCGAAGGTCATAAAGAATGGAAACCTAATGTCTATGGACAAGTAAAGAGCTGGTTAGACAATGGCTTGCAACCTCGCGCTGTTACTCGCGACCTCGACTGGGGCGTGCCTGTCCCTGTTGAAGAAGCAGACGGCAAAGTGCTCTACGTCTGGTTCGATGCTCCTATCGGTTATATCTCTAACACAATAGAAATCTGCAACGAAAGAGGTACAGACTGGGAAAAATGGTGGAAAGACGAAGAGACAAAACTCGTTCACTTCATCGGTAAAGATAACATCGTTTTCCACTGCATCATATTCCCTTGCATGTTGAAGGCTTACGGCGATTATATCGTTCCTGAAAACGTTCCAGCAAACGAATTCCTTAACCTCGAAAACGATAAGATTTCAACATCTCGTAACTGGGCTGTTTGGTTGCATGAATATCTCGAAGAGTTTCCTGGAAAACAAGACGTCCTTCGTTATGTTTTGACAGCTAACGCTCCTGAGACAAAAGATAACAACTTCACTTGGAAAGATTATCAAGACAGAAATAACAACGAATTACTCGCTATCTTCGGCAACTTCGTAAATCGTACTTTGGTTCTTACTCATAAATATTTCGAAGGTAAGATTCCAGCTATGATTAACCTTAACGAAAAAGACGAAGCTGCTATCGAAGAAATGAATCAATATCCTGATAAGATCGCTAACCTTCTCGATAACTACAAATTCCGTGAAGGTTTGTCAGAATTGATGAACTTGGCACGTCTCGGCAATCGTTACCTCACAGAAAACGAGCCATGGAAACAATTCAAGACTGATCCTGAAAGAGTTAAGACAGTTCTTGCATTGTCAATGCAGATTGTTGCTAAACTCGCTATCTTGTCAGAACCATTCTTGCCATTCTCAGCTAAGAAGTTACAATCAATGATTGGTTTGGAAGTAAGCGGCTGGAACCAAGCTAAAGAAACAGTTTTATTGAAAGAAGAAGCTGCTATTGGCGAAGTCGAATTATTGTTCACAAAAGTAGAAGACGAAACTGTTGCTGCTCAAGTCAATAAATTGGAAGAGACAAAGAAACAAAATGAACTCAACGCATGGGCTCCAAATCCAATCAAGCCTAACACCAACATCGATGAATTTGGCAAGATGGATATCAGAGTCGGTACTGTTTTAGAATGTGTTAAAGTTCCAAAAGCAGATAAGTTATTACAATTCTTGATCGACGACGGTATGAACAAACGTACCATTGTTTCAGGAATCGCGAAATATTATCCAAATCCTGAAGAGTTAGTCGGCAAGCAAGTCTGTTTCATCGCTAACTTCGAGCCTCGTAAATTGAAAGGCATCGTCAGCGAAGGCATGATTTTGTCGGCAGAAGACAAAGACGGAAGATTGGTTGTTATGTCACCAAGTCAGCCTGTCGCTCCAGGAAGCAGTGTTGGATAATTGACTAAAGGCTAATGACAAAAGGCTAAAGATAGACAAACTTTAGCCATTAGTCTTTAGCCATTAGACTATTTAAGAGAAGGATAGAATGCATCTTCGATGTGTTCTATCTTTTTTTCATTGTTTCTGTCGATGACGATAGCGATGATGTCGAATCGTACGTCGTTGTCGTATTGGTAACGATTGACGTATGAGTTTGCAGCCCATATAAGATGCCGTTGTTTGTAAACATCGACGGTGGTTTCTGGCTCAACGAGACAAGGGGTGTGCCGCGTCTTCACTTCCACAAAGACGATGGTGTCGCCGTCTTTGGCAATGATATCGACTTCCTTATGACCGCATACCCAGTTAGTTTCTAAAATCTGATAGTTCTTTTCAAGGAGGTGTTCGAGCGCAATCTGTTCGCCTATTGCACCTAAGTCATTATGTGATGCCATGTTTCAAAAAATTTATTGGTTTTCGCTACAAAGATAAAGAAAGTTTCTTTCTCACAGCTCATGGCACACGGCTGGTAGCAAAATTAATCTTATCTTTGCAATGTTGAGAAAATCTTAATTTATTTAAATATGAAAAAACTCCTTTTATCACTTATCGTATTGATGTCGTTCTCTTTACATTTAAGAGCCGACGAAGGAATGTGGATTCCTATGTTGTTGCAAAACAATGAAAAAGACATGCAGGAGATGGGCATGAATATCACTGCTGATGATATTTATTCTATTAACCATAGTAGCATGAAAGACGCTGTCGTTCTTTTCGGCGGCGGTTGTACTGGTGAAATCGTCAGTGACCAAGGTCTTCTTCTTACTAACCATCACTGCGGTTTCGACTGGATTCAACATCATAGCACAGTGGAACACGATTATTTGACAGACGGTTTTTGGGCTATGAGCTTCGAAGAAGAGCTTCCTTGTCCTGGCCTTACAGCTGTAATGTTGAAAAGTATGGAAGATGTTACTGATCGTGTCTTAGAAGGCATAACAAAAGAAACATCTAACGAAGAAAGAACAAAAATCGTTAATGAAAACATCAAGAAAATCAAGGAAGAAGCTGAAGCTAACACTGATTACCAAGTCGTTATCAAGCCTTTCTATCATGGTAATAAATATTACATGATTTATAACGAAGTGTTTAAAGATGTTCGTATGGTAGGTACTCCTCCTTCAAACATCGGCAAATTCGGCGGCGACACCGACAACTGGGTATGGCCTCGTCACACAGGCGACTTCTCAATATTCCGTATCTACGTCTCTCCAGAAGGCAAAGCTGTTGAATATAGCGAAGATAACGTTCCTTACAAACCTAACTATCACTTCTCTATCTCATTGAAAGGCGCAGAAAAAGGCGATTTCACTTTCGTCTTCGGCTATCCTGCTCGTACTAACGAATATCTTCCAGCTGTTGCTGTAAATCAAGAAGCTAACGTTATTTATCCTGTCAGCGTTGACCTCCGCGGAAAGATACTCGACATTTACAACAAACATCAAGAAAAAGACCCTAAAGTCAGAATACAATACGCTTCAAAACATGCTCACCTCGGCAACGGATGGAAAAAATGGATGGGCGTGACAGAAGGCATCAACAACTTCAAAGGCATTCAAAAGAAAAAACATTTCGATAAACAGTTCACCGACTGGGCTTACAAGAGCCGTCAAAGAGGCGCTTACCTCACTTTAATCTCTGACTTCGAAAAGTTATATGCTGAATACGAACCTTATCGCCTCGCAACAACTTATCTTTCAGAGACAGCTCTCAATATCGAGATATTGACTTTCGCAGCTGAATTCGATAAACTTTCTCAAGTAACAAAAGAGACTCCACAAGAAGATATTGACAAAATGATTGCTGCTGCTAAAGAAGCAACAAAGGTGTTCTTCAAAGACTACTATCAACCTATTGATGAAGAAGTTGCTGTAGCTATGTTGTCAGAATATATTGCAAATCAACCTGCCGACTTCCGTCCAGAGTTGCTTAACACAATAGAAAACAAATATGACAATGTACAAGCTTATGTTGACGAATTATTTGCAAAGACAATGTTCACTTCAGAAGAAGATGTTAATAAATTTTTAGATGAGTTCAAGGCTTCAAAGGCTAAGAAACTCACTAAAGATCCAGCTCTCATGGCATACAACAACGTCATGGATTTCTATTTCAACAATATAAGAACAAAATCTGTTGATTTGAACAACCAAATCGCTGATATGCAAAGAGTGTTCATGCGCGGACAAATGGAATATCATGCAGACCAAAATCCTGATAAGATGATGTATCCAGACGCTAACTTCACATTGCGTGTCACTTACGGTCAAATAGGCGGTTTCAGCCCAAGAGACGCTGTAAGCTATAAACATTTCACAACATTAGACGGCATCATGCAAAAGGAAAACCCTAACATCTACGACTACGTCGTTACTGACCGTCTCCGTGAGCTTTACGAAAACAAGGACTACGGTCGTTATGCTGATAAAGACGGCAGCATGCATGTCGCTTTCATCGCTGGCAACCACACAACTGGCGGCAACTCAGGAAGCCCAATCTTGAATGCTGACGGTCATCTCCTCGGTCTCAACTTCGACCGCACTTGGGAAGGAACAATGAGCGATTTGATTTATGACCCATCAATATGTAAAAATATCTCTGTTGACATTCGTTATGTCTTGTTCATCGTTGACAAATACGCTGGCGCAACAAGATTAGTTGACGAGATGACGATAGTAGAATAAAGACTACAAGACTACAAGACTACAAGACAACAAGTAAGGGAGTGGTTTGAATGGGCCGCTCCTTTTTGTATATAGACACTTGAGGGATTTGAGGCTTTAGACTTTTGTCTTTAGTCATAAAAAAAGAACGCTGCTATTCAACAGCAGCGTCCCCCTTGTAGTCTTATAGTCTTGTTGACTTGTAGTCTTTATTTTATCGCTGCTATACCTGGGAGCTCTTTTCCTTCAATGGCTTCCAACAATGCGCCACCGCCTGTCGAGACGTATGAAACATCGTTTGCCATGTCGAATTTGTTGATGCAAGCAACAGAGTCGCCGCCGCCTATCAATGAGAAAGCGCCGTTCTTTGTAGCTTCAACGATGGCTTCTGCAATAGCGCGTGAGCCGTTAGCGAAGTTGTCGAACTCGAAAACGCCGCATGGACCGTTCCATAAAATAGTCTTTGAGTTTTTGATGACTTCACCGAACAATTCTCTTGTCTTAGGACCGATGTCCAAACCTTCGTATGCTTCTGGAATATCCATTGGGTCAACGACTAAAGTGTTGGCATCGTTGCTGAAATCGTCGCCAACGACAGCATCAACAGCTAAGACCAAGTTGACGCCATTGTCTTTAGCTTTTTGTAACAATGACAAAGCTAAATCGAGTTTGTCGTTTTCACATATTGACTTGCCGATGTTACCGCCGAGAGCTTTCTTGAATGTATATGTCATACCGCCGCAGAGGATGAGGTTGTCAACTTTAGTGAGAAGATTTTCGATGATGTCGATTTTTGTTGAAACTTTTGAGCCGCCCATGATAGCAGTGAAAGGACGTTTGATGTCTTTCATAACCTTGTCGATAGCATCAATTTCTTTGCCCATGAGGAAGCCGCACATTTTATGGTCGCTGTCGAAGTAGTCGGCGATGAGCGCTGTTGAGGCATGAGCGCGGTGTGCTGTGCCGAAAGCGTCGTTGACATAATAGTCGGCGTAAGATGCCAATGTCTTGGTAAATTCTTTCTGGCTTTCTTTGAGGGCTTTCTTTGCTTCGTCGTAGCCTTCTTCGCCTTTTTCAATGCCGCGTACCTTGCCTTCTTCTTCAGCGTAGAAACGGAGATTTTCGAGCAAGAGAACATCGCCTGCTTTCATGGCAGCGACTTTTTCGGCAGCTTTCATGCAGTCGTCAGCGAAGATGACTTCCTTGCCTATGACTTGGCTGAGATAGTTGACGATATGCTTGAGTGAATATTTTTCGTCTGGGTTTTTCTTAGGACGACCGAGGTGTGACATCAAAATGATCATACCACCATCGTTGATGACTTTGTTGATAGTAGGCATCGCTGCACGGATGCGAGTGTCGTCAGTGATGTTATAGTTTTCATCCAATGGGACGTTGAAATCAACGCGAACAATGACGCGTTTGCCTTCGAAATTAATTTGTTCGATGTTTTTCATTTGAATATATTTGTTAATATTTTTTTGTCTTTATTTTTATGAGTTGTCTTAATTTTCTATATTTATGACGTGTGGCTTTAGCACCGATTCTGCACATGGTGAGGCCTTCTTTTCCATCCAGAAAACCTAATCGTATGATGTAATGTTGGATGAAATAATAGATAGGGGAGACGATGCTGAGCAGAGCAGCGTTTTTCTTTCCTTTTTCGTAATAATGTTGCGCTCTCATCTCTGCAAATTTAAATAATTGCTTTTCAAAGTCTTCCGGTTTGGAATAAGAATAGTGAAGAAGGTCGCCTTTAAGATGTGTTTCTTTTACCTTCTTATTAAACCTGATGACTTCGTGAATCAGGCCTTCCCATTTTCCGACATTTCTATTCCATATTCTTATCTTTTTATCGGGATAAAAACCAGAGTGATGAATCCATTTTCCGCAGTAATTGTTCAGTCTGTTGAAAGAAAAAACCGTCTCATCGTTATCGTCATTGTTTTTTATCATTAAGATAGATTTTCTTAACTCTTCGGATAACACCTCGTCGGCATCGATAGAGAGGATCCAGTCGTGAGTGGCTATTCTGTTAGCCAGGTTTTTCTGTTCAGAATATCCCAGCCATTCTTGCTCGACGAAATTGACGCCAAACTCCTCGCATATTGTTTTTGTTGAATCTGTTGAGAGAGAGTCAACGACGACAATCTCGTCGGCTATTTCTCTCAGTGATTCCAGGCAAGGACGGATTTTATCTTCTTCGTTTAGAGTTATTATGGTTGCGGATATTTTTTTCATCACATTAACGGAAAAGTTTTTCTACTTTTTGAATTGTCTTAGGAAGCACTAGCACCACCACTCTGTCTTCAGCTTGTATTTGGAAGTTACCCACGGCTATGAAGCTGTCTTCGCCTCTTATGATACCGCCAATGATAGCGCCATCAGGCATATCGAGTTTGTTGATAGGCTTGTTGGTGACAGCGGCGCCGTCGCGTACCACGAACTCCACGATGTCGGCGTCGATGCCGCTAAGGCATTTGAGAGAAGAGACGTTGCCGCCGAGGGTGTAACGTACCATGTAACTCGCTGCGATGAGTTTTTTATTGATGATGGTGTCGATACCGATGTTTTGAGAGATGTCGATATAGTCGATGTTTTCCACCATAGCGATGGTTCTTTTCACGCCGAAGTTCTTGGCTTGTAGGCAGGTGAGTATATTCGTCTCAGTGTTGTCGGTAACAGCGATGAAGGCGTCCATATCTTTGATGCCTTCGTCTTCGAGGAGGTCAACGTTTCTTGCGTCTGCGTTTATTACCAACGTGTTGGATAATGTGTTGGATAGCTCGTAGCAGCGTTCTTTGTCCATCTCGAAGATTTTGATGTTGAGGTCGTCTTCGAGACGTTTCGCTGCAAGTTTGCCGACGCGGCTTCCTCCAACAATCATCACATTGTTGATATTGAATTTTGTCTTGCCGCTGAGCTGCATAAGCTCCTTGATGGCATGAGGTTTTGTTATCACATAAACGAGGTCGCCTTCTTTGAAAACGTCGTGAGCCTTAGGGATGAAGGTGTTTTGTCTTCTGTGAATAGCCAAAGCCCTGAAATCGATATGTTTGTAGTTCTCTATGACTTCTTCCAAAGTCTTGTTGATGGCAATGGCATTAGGCTCCAGCTTAATCATAAGGAGCTCCAGCTTGCCGCCAGCGAAGTCGTGTGCTTCAGTGGCTACATTCTGTTTCAACAGGTTGATTATCTCCTGAGCCGCGATGTCTTCAGGAGAGACGATGCCGTCAATGCCGAGGTCTTGATAGATACGCCAGTTTTCCTTGCTGAGGCTCTCCATGGTGTTGACACGCACTATGACTTTCTGCGCGCCGAGTTTTTTAGCGAGAATACCTGTCAAAAGGTTGATATGCTCATCGTGCAAGACAGCAATGACCAAGTCGGCTTTCTTGACATTGGCTTGTTGTAAAATTCTTATCGAGGTGGAGTCTCCGACAATAGTCATCAAGTCAGATTGCTCCTCAATCATTTTAAGAAGTTCTTCATGTGGATCAACGATGGTGATGTTATGATCGCCATGTTCAAGGGCCTGAGCCAGATGCATGCCAACTTCGCCGTCTCCTGCTATTATAATATTCATAATTTATAGTTTACGCAAAGGTAATAAAAAAGGTTACATAATTTTAAAATTATCCCAGTCTTTATGAACGACGAAATGATTTCTGAAGCTTGTCAATGATTCCATGTCTATTTCTGCTTCGAGAATGTTTTCGTTGTCACCAATAATTTCTGCAACGGTTCTGCCTTTTGCATTAACGATTTTGGTCTCTCCGATGTACGGTACTTTGTTATGGTCGATGCCGACGCGGTTGACGCCGATGAAATAAGCCTGATTCTCGATGGCACGCGCAGATAGCAATGTGTTCCAGATATATGCCTTAGGCTGTGGCCAGTTGGCTATGAGTATCGCCAAGTCGTATTCGAATTCACCGTCTTTATAACTGTTGCGGAGCCATACCGGGAAACGAAGGTCGTAGCAGATGAAAGGTCTGATCTTCCATCCTTTATAATTTATGGTGATGAGATTCTGACCGCAATCAAGTTCCTTCTCGCCGCCCATGAAAGTATGACGTTTGTTGTAAGCATGGTACGTTCCGTCAGGATTCATCCACACTAAAGTGTTGTGATTCGCCTTTGCTTGTTGTCCTGTTGTCTTGTTGTCTTGTTGACTTACAAATGTAGTGATAAAGCTTCCGCATATCACGCAGTTTCTCTCTTTGGCTTTTTGACGGAGCCATGTCATGGTAGGACCGTCTTCTGTCTCGGCGAAGAGCTCAGCCTCAGCAGGAAATCCTGTGGTGAAAGTCTCCGGCAGAATTATTATATCTCTGTCATCTTGAATTTTCTTGAAGAGTTCGTCAAGATGCTTGAAGTTTTCTGAAGGATTGCGTGCAATTATATCAGTCTGCACGCAAGCTATTTTTAGTGTCATTATTTTCTATGTTACTAAGTTACATCTAAAATAACAAAGTCCCAGTTTATTTACTCTGAGACTTTGTGTCTTTGTGTCTTTGAGACTTTATTTATTCATCGCGTATGCGTAAGCACCTATTGCCACTGCCGATGATGTTCCGAGTTTTGTTGCGGTGATACCGATTTTCTTTGAAGGGTCGTACCATACTTCTTTATCAGAGAAAGGCACTTTTACCATCTTTCCTGATGTTGCTGTGAAAGCGTTTCTGCCATCTTCATCATCGAGGTTGAATGCTGAGATTTCCATTCTAGGGATTTTATTTCCGTCTAAACCAGGATATTCTGTGTTGAGATGTTCAACCACCTTAGGCATGAATATCTTTGCTGCGCCAGAGAGGCCTCCGCCGAGAACCACGATACCGTCGATGACAGTAGCGATGTTGGCGATGATGTCGGCCAATACAGTTGCGAATTCGTCCCAAGCTTTGAGAGCGGCTTCTTTGTTACCTTCTTTGTTGCCCAAAGCTATCTCGCAGATGTCGAAAGGCTGAGGCGCCTCGTTGAAGTCGATGCCTGCCTCGCGTGCATATACGCGGCGTACTCCTCTGATGCTGACAGAATCTTCAGCGCTTGTCTGTGGATAGAGTATGTTTCTCATGCACCATACCTCTGCGCCTGCTGAGTTGTCGCCTTGCAACAGACGTCCGTCGAGGACAACGCCGCCACCGAATCCAGTGCCGAGTGTAAGACCAACGAGATTCTTGTATCTCTTAGGGTTGCCTGCTTTCTCGAGGAGAGCGTTGACGTCTTGAAGAACGCCGCCTAAAGCCTCGCCGTATGCAAACAAATCGCCGTCGTTGTTGATATATACTGGCACCTTAAACTCGTTCTCTAACATATCTTTTAATGCCACGCCGCCTCTGAACAATGGCAAGTTGGCTAAGTCGCCGATGATGCCGTTAGGATAGTCGGCTGGACCAGGGAAACAGAAACTGATAGCTGCAGGCTCGCCACATTGCTCCTTGAGACGCTTGAAACCGTCGATGATCTTTTGAAGCTGCTCCTCTAAAGTCTCTGAGGCTGTCTTGATTGTGAATGGTTCAACAATCTCTCTGTAATCTTGTACTGCTGAAAATTTAAATCCTGTGCCGCCGGCATCGAGGACGAAAACAATGTTTTTTGAATCCATGATATTATTTTATTTTTTTATTTTTTCTTTTTTATGTAAAAATTTCTCTACCCAAATAACCCACATTATAAATATGAAAAAGTAGAATAATGTTTTAAAGAAATAGTCGTGGAAGAAATCGAAATATGCAGGGAATGGTATCATGCATAATGTGATGCCAACAACTCTTACCACGTTGATCCATTCGATGATGACGAGGCCAGCTGGGATGTACCACAATTTATGTTTCCATGGACCAGGGAAGAGCAGCATCAGGAAAAGCCAATGCAGCCATTGCTTGAGACTCGTGCATTCTGGAGCAACGTTTATTAAAGAATATGTGTCGTTGCAGTTTATAACGCCTATGGCATGTTTGTGCGTGATGAAATCAACATGAAAGATATGCTCCAGCACCCAGCAGCTCTGATTGAACAACAAAGCCGACGCCGAATCGAATAATCTGTTGATATGTCCTCCAATAGGAAAATAATCCAACGCCTGCCATCCTAGATAAAGGAAGTGAAAACTGAAAATGAGCAAGATAAAAAGTCCAACATCTATCGTTGAAGTATATCTCTTGTCTTTGTATAATTCTTTTAATCTCTTAATGTAATTCATAATTTCTAATTTTATGACTAAAGGCTAATGACAAAAGGCTAAAGGCTAAAGGAAAAAGTCCTATCCTCAAATCCCTCAAATTCCTCTCTTAATCGTCGGATATCTCTTTCAGCGTTGCCTGATATGTTGTGAACATAAGCGCTCTTGAAATATAGCCGAGGTATTTTTTTCCTTCAACGATAGCTATGTTATAGTTGCCAGAACGTTCAAATTTCCTTACAATTTCCTCGACGCTGTCTTCTGTCGTGATGAGATAGTCGGGGAAGAGCATGATGTCTTCTATCGTTGTGTCGTATTGCTCTGGGTCGAAGATGATTTTTCTTATCGAGTCGAAGAGAACGTGGCCTTTGAAGTTGCCGTTTTCATCTACCACAGGATATATGTTTCTTCTTGACGATGATATTATTGGAAGTAAATCTCTCAATGTCTGATCTGCACGTATAGTGGAGAAGTTGGTCTCAATAAGTTTCTTAAGGTTCATCATGTTAAGGATGCTGACGTCTTTGTTATGTGAGACGCGCACGCCTTTGTCGCTGACTGCTTTGGTGTAGATGGAGTCTTTGAAGAATGTTCTGTTGATGGCGTACGACATAGCCGATACTATCATCATAGGCACCATGAGTGAGTAGCCGTTTGTTATCTCCGCAATCAAGAATATTCCGGTGAGTGGAGCGTGCAGCATTCCGGCGATGACGCCTCCCATGCCGACTAAAGCGAAGTTGGTGATGTTGAGGCTGCCCAGTCCGAGTGTGTTGACAAATGTGGCGAAAAACATGCCTGAGAACGCGCCCAAGAACAATGCCGGAGCAAAGGTGCCGCCAACACCGCCAGCAGCAAAGGTGAGCGAGGTGGCGATGGCTTTAAGGAAAATGATGGCAAGCATCAACACCAATATCACCCATTGGTTGTTCTGGAAACTTGAGAAAATTTTGTTCTCAAATAAAATGGAATTGTCGCCATTGAGTGCAGCGTTGATGGCTTCGTAGCCTTCACCGTACAACGCAGGAAATATGAAAATCAAGATTCCTAAGCCACAGACGCCTATGGCAAATCTCATCCATGGCGATTTAATCTTCTTGGCTTTCTTGCCTACTTTGAAATAAACATACATGAAATATGCCGAAACCAAACCAACGAACAATCCTAAACCAACGTAAAACAATGAGTTGGATGGCATGAAGGCTGTGCTCGTGGTGATGGTATATTCAAAGGCTCTGCCAAGAAAATAATATGAAGTGAGAATGGCTACGAACGAGGATGTTATTATCGGTATCAACGATGCCATTGAAATGTCAATCATGAAGACTTCAATGGCGAAAATAATACCAGTGATAGGCGCCTGGAAAATGGAGGCAAGCGCCGCCGCACATCCCATCCCAATTAACACCACAATGTTCTTCTGGTTGAGACGCAGCAGCTGACCAATATTGGACCCTATGGCAGAACCCGTGGAAACCGAAGGACCTTCAAGTCCTACAGAACCACCAAAACCTACAGTCAGAGCACTAGTGATGATAGACGCAAAGGTGTTGTATGGCTTCACAGCTCCTTTGTTCTTCTGGATGGCATACAAAATGCCTGGAATGCCATGGCCGACCTCTCTCTTCAAAATGAAACGGCAGAAGATTATCGTCAACAAAATTCCTATCGCAGGAAAAATGAAAAACAATAAATCATAGTGATCTTCGTGTGTGGCAATGTTATAAAAATAGTCTCTGGTATAATGAGCTAATTTCTTGATAATAATGGCAGATAGACCTGCAAGAAAACCCGTTGGCACACTAAGCAACAACATGAACTGTTTCTCAGACATGTGCTTAAAACGCCATTTGTTAATCTTTCTGGCCAACCAAAATATGCGTGCTTTTATATTCGTCTTCACAGTGTTTAATTTTCAGTCTCCAAATATAAAAAAATGAATTTATATTATGGTAATTTTTGCTAAATAATTTTTATCTTTGCAAAAACTATTTTTATAGATGCGTATTGTTAGTTATAATGTTAACGGAATAAGAGCTGCCATATCAAAAGGGCTGCTTCAATGGCTTGAGGCTAACTTGCCTGATGTGATTTGCCTTCAGGAAATTAAGGCTACTCAAGACCAAATTCCTCTCATGGAGATAGAAATGCTCGGCTATAACCATTACTGGTTCCCAGCTAAGAAAAAAGGATATAGCGGCGTCGCAATACTTTCCAAAACGAAGCCTGACAATGTTGTCTATGGAATGGGTAATGAGGATTATGATAATGAAGGCAGATTCCTCCGCGCCGACTTCGGCGACTTGTCCGTCGTGAGCGTTTATCATCCTTCGGGAACAAGCGGCGACGAACGCCAAGACTTTAAAATGAAATGGCTCGACTTCTTCCTTGATTACGTCAACGAATTAAGAAAAACACGCCCTCAGCTCGTAATATCAGGCGATTACAATATCTGTCATGAGGCTATTGACATTCACGACCCTATCCGTAACGCCAAGTCATCTGGATTCCTCCCGGAAGAAAGAGAATGGTTCTCAAAATTCTTGAATAACGGCTATACCGACAGCTTCAGATTCTTGAACAAAGAACCTCATCACTACAGCTGGTGGAGCTATCGCGCCAACGCAAAACAAAATAATAAAGGCTGGCGTATAGATTATCACATCCTTACAGAAAATCTTAATGATTGTCTAGAAAATGTATCGATAATGCCGGAAGTTAACTTCTCCGACCATTGTCCTATTGTCGTTGATTTGAAAAAATAAAAATATATTATGAGTGAATTGCTTAGGTATAACCGCGTTGAGGCATTGGTGATAATGCTGGCTTTTGCAGTTTTGATAGCTGTATTGTTAATTCTAAAATCTAAAAAAGTAAAGTACTTGATCGCTTATTCATGGAATCTGTTGCTCTACAAATTAGGCGTGAAAAGAACAATTTCTCATAACTATCTGACAAGAGTTCATGTGAAAGAATGTTACGAACATCTGGAAGAATTAGTGGCTCATCATAAAATCATCATCGATAAGGATACCGTTGAAACACCGGTGTTGTTGAGAAAGACTATCGCAAGCAAATTGTATAGAATTGCCGACCAGCTTCGTGATGACGAATATATTAAGATTTATAGAGCATACAGTTCAAGAATTTCTCTTTCTGAAAAATGGAATGAAGGCTTGAATAAAATGCTGAAAGAAAACCCAGATATGGGAAGAGCTCAGTTGTTGTCAATATTGAACAAGAAATATTCTAATCCTGATAAAAGCTTGGGCGGCCATGACACAGGCGCCGCTTTGGACGTGGCTTTGTGCGACAAAAATGGCAACGACTTTGACTATGGCACAAAATATCACGAAAAAGCTAAAAAACGCATCAGCGAAGAACAAAAGAACAACCGTAAGCATCTCGTGAAAGTGATGAAGTCGCAAGGCTTTGTTAATAACCCAACTCAATGGTGGCATTTCTCTTACGGCGACAGAACATGGGCTTTGTACAAGGGAAAGAGATACAAAGCTGTTTATGATGCCGCTGAGAAACAATTCGAAAACATGGGTTATGTTAGAATTGTCAAAACTGATATTTCTTCTGTTAACATAAAATAAAATTCGACTTAATGGAAATTGCAGCTTTAGTATCTGGCGGTGTCGATAGCTCCGTAATGGTTCCTATCTTGAAAGAACAGGGTTACAATCCTCACATATTCTATATTAAAATAGGCCTCGAAGGTAAAGACGACCTCATGGATTGTCCTTCAGAAGAGGATATTGAAATAACAACTTATATCGCCAAGAAATATGGCTGCGCTTTCGATATTGTCGATTTGCAGAAAGAATATTATGAACGTGTAGCGAGCTACACAATGGATTCTGTGCGCAAAGGCTTGACTCCTAATCCTGATGTGATGTGTAACAGAATGATTAAGTTCGGAGCTTTTGAGGAAAAAATGGGCTATCAGTTCGATAGAATCGCGACAGGACATTACGCTCGTCAATGGTATGATGAAAACGGCATCTCTTGGCTCGGAACAGCTGTCGATACCTTTAAAGACCAAACGGATTTCCTCGCCAGAATAACATACCATCAGCTCTCAAAAGCTATGTTCCCTATTGGCGACCTCCCTAAAGCTGAAGTGCGTCGTCTGGCCGAATTTCATAAGCTGCCAAGCGCACAACGTCACGACTCTCAGGGAATATGCTTCCTCGGCAAAATCAACTACAACGATTATATCAGAGAATACGTCGGCGAAAAAGAAGGCGACATCATCGAATTTGAAACAGGTAAGAAACTAGGAAAACATAAGGGCTTCTGGTTCCATACCATCGGTCAGAGAAAAGGACTAGGATTGGGTGGCGGACCTTGGTTCGTAGTTAAAAAAGACACAGAAAGAAATCTTATTTTCGTGTCTAAAGGCTATGACCCAGCAGCTCAATATGTTAATAATATCGACTTGCTCGATGTCATGACAATGAATCCAGCAATACAGTTTAATGACGGTCAGAGAGTGAGATATAAGATAAGACATCAGCCTGGTTTCAATTTCGGCGTTTTGAAGCTGAGCGAATCTAACGATAGGCTTTCTATCATTTCCGATGAAGCCATCTCGGGCGTCGCTGCCGGACAGTTCGGAATAATATATCACGAAACAGAACCTGTCGTCTTAGGAAGCGGCGTTATCGAATAATTGAAAATCTGCAATCATAAGGAAGAGTTTTTATTAGGAAACATCTTCCTTAATCTCAATAATAGCTTTCCAGTATTGCCGCCGGCTATTACTAAAGTCACCGAGGCTATAACAAGTATCAATCCTATCATTATACGTGTCGTCAGAATTTCTCCGAAGACGACCACGCCGAAGAATACTGCCGTCACTGGTTCCAAGACGCCGAGTATGGCGGTAGGAGTGGAGCCTATGCATTGGATGGCTTCCGTGGTGCATATCAATGATATTATTGTCGGAAATGTCGTCAGAGCCAACACGTTGAACCAGAGATACCATTGATCTGGCGATGGAGTGTAGAGCCTTCCGCTTATCAATGCTTTAGCCGCGAAAATGAACCAGCCAACGGTCAATACATACATGGTGACTTTTATTGTCGCCATTTTTCTTATCCTCGATTTATTCACCATGACAATATATGAGGAATATGATAACGCGGAGCCGAAGACAAAAAACACGCCTTTGGTGCTGACGACAGCGCCTTCGCCGCTATTGCATAACAACACAATTCCAAGCATCGCTACGGCTATGCAGGCTATCGTTTTTATGGATATTTTTTCCTTGAAGAAAATAAACATAATAAGCGCAACCATTATTGGATAGACGAATAAAATCGTCGAGGCGATGCCGGCGTCCATGTGGTTGTAACTCGAAAATAACGTTATCGACGACATGGCAAACAATATACCTAATATAATTAACGGCATGACATCGGCTTTCTCTATCGAGAAGTCGCGGCGTCGCATCTTGAGCATCACTGCCAGAATAGGAATGGCAAACAGATAACGAAAAAACAAGACAGAATATAAATCCATCCCGCCTTCATAAAGAGGCAAGGCAAACAACGGATTCATTCCGTATGTGGCAGCTGATATGGCCGCTAAAACATATCCCCTTACTTTTGTGTTCATATCAAAAAAAACAGAGTGCAAAAATAGATTTTTAAATCGAAAAAATTGATGCGAATATCGTTTTTTTTTATAAGAAACTGTTGTTAATTCTTCAAAAAATATACTATCTTTGTGAAGTTAAAAATTACTAAAATGAAACTAAAAACATCATATCTCGGTCTGGAAATAAAATCTCCTATCATTGTCAGTAGCTCTACTTTGACAGGCAGCGTGGAAAGTATTAAACATTGTGCCGAAGCTGGTGCCGGTGCCGTTATCCTAAAATCAATCTTTGAAGAACAGATTTTGTCTGAAATTAGAAGAGAAGAAGTGCATCACGATAACGACATATACGATTTATATCCAGAAGCACAAGAATATCTCAACACATTCATGCGCGGAACGGAAATCGAGATATATGAAAAGCTTGTTCGTGAATCAAAGAAAAACGTTGACATCCCTATCATCGCGAGTGTCAACTGCTCCACCGACGGCCAATGGACAAGCATAGCGAGAGAGCTTCAAGATGCAGGAGCCGACGCCATAGAACTCAATATTGCAATATCTGCTTTCGACAGAGACCTCGACCCAAGAAAAATAGAAGAAGATTATGTTGAAATCCTTAAAGATGTCGAGAAAAACATCAATATACCCGTCTCTGTGAAACTCGGCGACCATTTCACCAATATCAGCCGTATGGCGTTCAGCCTCACCAAGGCAGGCGCTAAAGGACTGGTGCTCTTCAACAGATTCTATAACCCTGACATCAACATCGAAAAGATGAAAGCTGTCCCAGGCAACTCCATCTCAGCTCCAGAAGAAAACCACAATACTTTACGCTGGATTTCTCTCCTCTCATCACAAGGACTGCCATGTGAACTTTCTGCTTCGAGAGGTGTTTATACAGGTGAAGACGTGGTGAAACAAATCCTCGCTGGAGCTAAGACAGTACAGGTGTGCAGCACATTGTATCGCAACGGCATCGATTATATAAAACAAATGAATGCCGACGTAGAAGCTTGGATGGAAAGACACAACTTCTGCAATGTTGAAGACTTTAGAGGCATTGTAAATAAAAAAGAAGATATCAATGTTGTAGAACGTCTTCAATATTTAAGAAGAAATTACGATATACATTAAATTATATTATTGTTTAACTTAAAAATTAAAGAAGATGAAAAAATATGTTTGTGACGTTTGCGGTTATGTTTATGACCCAACAGTCGGCGACCCAGATAATGGAATCCAACCAGGTACAGCTTTTGAAAACTTACCAGCAGACTGGACATGCCCTCTCTGTGGCGTAGGAACAGAAAATTTCTCAGAACAAGATTGATATGAGAAATAAATATTGACAATATCATTTAATACGCATGAGTTATATGACTCGTGCGTATTTAGTTGGAAATAAGTTATAACTAAAATTACTAATCATGCTAAAAATAAATTTGACCGACGATATTTTCTATGTCGGCGTTAATGACAGAAAAACTGAACTCTTTGAAAACCACATGGAACTTCCTAACGGAGTTTCATACAACTCATATCTCATCGTTGATGAGAAAGTAGCTCTCATCGACCCTGTCGAAGTAAGCTTCATGGCAGAATTTCTATTTAAGATTAAGACCGTTCTCGGCGACCGTAAGATCGACTATCTCGTCATCAACCACGACGAGCCTGACCATAGCGGCGCTGTACGTGCTATAGTACAAGAATATCCTGATGTTGAAGTCATCGGCAATGCCAAGACTTTCGGTCCTCTCGAAGCTTTCTACGGACCATTGAACAACAAGAAGATTGTTGCTGACGGCGAGACATTGTGCCTAGGAAAACATACGCTTCAATTCTTTACTGTCCCTATGGTTCACTGGCCAGAGTCAATGGTGACTTACGAGCAAACCAACAAGATATTGTTCTCTAACGACGCTTTCGGTGGTTTCGGCGCTCTCAACGGATGCATCTTCGACGACGAAGCCAACCTCGACTTCTACGAAGACGATATGCGTCGTTACTATGCCAACATCGTAGGCAAGGTGGCAAGTCAGGTGGTTAAGGCTGTACAGAAACTCGCTCCTGTCGAAATCAAGATGATTGCTCCATCGCACGGCTTGGTGTGGCGCAGCAATATATCATGGGTATTCGACAGATACGTTAAATGGAGTACAGGCGGCAACGATGAAGGCGTCGTTATAGCTTATGGTTCTATGTATGGCAACACAGCTCTCATGGCCGACATCATCGCAAGAGGCGTGGCAGAAGCAGGCGTTAAGGATATCAAGATTTACGATGTCTCAAAGACAGAGGTATCACATATCATCAGCGACATCTGGAAATATAAAGGCTGCATCATCGGAGCGAGCGCTCACTATGGCAGCGTGTTCCCTGACATGACATTGTTGTTACACGAACTCACAGAGTTCAAGCCTAAAGACAAGGTCTATGGTGTGTTCGGCGGCATGAGCTGGGGCGGCGGCGGTGTCAAATATATTAATGGCATAGCAGACAAAAACGAATGGCAGCGTCCAATGGAATCTGTTGAGGTGAAAGGCGCTCCTTATCGCCAAGAGGACGTTGAGAGACTTTATAATCTCGGCAAGGCAATAGGTGAAGCTGTAAAGAATAATTGAAAATTGAAAATTTAAAATTGGTAATTACCCTTTCGTTAAATGGAATTTAACTTCCTGTTAGCGAAGGGGTTTTGCTTTAAAAATGTTCAAATCTCCTCTTAAAAATGTTCAAATCTCCTCTCAAAAATGTTCAATTCTATACTTCTATTCCTTTCATGAAATTTAAAAATTCTGATTTTTTTGTTTTAAAAAAAATAATTCGCATATTTGTCACGTTTAATTCGCACTAATTATTAATAAACAAATTTAAAATTACAACTATGAAAAAACTGACATTATTACTGACATTTGCATTAGCAATACTATTCACCTCTTGCCAAAAAACCAAACCTTACAATCCAAAAGAAAAAATCAGTAAAATCTACACCGACAGAGGACTTGGAAAGTCACTTTCTGAAGTGTGGAACTGGGACGGAAAACAGTTGAAAACTATTGAGTATTATGATATTATCGGTGGTTTGAAGTATTCAGAAGTATTTGACTACAATAAGAAAGGTCAAGTGTCAAAAGTTAAAAATTATGAACATGACGGATATACAGATTATATCTATAATAAACATGATAGATTATATCAAGCTAAGCTTTTTGAAAATGGCGTCATGATAGCGACTTACACTTTTGAATATGATGATAATGAATTGTCAGAAATCGTGTTAGTGATAAATGATTCTAAATCAGTTGCAGCGAAGAGTATCGCAAATCCTCTCAAATATGTGTTGCCAGAGTTATCAGTGGTGAAGATGGACAAAATGTTGAGCAATGCTCTAGCTGAAAGAGGTGTTGCTAGATTTGAATTTGACCTTGACTGGAAAGGCGGAAATATCTCAGAGCTGGAAATGGAATATGGAAATTATACCGAGAAATATTACTTCAAATATGACGATAAGTCTAATCCATTCCGTAACTTATTGGGTTTGGAAGTATTAAGTGGCTTAGAAGACATGAAAATTTTCGCTAATAAGAATAATGTTGTAGAAGTTACATACTTAGAATCATGTGCGGGATCTTTTTGCGCATATTCTGATACAGAATATATTAGCTACACATACGACGGCAAATACCCTGTTACAAAGAGTTCTGGTGATGTCATCGAATATTATGAATACGAATAATTATAACTATAACTATGAAGACAATAGCTCTTGTTGCGCATGACGCTAAGAAAGACGACCTTTTACGTTGGGTCACAGAACATGCTGAAAAGCTTATAGGTAATGAGTTTTACGCTACCGGTACCACAGGTAAGATTTTATCCTCAGTCTTGCCTAATATCAATAGGCTGAAGTCGGGTCCGTTGGGCGGCGACCAGCAATTAGGAGCTCTTATCTCAGAGGGCAAAATCGATTATCTCATCTTCTTCTGGGATCCTATGACAAGCCAGCCTCATGATGTCGATGTGAAGGCTTTGTTGAGATTAAGCGTACTTTACGACGTGCCAACAGCTTGTAATCACGCCTCAGCCGACTTCCTGATTAACTCAGCGCTCTTTGGCAAAGAATACAAAAGCGCTCCAGAAGATTATTCAGATTACCTTAATAGAAGTCTATAAGTCTATGAGTCAATGAGTCTGTAAGTTAATGGTGTAAAAAATGAGAGAAGCCGTGTTGACATCGACACGGCTTCTCCTTATAGACTCATTGTATTAAAAAGAAAGACTTCTGCTTGGAATTTCTTCTAATTCTTCGATGAATATTTTTCTTTGAGGTTCTATATGGCCTTTCTTGTAATAATCAGCTGGTTTGAGAAGTTTTCCGAAAGCAAAATCTTGAATCATAACTAGTTCGTCATTATTTTTTATGTAAGCGTATTTATGGTCAGGGTCGTCGTCCCAGTCTTCTTCGATGAAGCCGAAAGCGTCGGCATTGATTTTCATTGTATAAGTTGTAATGACGTTTTCTTTTCCGTCTTTTGTCACGAGTGTGAGGCGTTCTTGATAAGGGGAGTTGATGATAGAATCGCGGCGTTCTTTTGCGATGTCGGTCAAGAATGCTTCAAAGCGAACATCTTTGAAAGAAGTGAGAAGGTTAAGAACGCGGATTGTATCGAAGTCGATGCGTGAATCATCGGCGAGAGATGTCATCTCATATAAATAACGGTTCTTTTCGTTTATGATGAAACTTTGTTCAGGCTTGTTGTTAAACTCAAGTTTCATTGAAGCGATGTCGTTGATGTCGTATGAGTAAATCTTATGGTCGCGCCAGTCTTCTGGATTGGCAGAGAAACGAGAGCTGACAAATCCTCTAAAACCATGAAGATGAACGATATAAGCCTTGTCGGCGCCTTCTTTCAAGACGTATGTTCCGTTGTTGTCTTGCGTTACGTCTCCTATATAAAACACTTTTGTAAGTTTTTCATGAGGGAAGAGCTTTACCTTATTAAATAGGTTAACTCTAGGAACGATCTGATAAATCTCTACTTTGGTGTTAGTGCCAGCCATACGAGTGATTACGTTGTCGTGTGAAGCCAAGGAAACAGGCATTTTTATTCTCATCTTATCGAGAGTATAAAGCATGTTGTTAATCATAACAGGCTGAGCGTTATAATGTTCGTTGACGGTCCAGCCATCTGCTGTTCTCTGCAATAAAACCTGATTGCCGCTTTTGTCGGCGAAGAACATCTTTGTAACAGAAGCTGTGTCGCGTACTGTAAAATCGTAGGCTTCGCCTCTTAATGTTGTCAAATATCTGTTATTCCATAAAAGGACACAGGCTATTACTACAAGAATTGTTGTGATTATTATTGCAATACGGTTTTTTTTCATTGTTTATATTTATTTAGTGAATTTTCTTTTTCTTATCAACGCGAGAATGAATCCGAATATTATTACTATGCCGCTTGGTACCACTACGTTCACGATTTGCCAGAGCAATGTGTTAGCATTGACTTTGTTCATATCGAGTAGGCGTATCTTCAATTCGCGTGATCTTATTCCGATAAGGCCGTCGCCGTCAACGAGATAACTTATAGCGTTTTCGATAAAGTCTTTGTTGCCGTATGTTATCTGAGTATATTGGTCGAAGCCCAATGGAAGCGGATAGCCTTTAGGGATATGGAATTGGTTGCGTATGATGTCGCCGTCGGCGATGACGATCATAGATGTAGGGTTGCTGTTTGTTCTGAATCCTATCTCTTCCGATTCCATGATGCCTGCTGTCATTCTGTTGGCGTAAAGTGATTCAAATTCGCCTTTCAGCAGATAAGCAACGTTCTGTCCTTTATGTGAGAACATGCGTTGGTCAGGAGTTTGGCGTAACATGCTGAGAGAGATGAACACCGGAGCTGAAGATATCTTTGTATAATCTGATGTTTTGAGCAACGGAATTTTCTGGACGTCAGAATCGGAGATAACAGGGTCGATGGAGCTGATGAAATCAGCTTTTATAGGATTTATGTTCTTGACGATATTGTTGTTAGACGCTGCGTTTAACAGAGGGAAATAATACCATCTGAAATATTCAATCTGAGCTTGACCGCCCATCTGACCTGTCCTCAAGGCGATGGCTGCGCTGTTGTAGTCGAGAAGAAGGTTCTTGTTAAGTCTTACCCCATATTTGAAGAACATGTCATCGAGGTTGAGGTTGAGCGTGTTGCCCATCGTCGATTCTGATGTCTGCAAGCTGTCCATTGTAGCGAAGACTGGGTCGATGAGCCATAATACCTTACCGCCGCGCATTATATATTGGTCGATGATGAACTTGTCTTTCTCTGAAAATGGCTTGGTTGGTTTAGCAATGATGATAGCATTGTAATTTGAATTAATCAGAATGCTGCTGTCTTGAGTCTCGGTCCTTCTGTTCAACGATGTAATCTGTTCGTTGATAGCAACTCTCTTGACGCTGTATTTCTTTGAAAGAGTTTTTGTTATGTCATAGACTTCGTTCTCGTTAAGCTCGCCGTGACCTTCGATGAAGGCTATTGTTGGCTTTTTGATTTGAGAGAGGTCTTTTATCGCTGTAATGAGCTTGAACTCAAGGTTTTGAACAGAGTTGTTCAATGCTGCTTCTGATGACTTACCGACTTGAGTGTCGAGCAAATCGAGAGGCATTTCTTTGTTTTTATAACTCACTAAAGCACAAGGCCATATCACTATCTGTTGAGCGCCGTCTTTGCTTTGGATGGAGAGCTCTGTTGGGTTGAGACCGCTTTGATATAAGAGTTTGTATGTCTCGTTTCTTTCAGCAGCGTCGTTGCTTTCTGACGGATTGATGAAGTCGTAATCGACGAATTTGCTGTAAGCGCGGAATTCATCGAGCATCTCTTTTGTTTCTTTTCTTAACTTCTTGAAACCGGCAGGAAATTCTCCTTCGAGATAAACTCTGAAATAAACATAGTCGTCAAGATTTTTCAGAATCTCCTTAGAAGTGTCTGAAAGAGTGTAACGTTTCTCGCTTGTCAGGTCGAAACGTGTGTATATGAATGAACCTATTATGTTTATTACAACAATGATAATCAGTGTTATAGCAAATGTTATAAGTTGATTTTTCTTTAAATTCTTACGTTCGTTTTTCATCATCGCCTCCTTTTACCATTTACGACTTGACAAAACTAATTTTGTCATTGACAAGAATAAAACAATCAAACTCACGAAATATAAAATGTCGCGTGTGTCTATCACGCCGCGGCTTAAAGAGCTGTAGTGTGACGACATTCCGAGATGTTGGATGAACAGATCCACGTTTCCGAACAACGCCATTGAGTAAATCATGTCGAAGCCGATATAGAGAAAACCGCATAAAAACACTGACAATAAGAATGCAAGTATTTGATTGTTAGTTATTGAACTACAGAAAAGTCCTATTGACACGAACGCGGCGCTGAGGAAGAAGAGTCCGATGTATGAACCCCATATTCCGCCAGTGTCAATATTGCCGACAGGGAGGCTGAGACGATATACAGAGAAGAAATAGATGAGTGTTGGGACTAATGCCAAAATGACGAGAACGACGCCAGCCAGATATTTGCCACATACTATCTGCCAGTCGGACAAAGGCTTGGTGAACAGCATTTCAATGGTTCCGGTTCTTTTTTCTTCGGCGAAGCTTCTCATTGTGACAGCAGGCACGAGGAAAAGGAAGACCCATGGCGCGAGAATGAAGAGGCTGTCGAGGTTGGCATAGCCGAAGTTCATGATGTTAAAATCACTTTGGAAAACCCATAGAAACAGACCAGTGATGAGCAAGAAAATCACCACTACCATTATTCCTATCAATGAGTTTAAGAAGTTACTTATTTCTTTTTTAAATAAAGCGTACATATTTTTGAAAATTAGCTTACAAAGATACGATTTTTTAAGTCAACAAGACAACAAGACAACAAGACAACAAGTTTTTTTAAAAACTTAGAAATTCAAAACTTCAGAAGTTCAAAAAAATCTGAGATTCTGAAGTTTTGAGTTTTTTATTTTAATCATCAATTTCAAACGCGTCCCACGGCATTCCTGATGGCTTCGGCGCCTTGATGTCGATAGGTGTCTTCAATGTTGGGTGTTCAAACTTAATCTTATATGCGTGAAGGCTTATTGAAGCGTCTGGATTTGAACGAGGGAATCCGTATTTAAGGTCGCCTTTTATAGGGCAGCCCATGTGAGCCAGCTGCGCTCTTATCTGATGGTGGCGTCCGGTAATGAGTTCTACTTCAAGAAGATAATAAGAGTTGGAGCTTCCGATGAGGCGGTATCTCAGCTGAGCAAGTTTGGCGCCTTTGGTGTTGGAGCTGACGATATATGATTTGTTTTGTGCTTCGTTCTTAACCATATAGTTAGAAAGTTCGTCGGCATCTTTAGGAGGCTTGTTCTTGACGACAGCGAGGTAAATCTTGCTGAACTCGCGTTCTTTGATTTTCACTGTCATTCTGCTCAAAGCCTTGCTTGTCTTGGCAAAAATGACGGCGCCGCTGACAGGACGGTCGATGCGGTGTACCAATCCGGCAAATACATTGCCAGGTTTGTTGTAAGTTTCTTTGATATATGATTTTACATCGTCGAGAAGACAAACGTCGCCAGTCTTGTCGCCTTGTACAATCTCCGAAGGCAATTTGTTGACAATCAAAAGATGATTGTCTTCAAACAGCACTCTTTCTTCTATAGGTTTTCTCATTAATATTGCTCGTTTTCGTTAGGGAAATTGAAGTCTTTCACATCGTTGATATAAGCCTGAACAGAGTTCTTGATACCATCGTAGAGGTTGTTATATCTTCTCAAGAAACGAGGTGAGAAGTCGTTGCTTATTCCGAGCATGTCGTGAAGCACGAGAACCTGTCCGTCGGTGCCAGCTCCAGCGCCGATGCCGATGGTTGGTATTCTTAATGACTGTGTCACTTCTGTTGCGAGAGTAGCAGGAATCTTTTCCAAAACGATGCTGAAGCAGCCTTTTTCCTGTAAGAGAAGAGCGTCCTCACGAAGACGCTGCGCTTCTTCGTCTTCTTTAGCACGAACGATATAAGTGCCGAACTTGTTGATGCTTTGTGGCATAAGACCGAGATGTCCCATCACAGGGATGCCGGCGCTGATGATACGTTCAACAGACTCTGCAATCTCACGGCCGCCTTCCATCTTGACAGCATTGGCGCCTGATTCCTTCATGATGCGGATCGCTGAGTTGAGAGCTTCTTTCGAATTGCCTTGGTATGTTCCAAAAGGCAAGTCAACAACGACGAAAGAACGTTTCACGGCACGACATACAGATGACGCGTGATATATCATCTCGTTCAATGTGATAGGAAGAGTGGTTTTATAACCAGCCATCACATTGGAAGCACTGTCGCCAACCAAAATAATATCAATGTTTGACTCATCTAAAATCTTTGCCATCGAATAATCGTATGCGGTAAGCATGGCAATTTTTTCGCCTCTATTCTTCATGTTTTGAAGAACATGAGTTGTTACTAAAGATACGTTATGTGATAAATACATTTCTTTTATTTTAAAAAGCAAAAATATGCAAAAAAATAGTATCTTTGCTCATCTTTCAAATCTATTTTATAATGAAAAATTCAAAATTGTTTTATGCATTAATCATAATCGCTTTGATGCTCATTTTCAATTCATGTAATACGGACGTTGACATTTATAATGAAGGTGAGGAAACGACAATAGTTTATGGATATTTAGATGTTGATGCTGATACTAACTACTTGAAAATCACAAAGTCATTCGTTGGTAATGTCATAGAGAACGGCCCGAATTACAGCATGAGTAATTATGATTACAAGCTAAATGTCAGGCTTATTGGAAAATATGCCGATATGCCAAACGTGATTTCTACTGAAATATTAGATACATGCTATGTTCATAAACCTTACGATCCTAATGCTATTTTCTATAGTGGAGTAGATCAGGTTTTGTATTATACAACAAGAAAATTGCTCGAAAATGAGACTTATACATTGATTATTGAACGTAATGATGGAGAAGTCATAAAATCTAGAGTTGAGACTATAAACGGTTCAACTCTTATGGTGCCATATTTGAACATAAGCTTTAAATCGGCAGCTACAAATCAAATTAAATGGAAGTCTAACAATTTAATGAAACGCGCTGCATATTATGAAGTCGTTGGTTATTTTCATTACAGCCAGCTTAATCCGGGAGAGACCGACACCGTGGATTATACCGTTAAATGGTTCTTGGGTTCTGGCACGGGCGACCAGTTATGGAACAGCAGCGAATATAGATTGTTTGTGAATTATACTCCGAAAAATTTCTATTCACAACTTGAAGCCGATGATAATCTGACTAATAACAGTCCAAATTGGGTGCAGCGTTTTGTTAAAGGCTTTGAGATTGTCATCACTGCAACAGGAGATGAATTGTATGATTATATGTTGATACAAAATTCGACAGGTGCAATTCAAGATACACCGGAATATACTAATATAGAAAATGGAATGGGTATATTCTCATCTCGCTCACAATATAGTAAGATGCTTAACATTCACGAACAAAGCATTGATGATTTGATTAAAAACTATCCACAATGGGGATTTAGGAAAATTTATAATTGACAATCGTTTCTGTCGTTTTGTCATTAAAAAATATATTGATGTCAGATTGCGATTTGTGTTAATTAAAATTAATATATGTAAACCACCATTTAGGTGGTTTTTTTATTTTTCATAACAAACATTGTGACATGAAAAGGTGTTTGGCATAATGATTGACAAAAAAGCAGCGTTGTCAGACATGGCAGCACATAAAAAAACGAAGAACAATTAAACAATAAATAAAAAATAGGAGAAACAAATTATGTCAAAAATTATTGGTATTGACTTAGGTACAACAAACTCATGCGTTGCAGTTATGGAAGGTAACGAACCTGTAGTTATCCCTAACAGCGAAGGTCACCGCACTACTCCATCAGTGGTAGCATTTACTGACAACGGCGAACGTAAAGTCGGCGAACCAGCAAAACGTCAAGCTATCACCAACCCATTAAAGACTATCTACTCTATCAAACGTTTCATGGGTGAAACATACGACAAGATGGTAAACGAAATAGACCGCGTACCTTACAAAGTCGTAAAAGGACCAAACAACACTCCACGTATTGACATTGACGGTAAATTATACACTCCACAAGAAATCTCAGCTATGGTTCTTCAAAAGATGAAGAAAACTGCTGAAGACTATTTAGGCCAAACAGTAACAGAAGCTGTCATCACAGTTCCAGCATATTTCAACGACGCTCAACGTCAAGCTACTAAAGAAGCTGGCGAAATCGCAGGTCTCACAGTACGCCGTATCATCAACGAACCAACAGCAGCAGCTTTGGCTTACGGTCTCGACAAAAAGAAAAATGACGTTAAGGTAGCTGTATTCGACCTCGGTGGCGGTACATTCGATATCTCAATCCTCGAACTCGGCGACGGTGTTTTCGAAGTTAAATCAACAAACGGCGACACTCACCTCGGTGGCGATGACTTCGACGGCAAGATCATCAACTGGCTCGCAGAAGAATTCATGCGCGACGAAAACATGGACCTCAGAAAAGACCCTATGTCATTGCAACGTCTTAAAGAAGCTGCAGAAAAAGCTAAGATTGAGTTGTCATCATCAACAGAAACAGAAATCAACTTACCATATATCACAGCAACAGCAACAGGACCTAAACACTTGGTTCGCAAGCTCACACGTGCTAAGTTCGAACAATTATGCGACGATTTGATCCGCGCTACTATTGAACCATGCCGCAAAGCTTTGGCTGACGCTAACATGACAGTAAACGACATCGACGATGTTATCTTGGTTGGTGGTTCAACACGTATCCCAGCTATCCAAAACATCGTTAAGGAATTCTTCAAGAAAGAACCATCAAAAGGCGTTAACCCAGACGAAGTTGTTGCTATCGGCGCTTCAATCCAAGGCGGCGTTTTGACAGGTGAAGTTAAAGACGTTCTCTTACTCGACGTTACTCCATTGTCATTAGGTATTGAAACACTCGGTGGCGTCATGACAAAACTCATCGAAGCTAACACAACAATTCCTACACGTAAGTCAGAGACATTCTCAACAGCTGCTGACAACCAACCAGGCGTTGAAATCCACGTATTGCAAGGTGAACGTCCAATGGCAAGCCAAAACAAGACAATCGGTAGATTCCATTTGGATAACATCCCTCCAGCACCACGCGGCGTTCCTCAAATCGAAGTTACTTTCGACATCGACTCAAACGGTATCTTGAACGTATCAGCAAAAGATAAAGCTACTGGCAAGTCACAAAGCATCAGAATCGAAGCTTCATCAGGCTTGAGCGAAGATGAAATCAAGAGAATGAAGGCAGAAGCAGAAGCTAACGCTGACGCTGACAAGAAAGAACGTGAACGCGTTGATAAATTGAACTCAGCCGACTCAATGATTTTCCAAACAGAAAAACAAATGAAGGAATACGGCGACAAATTGCCAGCTGACAAGAAGGCTGAAATCGAAGGCGTATTAGGCAAGTTGAAGACAGCTCACCAAGCACAAGACATCGCTGGCATCGACGCAGCAATGACAGAGATGAACGCTATCTGGCAAAAAGCATCAGAAGAGATGTACAAGAACGCTGGAGCACAAGGCGCACAAGACCCTAACGCCGGACAAAATCCAAACAACGGCAACGACGACGTTACTGACGTTGATTTTGAAGAAGTAAAATAAACTCTGAACCTTGAACTAGGTCAAACAATCAATGATATTAAAATCGCGGAATCTTTTCAGACTCCGCGATTTTTTTGTAGGTGATTTTTTATTTAAGCTATGCCTCCGTATTGCTGGCTGACATAATTATAAACCACATCTTTATAATAATTGATGCTCTCGTCAGAATAGCTTTCTGGTAATTCTTTCCATAAGATATCACGGATAGTAATGATAATGGCTGCTTTCGTCTCTCGCTTATCAAACGGATGATCCATCGTTTTTAATAAGTCTTTGATTTTAGCTAACAGATCAACAGCTACTTTTTTAAGTTTCTTAATATCTTCTTTTGAAAGATTATCTTTCATCAGCAAATCGTACATAGAAAGCTGTTCGTCGTTTTCAAAGCCTTCTCTGACATATCGTTTTTCTTCTTCTGTCAGTTTTTGCGAAAGCTGCATCAGTTCCTCAAAAGTCTGTTCTATTTCCACACGATTTAGCTTTTGGTTATATTCACGGATAATTTCTTGGTATTTCTCATAGAAATTGATACGTGAAGGATTCTGTGCTAACATCTGTGCAATGCGTTCTTGCAACAACTCTTGAATGTCTTTCATTATCAGGTTTTTCTCTTTGCTCTTGGCAAACTCACGGCGGAGCAAGTCGAAGTTGATGCCACTGATATCAAATTGGCGGTATGCGTCGGGTTCTGATACTTCGGCAATACTTATCTGTAAATGTTCGTTTACAATATCATTGATGGCAACACTCAAATCTGTAATGTCGGCATGTTTCCGTTTTTTCTGTAATTCCTTGTATATAGCTTCTATGGCATCTTTCTGCTGTTTCATCTCCGAGGTGATGTCTTCACGATCTAAATATTTCCATAGTTTCAACAAGGTGGTTGCATAAGTACAATATGTCTTTCTGATTTCTGCTGTGGCACACATGGCATTGGCAGCTTCTTTCAACAAGAATAACTTAAAGAAATTATCAGCTTCTATTAGATTCTTTAATTCAAATTCATGTTCTTTCAAAAATGCTGTAGCAGCAGCTATGGCTTCATACACATGTTTAATAAGTTCATCCTTGTCTATCGTTGGGTCATTTCCGCCTTCTCCTTCAGGATTTTCCATAGTATAGTCGGCTAACGCCTGGCGAAGAGCCTTGACGATACCGATATAGTCAATGATAAGTCCATTGGTCTTGCCTTCAGCCACACGATTAGCACGAGCTATGGTCTGCATCAAAGTGTGTGCTTTCATCGGCTTGTCGATATAGAGACATGAAAGTGTCTTGACATCGAAACCGGTAAGCCACATGGCGCAGACAAACACTATTCTCAGTTTGTTATCTTTATCTTTGAACTCTTTGTCAAGTTCCCTCTTTTCCATTTTGGTGCGATGTGGAAGTATATCCAATCCCCATTTCTGGAAAGTCTGTATTTCATTTTGCTCTTGGGAAACCACCACCGCCATTTCCGTTTCTTGCATCCACTTCAACTTACGGTTCAACTCTTGAACTTCTTGCTGAGATGTCGATTTCGCAATCTGTTTTTCTAATGAAGCAATTTCCTTCTGCCAGTATTCTTGTACATATTCATACATCCGCACGCAAGTCACTTTGTTATAGCTAACCATCATGGCTTTGCCTGATGTCCAAAGGTCGCTATAATGTTGTACAAAGTTCTTGGCAACAATACGTAAACGCTTCGGGGCTGTCAATAAATGGACTTCCTTGGCAAAATCTCTTTCCAGTTTGGCCTGTTGCGAAGCATCAATATCTCCAGCTTGCTCAAGGGCAGCAGCTATCTCTTCATTGATTTCAGGATTCTGTAAATCCTGCAATTTTTCTCCTCGGTTTTCGTAATATAAAGGAACTGTCGCCTTATCATCCACAGCTCGCTTAAAGTCATAGATACTTACATAACCGCCAAAAGTACGAGCGGTGATATTGTCATTGGAAAGCAACGGAGTGCCAGTAAAACCAATACGATTGGCTGTAGGCAGCAGGTGCATCAAGTTATCGGCAAAGATACCGTTCTGAGTACGATGCGCTTCGTCGCTGATTACCACGATGTCATGATCAGGATAAATCGGTTCTGCATTTGGCTTATTGAACTTCTGAATCAGCGAGAAGATGAACGAAGGATTTCCTTTCAGTTTAGTTATCAAATCTTCACCACTTTGAGCAATAAATTCTCTTGCCTTTACTTTACCTAACATTCCACAATTTTCGAAAGTATCGCTTATCTGTTTGTTAAGTTCCTCACGGTCGGTCAATACCACAATGGTGGGCGAACCTGCAAACTTGCGGCGTATCTTCTGTGCCAAGAAGAGCATAGAATAACTCTTTCCGCTGCCTTGCGTATGCCAGAAAACGCCGAGTTTTCCATTCTCTAATTCTCTGTTACGATATTTTTCTACCGCTTGGTTGACACCTAAATATTGATGGTTTCGTGATAAGATTTTAACAGTATGGCCGTCAGAGTGGTCGTAAAGGATAAAGTTTTCTAGTAAATCTAAGAAGTTCTCTTTCTTGCAGATGCCTCTCAACATGGTAGGCAGTTCGATGCTGCCTGCTTCCATCTCGTTAAGTCGTTTCCATTCGTGGAAGAACTCCCACTTTGAATCAATAGTTCCGACACGAGCTTCAAGCCCATTGCTGAACATGATGAACGCATTATGATGAAATAATTGCGGAATGGTGTCTAAATAGTCACGATAGTTCTTGTTAAAGGCATCCACAACTTCCACATCGTGGTTTTTCAGTTCCATAAACAACAACGGAATGCCATTAACGAAGCCTACAATGTCGGCTCTTCTTCTATACAGCGAGCCATATACCCATAGTTCTCGCACGCACATAAACTCGTTCTTCTCTGGCGAAGCGAAGTCTATTACCTTAGCTTTCACTTCTTCCGTTTCACCATTCGGTTTGGTGCGTGTTACCGGTATGCCGTCCTTGATGTATTGATATTTCTGTTCGTTGATTTGCATCAGCGACTGGCTGCTCATGCGTTCTGTCATCCGTTCTACGGCTTCGCCCAACTGCTTGTCCGTCATCCACGGATTCAGACTTTTCAATGCCTTGCAGAAATGGCGTGTAAGCAACACTTCGTGATAGCTTTTTCTGCCCAATGTACCTGATTCACCAAGCACTTCGGTATCCCATGCCATCACACTGGTCCAGCCGAGTTCGTTTTCCAACAAATCGGCTGCACTCTTTTGTATCAGTTGGTCTTCGCTGTAGTCTTTTGACATAATATTATTTATTAATGATTTCCCAATAACCTCCTTTTGTTCCGATACGACGAAGTAATCCACGTTGCTTCATCGACGAAATGATTCTTTCACACTGACGTTTTGTTACTCCCAGCATCTCCGCTAATTGTGGAGTAGTAACTGTTGGAATATTGCTAATCATATCCAATATTTTTTTCTCATTATTACCGACATTATTACCGACATTATTACCGACATTATTACCGACATTATTAGTGTTTGGTATTTTCTTGTGTTTGTTCAACGAATCAAGAATTTCGCGAAGCATAAAATCGATGAAGGGACCAGATTGTCCTTTGTTGGTGCTTTCCGTTATCGCATCATAATATGCCTGTTGATTTGCATATACCATATTTTCGACAGGGAGATATTCAAATACGGGATTAAATTTACCCAAAATAAGGGATTGCCATAGTCGTCCCATACGTCCGTTTCCATCTATGAAAGGATGTATAAACTCAAATTCATAATGAAAGACACAGGAACGAATTAATAAATGGTCTTTTGATTTTTTCAGCCACTCCATTAGTTCGCTCATCAGTATTGGAACTCTATCTGCAGGAGGTGCGAGGTGAGCCAAACCTTGTTGACCGAAAACACCGACTCCACATCTTCTATATTGTCCTGCATCATCTATCAAAGCTTTCATCATCACAGAGTGAGCCTTCAGCAAATCTTTCTCTTTAAAAGCATCAAGTGTAGGATATAGTTCGTAAGTTGCTATAGCATTCTTCACCTCTTGAATCTGCTTGATTGGAGCAACAACTGTTTTGCCGTCGATGATGTCGCTAACTTCATTTTCACTCAAGGTATTACCTTCTATTGCCAATGATGAGTGTATGGTTTTTATACGATTGACTTTTCGAAGGCGCAATCCATCTTCTTGTTCCATACGGATGACAAAACGTTCCACTTGTGCTGATATTTCAGCAACCATATTGATTGCTTCTGTACTTATTTCAAATGGTGGTATATACATGTCTATTTCCTTTTCTGAATTAATTACACTTCTATTTCTCCATTCATTAACTTGGGAAGCAAACGGTCTCGCGCTTCGGTGAGGTGGCGGATTTGGGTATCAATAGATTGGATACTATTATCCATTTTATTTACGATAGAATTAAACTGCGAAACCAACTTATCGTTTGGAACTATAAAAATTTGATTAAGCAGTTCGTCTTTAGAAATAGACGCAAATATTGCCCCGTTACCAATAATATCATCTTTGAAAAATCTTTCTTTAAGAAGATAAAACAGATAGCTTTGGCTACCATTTTTATGATTCATAGCGGCAAGACCTCTACCAATAACTATTTTATTTTTTGTAAAGTTCAGTCTTCCTACTGGTGCTCTAACACTAAATAATATACTATTAGGTTCTGCTATTCTAGTTAATGATGAACTATAGACATTATCATCAACAAAGCGAAATCCATAACTACCCACTCCTTGATGAAAAGGAAGACCTTTCTTCTCTGAATTATAAAACTCAGATTTAGGACTTTGGCCCATAACAACATCAGCTATATCCATTAATTTCTTCTTCTTCCACCCCTCAGGCACACCATCCACGATTTTGGTATTTTCGTGACCAGGGAAGCGGAGGTCGATAAACCATTCCTTATAGAAACGTTGTGCAGATTCTTCCAATAGCTTTATTTGCTTCTGATAGTTTTCTATCAAGGAGTCGTAACGGGAAAGGGCGGTAGCGATGTGTTGTTGGATTGATAATTCCGGTAAGTTTACCTTCATATTTCTCAAAGATGTTAAACTAATAGTTCTTTGAGCAGCACCTACAGCAACTGAATCCGCTTGCATATAGAAGTTTCTTGATAACATTATGTAATATAAGTATCGAGAATCAACTATCTCATTGTTCGGACGTAAAATAGCTATATGTCTTTGAAATACAAATTTCTTATTCTCCTTTATTAATACAGGTTTTCCAAAGGAACCAACCACTGAATAAATTATGTCATCGGGTTGAGCCTTTCTTATAGAGTCAAGGTTATCGTAATATTCTGTAGGTACGAATAAAGTATTACTGAAATCAATATGATTTGTAGAGTCGATATTAGATATCGTTATAAACGGAATACCACAATCTGATTTAGGAGGAGGAAGGTGATCTCCATCAGAAATACTTAGGCAACAATCCTTTAATTTCCACTCACTCATACCTCATCTTCCTTCTTGCTGTTTCCCTGAAATACTCTTTGCAGTTCTTCTTTGGGCGGTAACACTTTCAGAAGTTCTGGATCCATTTCATCGGCAGTTTTATAAGTTGCTACACCCATCGGTTGGCGAAAATCCTGCATGATGTATTCCACGTATGCTTTGTCTGCATTTTTGCAGAGTATAATACCAATGGGAGCATCTTCGTGGCTACGGCGGTCGTCATCGTTCAATATACGTAAATAGCTACTCAACTGTGCCAGATAGGCCACCTTGAAATCACCTCTTTTCAGTTCAAAAACAACGGTTCTATTCAGGTCTCGATTGAAGAACTGAAGGTCTATCCAGTGGTCATGTCCCAATTTATCGTAATGCACCTGATTGCCACAATAGGTAAAGCCCTTTCCGAATGTCATAATAAAGTTCTTTACATTGTGAACGATATTGCTTTCTATGACCCGCTCGTCGATTTCTTCATCGTGCATCCCTAATTCTTCAACATTAATGTAGTCCAGCAAGTATTCATCTTTGAACATCTGGATGGCACGATATGCCTGCTTGTAGTCAGGAATGGTAGTCAAGAAGTTATTAGGCACCTTGTCTTGATGATGAAAGAGGTCTTGGCTTATGGCCTTTTCTAAATCCTCAACCTTGACTTTATAGTCATCGGCATACTTCATATAGAAGATTCGTTCATCGTATGTCTTTGCCTTAGCCAAAATGGCAATGTGATGAGTAAAGCTGACACTCAGAAATTCCTTCAATGGGAAATTAGGTAAATCCACCAATTGTAGTTGACGGATTTCGCTATCGTCGGGGATTTCGGCAGTTGTAACTGCCGAATTAGTGTTAATTCCTGCAATTTCGGCAGTCAGAACTGCCGAATTCTGTTGTTCAAGCAAACGCCATTCTTCGTAGAATGTACGCATATTCTTTATGTTTCGTGCAGAAAACCCACGCAAGCCTGGTAATTCCTTGCGCAACTGGCTGCTTATTGCTTCTATCGCACCTTGTCCCCAATGTTTTTTACGAGTATTTATTGATACATACCTGCCTATGCCATAGTATAAAGCTAATTGTTCTTGATTAACAGCCTTTACAGCTCTTGCTTGACTATGAAGAATCGAGGCTTTGATTATGTCAACCGCATTCTGATATACTTTGATGTCTTGTTCCATGTTTTCTCCTTTCTTCATTTCAACTTCTCCCAATTTCAGTTTCTTCCATTCGCTCATACCTCATCCTCCTTTCCTACAATCTCCCAATGTCCATTCTTATTACTTCCTACACGAATAACAAGGCCAGACTTTTTCAACTCACTCAAACGACGCTTTATTGTAGCTTCTGATACACCTATTTGCTCGCCATAAGCCGCATAGTTCAGTGTATTATCTTTCAAAATTGCCTGATAAAGCTGCTCAGTTATCGGGTCAGAGAACTTATTTATCGGGTCAGAAGCCGTATTTATCGGGTCAGAAACTTGCGATTTCTTGAATGATTCGATTTCTCGGGTCAAGTTACGGATGTGTTCTTTTACCATAAATTCCCGATAAGGAGCCAAGGTTTCTTGTTCACGTGCATCTATCAACGACTGGATATATTCGGCTTTGTCTTCCTTTACGATTTTCGATGGTATCAAGCCAAATTCATATTGCAAATGATTCATCACCAATCGAGACATACGACCATTACCATCCACCCACGGATGAATAGTGACTAACTGAAAGTGAGCATCGAAGCTCAACAGATATTTGGCAATCACATCATCGGTTTGCAACAAAGCTTTTCTTTGTTCGTTCAGTTGCTTGCAAAATTCTTCCAATTTAGCAGGCACTTTCTGGAAATTCATATACGAACTGCCACCCACACCTGCTGTTACGCCCAACAAGCGTAGGTCGCCTTTAGAAGAATCGAATGTACCTTGCATGGTATGATATTCGCTACCTGTATTCTTCATCACCAATGCCGACAGACCTTTCATCATTTCTACTGAAAAATCGGTATGCAAACCAGCCATTTGCATGGAGCGTACGTAGGCGTTTTTCAAGTCGAGGTTCATCATCTGTTCCTGGATACTACGTCCCTTGGCCGAAATACCTTCATCGAAAAGCAGTTGGTTTTCAATCTCTGTTACGGTACTGCCTTCAATGGCTGTAGAGTGCGTAATGAGCGAGTAGAGATAGAACTTTTGGTAGTCTATCTGCTCTGCAATGCCTAACCGATGGTACTCATCGAGTAAGGCCAATAGTTTGGTATATGAAGGGTTCATATTCATTTCAACTCCTCCCAACCTTTCAAAATCTCACTCATCAAGACATTGGCTTCATAGTTCAGGCGTTTCAGTTCGGCATGAATTTCTGTCATGCGTTCGTGGAAGTTCACACCATCGTCTTCCGCTTCAGCCACACCAACGTATGCTCCCGGAGTAAGCGAATAGTTCTTTTCCTCAATCTCTTGGATAGTGGCAATCTTACAAAGTCCAAGTACGTCCTTATATTCTCCTTCGCCAAATTTTTCGGTGAGCCATTCATGCTCATTAATAACAGTTAGCAAGCTATTCAGCACACCGCAGAAGTCCTCACCTGCTTGGCGCATGGCTTTTACTTTGCGCTTTTCGATAAACGATTCTGCCGACTTCGCACATCCTTTGGTCTGATTAATCTGCCCCTCTATACTTTGTTTCAATTCAGCATAATTATGTCCAGCAGATTTTATCCAACCCATTGTTCCCAAGAAGTGACCACGAGTATCTCTATCGATAAGTTCGCTAAATGAAATAGCTTGCTCATCTAATGCAGCTACAGCTATGTCTATAGCTTGATTATAATCATCTAAAAGTCTCTTGTATTTATCTGTTTCCCCACGATAGAGGTGCACGATAGCTTGCAAGTTGCGCAACTGCCATTCCGTCCATTCGTTGAGGGTACGGTCAACCACTGTATAATAATTTCGTGCATCGATGAAGAGCACCTTATCACGATTTTCTGCACGTTTGGCTTTATCGAAGAACCACAACGAACAAGGAAGAGAAAGGGTGTAGAAGAAATTATTGCCTACACTAACCATGACATCAACATCGCCAGTACGTACTAATTTTTCGCGAATATCGCGGTCTTTGTTGGCGCTGTCGGTAGCCGAACTTGCCATAACAAAACCGGCACGGCCATGGTCATTTAGATAAGCATGAAAATAGCTAATCCACAAATAATTGGCATTACCTATTTCCTTGCTTTTTGCATTAACACCAGGCAAGCCAAAGGGCAGACGACCAGCAGCCCAAGCCGATTCTGATTTTACTTTATCTACATTGAACGGAGGATTGGCCATGACATAGTCGCATTTACCCTCCAAGTTGTATGCATCGTGATAGAATGAATTAGCCTCGTCGCCTGAAATAATCTTACCGTTCAATCCATGCACTGCCATGTTCATCAAACAAAGCTGAGCGTTGTATTCCACCTTTTCCTGACCATAGAATGTCATTTGTGTATTGGCGTTGAGGCCAGCTTGATTTACAAAATCGCCAGTCTGTACGAACATACCACCCGAACCGCAAGCAGGGTCGAGCATGATACCCGATGTAGGCTCCAATACATTGACCAGCATCTTTACCAACGATTTAGGAGTAAAGAAGACTCCATCATCACTGGCTACAGCCTTGGCAAACTTCGACAAGAAATATTCATAAATACGACCAATCACATCACCACCCACTTCATCGATAGTCTGATTATTGAAGATACGAAGCAAGTCGGACAACAAGTCATCGGCAAACATCGTATAACTTTTAGGAAGAACGCCTGTGAGCTGTTCGCTCTGTTCTTCTACCAACTGCATCGCATAATTGACGGCTTCGCCTAATGAATTGATATCTTTACCGTCCTTGGTTTTCAAGCCTGCGTCTGCAATATTAGCTGGAAGATTTACCAAATAGTCGTATTGAGCTTCACGTGGAAGGAACAAGGCGCTCTTAGCTGCGAAGTCGCTTGCCTCTACAGGCATCACTCTACCACCTCGGGAAGGACGGCTTTGCAAGATTTCAGCTTCCACCATCTTGAATCGGCTAAAGGCATAACGCAAGAATAACAAGGCAAGTACTGGCATACAGTATTGACTGCTAGTGAGTTTACTTCCTTGGCGGAGCAGATCTGCCGATTCCCATAATTCGGCCTCGAGTTTCTTTATATTGGTCATAATTGTTATCTTAAAGTCATTTGCTATAATGCAAAGGTAATAATAATTATGAATAAAGAATAATATTTTGTTTTGTTAATTTTCTCGTATTTTAACCACAAAATTCCTCTCACTCACCATGTTCTTCTCCTTCTTCCGCGACCATGAGATTTAGGGGACTTCTATAAATTCCCCGTTAAAATAATTTTTTGACAGTAACAATTAAAACTTTTGCATGCTTTATGTTTTTTCTTGGAATCTTTTCGCCTTTCTTTCAATCACATAGCTCGCTATGTTCTTTCAAGAAAAAC
>JAFYNK010000022.1 GCA_017548125.1 Bacteroidales bacterium | reverse complement strand
TATCTAAATGTAAGTTCTTCATTAGCTTTACCGTAGATTGTCATGAAAATCATGTGTCTGTCTAAAGCTTCGATGTAAATAGGTCTTGCGCTGCCGCGTAATTCTTCACCGACGAATGCGCCGATTTCATAATCCATTTCTGAATTATCTTTAACAAAAGCAATCAAGCTCATGTTGTCTGAGTATTTTCCAGCGTCTGCAATCCAGTAGTTGTTTTCTGAAGTGACGTTAGCTCTTGTTCCCTTTGATGCTGATGTTGGATAAACGAGAGTCTTTGTTGTTCCAGAAGTGTTCTGGTACATATAACCTTCGCCAGGATTCATTGTGTTGAGAGCGCCTATCCAGCCGATGCCGTCATAATATTGTGAGAATGATGTCTTTGACTTGACATAGTCTCCGTGGCTTGGGTTGATTGTTGAAAGAGCTTCCTCGACTGATATGTTCTGGTTGACGATGTATGCAAACCATCTCCAGTTAGTTCCTATAGTAATAGGATGATTTTCTGGATTTACAATATTTCCTATCAATGTCATTTCATGAGCTGCCGATGTCTCTATCATGTACATGTTTTCAACAGAGACAGAAGTGAGTGAACCGTACCAGCCGCTGCTTGAGTTAGATACGAAAGCTGTCTGGCTCTTGATTTGGAGACCGTTTTCTCCGAGAGCGTCTTCAAGCATTTCAAGTCCGTTGGCGCCTGAGATTTCGATATAAGATGAGAACCAGCTCCATCCTGATTTGAGATTTCTGCTTTGTACGTAGTTGAAGTTAGCGACAACTTCTTTAGCTTCTGTGACTGTGAATGAATATTCTGTTTCTGTTGAGACCACGTTTCCGTCAACTGTCCAGTTCTTGAACGAGAAGCCTTCGTTTGCTGCTGCGTTTAATGTGGCAGTCTCGCCATGAGTGTAAGTTCCAGCGCCGTTTATAGAACCGCCTTCGGCTGGATTTGCCGATGCTGTTACACTATATGTCAACAATTCAAAGTTGGCGACCAATTCTTTAGCTTCCGTGACTGTGAATGAATATTCAGCGTCTGTTGAAACGACTTCGCCGTTTTCTGTCCAGCTGATGAATTGATAGCCATAGTTTGCTGCTGCGTTCAATGTGGCAGTCTCGCCGTGAGTGTAAGTTCCAGCGCCGTTTATAGAACCGCCTTCGGCTGGATTTGCTGATACTGTTACACTGTAAGTTAACAATTCAAAGTTGGCGACCAATTCTTTAGCTTCCGTGACTGTGAATGAATACTCAGCGTCTGTTGAAACGACTTCGCCGTTTTCTGTCCAGCTGATGAATTGATAGCCATAGTTTGGAGCTGCGTTTAATGTGGCAATATCGTTTATGGCGTATTCGCCAGCGCCTGAGACAGAGCCTGCGATTTCTGGATTTACGCTCGCTGTAATATTAACCATATTGCTGAAATTAAGAACGTAAGGAGTTTCTATACTACCCAATGTTCCGTTGACTGCGAATGTTATCGCTTCTGGACTTCTCAAATCCATGACCTCTTCTGAAGAATGATTGTATAACTTGAAAGAAATCTCGTCATTGTCATTGCCATGAACTGTGAGGAAAACAAGATATTTATCTAAAGCTGTAATATATTGGATTAAGTTAGAACCTCTCAGTTCATCACCGCAGAAAGCTCCGATTTCCAATGAAGTTGAATTTTGGTTGACGCCGTCTATCTGAACCAAACCGATAAGACTCATGTTGTTGGCGTAAGCGCTTTCATCTACTGTCCAATGGTTTGTTGGACCCATTGGCATAATTGTGTAATTGTTCCATGGAGATGTTGCTTTATATGCTTCTAATGACTGAGCAGGAACGTAGATAACCATATCTGAAGGGCAATAATCAAAAGCGTAATCCCTTGTTACAGGAACATTTTCTGCATAACAATAAATGCTTGTTAAATTGTCACAATATTCAAAAGCATGATAACCGATAAAAGTGACACTGTTGGGAATCTCTATGTTTGTCAAAGAAGTACAATGACAAAAAGCATAATAATCGATAAAAGTGACACTGTTGGGAATCTCTATGTTTGTCAAAGAAGTACAATTATCAAAAGCATGATCCCCGATAGAAGTGACAGAGCGAGGTATTTCTATACTTTTTAAGTTTTCACATCCTCCAAAGACACCATAAGAAGGAAGGCTATTATCGCCAATGCTTTCAAGTTGTGAATTTTCTTCAAATATAACATTTTCTAATTTTTTACAAACACAAAACGCAGCATCACAAATGGAGATAACACTATTAGGAATTTCCATGTTTATCACATCCGAACCTACAAAAGCTGCTTTTCCTATAGATGAAACACTGTTTGGTATGATTGTATTGCTACAACCAGCTATCAAAGTATTTGTTTCTGTTTCTATAATGGCATTACAATTATTTCTGCTGTCATAAACAGGATTATTATTGTCAACTTTTATGGATTTCAAGTTAGGACAATAAATAAAGTTATAGTCTCCAATTTCTGTTAAGCTACTTGGTATTTCCACGCTCTCTATATTTGGGCATGAATTTATCACATGTGTTCCTATAGATGTAACACTATTGGGAAATTCTATACTGGTTAAGCCACTTACTCCAAAAGCTGAGTTTCCAATATAAGTAACACTATTTGGAATCTCTACCCCTATTAAATTTTCACAATAATGAAAAGCATCATTACCGATAGAAGTGACGGTATATTCTTTTCCCCAAATTTCAACAGTTGAAGGAATCCTTATTGCTGTCGGTGTTGTTGGGTTATTAGAACAAACGACTTCACATTCATTTGGTTCTACACTTGTTACTGTAAACTTCAAGGAGTAGCTTTCGTAATCAATGAAAACCGATTCATCAACTACACCTTTACCTATAATTTCATAATTATTCCAAGGAGAAGCTGCCTCATAAGCATCAACAGAAGCAGCCGGAACATAGATAACCATATCGGAAGGACAGTTGTCGAAAGCAGAGTTATTTGTCTCAGGGATATTTATATTATAGACAGATGTGCTTTTCAAGCTGTCACAAAAAGCAAACGCATAATGTTCAATGGAATCAATGCTATTTGGAATTATGACATCTGTTATGTTTTTGCATAAATAAAATCCATATTTTTTAATAGAAGTTACTGTAAAGTCTTTTCCCAAAATCTCAACTGAAGAAGGAATTGTTATTGAAGTTGTATTTGTAGGTTTACCAACACATTCAACTTTACACTTTAATGATTCAACATCTGTTATTGTATATTTTAATGAATAATCGCCATAATCTACAATAACGCTTTCATTTACTTTCACAATAGGTTCTATACCCAATTCGATATTTGCATAAGCATTTGACATGGTGCCATAATATGACGCAGGATATTCACTATAGTTTACAGAATTGTCACTTTGCACAAACAAAGAAACAGCATTACCATCAATTTCTTCAGAATAATACCAATTTAAAATATTCGTGTAATTGTTAGCAGTTTTTGCGACAACAACAACTAAATTATTTTTTCCAGAATAATTAAAAGGAGTATCTAAAACAAAAGTTTCTTTTTCTGAACCACCCAAAACAACATCATTCCCAGAGAAAACCAATGTTAATTCGCTATCAGAAGTCCAATCATTCTCATAAGAAAAATTATCTTTTGATGTTTCACCCATATATATTTTAATACTTTCAGTTGCATAAGTTTCCACTGGCGTTGCGCAAAAATAACTTATTGAGTTGATTATACATTCTGACGTAATGCCAGTTTTGTATATAGTTTCATTCCATGAATAACGATACCAATTGTTAAAAGGCAAATCGTAACCATAATAATTCCCATTTCCAATTACATGTGAATCAACAAGTTTTTCGTCATAATAATCTTCAAGAGATAAAATGTTATAATTATTCCATGGATATGTTGACATATAATCATCAACAGATTCTGCTGGCACATATATTATCATATTGTCAGGACATGAGTTGAAAGCATTACGAGATGTTTCTGGAACGCTATTACTATAACATTTTACAACAGACAGTGACGAGCACGAAAATGCATATTCTCCGATAGAAGCGACATTAGATGGAATGGATAATGCAGAAATATTATTACATCCAGCAAATGAGCTTCTTCCAACAGATGTTACTCCGTATGGTAAAATTAAATTTCCAGTAAAATCACTACTAACAAATGCATATTCCGTAATTTCAGTGAGATTGTCTGATAGTATTAATTTACCTGAACAACCAGCACCATTAAATGCATCATTTCCAATATAACAAACACTTTGTGGTATCGTTAAATCACCAGTTAAATCATTACAACTCAAAAAAGCTCCTTGACCTATATATGACAACTTTGAATCTTCTTCAAATATCAATTTTGTCACTCCGCTCATACTTCCCCAAAATGCACATCCACCAATGGACTCTACACTATTTGGTATAACCAATGTTCCTGATATACCACATCTTTGAAATGCACAAGATTCAATACGCCTTACACTATGGGGAATTTTTAGTTCTCCGATAAATCCGCAGTTATCAAATGCAAAGCCACCTATGGATTCTACACTATTGGGTATTGTTGAACCCTTGCATCCTACGACTAATGTGTTTGTTGCAGTTTCAATAATAGCATTACAATTATCTCTACTATCAAAAACAGGATTTTCCTCATCAACAACAATACTGGTTAAATTTGCGCAATTAAAAAAAGCATCAGATCCATTTCTAATATAAATTAAACTGCTAGGAATATATATGCTATTTAAGTTATTACATTTATAAAAAGCCCTGTACTGAATAGAATCAATACTATTTGGTATCTCTATGCTTGTTAATTTATAACATTGGTAAAAAGCATTTTCTGCAATTTCAGTTACAACAAACTCTACTCCTTCTATTTCAACCGTTGAAGGAATCGTTATTGCAGTCGGTGTCGTTGGGTAATTAGAACATACCACCTCACATTCTGCCGGTTCAAGACTTGTGACAACATATTTCAAAGAATATCCATCATAGTCAATTATTCTGTTGTCACCGATGTTTTGTGCAAACAATCCCATTCCTGAAATTAGGATTGCGATGAAAAGTAAAAGTTTTTTCATAATATTTAATTTTTAATTTAACTCCAAACTTAGCCTATTGAACTTTAGACCTTTGCCTTTAGTCTATCACATGGCAAATGTATTTATTTTATTTTTATTTAACAAGAGGTTTTTTGAAAAAATATTTGAGGGATTAGAGGACTTGAGGAACTGAGGAACTGAGGACTTGAGGAACTGAGGAACTGAGGACTTGAGGAACTGAGGACTTGAGGAACTGAGGAACTGAGGACTTGAGGAACTGAGGATTTGAGGAACTGAGAACTTGAGGACTTGAGGACTTGAGGAACTAAGGAACTGAGGAACTGAGAACTTTTGACTTTAGACTTTTAACTTTCGTCTTTAGACTTTAGCCTTTTGCCTTTCGTCTTTAGCCTTTAGCCTTTTGCCTTTCGTCTTTAGCCTTTAGCCTTTTGTCTTTAGCCATAAAAAAAGACAGCTTAATGGCTGTCTTTTTTATCATCCGCATTTTGAATAGCCGCAGTTCTTACAGTGTTTGCAGCCGTCTTCATATACTAGAGCTTCGCCGCATGTTGGGCAAACTTCTTTATCTACTTTTGTTCCGTCTGGGATGTAACGTTTCAATGCGCGAGCGATACCGTTCTTCCAAGCGTTGATATTGTCTTCGTCAACGCTCAAGTTCTGAATCAAGGTAACGACATTGGAGATAGGCATTCCGTGACGTAAGATACCAGAAATCAACTTGGCATAGTTCCAGAACTCTGGGCTGAACGAACGTGAAAGTCCTTCAACGGTAATCTTGAATCCTTGTTTGTCGAGGAACTGCAAGTCGTATCTTGATTTTCCTTCTTCGCCTTTATTCTTTGTAATCCATGCTGTCTCAACGAAAGGTGGCAAATAGAAATCGTCTTGTTTGCCAAGGAAGATCTCGTAAGGCTTGTTGTTGATCTTACCTACGAAAGCGATCCATTTCTCGTAGTTGTTTTGGAAACGTACCACGTCACATTCGAGAGTCTTAGGACGTACTGGTGAGTGTGTTTCAATGATATCGTTTTCCAAACGGTTTTTGTTTTCTTCTTTAGGTTTGTTAGATACTAGCACACCTGTACGTGATCCGTCGCGATATATTGTCATGCCTTTACATCCGCATTCCCATGCTGTCTGATATATTTGGCTTACAAGTTCTTCTGTTGTGTCAGCAGGAACGTTGACAGTCACGCTGATTGAGTGGTCAACCCATTTCTGCATTTCGCCTTGCATCTTGACTTTGTTAACCCAGTCGATGTCGTTGGCTGTTGCTTTATAATAAGGAGACTGATTTATTATTTCTTGAAGCTGTGCATCGTCATAGTTCTTGACTTCATCCACATTATAGCCATTAACTTTGAGCCAAGTCATGAATTTAGGATGGAAGACGTTATATTCTTCGAACGAGTTGCCGTCGTTGTCAGTGAAAGAGACCTTAGCGTTTTTATCGTTAGGGTTGACTTTACGACGACGTTTGTAAGATACCATGAATACAGGTTCGATGCCTGATGTTGTTTGAGTACAGATACTTACTGTTCCTGTTGGAGCTATTGTAAGCATAGCGATGTTACGGCGTCCGTATTTCACCATATCTTGGTAGAAGCTTTCATCCATTGCGCGGAGGCGGTTGATGAAAGGATTGTTTTCTTCGCGTTTAGCGTCGAACACTTCAAAAGCGCCGCGTTCTTTAGCGAGGTTCACCGATGACTTATATGCTTCGTAAGCAAGGAGTTTCTGTACTGATGTTGAAAATTCTATTGCTTCGTCCGATGCGTAACGTTTGCCGAGAGCTGCGAGCATATCGCCTTCAGCAGTGATGCCTATACCTGTACGACGTCCTTGGAGAGCTTTCTTGCGTATGTTCTTCCAAAGGTCAACTTCGCATCTCTTGACTTCGTCGCTTTCAGGGTCGGAATATACTTTTTCGAGAATAGCGTCGATTTTTTCTATTTCGAGGTCGATGATGTCGTCCATCATTCTTTGAGCTATAGCGACGTGTTTTGCAAAGAGTTCTGCATTAAAACGAGCTTGTGCTGTGAAAGGATTTTCAACATAGCTGTAAAGGTTCATAGCGAGGAGACGGCAGCTGTCGTAAGCGCACAAAGGAATCTCGCCGCATGGGTTGGTACTCAATGTCTTGAATCCGAGGTCGGCATAGCAATCAGGGATAGACTCGCGTGTGATGGTATCCCAGAAGAGAACGCCTGGTTCTGCCGACTGCCAAGCATTATGTATAATCTTATCCCACAATTTCTTAGCGTCTATCTCTTTTATAAATTGAGGGTTTTCTGAATCGATAGGATATTTTTGTACGAAAGGCTTGCCTTCCTTGACAGCTCTCATAAATTCGTCGCTGATACGGACTGAGATATTGGCATTAGTGATACGACCTTGTTCCATCTTAGAGTCGATGAAATCTTCTGAGTCAGGGTGATTGATGCTGATGCTCATCATCAAAGCGCCGCGACGGCCGTCTTGTGCCACTTCTTTTGTTGAGTTGGAATAACGTTCCATGAAAGGAACGACGCCTGTTGAAGTGAGAGCGCAGTTCTTGACAGGGCTGCCGGCAGGACGGATATGAGAGAGGTCATGGCCAACGCCGCCACGACGTTTCATGAGCTGCACCTGCTCTTGGTCTATCTTCATGATAGCGCCGTAAGAGTCAGAGCTGCCACCTGTGCCGATAACGAAACAGTTTGACAATGACGAAATCTGGAAGTCATTTCCGATACCAGCCATAGGACTGCCTTGTGGAACTATATATTTGAAGTCTTTGAGAACTGCATAAACTTCCTCTTCTGACATTGGATTTGGATACCTTTTTTCGATACGAGCTATCTCAGAAGCGATACGATGATGCATATCGTCTGGTGTCAATTCAAAAATATTGCCGTCGCTGTCTTTCAGCGCATATTTGTTCATCCAAACATCAGCAGCCAATTGGTCGCCTTCAAAATATTTTATCGTTGCGTCTTTAACTTCTTCAACAGAATATATCTTATATTCTTTGTTTTCCATTTTGTCAGAATTGTTTTCAGTTTTGTTGTTATCTAAAATATGTTGTTCAGATATTGCATTTTCTTTTTCATCTACCAAAATCTCATCATGAGTCTTTTCAACAACGGCATTTTCCTCAAATTCCATCATAGAAAATAAATCTTGTGTTTTTTTAACTTTTTTACTCATTTCTTATATATTGATTTTAAATAGATTAAACAAATAAAAAATACAATTTCCTGCTCAAATTTTCGGTTTGCTAAATTATAAAAAAGATAAATGATAAACAAGTGAATCATCAAAGATTTTTTGTTTTTTTCAATAGATTTTTATTGAAAAATTGCCGCGATTTTATTATCATTGCCGCTTAATTTGTTTCGATTTTTTTATTAAAAATACACATCTAAAATTATATTAGTCATGTTAAATATCAAGTGTTTCAGCTTTAATCCAATTTGCGTTAACACATACGTAATTTACAACGAATCAAAAGACTGCGTCATCGTGGATGCCGGAAACTGCAATTTGAGAGAGGACAATATCTTGTTTGACTTCATCGAAAAGAATGAGTTAAAGCCCATCATGATTTTAAACACTCACGCTCATATCGACCATATTCTAGGGAACTTCTCTACTGCACAGAAATATCAGATTCCGTTGGCGTCTCATCCCGACGGAGAAGAATATTTCAAGAGCGCTTATTCATACGCCTCTGCATTCGGAATAAATTATGACAAAAACAGCACGGTATATCCTGCCATTGAATTATACGACGGACAGATAATAAAAATCGGCGATGACGAGTTGGAAGTCATTCATACTCCTGGACATGCCAAAGGATGCTGCTGTTTCTACTGTGCAGAACAGGATTTTCTAATAACTGGCGACACATTATTCCAAAGAAGCATTGGCCGCACCGACCTCCCTGGAGGCTCTTACAGCGAAATTGTTGACAGCATAAGAGAAAAATTGTACGAGCTTCCCGACGAGACAGTATGCTTCTGCGGTCACGGCTCTAACACAACAATTGGAGAGGAGAAAAACTACGGATATATCAGACCTTAATTATTATTGTCGCGTATCCATTTGATGTCCATTTTTCCAATGACAGTATTTATCTCTGAATGAATGGTAGCGTTTTTATATACGCCTAACTTATTGTTTATCGAGTTTTTATCACCGAACATCACGACATTGTCTTCATCCAAACGATAGTAATAATCGCCATCATAACGATACATTTTTATATATACGATGCTATCGTTTTTGAAGACGAGTTCGTTTTTGCTTTCTTCTTTACCGTATTGCGCAATCATCTCCGGAGTGGTTTTCCTTTCATCAAAATCGAAAGCCAGCTCATCGACTTTCCATCGGCCTTGAAGAGCGTCGTTGTGCGATGTGCAAGACATCATAAACACGGATAAAACGAAAGAAATCTTAAACAAAAATTTCATAAGAATATATTTTTCAGTTTTCAGTTAAGGGGATTTCTATAAATTGCTTTGCAAATGATTTATGAATTTTTCTTTGAGAAAATTTTTGTTTTTCTTGAAAGAACATAGCGAGCTATGTGATTGAAAGAAAGGCGAAAAGATTCCAAGAAAAAACATAAAGCATGCAAAAGTTTTAATTATCATTGTCAAAAATTATTTAAACGGGGAATTTATAGAAGTCC
>JAFYNK010000021.1 GCA_017548125.1 Bacteroidales bacterium | reverse complement strand
ATTATGAATTATGAATTATGAATTAATTTTAACTCTCTTCAAATTAAGCATATTCGTCGGATTAGAACCAAGTCCTTCGACGTTTTTGTTAACGAATCTTAACACCTCATCATAGAATAAAATCACTACCGGAGCTTCAGTCATCATAAGGCTGTCCATTTCGTGATATATCTTCGCTCTTTCTTGAAGGTCGTTGCATGTCAATGATTTCTTATACAGCTCATCAAATTTCTCGTTGGAATAATGTGTATAGTTTGGACCTTGCGGAGTGAAGTTGTTCGTCGTAAACAGCGAGAGATAATTCTCAGCATCAGGATAATCTGCAACCCAAGAGGAACGGAAGAACGAAAGATTTCCATTGGCGCGTTTCTCCCTCAGGGCCGCTGGCATCATTTCCTCCACCTTGCATATCAAACCTATCTCCGTCAAGGCAGACTGTACAAACTTCGCGATGTCAACATAGTCTTGCGTTGTATATAATTTCAACTCATAACCAAGCAAGCCATTATCCTTCAGCAATTGCTCCGCTTTTTTAGGGTTGTAAGGGTAACCGATGTTTGAGTCAACAAGACCACAAGACAACGAGTCAACAAGCTTGTAGTCTTGTAGTCTTGTAGTCTTGTAGTCTCTAAACCCTGGCAATCCCGCTGGAATTATTCCTTGGTTACCTGGCATTCCGATGCCGTTACGGAGGTATCGCAGCATCTTCTCTCTGTCGATGGAATAACTGACGGCTTGCCGCAACGCGAGACTTCTCTCTTTGCTAAGCGTATCATTATCGCCGAGGAAGAAAGCGAGATATTCTGTGTTTAAATATGGTTCTCTTATCAGATAAATTTTGTCTTCATATTCTTCGCGGAGATTGCCGTCACGCGTCAACAACTCGTCTTTATAACGAGAGTCTATTCCCGACATGAAGTGAAACTTGCCTTTTATAAACTCCATGAAAGCGACTTGCTTGTCGATGAGAAAACTTATCGAAACAGCGTCTAAATATGGGAGTCTTATTGAGTCACCGAGACTCCGAGTCACCGAGTCACCAAGATTACTTGGTGTCTTGGCGTCTTGGTATCTTGGCGTCTTCTCAAACTCAAAATAAATCGGATTTTTCCTAAAAACAAGCTTCACTCCTTCTTTCCAATACTGATATCTGAAAGGACCAGTACCGACTGGATGACGTCCGAATTCCGTTCCATAATATTCTACTGCTTCTTGCGGAACGACAGAGGCATACGTCATCGACAATATTCCCAAAAACGCAGGGAATGGCTGCGTCAACTTTATCTCTAAAATGGTGTCGTTGATAGCGGCAAATGCATACACATTAGCAAAAATCCAAGCGCCAGAGGAGTTTAATTTCCTATCCAAGACTCTATTAAACGAATAGACGAAATCCTGAGCCACGACTTTTCGAGTCTTTTCTAAGTCACCGAGACTCCGAGTCACCGAGTCACCGAGTAAAAGTCTTGGTGACTTGGCGTCTTGGTGACTTGGTGACTTAACAAAACACTCATCTTCATGAAAATAAACGTCATCTCTCAAAACGAAAGTGTACGTCATCCCATCTTCGCTGATGTTCCATGATTTCGCTATTGCTGGAACAACATTCATCTCATCGTCGAAAGCGACCAGACCATTGAAGATCTGATTGCACGCCCAGATATGAGGAAGGTCTTTGGCATAAATCGGGTCCAAGGTCAAGATTCCAGACGACTCATTATATTTAAATATTTTAAGATTCTCATCGGAAGATTTGCCACTTCCACAAGAAAACAACGCAATCAATGATAATATCAATAATATTTTTCTCATATTTCTTTTTTATGTCAACGGACTTTGTCCAAAACTTTCGCCATTAGCCTTTTGTCTTTCGTCTTTATTTACACTCCACCACCAGACGTCCCTCTATCGTATAATCATAGTCTTCGTCATAGATAGTGGCAGTAGCTTCCATGCTGTAATGATATTCTTTCTTCTCTCCAGGTATGATGACTTCTGAATCCGATGATTTTCCTTCAACGAACTCACTAGATATGATATACTCAACCTTTTCCGTATCGACAGAGTTTATAGTTATTATAGGTGCTGGCGGATATATGAGGTTTTGCTTCTCCTTTTCCACCAATTTATTTCGTATCATGAGATACTCTCCCACTTTGGCTTTCATCAGACAAGTGGCGTTATTGTTATAGTCGAATCCGCTTTTATGCGCCTTCAAGAGAAGCAATGGAAGAGAAATTTCTGTCTTCTTGACTGTATTCATCAGCAGACCGTCGTCATTCCATTCAGCCTGAAAATTTCCTCCATCGGCAAAAGTAAATGTTCCGCATCCGTTTTTGCGACCGTTTTCCCATTCACATTCCACCAGGTCGCCGTTCTCGTATTTCCAAATGCCGTGACCGTGACGCATATCATTAAGCCATTCGCCCTCATAAACGTTTTCGTCATTACGTCCGTAGCAGCATTTTCCTTTGCCGCAGCGTTTGTCTTCTTTCCATTCGCCTTCGTATTTCTCTGGTGGGTAAGTTCCTTTATCCCAACTCAATGAATATTTTCCGAATCCATGGCGAAGTCCGTCTTTCCACTCTCCGTGATAAGTCATATTCGTTACGTCGCTGTATTTGGTAAGCTTTCCATTTCCATTTGGAAGGTCATTATCCCAGTTACCTGAATATTCTATGACGCCATGACCATTCTTGTAATATTCCATCTTGCCTTGTCCCGACTTCACACCATGTTTCCATTGTCCGCTATATTTCTTATATGAGACCTGCGATTCAACCCAATTTTCATACTGACGTTTTTCATATTTCATAGTACCAAAGCCATGAGGCAAGCCTTGTTCATCAACTTCTCCTTCGTAGATGTCACCTTGGGGATATTTAATTGCGGTCTTCATGATTGTATTTTTTTATGTCAACAGACTTTGTCCAAAACTTTCGCCATTAGCCTTTTGTCTTTTGCCATTTATTTATATTTACAAAGGTAGGAAAAATTAGGAATGTGGAATTAGGAATGAGGAATTATTTTTTTTGAGCCATTGAACTTTGAACCTCTACTCTACTTTACAGCATAAAATTTCCACTTAAAACACTCTCAACTCTACGCTCTCAACTCTCCACTATAATGTTAAAATCATGTTGAAAATATTTTCATAAATTCGCTTTTGGTGTTGATATTTTTTTCATAATTTTGCTACCCGAATGAAGGTTTTCAACGTGGCACAATTCACTAGGAATGAAAAGGGAACTTCGGTGTAAATCCGAGACTATACCCGTAGCTGTGAGTTTCTTAGACACTCCGTGCATTCTTGATGGTCACTGCTGATTTAGCGGGAAGGCCGCACGGACGAAACAAGTCAGAAGACCTGCCTTTGTTTACATATTATTTGATGCTTTCGGGTGATAGAGTGTCATGATAAAATCTGTATAGCACAGCATTTCATCCTTTCCCCGCGAGTATCGTTATCACAAGATTATTATATAGTTATGATACATACAGTTGTTAAAAGAGATGGCCGTATTGTTGGCTTTAACAGAGAAAAAATCGCCGCTGCAATTCGTAAAGCGATGCTTACGACAGATGCTGGCGAAGATGATGTTCTCGTATATAAAATCGTTGACCGCATAGAGTTCCGCGGAAAAGAACAATCAACAGTTGAAGAGATTCAAGACATGGTGGAAATGGAACTCATGGCATCTCCTCGCAAGGAAGTTGCCAAGAGTTATATCGCCTATCGCGACAAGAGAAGCATTGCGCGTAAGGCAAAGACACGTGAGATGTTCTTGGAAATCGTCGAGGCTAAATCTAACGACATAACACGCGAAAACGCCAACATGAATGCCGACACTCCTGCTGGCATGATGATGAAGTTCGCTTCAGAGACGACAAAGCCTTTCGTTGACGACTATCTTCTCGCAGAAGAGACATTATGGGCTGTGAGAGGCAACTACCTCCACATTCACGACAAGGACTACTATCCTACCAAATCTCTCACTTGCATACAACATCCATTGGACAAGATACTTGAAAACGGTTTCGAGGCTGGACATGGCGAGAGCCGCCCAACAAAACGTATCGAGACAGCGTCTTTCATGGCTTGCATCTCAATGGAGACCGTACAGAACGAGATGCACGGAGGTCAGGCGATTCCTGCTTTCGACTTTTACCTTGCTCCATACGTACGCCGCAGTTTCATCGAAGAAGTGAAGACAATAGAAGAACTCACAGGCTTCGATCTGAAGCATTTATACGACATTGAAATTGAAGATTATCTGTATCAAGATCTCGACCTTCTACAAGGTGACGAAAGATTAAGACAACACGCCATAAACCGCACCATCAACAGAGTACATCAGTCGATGGAAGCGTTCATCCATAACATGAACACCATACATTCACGCGGCGGCAACCAGGTTGTCTTCTCATCTATCAACTACGGCACTGACACATCAGCTGAAGGTCGCTGCATCATCAGAGAATTACTGCAATCTACATACGAAGGCGTCGGCAAAGGTTCTACAGCCATCTTCCCTATCCAGATATGGAAAAAGAAACGTGGCGTCAGTTACCTCCCTAGCGACAGAAACTACGACCTCTATCAATTTGCATGTAAAGTTGCAGCTCGCCGCTTCTTCCCTAACTTCGTAAACCTCGACGCGACATTCAACCAACACGAAAAGTGGAACGAAAACGACCCTAAACGCTACCAATATGAAGTCGCTACCATGGGTTGCAGAACTCGCGTTTTCGAAAACCGCTTCGGTGAAAAGACTTCTATAGCACGCGGCAACTTGTCATTCTCAACAATAAACATAGTGCGACTGGCAATAGAATGTATGGGCGAAGATGACAAATCACGTCGTATTGAACTCTTCTTCTCAAAACTCGACGAGTTATTGGAAATCACTGCTAAACAACTTTGCAACAGATATAACTTCCAGAAGACCGCTCTCGCAAAACAGTTCCCATTGCTGATGTCGGCTCTTTGGTCGGGATGCGAAAGCCTTAAACCTAACGACACCATAGAACGCGTCATCAACCAAGGAACACTCGGCATTGGCTTCATAGGTCTCGCCGAATGCCTGATAGCATTGATAGGAAAACATCACGGAGAAAGCGAAGAAGCTCAAGAACTCGGCTTACGTATTGTCACATATATGCGCGACAGAGTCAACGAATTCTCTGAACGTTACCAGCATAACTTCAGCGTATTGGCAACACCAGCTGAAGGCTTGTCAGGAAAATTCACTCGCATAGACCGTAAGAAATATGGAGAGATTCCAGGCGTCACCGATAAAGAATATTATACAAACTCTAATCATATTCCTGTATATTATAAATGCTCTCCAAAGCATAAGGCTGAAATAGAAGCTCCATATCACGACTTGACAAGAGGCGGACACATCTTCTACATCGAAATAGACGGTGATGCAACACATAACCCTCAAGCGATAATGGACATCGTCGATCTGATGGATAAAAACAATATCGGCTACTGCTCTGTGAACCACAATCGCAACCGCTGCATGAAGTGCGGTTATGAAGACGCTCAACAAGAGTTAGACAAATGTCCAAGATGTGGCAACGATAACATTGATAAATTGCAACGTATTACAGGTTATCTCGTAGGAACAACAGAACGCTGGAACAAAGCTAAATTGGCAGAACTGAATGACAGAGTTATCCACAAATAATACTATCCGTATCTTAGATATCAAATACGGAACATCCGTTGACGGCATCGGTCTTCGCACCTCGCTCTATTGTGCAGGGTGCCAAAACCATTGCCTAGGCTGTCATAACCCACAGTCGTGGGATGAAAAAGGAGGCGAGCCAATACGCGTCGAAGATTTATTTAAAGACATCGTCGATGCCGACATGAATGTGACATTCACAGGCGGCGACCCTATGCTACACCCTGAAGGTTTCATCGAATTGGCACTGATGATTAAAAACAATACCGACAAAAACATCTGGTGCTACACTGGATATAACTTCGAAGACTTGCTGCAACATCCGGTTCGTCGTAAATTAGTAGAGTTATGCGATGTCATCGTTGACGGACGTTTCGTTGAATCAGAACGTGACCTTTCATTACATTTCCGCGGCAGCCGTAACCAACGTGTCATCGACGTACCAAAATCACTGCAAGGAGAAATTTGCTGTTTAGAATGTTAAGATTTTATATCTTTGCATGAAGTTTTCATTCAAGACTATAATTATGAACCAAGATATTAAAGTGCTGATTACAGGAACATCTCAAGGCATCGGGAAAGCTATAGCCGAATATTTCCTCGAGATGGGACACCGCGTTATAGGCATAGACAGACAAAAGCCTTCAATCAGCAACAGCAGATATTCACATCATCAATGTGATATATGTGATTACGAAAATCTTCCAGAGATAGACGATGTTGAGATATTGATAAACAATGCCGGCACTCAGAATGAAAACGACATCGACGTCAACCTCAAGGCTTTGATAAAGATAACAGAGAAATATGGCATACAAAAACACATACGTTCTATCCTGAACATCGGTTCTGCAAGCGGACACACCGGCTCTGAATTTCCAGAATACTGCGCCAGCAAAGGCGGCATCATCGCATATACCAAGAACGTCGCTCTGCGTGTGGCAGCATTTGGCGCGACATGCAACAGCCTCGACCCTGGAGGCGTGCTGACACCTCTCAACGACTGCGTCGTCAACGACCCGAAGCTATGGGACGAAATCATGCAACAGACGCCGCTAAAAAAATGGGCGACACCTCTGGAAATAGCTAAGTGGGCTTACTTCCTGACAGTGACAAATACATTCTGCACCGGACAAAGCATCATCGTAGATGGAGGCGAATCTATCAACTCTCATTTTGTATGGCCAAACTTGGGGAGTTGAAAATTGAATAAACTGGTTTAAGGTTTAAGGCTTAAGGCTTAAGGTTTAAGGTTTAAGGTGGATCGATAAACTTTAAAACTTAAAACTATAAACTTCAAAACTACTATAAACCTTAAACTTTAAACTTAAAAAAAAATATGAACAAGGTCTCGGAAAACCCTTTAAAAAACCGATCTAACAAGATTGACACTTTTACAATCATTGCAGTGTTTTTCACTGTATGTTACATCGTCTCCAACATAATGGCTGTCAAAGTCATTGGAGTATTCGGATTATTTTATTTTGACGCAGGCACCATCACCTTCCCATTAGCGTATATGTTAGGCGACGTTCTGACAGAGATTTGGGGATACCGTGTAGCAAGAAAAACCATCATACTTGCATTTCTGTGTAACGTGTTTGTCGTGATATGCACACAGATTGGCGTATGGCTTCCTTCGCCAGAATATCTCGACACCACATCCAACGCGTACAACACGATTTTCAGTTATGTGCCTCGCATTGTCATCGCCTCTCTCATAGGATTTCTTCTTGGAGAGATTTCCAACGCCTGGATCATGGATAAGATGAAGAAACTAACCAACGGCAAGCATCTGTGGTTCCGCACGATAGGAAGTTCCATCATCGGTTATATTTTTGACACTGTGCCATTTGTACTTATAGCATTCCTCGGCACGCTGACCACTCACGACATATTGCTGATGATATTATCGCAATACATCATAAAAATAGTCATCGAAGCGCTGTTCGGAACACCATTGGCGTACGCTTTAATCGCGTTTCTTAGGAAGAAGAATTCATTGAATTCATAATGCATAAAAAGAGAGACGCATCAACGACATATTTTTTATTTTATTTATGTCGTGTGATACGTCTCTACAAATTTTCAACTTTCAATTTTCAATTTTAACTCAATCCTTCAATATTACCATTGACGATGTCAATATTACGAGCTTGAGGGTCTTTAGGCAATCCTGGCATACGCATGATGTCGCCCATGATGACCACGATCATCTCTGCGCCGTTGTTGATGATTATGTCGCGGACGTTGAGGTCGAAGTTCTTAGCAACGCCGTATGCTTTTGGATCTGCAGAGAATGAATACTGTGTCTTTGCGATGCATATTGGATAATGCGAGATGCCCAACGACTCTATCTGTTTGATTTTCTTGAGAGCAATAATTGAATAAGCGATGTCTTTTGCGCCGTATATTTGCTTAGCCACTTTATCGATCTTGGTGCGTACCGAGTCCTCGTTTTCGTAGATGAACTTAAGAGGTTCTGAAGGTGCTTTTTCTATTGTCTCGACGACGAGTCTTGCGAGTTCTTCGCCACCTTTGCCGCCGTCGGCGAAGACGTTGTTCATGCAGAATCCCACTCCCATTTCGCGGCAGTGCTCAGCGACCAAAGCGATCTCTTCGTCGGTATCGCTAGCGAATCTGTTGAATGTGACTATGACATTTTGTCCGAAGCGTTTTATGTTCTCTATGTGTTTGTCAAGGTTTTGGAGGCCGTTCTTCAATCCTTCGATATTTTGTTCTTTGATTTTATCTTCAGGGACGCCGCCGTGGAGTTTCAGACTCTGCGCCGTTGCTACGATGACAGTAAGTTTTGGAGAGAGGCCAGCCTTACGGCATTTGATGTCGAAGAATTTCTCTGCGCCGAGGTCAGCGCCGAAACCAGCTTCCGTTATCACATAGTCGCCGTAGCTGAGCGCCATTTTAGTAGCGATGATAGAGTTACATCCGTGCGCGATGTTAGCGAAAGGACCGCCATGGACCAAGGCAGCGGTGTTTTCTGTTGTCTGCACGAGGTTAGGCTGTATCGCATCTTTCAGGAGCACTGTGATAGCGCCGGCGATGCCGAGGTCGTTGACTGTCAGAGGCTGGTCGTCGAAGGTATAACCTAAAAGTATGTTACCCACGCGGCGTTTGAGGTCGTCGAGGTCTTTTGAGAGACAGAGTATCGCCATAATCTCTGATGCCGGAGTGATGTCGAATCCGCTTTCTGTAGGGAGACCGTTGGCAGAGCCGCCGAGACCGGTGATGACGTTGCGGAGACTTCTGTCGTTGACGTCGAGTACACGTTTCCACTTAACTTCCTTGAGTGCGAGACCAGTCTTTCTGTTATGATATATGTAGTTGTCGAGCAGCGCTGTAATCATATTGTGCGCTGATGTTATTGCGTGGAAGTCGCCAGTGAAGTGAAGGTTGATGTTTTCCATTGGCAGCACCTGTGAGTAACCGCCGCCGGCAGCGCCGCCTTTCATGCCGAAACATGGACCGAGAGATGGTTCACGCAATGCGACGACTGCTTTCTTTCCTATTCTGTTAAGTCCCAACGAGAGGCCGATGGAGACTGTCGTCTTGCCGATACCAGCCTTTGTCGGTGTGATGGCAGTGACGAGGATAAGGTTGCTTTTCTTTATCTTCTCCTCATCAATAAGAGAAAGAGGAAGTTTGGCAATGTATTTACCGTAGTTATTTATCTCATCTGTAGGAACGCCGATGCTGCTGGCGATGTCCTCTATTCTTTTAAGAGATGTCTCTCTTGCTATTTCAATGTCTGATTTCATATTTCTAGATATTATAGTTAATTATAGTGATTGTTGATTTTACAAAAATACGAAAAAGACTAATGACAAAAGACTAATGGCGAAAGTTTTTTTTAACTAAGAACGCAAAACTTTGAACTTGGTGTCTTGGTGTCTCGGCGACTTGGAGTCTCTGTCTGTTGTCCATTTGTCTTTCTTTGGGCGTTACGGCTATCGCCGTCGGGCTTTCCGCTATATCTTTGCTCCGCTTCGTTTCACTACGCTCCGCAAAGGATGCCGCTTCAATCCCTAACGCATTGGGAGAACTCTAGAATTAAAGAACTCTAAAATTCTAGAATTTTAAAGTTCTAGAGTTCTAAAAAAAGCCCTGAAAGGGCGAAACAAATATAGATAAGGCATCGCCTTATGGATTTAGATATGGATAATAAAAAATCCCAGAGGTTTTTCGCAAAAACATCCAGGATAATTTTCCATTCATGTTACAGTGGGCGTTGCCCACCGCTATATCTGTCTCGCTTTACAGTGGGCGTTGCCCAGCGCTATATCTGTCTCACTTTACAGTGGGCGTTGCCCACCGCTATATCTGTCTCGCTCCTTCGGAGCTGATTTTAAAATTCCTCAATTCCCCAATTCCTCAGTTCATCAATTCCTCAGTTCCTCAGTTCCTCAGTTCCTCAGTTCCTCAGTTCCTCAATTCCTCAATTCCTCAGTTCCTCAATTCCTCAGTTCCTCAATTCCTCAATTCCTCAGTTCCTCAAATCCTCAATTCCTCAATTCCTCAGTTCCTCAGTTCCTCAATTCCTCAATTCCCCAATTCCTCAGTTCCTAAATTTCGGCGTTATTCCCAAGAACACCTCGAAATTTATTCCGGGCATAGGACGCGACAATACAGATAGATATTCTTCGTTGAAGAGGTTGTTGACAGCTCCTTTGATAGAGATGTCAGCCCATTTATATGACATGGTTTTCTCTAACGCAATATTGCTCATAAAATATTCTGGCAGTTTGCCTGTGAGTGTGACGTCGTTGGATGACATAGTGAATCTTTCTGAGTAATAGCACCATTTATATAAGAACGACCATGTCTTCCACGACAGACGTCCTGTTACCGATGACGACACTTCTGGCACGTATGGCAGCTGTTTTCCGACTGACTGATCAGCTGGAGAACGAGGTTCGCCCTCGTTGATAGACGGCGTCCACGACAAGGTTCCATCGAGACTCAGATTCCAGTCCTTCGACAAGGCGACATCAAGATCACCTTTCAACTCAATGCCGTAAGCGTGAACGTCTTTGATATTGTCAGGCGAGAAGAATCCTTTTGTCGTAGGCAACCAGATAATCCAGTCATGGATATACGACTCGAACCAGTTGGCGGAGCCGCTCAGCGAATATAGTCCCTCCTTCCCTACTGCAAAAGAAAAACCTGCGTCGTAGGTCCAGCCGCTCTCCTTCTTCAAGTCGGGATTGCCTCCTGGCATGAAATACAAGTCGTTGAGCGTCGGGAAACGATAGTTACGAGATACTGACGCCTTTGCCACCACATCGCCTCTCTTCGATATCACGCCGTCGATGAAAAAGGCTGGTATGACAGGCGACCATTCAGTGCCTACGAGTTCTTCGCGCACCACGACAGACATGCCGAGACGGTCTATAGGTCGCCACTTTGCAGAAACGGAATTGGTCAGCTCGACGCGTCCTTTGCGATAACCTACCGTCGCCTGATTTCCATCTTGCTGTATGATGCTCTTATCGCGACTCTCAACAAAATGCTGATGTGCATTCACGCTGGCAGTGAACAGCCATTTCTTACCTATATAATATTCACCTTCAATATTTCCGTAGAACGTATTTATCTTGCTCCGCGACTGTATCATGTGCGCCATGACACCATTGCCTAAGTCGCGTTTGTAGTCGTAATTCATCTTGGTATGAATATAACCTGCCTTCGCTCCCATCTTCCAGTTTTCTTTAAGATGATCCCACGACATGACAGAACGGAAAGTATTTTCTTTCTGTCGGTTCTCGAACTCCGTCTCATCGCCGTAATCTACAGTGAGCATCGCCAGTTCACGGTTTGAATTGATATACCAGGCATTGAAACCAAATCTGTCGCCTTTCTTGGTGTCATAATATGCTTCTTGCAAGAAATGAAAATCCTTGAACGCACCGCTGCGATTTCTTTCTATAGGATAATATTGACCGATGATATTCATATCTTCGTCATAGATATTCTCCTTCTTGTCGTGATTGCGATATTCAAAATCATTGGGTGATGAGGAATAAACGACGCGCGTTGAAGTCTGCCAATGATCGTTGCCGTACGTCAACCTCAAAAACTCATCGAAGGTCTTGAAAGAGCCTATGCCTTGTATGTACTGCAATCCCAGTCCATCGTTTTTTGCTGGTTTTGTTGAAAGTCGTACTGAACCTCCGAGACCGCCGCCTGTCTCATTCACAGATGACGTTCCGTGCAGCAAGACTGCATCGTCAATAAAATAAGACGGAATCATTGAAAAGTCGGTCATGCCAAGCATCGGACTGTTGATCTTCATGCCGTTCCACGACACCTGAGTATGAGACGCCGAAGTGCCACGGAACGCTACAGTAGATAATGTCGCACGTCCGTAATTCTTCACAAATATTGAAGAGTTGAAAGTAAGAACGTCAGCGACAGAAAGAGCGATATTCTCACACAGGACTATCGAGTCGAACTTGGTCTGTTGAACGCCGATTTCCTTAATTGGTCGCTCAGCATAGATAGGTATTTCCGGAAGACTGAGATACCATTTTATGTCATCCTCTTGTGAAACTGCGACAAAAGGCATCAGTGCAAGCAATAATATAATATGTAACTTCTTCATTTTAATCATAATCATTTCCAACAAAAAGCACCTGGTATGATACCGACATAAAACTCGTCGAGCAGCATTCTGTCTTTAGAATAACGATATACCATTCCCTGCTGTACATAGTCGATGGCGTCTGCTATATAGACGTCGCCAGTGCGAGGACACACCGTCAGTCCGTAATATATCGTTCCGTCATAAGGCAGAAACGGACGTACAGGCACGCGATCGGCGGTGACATCCATCTCCCAGATGTCATCGTTAATCCAATAGATTTTATCTTTCGTTCCGTTGAGTTGCACCTCAGAAGGCGCATCCCCGAACTTAAACTCAAACTGTTTCTCAATAGTGAATGTCTCGGCATCGATGCGATATAACGATGGCGCTTCGTGACCGTATGGCGAGCCTTCATAACCGCCGTCGGTCACAGTCCATAACTTATTGTTACAGTCCATCACCAGAGATGTCGGCTGGATTCCGACTACGAGTTCATCGACCACTTCATCAGTCTCAGTATCTATTTTCAAGATACGGTTCTGGTATGACCAGCAGTTGACATAGACATATTTTCCATACTGAACCATCTGCTCCGTCGAGCCACTCTCCATAGTCATATCAGGAATGTCGATATATCCTGTAATTTCATAACGCTTAGGATTTACGATGAAGATACGGTTATCCCAAATCTGCGTAACGTACGCCTTCTCGTCAGAGATGAAATGCATGTAACGTGGAGAAGTGAAATTAGTGATACGGCCGACCTCCTTGAAAGTGTTTATGTCGATAGCGAACACCACATGTGAGTTATTCACCACAACCCAACCGATGCCGTCACGTATTATCATCGACTGCGCCACATCGCCGAGTTTCATCGCATTGGCACGATAGAACACCTCATTCTCCACCACTTTCGTCTCTGGATTATAATAAGACAAAGTAGCATTGCCATATTGGAAGTTACCTTCATTACAGATGAACAGACCATCGCCAGAAGTCGAAGTATTGAATTCCTCTTCAAGACCGTAGTCCCATTCCATGCATGAGAGTAATGACAAAAGGCAAAAGACTAAAGGCAAAAGTATTTTGGATAATGACTTTAGTCTTTCGACTTTTAACTTTAGACTTTTAATCATAATTCATCGTTTTAAAGAACAATCATAAAATCCGCAGACTTCGGTTGATAATTCTCCCAACCAACCGCTCTTGGCATTGACTGCACATTGAACCTTAACGAAATCTATATGAGACAAATTCACCGGATTGCCTTCATAATCTACGGCATTGGAGATTCTGAAAAGGTTAGCCTTATCTGATGAATTAAAATCCGACGGACTGAAGTTATCGACATAACCCCAGTCGTAATGAGCGTTAATCCAGTAAGTTCCGTTTCCAGACTGGTCGTAGTTACGAGCTTCGAGGCGTGTTCCTTTCAAGGTGTATGAATCAGCTCCTATCCATAGAGGATAATAATAATCCTGATTGTGGTATTGAGCAAGGTAATCCACTTCACCGCTACCGCCGTAATTGTCGGTCCATTGAACTGGCATTCCTGTTCCTGTAGGACGATAATATGTCACGGCGTAATCTCTGTAAGTCTCAAACTTACCATGTTCAGAACCTGCCAGTTCATACCATGTATCGTCAGGGAATCCGTTGCCGTTTTCATCCTGCATGACCCAAACCACACCAGGTTCCGAAGAACCGTCGAAGGCATTACCGACGACACCCAAGTCGTAAGAACGAGACTTGTCTATGCTATGGTCGAAACCAACGACTATATATCCTCCGAATCCTCCCAGTGAGACCCAGTTCTCATTTTCGAGACGTTCTGCAGCGTATTCTATAGCTGCTTCTGGATTTATCTGAGAACCATCGAAACCTCCTGTCTTCAGCTCGTTGATGAACTGTCCCGGCGCCGGCGTATATTCAAACACTCTGTTCCAACTTGCTTGCGATGCTCCATTTTTAGGACGATAAAATTCCTTTTCATCATATACCGTAACCACAAAGTTACGAGTGATGCTTATCTCATCTTCGCCTGTCATCGATGTAGCGACTGCGGTGATATTATACACGCCAGAGTTATCAGCGATGAAGACAAATTCAGAACCATCGCCTGTCATAGATTCATCTTCAACGACATTCCATGTGTATTTCACATTATGTTCAAAACCATTGTCAAGAGGTTTGATGAGCAGTCTTCTTCCTTCAACAGTATGATAAGAATACTTTTCAAAATCCCATGTGAAAGGAATGTCTTCAGGATTAAGGACGTCTATTTCAACCATATCGCTATGAGAACCATCGTCGTTAGTTGCAAGAGCTTTTACTATATAATTACCGGTTTCTTTAGCAATAAAAACATAATTAAGGTCATTGCCGACGATTACGTCATTGACAGTCCACTTGAATTTCGTTGGAAGCGACGTCTCACGTACAGCAGCGTTAAGTATCACTTCTGCACCGACGGTGACCGTCATCTTCTTATTACCTGCGATGCTTACCGTCGGTATCTCCAGTTCAACCACATCTACACGAATCTCTTCTTCGTCGGAGCCGTGTTCTGTAGTGACTTTTATCGTGATATAATATTCACCCACTTCTTCATGTAAAAAAGACAATGTTGGTGAAGTAGCGAGTACTTCACCATCCATTGTCCAACAATACGTTGCATTCTCAGCGTTCTTGTAATTTGGTGCTATGACTATCTCACGACCGTATTTTACGGTGTAAATGCCTGTTTCGCTATCGAGTATAATCTCTGGAGCAAAAAACTCCTCGTCAATGTTACAAGCCGAAAGAATAACAACAAGAATGAGTAACCATATTTTAACTAAACCTTTTCTCATCACGGATTATCTAAAGACTGTTTCACCTTCAAATTGTACAGCTACGTCGTCGTAAGCAAAGTAAGCAGGTTGTGAGAAACCGTAACCGTTGTCGTTAGTACCAGCCATGTTAAACTCAACTCTCCATACTTTTCCGAGTGATGTCAAATCCCATTTTGTCCATTCTGTAACGATGTTGTCTGGACCGTCAACGAGATAGAATATTGATTCTGAAACTTGTTCGTCGTTTTCATTAAAGCCTTTAGCGATTATCCATGCCTTGTCGTTAGCACCGACTGGTTCTGTCAAACCGTTACCATTAATATAGCAGTTCAAGGCGTATGTAGAGTTATTGATATAGATATGGTCGATGACTCTTTCTTGACCGTCGCCAAACATAAATGAAGGAAGCTCTTCTGTACCGTTATAGCCTGAGTCGTCAGCATAACCGAAGTGCATGCAGAAGTTAGATGAGCCACCATGACCGCCAGCGCCTTCTTCACCTATTACTGTAAGCTGGTTATTGAAATCACCGTATGTTTCATAATCTAAATTAGCGTAGTTTGAAACTGCCTGACCGCCTCCCCAGTAAGCATAAGAATAATAGTTATATGGGAAAGCGTGGAAAAGTTCTGTATTGTTTTCATCGTACCAGTAGTAAGGTTCGCTGCCGCTCATGTCGTAGATGAGATTATCCATATATTGGTCTTGAGCGATGAGGTCGCTCCATGTGCTGATATATGCGCCGCAATAACTCAATTCGTAAGGAGAGAATTTAGCGTCAGCGTCTTCAAATGTCAATGTTCTTATTTCAATTTCCTGAATCCATTCTCCAGCGAATACATTTATCTTCACGATAGAAGTCATGCCAGCTTCAGAGATAACGGTGATAGCAATCTTGCCTTCTTTATCGTAGTGACACATATCTTTAGCAGGAGCTGTGATAGTAAGAGCGTCATTTTCATATTCAGCCTTCCATCCTAGAGGAACGTTGATAAGATATTCAACGATATTCTCTGCCTCAACATCGTACGACACGCTTGTGCCATATTCGAGCTGTACGAGTTCAGGAGCGTTTACAATGACGAACATTGGAGCAGAACCACCGTAACGAGCGAGGAGAATCACACTGCCGTCAGCCATAGTTACAATGACGTAATCTGGGTTTGAAGCATCGACATTTTGGAAGAAAGAGTCGCCGTCAGCACCTTGAGCCTTAACGCCTGTAGATGTCCAAGTCAGACCACCGTCGGTTGACACTTCCCATTCGTATGTCTCAAGATTGATGCGGATTTGAGGAGCGATGCCGTTAGAACCACTGCCGCCGTCAAAACCATTAGCACGCACCTTTGCACCATCTACAATAATCCATTCTCCGTCGAGAGTCCAGTAATAGTTACCGTCAACGTCTTTCTTGATAGAGATTTGAGGAGTTGTACCATTGGTTCCATTTGTTCCGTTGGTTCCATTGGTACCGTCTTGACCTTCAGCAATTACGCCAGTTGGAACCCAAGTAATTCCGCCGTCAACAGATATTTCCCATTCTTTAGTATCTTCATTGATACGTACTTGAGGAGACACACCGTCAATTCCATCAACGCCATCAATACCGTTAGTGCCATTAGTTCCGTCAATTCCATCCTTACCTGTTGCGCGAACCTTGTTGCCGTCAACGATAAGCCATTCGCCATCGAGAGTCCAATAATAACAACCGTCAACATCTTGTCTCACTGAAATAACAGGAGCATTTACGCCATCATGACCATTAGAAATGACAGCACTAGTACCATCAGAAAACTGAATTGTGTAACCGTCTGATGTAGTGATCACATTAGTTACATAAAGATTATTCTGCAAAGCATTCACGATCGACTGCAAAGCTGAGATGTCTTGGTTGGTTTTCTTCACGGCATCTTCAAGAGCTGTCACGCGATTGTCCAAATCTTCGAGTTGATCTTTAATTTTTCTGTTACAATTGGTCATTGATACACATACCAATGCCACCACCAAAAGAGTAAATAACTTCTTCATGACTTTAATTTTGTTAGTTTATAATTTGTTAGTTTATAAAATGTTATTATCTTTTTTCATTCATACATCAATTAGTTACATGTCAGAAATCACTTAGATAATTACATTTACAAAGTCACCAAGTCACTGAGACACTAAGACACCGAGTCTTCATCAATTCAACATATTCAGTTTCTAACCACAGCACTTTAAACACCACAAGTTCCCGAAAGCACTTGTTGTCTTGTAGTCATGTTGTCTTTTAGACTTACAATAAAAACGTAATAAATTTAAGTTGATTTCGACCCGTATTCCAGCAAGTGGAAATCCATCAAATCACAAGGCAGGTCTTCTGACTTATCCCATCTGTCGCGCCTTCCCGATACTTTATCAGTGGCAAAGAGTGCGACAAACGAACTCATTTAGGAGTGGGACTTACAGCAACTGGAATTGTTCCGGATTTGCACCGGATTCCCTTTTCACTCTTCGTAACGCCTGGTTCGTAAGAGCTCCTTATGCGACGGCAAAGATAAAAAAAGTCTAAAGGCAAAAGACAAAAGACTAAAGATTTTTTTTACTAGAGGGATTAGAGACAAAAGGCAAAAGACAAAAGACTAAAGATTTTTTTAGAGGGTTGAGAGGGAATAAAGACAAATGACTAAAGACTAAAGTTTTTTTCTTTGGGTTCATCAAGTCCTCTACAAGAAAAAAAAGCACTTTCGATTTGTCTCCGACAATCTACTAATGCTTTTTTAATGACAGATGAATCTGCTCTCTTCGTTTTTTTACAAAAACAGGATAAAATCTGTTTAACACATGAAATCCATCATATCCTAAGCTGTGAAAGGCAGAGGCGCAGCCCCAAATTGTTGTTGTTGTTGTCAGGGTTGTTGTTGTTACGATTCGACACACGGCAGTTCCTTGCGTTGTTGTTCCAGCTGCCGCCACGATTCACGCGGTTAGAGCCTTTCTTACGATTTTATCCTTTCCAATATTCTTCTACGCATTTTCTTTGTGTATGCATAATTAACGAAAGACATCAACGGCAAAATATGCAACTGATATTCTTTTTCGCTCCATATATCATTCAACAACAATTTATCATATCTCAACATTTTCTTACAAAAACGATTTCTGCTACGGGAATTTAACAAAACAATATTACATCCTATTTTATAACCAAGAAATGAAATCATTTCTCTGGTTTGTTTAATGATTGGCGTCTTTAGTGTCAGTTTTAACCGTTTCGCTGAATACTTATTTATCAAGCAAACACTTCTTTTCAATTTTTCCTTATCATTATCGAAAATAAGAATATCATCCATATACCTTATATAAATCGGCATTTGCAATTCTTCTTTCACATAATGGTCTAAAGACGACAAATAATAATTCGCAAAATATTGGCTTGTCAAATTGCCAATAGGTATTCCTTTATCTTCATTCACAGAATAAGTATCTATTATTTGTGAGAAAATATCAAGAAGACATTTATCTTTGAATATCCTGAGCAATTTTTCTTTCAATACGTTATGGTCTATCGTATCAAAATATTTTCTAAAATCTAATTTAGCCACATACTTATATTTCTTCGATGCCCAAATAGCTTTACCCAAAGCTTTATATACACCTTTACCAATCCTTGTGGCGTACGTATCATAAATTAAAGTTTTCTCAAAATACTGATGGCATACGTTCATTATGGCATGATGCAACACACGTTCATCAAATGAAGCAGCATAAATATTTCTCACTTTGGGATCTGCAATAACAAAACTATGATATTTACCTACAGAAACTTTACCTTCTATTATTTCTTTCTGTAACTTATCGATATTATAGTCTAAATTATCTACAAAAGATATAACCTCTTTTTTGTATTGTTTTCCGCGCTTAGCTTTATAGAACGCTAGCAACAGATTATCTTTTTCAGCTATCTTTTCTATAAGAAAACCTACACGTTTCACTTATTATCAACATTATTAAACATCTCGCAAATGATATTACCGTATTTCTCCATTCTCTTTTCTCCAATGCCTTGTATTTTCCTTACATTATTTTCATTCACCTCATCCAATTGAGATATCAACGACAATTCAGCATCGGTAAAAACTGCATACGCAGGTATGGCATCTTTTTCAGCCAAGACCTTTCTTATTGAACGTAATTGTGTAAATCTTGCAAAACTATTTTCATCAAGAATTTCTTTATAATCCACTTTTTCTTTTCTCTCTTGAATTGGCATGTTTTGATTTGGAAGATATGCAACACAGAACGACCAATAAGCATCACTATTCAAAACATAAAATTGTTTTTCTATATTGACAATTTTATTCCCTCTCAGAAATCTATTCATTTCTTCATTCAATTCATTTGATTCTGAGCATGGTATTGTAAATAATTTTATTTGCATATTATATTTTTTACAAAAACCAAAGAACATCTATACGACATTCTTTGGTTTTTAAATTTTCACGCAAAAACATCACTCCGTTTCGTTTCGCTGCGTTTGGCGTTTGCACTCCCTCCGGTCGTTTGCTTCTCGCCTACTCCGCTTCTCTTCACGTCTTAATGTTTTTGCTCTTTTTCCAGCTTAGGACATTTCCGGATTTTTGTGTTAATCCTGTGAAAGGCAGAGGCGCAGCCCCAAAAAGTCGTAGTTGATGAACGGGGTTGATGCTGTTACGATACGACACACGGCAGCCCCTCGCGCCGCTGCCCCAGCTGCCGCCACGAAACACGCGGTAAGAGCCCGATGATGGTCCTGTAGGATTGTTTTCTGGACTGCAGCTATAATAACTACTGTCATACCAGTCCTGGCACCATTCCCATACATTGCCGCTCATGTCATAGATACCTAGTTCGTTAGCTGCTTTAGTCTTTACGTCATGTGTCCTTGAACTGCTGTTACTTGTGTACCATGCGACATCGCCTATGGTGTTGCTGCCGCTATATTTATAGCCCTGAGACTTATTGCCGCCTCTCGCTGCATATTCCCATTCGGCTTCTGTAGGCAATCTGAAGTTCTTGCCTGTGAGCTGGTTCAGCTTTGTTATAAAAGTCTGGCAGTCGTTCCATGAAACATATTCTACTGGTCTTTGAGGATAACCGCTAAAGTAACTTGGGTTGCTGCCCATAACAGCTTCCCAAAGTTCCTGTGTCACCTCTGTCTCGCCTATACTGTAGCTGCTTAAGGTAACGCTATGCACTGGAGATTCATTAGCACTAACATCGCTGCCTTGTTCTGAGGTGGCACCCATTGAGAAAGTGCCGCCTACAACAGCTTTCATATTAAAGCTAACGCCGTTAACGGTAATGGTCTCATCAGATGGAGTTGAAGAGCCTCCTCCACAAACAGGACGCACACTATAACCGTAGTAACGGTAGTAGCTGCTCATGTTGCGAAAGCCACTAAGGAAGCGGAGGTAGTACGCGTAGTCGCTATTGCTTTCGTGAGGCGTAGAACTCCAACAGTAACCGCTGCTTCCAGCGTTGAAGAGCGATGAACCGTCCAGATAACCAGCAGCAGGAAGGAAGATGCTATTGTCATTTGGTCCTTTAACATTATATCCGTTAACGCCGTTCTGCGTAGTCCAGGTCCAGGTGCATTGGGTTCTCAGTTCGTTCAGCTCATCGTATGTAGGCATTCTCCAGTCGCCGCCCCAGTTGGCTGTCGCTGCGTCGTATTGTGCTGTAAGATTGCCGTTACCATCTATATACCCTTGAGATTGTAACTGGGAGTAAGTTAGTTCGTATGTAGAACAATTAGAAGAATTGTAGTTATTGTCTGGCGCAGGTACTGTCTCGCCCCATGCAAAGTAATCGCCATATTCTTCTGGTGAGGTTGCACCAACGTTGCAGGTAGCCCATTTAACGCTCAAGCCTAAATCAACATATTCGTGGTCGTTATTATCTCCTGGCTGGTCTGGCTCTGAAGGTTGCTCTGGCTCTTCCTCTTCTATCTCTTCCCATGTCAATGCCTCTGCTGTAACGCCGTCGCTGTTCATCCTGAAATATATCTTGTTTGCCTTAACGCCATTGTAGAACGAATAGGCGTAGGTCTTGTCGCCTTGCTTGTGTTTTATCTTAGCCTCTTTATTGCTGTTTGGAAATAATGCAACGTAGGAAATGCCAACACCGCTTTCTACTTCTATCTTGGCATTGTTATCTTCTGTAACGTTCAATTCAAATTTCTCGCCGTTGTATGCCAATGTGTATTCCGTGCCTATAATGGCGTCGCCGTACAATTCTTCAACGTTTTCCAAGTCAAGCAACGCTATCGCCACCTGATGTCTCAAGATGCCATTGAGATTGAGTACCACCTCGCCTTCTACGGCCTCCGCAGTGACTGTTGTCTTGGCAATGTGGCACAAGCCCAAGTCTTCCAAACGGCCGCTCTGCTCTGCTATGCTGCCGGTAATCTTGTTTTCGTCCTCAAGGCTGTAATATGGAACTGACAGCTGTTTGGAATGTCCGAAATACCATACCTCGTACTCTGCGCCGTCGGTGATAAGACCTTCTGCCGCCTCGCCCTCGAATTCGAGTTTTGGATGGTTGCCATCTGACTGGCTTACTAATTCTATAATCTTTGGCGTTGCGCCTGGTATCGCAACATAGACACGTTCAAGGCCGTCGCTCCAGTTAACCCTGCCGTCTTCCATAAGATTTGTAAAGTCAGACTTACCGCCGTCGTTAATCGGTATAACGCAGCTAACCTTAACTTTGCTGCCGTTTGCATCTCCGCCCTCTGGCGTAGGCTTGCATTGGGTAAAACATAAAACCATCAATGCAAATAAGATTGTGAATGTCTTTTTCATAGTTCTATTTTTTTAATATTTAATTTATTTAATTTTCTCTAATTGTTAATTTAACTCCTAATCGTAACCACAGATTTCGCAGATTACTCAGATTTGATTGTAGTCTTTTGAATTCCTCGTCAAGTCCGTAAGGCGATGCCATACGTTATATCTGTGTTAGCCTTTCAGGCTATTATTAAACACTCTCGTTGTCTTGTTGTCTTGTTGACTTGTAGTCTTAAAAAAACCAAGGCGAAGCCTAACAGCAGAAGATGTCCGCCGCTCAACGGAACATCATCGGCAGCCATATCAAAGTTGCCAAATTCAAGGCTGTTGTAGTTAAGCTCATTGCCGAAGTTGTCGAACTCGAAGCCGTTGCCTATGCTTTCATCAAACAGCCCGAAGGTGAAGCCGTAGCCTCCTGTTGGTGCAAGCTCGTCAAAGCCGAGGCCCACACCATCTTCTGGAGAACGAAGCTCATGACTGCTCTCGTCTTGGAAATAAGCGTCGTTGTGTGTATTCTGAGCCCATAGTTCATTAGAAATAAAAGGCAGAAAACACAGAATGAAGATCAATACTTTTACTTTTGTTTTCATCTTTGTTAATTTTTTTATTGATTTTTTTGTTATTTCATTAATGCAATACAATATCACAAAGCATGAATGGCACACTTTGTGAAAATTTGTTAAATATGAATTTTGTGAATTTAATTCCAGACTTATACTTATCTGGCAACGGGGGGGGTAATAACACTGTTTGTCAATACGTTACAGAAGCAACGCTTGCTTAGAACTTCTTCTTTTATATTTAAAACAATGCTTGACATTAAGGCTTATTATCAGCAGCAAAGTTAAGATTTTTTTTTGTAACCTTTGAACTTTAAGCTAAGGCTATTGAATTTTTTTTGCGTCCAATAGTTCTTAGCTCTTAGCTCAATGGTTCAATGGCTCAGAGTTCAATGAGATGATAAAAAAAATTCCGAGAAAATCATTTCCCAGAATTGTTAATTTTTATTAAAGAATCTGATCGAGATTATCATAATTCAACAATTTTATATCAGCATTATAATTCTCAAAATCTCCAGAATACACTACTGCTTTTGTGGCTATTGGCGTTTTAATCCATTCAGAAATCTGCTTCAACGTCTTTTCAAAAAAGGTGTTATAAGTCATTGACGATTTAATTTCCAACGCTGTAATCTCACCATCCTGTTTCAATAAAACATCTACTTCATTTTGGTTTGAATCACGATAAAAAAACACACCACCTTCTTTTCCTTGGTTATAACGATGCTTTATAATCTCCATAACTATCATATTCTCAAACAAAGCACCCCTCATTTTATCACGTTCCAATTGTTTTGACGACTCTATATCCAAAAGATAACATGCCAAACCAGTATCGTTAAAATACAATTTCGGACTTTTTATCAATCGTTTGGAAATATTTTCATAATAAGGAGGCAATAGCGTAACTATGTATGAAGCTTGCAAAACCGACAACCAACGAGTAATGGTTTTCACATCAACACCAACTTCCGCAGCTAATTCAGATGCATTAAAGACAGAACCTATGCGCGCCGCACATAATTTCATAAACCGCATAAACTGCATCTGATTCTGAACATTCAACAAATCACGGACATCTTTTTCCAAATATGTTTTCACATACGAAGAATAGAAAAACTCCGCTTTATTTTTTTTAGATATAACTGCAGGATAAAGGCCTTCAAAAAGTTGTTGCGTTAAATTACAATTGCTACGCTGAACTTTGGTTTCCAACAGCGACATCGGCATCAATTCAAAAACTCCAGACCTACCAGCTAAAGACTCCGATAAATCCCGCATCATTTCAAAATTAGAACTGCCTGTCAACAAAAACTTTCTATCAGGATTCTTGTCAACAATACCCTGAATATATTCCATCAAAACCGGTGCTTTTTGTATTTCGTCAATAAACATCCCTTCTGATGTCTGCTGGAGAAAAGCAACTGGATCATTCAACGCAAAATCCCTGACATTTACATCCTTCATACTATATTCTTTATAATTAGGGAAAAGATGCTTTAATAATGTACTTTTTCCTGACTGACGAGGTCCAGTTAAAGTTATAACAGAATAATATTCTGACGCTTCTACAATTATTTCTTCTATTTTTCTATTTATATAATCGACCTTCATTTTATGCAAATTTGGAATCCAATGCCAAAATTACATAAAAAATAAATAATAATCACAATGTACTCGTTTATTTTTAAAAAAAATTCCGAGAAAAATCATTTCCCGGAATAATTTCCAACTTTCATTGTATATTAAACGTAGAAACGTCACACCCGTGGCGTCTCAAAAAGAGTCAATCTGTTCCGAAACTTCGCGTTCCTTTGCGTCTTTGCGAGAAATAAAAAAAAGCAATTCATCGCGTCCCTGCAATTCCTAATTCCTAATTCCTAATTCCTCACTCCTAATTCCTAATTCCTAACTCCTCACTCCTATAGTCTTGCTGACTCAAGAAACCAGCAACGCGTTTATGAGTATTCATGAGATAGTGGTTGTAATCCAAATCGTTGACATCTTGTTCTTTTTCGAGGGCTAGATTAAGCACGTCCATCATCGATGTCACGAAATGGAAATTGAGTCCTTTTACATAATCTTCTTTAATTTCGGCAAAGTCACGTTTGTTCTCGACTGACAAGATGACATCAGTGACGTCATTACGTTTTGCAGCAAGCATCTTCTCTTGTATTCCGCCTACTGGCAACACTCTGCCTCTCAATGTTATCTCGCCTGTCATGGCAAGCTTGTCCTTCACCTTTCTTTGTGTGAATGCTGATGTCAGAGCTGTCAGCATCGTGATGCCTGCTGAAGGACCGTCTTTAGGTGTAGCGCCTTCTGGCACGTGGATATGAACGTTCCATTCTTCAAACACTGCTGGGTCTATTTCCAGCTGAGAAGAATGCGATTTGATATACTCGTAAGCTATCGTTGCAGATTCTTTCATCACCTCGCCGAGGTTGCCTGTGAGGTGCAGCATTCCGTGGCCGCGGCTGAGGCTGACTTCAATAGAGAGTATCTCCCCTCCTACTGGCGTCCAAGCGAGTCCTATAGCGACACCTGGAACAGAATGTTTCACCTCATCGCCATCGTGGAACATGCCAACGCCGAGTGTGTCTTTCAAATCCTTTTCACTCACTTTCTTTTCGTATTCATCGCCCATGACGATGTTCTTGGCCTTGCGGCGTATCACGCTTGCAATCTGACGTTCAAGGTTACGTACGCCTGCCTCTCTTGTATAGTCATCTATAACCTTCATCACCATTTCTTTAGGGAATGTCACGTCTTTTGAAGTGAGACCGTGTTCCTTGAGTTGTTTTGGTATGAGGTGACGTTTTGCAATCTCATATTTCTCTTCGCGGAGATAACCGTTCAAGTCGATGATTTCCATTCTGTCGCGCAAGGCTGGATGAATGGTAGAGAGGTTATTCGCTGTCGCGATGAACAAGACTTTCGACAAGTCATAATCCATCTCGAGGAAGTTATCTGAGAACGCCATATTTTGTTCTGGGTCAAGGATTTCAAGCAAAGCTGCTTGTGGATCGCCATTGACGTTGTTACCGCTTACCTTGTCAATCTCATCAAGGATGAAGACAGGATTCGACGACTTCGCTTTTCTTAAGTTCTGAATGATACGACCTGGCATAGCGCCGATGTATGTCTTACGATGTCCGCGTAACTCTGATTCGTCACGGACACCACCGAGCGACATTCTTATATACTTACGTCCCAGAGCCTTAGCGACAGATTTTCCTAATGAAGTCTTACCTACACCAGGAGGGCCGACGAGGCACAAGATAGGAGATTTCATGTCGTTCTTAAGTTTCAATACCGCGAGATATTCAATAATGCGGTCTTTAATCTTTTCAAGTCCGAAGTGGTCTTTATCAAGGACTTTCTGTGCATGTTTCAGGTCGAAGTTATCTTTGGTAAATTCATTCCAAGGTAGCTCTACGATATATTCAAGGTAGTTATGCTGTATTCCATACTCAGCCACCTGAGGATTCATGCGCTGAAGCTTCTGCAATTCTTTTTCAAATGTCTCTTTGACTTCAGCAGGCCATTTCTTCTTGGCTGCTTTTTCTTTAAGCACTTTTATATCAATCTCGTTAGGAGTTCCGCCGAGTTCTTCCTGGATAGTACGAAGCTGTTGGTTAAGAAGATATTCGCGCTGCTGCTTATCCATATCCATCTTGACCTTGCTTTGAATCTGATGTTTAAGCTCAAGCATCTGCACCTCATTGGTCAAGATTGCCAACAATTCAGTTGCGAATGTTGTTATATCGTTTATTTCGAGCAATCTTTGTTTGTCCTGCATCGACTGAACGAGGTTGCTAGCGATAAAGTTCACCATGAACCAAGGGCTGTCGATGTTTTTGAGAGCGAAAGAAGCCTCGAATGGAAGGTTAGCTGATTTTTGGGTTATCTGCATTGCCAAGTCTTTTATCGACTGTATCAACGCTTTGAACTGACGGTCGCGAGGGATCACGAGACCGTCTCCGTAAGGAGAGACTTTACCTTTTAAATAAGGTTCAGTCTGTGTTATTTCCTGAAGTTTGAAGCGGCGTTTGCCTTGAATAATGACGGTGGTATTTCCGTCAGGCATTTGCAACGTTTTCATCACCATTGCAATTGTACCTATTTCATGAAGGTCATTTTGGTTTGGGTCTTCAACAATAGCATCTTTTTGAGCCACCACACCTATAGCCTGCTGGCGTTTATAGGCTTCTTTAATCAATCTTATTGATTTATCTCGTCCCACTGTGATAGGAATCACCACTCCTGGGAAAAGGACAGCGTTACGCAGTGTCATGATTGGCACTTCTTCCGGTATTTCCTCCTCGTTGATACGTTTCTCGTCTTCCGGAGTAAGAAGTGGAATATATTCAGTGTCAGTCTCTACTATATCTGTCAGAAATAAATCGTGATTCAAGTGGTTGTCCATTATTATATATATTAAAATTACGTTTGTGCGCTCGTCAATAATTGTGCCAAAAAAAAACACATAATATCCTTGACTTTTGCATTTTTATACATTATATTTGCTAGATAAAACTATTTGCCATGAACCATACAGACAACATATTTACGCTTGGAAAAAATAAATTCATAAAACATCCGACGCAGGATTAAAGTTCAATGTTATCATCTTGCGTCATTATGTTATCATCATACAAACTAAATAATTACTAACTATAAAATATTATACGGTGTAGAATGTGTAGATTTGGAATAAGATGCAAGCTGCTAGTACACCAAGGTGCTTTTCCTGCTTTCTGGCTGTGGGATAGTAAGACTGGAGAATACTATGAGGAAATAGATATTTTCGAATATACTTGGGGTACACCATGTTTATTGATTACATAAGAGTATATCAACCTATATGTGATTGTGAGACAAATGTTTTAATTGACAGCCAAAGTGATTTGAATAATTATGAACCAGGTGTCAAACGCACTGTGACTATCAATTCAAGTAGCAGCACTCCTATCGTTGTTAGCTCTCAAAACGATGTAAGCATAATTGCGTCTGAACAGATTGTCATAGACAAGCCTTTTAAAGTGAATACAGGAGCTAAGTTTGAAGCCGTAATACAGAAATGTTCAGAATGACAATTAAAAATTAACATTTAAAATCTATAATTATGAAAATAAAAACACTTTTAACAATCTTATGTGTATGTTTTAGCATAAACCTTCATTCTCAAGAAGGTGAGATAATATATACTGACTTTAAACCTGACAGCACATTTGTTGTGCCGTATAAAAATTATAATTTTGCTTTTGACATTAATAATGATGGTGATAATGATTTTACATTTTACTACGATGGTACCAGCGTAGGTTATCCTTATGTTATTGCATGTTTAGGAAGTGAATATCCTTGGAATTGGCAGGTGGGATATGCTCTTAACGACACCATTCCAAATATTCCGACTCATCATTGGCACATATTTAGAGTATTTGCAAATGTAAGTCTTGTGCCGTACGAAGGTCTTTATGAAGAGAAAGAATTAGAAGTAGCCATAAGGCATGATTTAGATGATACAAGTTCTTGCTACGGGTGGATCAGGTTTCAATTCAAATATGGATGGGGAATACCTGGAACTGTCATCTTATACGACATGGCGTATTGTACCGTTCCAAACTATCCGTTGAGAGTCGGGCAGAAGAGCTTCAATGATACGCCAATAAATGACACTTCGGAATTTAAGGATTATGTATTGTTCCCTTCACCTGCTAACGACAAGATTACATTGAAGTTTAACAATCATTATTATAACACTACCGATAATGAGATTAAAATCTACGGCATAGATGGTCGCCTGTTAAAGACTCAGAACTCAGATTTCGATAATATTGATATAAGTAATCTCACAAGCGGCGTTTATATCATGAAGATATATTTAGGCAATGATGAGAACTATACAGAGAAGTTTGTGAAGGAGTAGGAGATAAAAGAGGCTGTCAAATGACAGCCTCTTTTTTTTTATTTGTTAGCGTTTCTTGCTTCTTGGAATTTCTTGTACTTGTTGTTGAATTTATCAACGCGACCTGCAGTGTCAACAAGTTTCATCTTACCTGTGTAGAAAGGGTGTGATGTGTTAGAAATTTCTAATTTTACTAAAGGATACTCGTTTCCGTCTTCCCAAACAATAGTATCTTTTGTGTTGATTGTTGAACGTGACATGAAAGCGTGATCATTTGACATGTCTTTGAAAACAACGAGACGGTAATTTTTTGGATGTATGTCTTTTTTCATTGCTATATATAACTTTTATTTTTCTACTTATTTGAGCGGCAAAGATACTAATTTTATTCAAACAAAAATACATTTTTTAAAACTTTTTTAATATTTTTACACTTTGTTATAAATCAACAAATTACAACATCAAAGCATCATATTTCATAATAAAAAAATCATCAATTGGATTTAAAATCCGATTTTATCACGAATGAGTTTCTGTTTTTTTTAAAAAAAGCAAAAACAAGCGTAACGAGCACATTGCGATTACATATTAATATATGTAGAGACAAAAAAATAAAAAAAACATTTTTGATAATAAATGTATTGTTTATTGGTTTATTTGCTATCTTTGCCACGTAGATAATTCAATAAAACATTTAAATAAACATTAAATAATTTAGCGATGAAACACAATTTTAACGCTGGACCATGTGTCCTTCCAAGAGAAGCTGTTGAAGCAGCTATCGAAGCTATCCGTGATTTTGACAACACAGGTATCGGTATTCTTGAAATTTCTCACCGTACACCAGGTTGGGAAAGAGTTATGGCAGAAACACGTCAATTATGGCGCGAACTTTTGAACATCCCTGAAAACTACGAGATTTTATTCCTCGGCGGTGGAGCTTCAACACAATTCTTCCATGTACCAGCTAACCTTTTGAACAAAAAAGCTGCTTACCTTCAAACAGGTGTTTGGGCAAAGAAAGCTGCTAAAGAAGCTAAATTCTACGGTGAAGTAGAAGTTGTTGCTTCATCAGAAGACAAAACATATTCATATATTCCAAAAGATTATGTAATCCCAACAGACGCTGATTATTTCCACATCACAACAAACAACACTATCTACGGTACAGAAATCCGTTACGATATGGATTGCCCAATCGACTTGGTAGCTGACATGTCATCAGACATCATGAGCCGTCCAGTTGACGTAAGCAAATATGCTCTTATCTATGGTGGTGCACAAAAGAACGTAGGTCCTGCTGGTGTTACATTCGTCATCATCCGCCGCGACCTCCTCGGCAAATTAGACCGCAAACTCCAAACAATGGTTGACTACAAAACACACGCTGCAGAAGAAGACAAGAACATCTCTATGTTCAACACTCCTCCAGTATTCCCTATCTTCGTTATGTACGAAACATTGAAATGGGTTAAGAACCTCGGTGGTCTTGAAGCAATGAACAAAATCAACGTTGAAAAAGCTGACCTTCTCTATAATGAAATCGACCGCAACTCAATGTTCGTTGGTACAGCAGCTAAAGAAGACCGTTCTATCATGAACGTTTGCTTCGTAATGGCTCCAGGTCACGAAGACAAAGAAAAAGCATTCATGGAATTCGCAAAAGAACGTGGCATGGTTGGTATCAAAGGTCACCGTTCAGTTGGTGGTTTCCGCGCTTCTATCTACAACGCTTGCCCAGTAGAGTCAGTTAAAGCTCTCGTACAATGCATGCAAGATTTCGAAGCAGCTAACAAATAATATTTCATAACATTTAAAAAAAAATAAGAAATGAAAGTATTAGTTGCAACAGAAAAACCTTTCTCAAAGGCAGCCGTTGACGGCATCAGAACAATCGTTGAAGAAGCTGGTTACGAATTGGCTCTCCTCGAAAAATATACAGACGTACAACAATTCTACGATGCAGTAGCTGACGCTGACGCTCTCATCGTTCGTTCAGACAAAGTCACTAAAGAAGTTATCGACCACGCTAACAACCTCAAAATCGTTGTACGCGCTGGCGCAGGTTTCGACAACTTAGACTTAGCAGCATGTACAGAAAAGAACATCGTTGCTATGAACACTCCAGGCCAAAACTCAAACGCTGTTGCTGAATTGGCAATCGGCATGATGATTTACATGGCACGTAACACATTCAAACCTGGTACAGGTTGCGAATTAAGCGGCAAAAAAGTTGGTATCCACGCATACGGCAACGTCGGTCGCTTAGTAGCTAACAAAGCTAAAGCTCTCGGTATGGAAGTATGGGCATTCGACCCATTCGTACCAACAGAAAAAATGGAAGCTGAAGGCGTTATCGTTCCTGCTACATTGGAAGAACTCTACGCTAACTGCGACTATATTTCATTACACATCCCAGCAAACGAAAAGACAAAAGGTTCTATCAACTACGAACTTCTTTCAAAAATGCCTAAAGGCGGCTGCTTAGTCAACACAGCACGTAAAGAAGTTATCGACGAAGCTGGTATGGAACAACTTCTCGCTGACCGCGCTGATCTTAAATATGTTACAGACATCGCTCCAGCTAACCAAGCTGTATTAGCAGAAAAATTCGCTAACCGTTTCTTCGCAACACCTAAAAAACAAGGTGCTGAAACAGCTGAAGCTAACATGAATGCAGGTCTCGCTGCAGCTCGTCAAATCGTTGGTTTCATCGAAAACGGCGACGTTAAATTCAAAGTTAACTAATTCAAATACCAAGGTTCATCTCAACCGAGATGAACCTTGTCTTTTACCAAACAAATAACACTGCTATAACTATATGGTTCAAGAAGATAATAAATCAACGACATTTTTCAGATTCGAAGACCTTCGAGTTTACAACAAGGCCATTGGTTTTGTATCTTTAATAACCGAAGCAAGCTCATTGGCAACTAACGAAATTGAAAGCCATTTCTATAGAAGATTTTTAGAAGAATCTACAAAAATTGCCTTCTTCATTGCTGAAGGCTCATCTAAAAATAAAGCTTCCTTCATCTACCAACTTAAAGCTGCAAAAACAAGTATTCGTAAATGCGTTGTTTTCTCTACAATAGGAAAAGCAAATGAATATCTTTCTGAAGACAAAGAAGAAGCTATCCGCACACAACTGATGGAACTGACAAAAATGATTGGCGCTCTCATCATCTCATTACAGAAAAGCGGTAACATTCAATATGCTCATGATTATAATGATATTCAGCAAGACGAAATTGATACAGAAAATGTTTTCTGGTAATCCGGAATTAAATATTAACAATTAAAAAAATAAAATTATGTCAGTAATTAAACCATTTAAAGGTTATCGTCCTCCAGTAGAAATCGTCGAAAAATTAGCATCAAGACCTTACGACGTATTAAACTCAGAAGAAGCTCGCCAAGAATGTGAAGGCAATCCATATAGCCTCTTACACGTTACAAAAGCTGAAATCGACCTCGCTCCTGGTACAAAAGACAGCGATTTAACAACTTATATCAAAGTTGTTGAAAACTTCAACGCTTTCAAAGACTACGGCTGGCTCGTTCAAGATAATGAAGAAAAATTATATATCTATGCTCAAAGCATGAACCCAACAGAAGCTGACGCTCACTGGCAATATGGTATCGTAGCTTGCGCATGGAGCGAAGACTATGTAAACCAAGTAATTAAAAAACACGAACTTACACGTAAAGATAAAGAAGAAGACCGCATGAAACACGTTCGCATCACTAATGCTAACGTTGAACCTGTGTTCTTCGCTTATCCTGCTATCGATGAAATCGACGCTATCGTAAGCAACATCACAAAAGAAGCTCCTATCTACGACTTCATCGCTAAAGAAGATAACTTCGGTCACCGTTTCTGGGTCATCGACGACAAAGCTACTATCGATAGACTCGTTGAAATCTTCGCTACACAAGTTCCTTCAATGTACATCGCTGACGGTCACCACAGAAGCGCTGCTGCAGCTCTCGTAGGTCAAGAAAAGAAAGAAAATAACCCTAACCACAAAGGTGACGAAGAATATAACTTCTTCATGACTGTTATTTTCCCAGACAACCAATTAAAAATCATCGACTACAACCGCGTAGTTAAAGATTTGAACGGTCTCTCAAAAGAAGAGTTCCTCAACGCTTTGACAGAATCATTCGACGTTGAAGATATGGGAACAGAAATCTACAAACCAGCTAAATTACACGAATTCAGCACATATTTGGATGGTCACTGGTATAAACTCAACGCTAAAGCTGGCACATACAACGACGAAGATCCTATCGGTGTTCTCGATGTTACAATCTTATCAAACTTAGTTTTAGACAAGATTTTAGGCATTAAAGACTTACGTACCGACAAACGTATCGACTTCGTTGGCGGTATCCGTGGCCTCGGTGAATTGAAACGCCGCGTTGACAATGGCGAAATGAAAGTTGCCTTCGCTTTACACCCAGTAACAATGAAACAAATCATTGACATCGCTGACAGCGGCAACATCATGCCTCCTAAGACAACTTGGTTCGAACCTAAACTCCGTTCAGGTCTCGTAATTCATACATTAGAATAAGACTACAAGTCAACAATACAACAAGTAGAGACGTATCAAAATTCGTAGAATTTTGCTGCGTCTCTTTTTTGTTTGTATTTTTTTAAAATTGAAAGTTGAAAACTGAAAATTTTGGTTTAAAGTTTAAGGTTTAAGGTTTGTGGTTTAAAGCAGTTTAGAAAGTTAATAGTTCAAAAGTTCCTGAATTCCTTAGTTCCTAAAAAAAAGGACCAGAGTAATTTCCCTAGTCCTTTCTAAAGTTCTAAAATTATATAATTCTATATTTCTTATTTACGTACTGGGCGTACTGTAAATCCTGTACGACGGAGTGCCCAGTCGCAGTAGAACTGATATGAACACATATCCAAGTAGCAACCTTTAGTGTATGTTGGAGTGCTTCCTTCTGGATCGTATGGTGTTGATGTCCAGTAATATCCATAATTGTTTTGGTCTAACAAGTCACCATTGACGCGGAATCCTGATGCTGGAAGGAAAATATAGTTGTCGTTTGTCTTTGATGCTACCTTATAACCAGGAACGCCATTGACTTCTGTCCATGTCCATGTACATTGTTGTGTAAGTTCGAACATTTCTTCCAAAGTAGGCATTCTCCAATCATCGCCCCAGTTTGCTGTTGCAGCGTCAAACATAGGATTGCCTGAGATATCACCTAAATCTTGTTGATATGAAGAACAGTTGTCTGATGTATAATTTGTTTTTGGTTCGATTTCGCCCCATGCGAAGTGGTCGCCATAACCTTCTGGGAATAATGCGCCTACGTTATGTTCAGCCCATAATGTTCCGCTAGGAAGACCTAAGTCAACATAAACATATTCTGTTTCGTCGTCATCGTCGTCATCATCTTCATTTTTCAATGTTGTGAAAGAAACGATTTCACTTTTTACCATACCTTCACTATTTACAGCGTATGCACCAACGGTATATTCTGTCAATTCTTGCAAGCCTGTAAGTTGATATGTATATGCACCCAAGTTCTCTTCTACTTGTACAAAGTTAGCTTCTGATGAAGAACTAGCTTTTTTCCAGTAGAATCCGCGTTCTGTAACATCAGCGCCGCCATCTGTAAGAACTTCAGCGCTCAACATTGCTGAATTGATTGTAACTTCTGAAACAACAACTGTTGTAACTGTTGGTAATTCAACAACGATGTCGTCATTGCCGTCATCATTGCCGTCGTCGTTGCCGTCATCGTTGCCATCGTCATTGCCGTCATCGTTACCGTCGTCATTGCCGTCATCGTTGCCGTCATCATTGCCATCGTCGTTGCCGTCATCATTGCCGTCATCGTTGCCATCATCGTTGCCGTCATCATTGCCGTCATCATTGCCGTCATCGTCATTATTTTCTTCCAATGTAGTAAAGCTAACGTTTTCACCGTAAGCTGTACCTTCGCTGTTAGTAGCGTAAGCTCTGACGTAATAAGTAGTGTTAGCTAATAAATTTTCGATTGTTGAAGTGAATGTACCAACGCCGTTACCATTTGAAGTAAGCATATCGTTGATAGTTGGATTTTGGTTTGTACTCCAGCAGACGCCTCTTGAAGTAACATCAGCGCCACCGTCGCTTGTGATTACACCACCAGTTGTTGCTGTTGTCTGTGTAATTTCTGTAACAGCTGTAGTCTCTACTGTTGGCAATACTGGATCTGGTTTACATCCAACTAATAATGTGCAAACCAATGCAATTAAAAATAAGTGTTTTCTCATGATTTGATTTTTAATAATAAAATTAAACGTTTTCAAAATAATTTGCAAAGTTAACATTTTTTTAAGCACAATATAATATTTACCTCCAAAAAGCATGTAAATAATTGATAATATGATTAAACAAAAAAATGGGATGCAGTAAAAACCGCATCCCAATATTCATATTAAATAATATGTATCAGATTTAGGAATCAATCAATTCTGCAGCAGAGGTTTCTGTCACCGAATGCATCATCGATTCTTGTTACGTGTGGGAAGTATTTATCTTGAACATCGCTCTTGTTAGGGAAGCCAGCTTCTGAACGTGTGAATGGGAATTCCCAGTTGTCAGCCATCAGCATTTCAGCTGTGTAAGGAGCGTGTGAGATGACGTTGTTGCCTTTTTCAGCCTTACCGTTTTCGATGTCAGCGATTTCTTGACGAATCTTAATCATAGCGTCAACGAAACGATCTAATTCTGCTAATGGTTCGCTTTCTGTTGGTTCAACCATCAATGTTTCGTGAACTGGGAACGCTACTGTTGGAGCATGGAAGCCATAGTCCATCAAACGTTTAGCGATATCGATAGCAGCAACGCCTGTAGCTTTGTTGATAGCGTTGATATCGAGAATCATTTCGTGAGCGACGTGACCGTTGTTACCGGTATAAAGGATTGGATAATAATCTTTCAATCTATCTTTGAGGTAGTTAGCATTCAAGATAGCCATTTTTGTTGCTTCTCTCAAACCAGCACCGCCTAACATCTTGATATAAGCGTAAGAGATGGTGAGGATTTGTGCGCTACCGTAAGGAGCTGCTGATACAGCGCCGAGTTTTTCGTTATATGTAGCGAGGTTGAGGTGAGTTGGCAAGAATGGTACCAAGTGAGCTGCTACGCCGATAGGGCCAACGCCAGGACCGCCACCGCCGTGAGGGATAGCGAATGTCTTGTGTAAGTTGAGGTGGCAAACGTCAGCGCCGATGAAACCAGGACATGTGAGACCAACTTGAGCGTTCATGTTAGCACCGTCCATATAAACTTGACCGCCATTATCGTGAACTATCTTCATCAAGTCGCGGATACCGTCTTCATAGATACCGTGTGTTGAAGGATAAGTTACCATAAATGCTGCGAGGTCGTCTTTGTATTGTTCAGCTTTTGCCTTAGCATCTTCCATATCGATGTTACCGTTAGCATCACATTTAACGACAACAACTTGCATACCTGCCATTGCTGCTGATGCTGGGTTTGTACCGTGAGCTGATGCTGGAATCAAGCAGATGTTACGATGACCTTGGCCGTTAGCTTCTTGGTAGCGACGGATTGTCAACAAACCTGCGTATTCACCGCTAGCACCTGAGTTAGGCATGAATGACATACCTGCGAAGCCTGTGATTTCACAGAGGTCTTTACCTAATTCATTGATGAGTTCTAAATAACCTTCAGCTTGGTCTGCTGGTACGAATGGGTGAATGTTAGCGAATTCTGGCCAGCTCAAAGCGAACATTGATGTTGCTGAGTTGAGTTTCATTGTACATGAGCCGAGAGGAATCATAGCGCGATTCAAGCTTAAGTCGCGGTCTTCCAATTGTTTCATATAACGCATCATGTCTGTTTCGCTGCGATATTTGAAGAATACTGGCTCTTGTAAGTATGATGATGTACGTTGCATGTCAGCAGCGATGCCGTTCAATGTAGCGCATACTGATGCATTGCATACGAAGTCTTCATGTTCTTTGCCGAGAACTTCACACACGACTGCTACGATTTCGTTAACGTCAGCTAATGTTGTTGTTTCGTCTAAGCTGATTGCGAAATATTTTTTGTCGATGATACGGAAATTCATCTTATGTTGAAGAGCTACTTCATTTACTTTGCATGTGCAGAAGCCTTCTGGTAATTCGAAATGTAAAGTATCGAAATAAGAGTCGTTAAGTTGTTTAACGCCATATTTTTGCATTTCTTTATCGAGAACGCAAGCCAACTTATTGATGTGGTGAGCGATTTCTCTGATACCTTCAGCACCGTGGTAGATTGCGTAGAATCCTGACATGATACCGAGGAGAGCCTGTGCTGTACAGATGTTTGATGTAGCTTTTTCGCGTTTGATATGTTGTTCACGTGTTTGTAATGCAAGACGGTAAGCTGGGTTGCCGAGAGCGTCTTTTGAGATACCGATGATACGGCCTGGCATTTCACGTTTGTAAGCGTCTGTTGTTGCGAAGAAACCTGTGTGAGGACCGCCGAATGCCATTGGCAAACCGAAACGTTGGCTTGAACCTACTACAGCGTCTGCGCCCCATTCACCTGGAGGTGTGATGAGAGCTAAACTCATAAGGTCTGAAGCAACTGCTACTTGCATACCTTTTTCTTTCCATGCTTTAACTTCTTCGCTATAGTTGATGATACGTCCGTATTGGTTTGGACATTGAACTAAGATACCGAAGTATTCTTCACCTGCGCTGAAGTTCTTGACATCGTCAACAACGACTTCAATGCCTAAGTGATAAGCTCTTGTCTTGATAACGTCAACTGTGTGTGGGAATACGTCGTTAGCGACGAAGAATTTGTTAACGCCAGCTTTTACTTGAGCGCGGCTGCGGCTGTGCCAGAACATCAACATTGCTTCTGAAGCTGCTGTAGCTTCATCTAACAATGATGCGTTTGCCAATGGCATAGCTGTCATGTCGCTGATAACTGTCTGATAATTCAAAAGAGCTTCGAGACGGCCTTGAGAAATCTCAGCTTGATATGGAGTGTATGATGTGTACCATCCTGGATTTTCAAGAATATTGCGTGTGATAACACCAGGAGTGATTACGTTATAGTAACCCATACCGATGTAGCTTCTATAAATCTTGTTCTTTGCGCCCAAAGCTTTAAGATTACCATAGCATTCATATTCATTTAATCCTCTGCCAATATTCAAACCTTCTGGAAGGCGAATATCAGAAGAAATAATCTCATCTATAAGTTGGTCTGTTGATTCAACGCCAATAACCTCAAGCATTTTTTTAACATCAGCTTCTGTTGGTCCGTTGTGACGTTTAATGAAATTGTTGTTAATCATATTATTAGTTATTTAATGAAATACTTTTTTCTTATTCCGCAAATTTAGTTTTTTTTTCTTATTATTTTCACTTCTTAACAAAGAAAATTTATATTTTTGCGAAAATTATAAGTCATGAAAAAATTAGCATTATTTTTACTAGGTATATGTGTTTTCTTCAGTTCCTGTGACCCCCAAAAGAAGAACGAGATAAATTATGACGGTAAAAATTCAATTGAAATTGTTTTGTTAGAAGAATACGACTTAGGCGTCACTTCCGACAGCGATCTCAGTTATTATTCCGACAATGAAATGGTTGTCACAGTCAACGAAAAAGGCATTATAAAAGGCAAAAACGTCGGTGAAGCCAATGTCATCATTGAAAATGAAGTAAATAAGATCACCATAAAAGTCACTGTCAACATTTTTGAAGAACCTACCACCAATTTTGGCATAACACCAAAATCAATAGAGAAAATATACGGCACTCCTGATTATAATTTCGGCGATACAGTTTATAGATATGGCGGCGGAAACGATTGGTATTCATACGCTGTATGGAAAATGGACTTCTTCTTCAAATATAAAGGCTATTACGAATGTGACGTTTATATCAATTCAGACTTAGGCATTCGCATCAATCAATTCTTAAACGACAATTACCATTATTATCAAACAATTACAGACACATTAACCATTGGAGACAATGAAGAAATCGTCTCTCTAGAGTTATTCTTAAACGACTCCGACCCTGAAGACGCGTCTGTACTTGTAGGAAAACAAGAAAACGCAGGATTTTACAAAGACATCTGCCTGTTCTACGTTCCTTTCGAATATGCTGATAAATCAATAGACAGGAATATCATTTCAAGAAAAAGATTCTCTAAATAACACAAGTATTTTCAAGCATTAACATAAAAAAAGAGGCGATTAGTTTTAACCGCCTCTTATATTTTATTCATTATCTTCTCTCTTGCTTTGACGTTTGCGTTCTATCTCATCCAAGATAATCTTTCTCAAACGCAAGCTCTTAGGAGTTATTTCGAGATATTCGTCATCTCTGATCATTTCCATATATTCTTCCAATGAGAAACGTTTTGGTGGAATAAGAACGATCTTTTCATCTGAGCCAGAAGCACGGACGTTGGTCAAGTGTTTTGTCTTGTTAACATTTAACACGATGTCGTTTGAACGAGTGTTTTCGCCGATGACTTCACCTGCATAAACTTCTTCATTTGGCATAACGAAGAATGAGCCTCTATCTTGCAACTTCCATAATGCGTATGGCACTGCAACACCAGTTTCCATTGCGATAAGAGCGCCGGTATTACGTCCAGGAATATCGCCTCTCCAAGCCTCATATCCTTTAAGTCTTTGTGACATAACAGCTTCACCTTCCGTTGCTGTGAGCATATTGCTTCTCAAACCGATAAGACCTCTTGATGGGATTTCAAAGTCGATGTTCATTCTATCGCCCTTAGGCTGCATATTTATCATCTCACCTTTCTTGGCTGTAACAAGTTCAATAACGCGACCAGCAAATTGTTCTGGAACTTGAACTGTCAGCATTTCAATAGGTTCGCATTTCTTTCCGTCTATTTCCTTCATGATAACCTTAGGTTGGCCTATTTGGAACTCATAACCTTCACGACGCATTGTCTCAATCAAAATTGAAAGGTGAAGAATACCGCGACCATAAACCATCATAGAATCAGGAGACGCTGTGTCTTCAATGCGAAGCGCCAAGTTCTTTTCCAACTCCTTATATAAACGTTCACGAAGATGACGTGATGTAACGAACTTACCTTCTTTACCAAAGAATGGAGAGTTGTTGATAGTGAACAACATACTCATTGTTGGTTCGTCAACGTGAATTGGTGGCAATGCTTCTGGATTTTCCATATCTGCAACTGTATCACCAATTTCAAAGTCTTCAAGTCCCATAAGAGCTACAATATCACCAGCCTTGACTGGATTCTTTGTTCTTTCTTTTCCAAGACCTTCAAATGTATATAATTCTTTGATTGTGTTCTTCTTAATTGAACCGTCACGTTTCATAAGCGAAACATTCATACCTGCTTGCAAGACACCTCTTTTCAAACGGCCGACAGCGATACGACCTACGTATGAGCTATAATCCAATGAAGTGATAAGCATTTGTGGGGTGCCTTCTTCATATTTCGCTGCTGGGATATGTTCAAGAATTGTGTCGAGGAGATATGAAATATCAGATGTTACTTTTTTGTAATCAGGTGACATCCAGCCTTGTTTTGAAGAGCCGAAAACTGTTGGGAAATCGAGCTGTTCTTCTGTAGCGCCCAGATTAAACATCAAATCAAAAACTGCTTCTTGTGTTTCTTCTGGATAACAATTAGGTTTGTCAACCTTGTTGATAACAACTATTGGCTTAAGACCTAAAAGCAAAGCTTTTTCAAGAACGAAACGTGTCTGTGGCATTGGACCTTCAAAAGCGTCAACAAGCAAGATAACGCCGTCGGCCATGTTAAGAACGCGTTCCACTTCTCCACCGAAATCGGAGTGACCAGGAGTATCAATAATATTGATTTTTACGCCTTTATAGCGAACTGAAACGTTTTTTGACAAGATGGTGATACCTCGTTCTCGCTCAAGATCGTTGTTATCCAACATCAAATCATTTGTTTCCTGATTGTCTCTAAACAATCTCGATTGGTGTAAAATACGATCTACCAATGTGGTCTTGCCATGGTCAACATGGGCAATAATTGCGACATTACGAATACTATCCATCTATTATATTTTTTATTAGAACTTATTTTATCTTTTTTGCTATAGCTCAACGAGCTCATAGAAAAAGTCTCAAAAAAAACGAGCGCAAATTTACAAAAAAATGCTTTATGTTCAGTAAAATAATCTGTCTAAAAATACCTCTTCTACTTTCACTTTTCCATCATTATCTTTATCTCCCAAATAGACAAGATATGGTTTTATAGTTTTAACGACACCCATTCCCTGCAACGCATAAGCATACTCTCTTAATTGCTCATAATATTTCACATTGTCGTGTCCTGTTTTATAATCTATCAGAATCACTTTATCATCAAGTTCCGCGTATCTGTCAGGACGCATTTTCCTTCCGTCTTCCATCAAAATCTCCATCTCATTCCTAACGACAGCTTCACTCGAATATGCCTCTTTTATTTCTTCATTATTAACCACATCACAAAATTCATCATACAATTTTCTCGATTTCTCAGCGTCAATGCATCCGTCATTCTCATAAAACTTCAGCACACTCTTTGCGCCATCGAATGTCGTTATTTTTGAAAAAATCTCATGAACAAGATTTCCCCATTCCTGAGGGTCGTAGGTGTCATCTTTCGCCCATAGCATTGTTGGATCTTCCTTAAACTTCACCTTTTTAGACCAATCTATTGTAACTGGCGCCTGCTCGTTTTCGGCAAGCTTAACCTCATTAATGTCAACTTCTTCCCTATCATTGTCAACATATTCCATTTCTCCGAATTGATATTCCTTATAATTTCTTGCAACATCATCGTCATAGACTACTTCCTTAAAATCAACATTTAAAAGTTCATTGTCTATCTTATTCGACTCCTTATTATAATTCAGATAATCAACCAAGAAATTGCTACTTTTAGCGTCGGTCTTGCTTTTTGAATAAAGGAAAAGAATATCCTTTGCACGAGTCATCGCCACATACATTATATTGAAATCATCGAAAGAAGCTTTTTCTTTTTCCTCATGATAATATTTTTCCATATCAGTTCCCTCTAAAGAGCTAGTAATAGGAAGTATGAAATTATCGAGATACGGAATATCTTTCATTATTGCTAAATCATGCTTAAAGTCAAGCCACATTTCGTTTGAATGGAGTCTTTCTGGGACTTTAGTACAAACATACGGATACATAACAATCTTATATTCAAGACCTTTGGATTTATGTATCGTAATTATCTGAACAGCGTTTATCTTTCCAGTAATCTTGACAAAAAAAGAATCCGATTTCTTGTCCCAATATTCGAGGAAGGCATTAATTCCATTATTTTCAGCATTTTGCCAGTCATGAACCATATTCATGAAATATTGCAGAAAGACATTTTCCACAATATTAAATCCATACATATTGATTATCTTAATGCACAAATCATAAAGGCTCAACGCACTTTCTCTTATTTCCTTAATTTTATTCTCATCAATGTCATACTTCAGCACTCCACTCAGGTCGGTTATTTCCTCTGCATTATTATTGCAGATATCACGAAAGAATGACAGGTTCAACTTCGTCACCTTATTCTTTTCATTCATCATATATTTGAGAGTCATGACAACCAGCATGACTTCGTCAGATGACTTTAAAAGTATTGAGTCAGAAGAAATTACAGGAATACCGTTTTTTGACAAGAACTCAGCGATGTCAGAACCATCGCTATTGTTGCGTACGAGAATAGCGATGTCGTTATATTTCAGGTTAGCGTTGTTTTCTTTCAGCGATATTATGTCAGCCAAAATCACGTTTTTTACATTATCCTTATATTCGCCTATCTTTGTATCTTTATCGCAATCGAATATCTTAACATTCACGCATCCGTCATACGATTGATTTTCCTTATATTGCTGAGGCCTTGAATTAGAATACACCTTTTCATAACTCTCAGAGAGGCAACCTTTTGAAGAATTAAAAAATGAATTATTGAACAGAACTACATTCTTTCTGGAACGATAGTTTCTCTCCAGTTCATATTCTTTAAAATAACTTTTAAACGACTCTTCGTAATCGAAGAATACAGGAGCGGCCTCGTCATCAGGGTCGGTTGGTTTGTTATGAATTTCCGGCAGTTTTATAATCTGCTCCACCTCCCCGCTTCTAAACCTATAAATCGCCTGTTTGGCATCACCAACCAAAAGATTCATTTTTCCTTCAGAGAGACTATTATTTATCAGAGGTAAGAAGTTAAACCATTGCAATATAGACGTATCCTGAAACTCATCGATAAAGAAATGCTGGAATTTCGTACCTATTCTTTCATAAATGAAAGGCGCGCTGCAATCTGCTATAACATCCGAAATTCGTTTGTTAAACTCAGAGATATGAACCTTGTTGGTTTCATCAATATGCTGGTTTATAATACTCAACAGATTGCCTCTCAGAAGATACAGATAAAAGTTCTTTTTAACAATATTAATAAGGTATAACGACTTATGACTATTTACAATATTTTCAAAATATCTGACGACATTTTCTCCTGTTACATTAGCTGGCTCTTTTTTTCCAACATACCAGGATTTTTCTTCGTTGAATATACTTTTTACAGTCTTGCCACAGATATCCTTTGGCGCTGTATTTATATCATTCTTAATTTTATTTAACAATGATGGCAAAACCTTATAGTAAGCTTCTTCACCAATATTATTGTTTTCATTAAAACGCTCTATATTCTTGATATTAGCATCTATTTCATTTTTATATATGCCAATCTGATCATTAATATATTTTTCAATCTCCTCGCATTTCTTTTCATCAAGCATATTCAGTTCAAGGCTTTCGCCTTTTTTGTAAGCGTTTTCTTTAAGGAGATTTTTTACGAATTCCTTTATTGGAGTATCGAGACGCCACTTGCTTTCTTCTTTAAGATTGAATTTAATATATTCTACGAGAGTTTTTGTAAGCAGGTCTTCTCCATTACCAATTTCTTTATCAATACGTTGAATCAATTCATCGAGAAATTCATCATCATCCAAAAGCACTCTATACTGGCTCGGAAGTCTCAGTTCGCGAGCGAAAGTACGGGAAATCTGCTGAACAAAACTATCTATCGTTGATACATTTAAGTCGGAATAATTATGAATGATATTATCGTACAATCTGGCAGCTCTTTGTTTCAGCTGTTCTTCAGTAAGATTATTGGCTTTGCAAAGATCGTTTTTCATGCTCAAATAATCTTCATCATCGGCTATTATACCTTCCAGATTATTCAAGATTTTTGCCTTCATCTCGTTTGCCGCCTTATTAGTGAAAGTGACAGCGAGAATATTGTTATAAATCACATTTTCAGATGATAGACAAAGTGTCAGAAATTCTCTTACAAGAGTATATGTTTTTCCAGAACCAGCTGATGCTCTGTACAATACAAATTTGTCATTGCTCATCTTTTATTGTTTTTATTTTTTTGTTTCTATTTTTCCTTATAAAAATCTCTCTGATATTATCAAAGCTTTGAGAATAAGAGATACCTATTCCTTGAGTATAATCCGAATATGTTTCGTATGAATACAAATAATAGTTGCTATTCAGATTCGAATGATTGTAAATCTTGAGGCTCAATCTATTAGTGAATTTATACGTTATATCAACGTCACCAACAATATTATTGGCGCCGCCAGCCACATCGCTACGCGAGCCTGTGTACATACCCAAGTTTCCTTCTATTGTCAACTTATCATCGAACAGCTGCGTTGAAAGCGCCACCTCAAGCTCTTCAGCAGTAAGATTATCTTCCGGAGTATAACGCACGCCGACATCGAAATCCTTGCTAATCTGCGACAGCCAGCTGCTCAATGAATTTGTGAGCACGTTGTAATAATTGGAAGCGCCAATGCTGTAAAGGCTGGTATTTGAATACGAGAACGAGCCTAACACAAGCAATGATATAATCTGCTGCGACATAACAGCTTGATTTGTAGTGTCAATAATTGAGAAAACTGTATTTTTTATATCATCGGTAGCATTCGGCAAGTCCAAGCCAAAGGTTATCGTCGGGTTGTTAAGTTTCTCTTGAAGACGCAATATACAATCCACATTAACATTGTTAACCAATGAGGTAGAGTCTAATTCAACGCCCAATGACGAAATCGACGATTTGGTTCTGTAACTACCTATCACATTTATATCGGCTTCAGCAGCGCTTCCCGTCCACGAAATGGTACCGCCTTGTTTTATGTCGAAGTTACGTCTCACGAGGTTCTGGAAATTGAAATTGAATGTTCCATCATTGATAACATAATCGCCATAAAGCGTGAGTATATTGGAAGCATAACCCAACCTAATGTTTCCCAAGCCATTAGCGCTGATATTACCCATATTTGAAGGCAAATGGATATTAACTTTTGCGCTTTCTGCAACATCAGCGTTAAGATTGAAAGTGAACTTCCTATCTTTCTCTTTCTTTGGTATAATAGTCTTAACAGTGTCTTGTTCAACATTTTTTTGGACAAAGACGATAAAGTTATCGTTTATTGAACTTGCACTCGTCAACAAAATGTCAATAACAGTACCTGGCATCGACAAGGCGTTGACATCCATTACTATATCTTCAAGAGGTCCGTTTATCTTCAAATCTCCGCTCGCGACTGCCGTTCCATAAAACGTAGAGCCGTCAACAGGCAACATATTCATTGCCAAGAAGTTGTCAAGAGACGCATCAACATTAAACTTAAAATTCCTGAGATAATCATGCGTAACAATTCCATATGCGATAGCATGATTGTCCAACGTATCAACAAGAATAATATCATTAAAATCTATTCTGTTTTCAGACAACCTGATATGAGGCTTGACATTATTCATTAGCCTGAACTTAGTCGGGTTAACGTTGTAATAAGTATTGAGATAATCTATCTGACAAGCGCCGTCATACAAATCAGCTTCGCCTGTGAGAATCATCTGCTTAGTGGAACCTGTTATAGCAATATCTCCATTAAGATTTCCTTTCAAACGACTCAAGACACCTTTGGTGAACGAATTGACGAAATAAATATCAATTCCATTCATTTCAAGATTGAAATTCAAATTGTCATTCTTACGAGACGTATAATAATTACCGACCAAAGACATCAACTTTTCATATTGGCCTTTTCTAATTATCTCAGCATCAACAAATATAGATGTGTCAGGAGCGTTCCAATTAGCATCAATATAAGCATCGCCAACCAAATGATTGTTAAGTCCGACATTGCTTACATCAAGATTAGACAAGAAAGTAAAACGATCTGAAATTCCAGAAAACTGCAAATCACCATTGATAATGCCATCTACGTTTATACCCTTTCCAGCTGTCAACAAGTCAAAATCCGATATATCCAAGTTATTGAAATTCATATACAACGTATCACGGCTTGTCTTAGGGAAAGCACCTCTCACCTTCATCGACTGATTTCCGCAATAAATTGTGAACTCTTCAAACTTGACTTTATTCTTTTTAAAATCAATAAAAAATGTTGGAGAAAGATTCCATAAACTATCGTTGACAATCACATCGGAAGTCGTGACATGAAGCTTACCGCCATATTTATCATAAGGAAGGAAGATAGCCGCCATATTGCCTTTATTCTTATCTTCAACATTGTCATCATCCCAGCCCAAATCGAACAAAAGGCTATCGCTATGAGCATCTAAAAGAAATACAATATTTTCCAAACCCAATTCAACGTCGTTCTTATCTTTAGCTTCTTTAAACACGAGCTCTTTCAAACTGACATTTGCTGTGGTCTTATTTCGTTCCGTTTTATTTTTAAGATATAAATTGTTAAAAATCATTTTATTATATACTATCATCTCTGATTCCAAAGTAGAATAAAGCTGATAGTTTGCAGAAGTGAAGGTCGCCGTGAAATTAGTATTGTTGCTTACTTTAAGATTAGGCATAAGCAGCTGCGACAATGTTTCAGTATTCTTGAAGTTTAAATTAACATAGAAATCCTGTTCTTCATCACTGAGTTTCACACCCTTATCACCCCATTTATTTACATGGAAATGGTTTCTGACATAATTCTTGAACGTATTTCCAATATTTTTGAAGTTAAAAATTCCATTTATATCAGCATCGAAAAAGTCACATACTACATGAATATCTTTAGAATTAAAATGATTTTCTGTCAATGAAAGTCTCAGACTATCCATAAAATAACAGCCTCTGCTATCGTTGTAGTATGTATCATCCAGACATACAACTCCATATATTTCATCGAGTTTGTTACCTCTCAACTTAATATCCGCATTTGTTGCAAGCTGCATTTTTTCATCAAAATTCAAGATATTCAACTTGCGCAAGTCAATATTTTTAATATCCATGGCAACGTCAAAAGCAGGCACATCGCCAGTAACATCAAGCAATGCATCCACATCAACATCTATCAATTTTTTATTTATCTCTGTTGACAATGTAAGTTGTTGATTTTCAAAATCACCTTTTATAGTAAAATTATCGATTTCATTATTTTGGTACTTCAGTTTTTCAACATCAAGTTTCACTTGTAGGTCTGCGTCTTTCTTATTCATGCCTTCTCCTTTCATATCAGCCGAGAACGACACTAAAGCATTGTCTTTCATACCTAAAAGTTTCTGAGCATTAATGTTATTCGCATGCATAGTCAAGAAATAATAAGGATTTGAAACAATATCCATATCATTATTCAGAGAGCCGTCGAAATAAATGTTGCCAATATTAGTATGAAGATTAAACTTAGTGTTGAAGTTTTTAGGGAATCCATAAAACGTTCCTGAAAGCACTGCATTTTTCACGGAAGAAAGCATTTCAGGCAGTGGGATATAATTGGATGAAGACGGTATTGCAAATTCAGAAATATCCTGATAAGTGAAATTCATCTTATCTATGTCAGCAACTATATGAGTTTCATAAAACACTGGCAAACCTTTCATCTTTATCGTACCCACAAAATCAGTACTGTCTTTGAAGGAAAATTTAAAGTTTCTTGCTGTAAAGTCTTTCACGGAACCAGTTATCAAGCCTTTGATTTGCAATGTGTCCGTCATTTTTCCCATCACAGGAGAGAAATATTTCAAATCGCTTAAAGTCAGCTGCGTCTGGTGGACATTGGCGACAATCATCACTGAATCAATGAAATTCCTAAAATTATGGTAACCATTATAAAGGAATTGCAAATCTATATTTATTGATGTTGAATGACTTATCAACTTAAGATTTTTAAAATCAAATCCACGTGAAGAGACCATGAATTTAGACGGCGAGCTGAATTCTTTGACAGAAAAGCCTGAAATGTCTTCTCCGCGGAAATTATGGATAAAACCTTCGACAGTATCGCCGTTGAACGACATTTTCGACAATGACATATAAACGCTGTCGATATCGAGATGTGAATAATCCATGCTTAATTTGTCTGGATTATCTTTATTTTGATCCCATAACACCAGATGACCTCTGCTAAGGTTCAGTTCATCAAGGTATATTGTTGATTTAGACTTTTTATCCTTTTCCTTTTGAGCATTATCAGACGAAAACAATTCCGATATATTCATAACATATTCGTCCTCATACTTGACAAGATTCACCAGGATGTCATCTACATTTATCCATTTCACTCTCAGTTCATTAGCCAAATCACGTATAGAAAGTTTTGCATCCAGTTTTCCCACATACAGCATAGGATAATGCATTTTGTCATTGATTTGCACCTCTTCGGCATGTATTCTAAGGTCAGGTCTGATGTAAAAAGTCTTGATTTTCACTTCAGTTCCCAGCTTGTTGGAAAGGACGCCAGCAGCTGTACGAGCGAGCATACTCTGCACATTTACGTCGAGAATCACGGCGTATATACTCGCTAACAGAGCAAAAATTATCGTAATGATAATTAAAATGCTATGTATAATTGTTTTCTTCGTATTTTTGTCCTTTCTTTTTATGATTATGAACGAATATATATTAGCTATCGAATCGTCATGCGACGACACTTCCGCAGCGGTACTTAGAGGTACTACTGTACTCTCAAACGTTATTGCCAACCAAGATGTTCACCGTCAATACGGTGGCGTCATTCCGGAGCTGGCTTCACGCGCTCATCAGCAAAACATTATACCTGTTGTTGACGCTGCATTAAAGAACGCAAATATAACAAAAAATCAATTAAGTGCAATAGCTTTTACTCGCGGACCTGGTCTTTTAGGTTCACTGTTGGTAGGCACTTCATTCTCAAAGGCTTTCGCCCTTTCAATGGACATACCTCTCATCGAAGTCAACCATACAAACGGACATATTATGGCTTTGTTTGCACAAGAAGAAGGCGAGACAACAAAAGTGCCTCAATTTCCATTCTTGTGTCTCGCAGTATCAGGAGGACACACGCAGATAATAAAAGTCAACGACTACTTCGATTTGGAGATAATCGGCAAGACTATAGATGACGCCGCCGGCGAAGCTTTCGACAAAATAGCTAAGATCATGGGGCTTCCTTATCCTGGCGGACCAATCATCGACAGACTCGCCAAAGAAGGCAACCCTAACGCATTCTCTTTCAGCAAGGCTAATATCGCAGGGCTCAACTACAGCTTCAGCGGATTAAAGACAAGCTTCCTTTATTTCTTGCGCGACAGACTCAAAGAAGACCCTGACTTCGTAGAGAAAAACAAAGCCGACTTATGCGCTTCCATCCAAAAAGAAATCATCGAGACTCTGATGAAAAAGCTTATCAAGGCAACTAAAGAAACAGGAATAAAACAAGTGGCTATCGCTGGCGGCGTTTCCGCCAACTCCGGATTGCAAAAAGCCATGCACGAAAACGGAAAACGTTATGGTTGGGAAGTCTTTATCCCTAAATTCAAATTCAGCACCGACAACGCTGCCATGATAGGAATCTCTGGATATTTCAAATATAAAAGCGGACAATTCGCAACTCAGGACCTAACACCTTACGCTAGAACAACAACTCAAAAATAATCGTTATGGAATGGAAATCATTGCTTTCTGCAGAAAGAGAATTTAGAGAATACAAAAAGTCAGATATTCGTAACGCTTTTCAACGCGACTACGACAGAATTATCTTCTCAAACATTTTCCGACGTCTTCAAAACAAGACGCAGGTCTTTCCTCTCCCAGGAAGCCAAATGGTTCACAACAGATTGACACACAGCCTTGAAGTGGCTAGCGTAGGACGCTCCATCGCAAGAATCGTATCAAAAAACCTCATCGACAGATTCGGCAATGATTTCCACAACGAAATTTATGACATCGACACCATCGTTTCCGCAGCATGCCTGGCCCACGACTTGGGCAACCCTCCTTTCGGACATTCCGGCGAAGAAACGATAAGCAGCTACTTCAAAGAAGGTCCAGGCAAAGAACTAGAAGGCTTAATACCTGAAAACCAATGGTCAGACCTAATTTCTTTTGAAGGCAACGCCAATGCATTCCGACAACTGACACATCAATTCTCTGGACGCCGCCAAGGCGGAATGTCACTCACCTATGCAACACTAGCTACTTTAGTAAAATATCCATATCCATCATACAACAAAGGAAACAGAAAGAAATACAACGTCTTTTTCTCTGAAATTGAAACATTCAAGAAAGTCATGGACGGATGCGGAATCAACTGCATAGATAAAGACGCTATGGTATATGCACGCCATCCTCTTTCATACATAATGGAAGCAGCCGACGACATCTGCTACCTCATCCTCGACATGGAAGACGCTCAAAAAAGAGGCATAGTGTCAACCAACGACATCGATTTCTTCTTCTCTTCATTTTTTAAAGAAGATGAAAAATGGTTCCATGAAAGGAAAAGCGACATATTCGATACCGTCACAGATTATAACGAAAGACTCGCTTTCTTGAGAGCTACTGTAATAAACAAATTAGTCATCTGTGTATCAAACGTTTTCATCGACAATTACGACGAAATAATGAATGGTGATTTCGAAAAAACATTGGCATCACATCTGCCCGATTTCGAAAAGAACGCTCTCGAGAACTGCCGCGACTTCTCGTTAAAAAACATTTACAAACATCAATCTGTTGTCAAAATTGAACTCACTGGCTTTAATGTCATCGGCGAACTAATTGACGAATTCATCCAAGCTGTATTAAACCCAAATAAAGCATATAACAAAAAACTTCTATCAATAATTCCTGAACAATTCAAAAATGACAACAAAGATTTATATTCTCGCATCCAAGTTGTCATCGACTACATCTCAAATATGACGGATTTGTATGCAGTTCAATTATATAAAGATTTAAGAGGTATAAAATAATCAGTTTGTTATTTTTCAATAATTTATTTCTAGATGAAAAAAAGCTTATTCATAACAACACTAATCACACTGTTGACATGCATTGCATTTTCTTTCCGTACTAATTTTGTTTTTTTCTCTGAAAGTAAAGACCCTTATCATTATGGTATCTTAAAAAACATTAACGATACCATGACACAAAATCCGCAAATAGCCTTAACTTTATTAAACGATTTCAGCAAATCTGACGACATAAACAAATTATCAAAATCGGAATATATTGAATATAACATACTTGTAGCCGAAGCTCTTTATAAATGCGATAGCGCAATCACCAACAAATCCACACTTAATGACATTGTAATTTATCTGGACAGTCTAACAAGCCATCATCCAAAAAACAAAGATCTACTTTTCATAAACTCAAAAGCTCACTATTACAGAGGCGCCGGCTACGAAGAAGATTACGAATACAAAGAATCTTTCATCGATTATCTTGAATCATTGAAACTCATAGACAAAATCTTTTTCTTCAACAACATCAACAACAGAAATATAATACATTTTAACGCATTGATTTACGTCCGCCTCAGCGACATTCTTTACTGGCTTGATGGTTATAACGCTTCCATCGAATGCCTCAACAAGGCAAATCAACTATTTGATATAGAGAAGAATTTAAGCGCAATCACTCGCAACAACATCGTAATTGCCACGATATACGCACACATGTACAACTATGATATGGCATTGAAATATCTGACAATTGCCGATTTAAGTTTATTGGAATATGACAAGGATTCACCCTTGAAATTCGTCATCGAGAGAATCAACTCGACAATCATGTACAATATGGGATATCACGACGAACCATTCAAGGCTATGTTAAGACAATACAAAACCTTGGAAATCCCTAATTTAAGAATGGAAGCCGCAGGTGTTTTGGGCGACATTTATTACGACAAAGGAATGCTCGATTCTGCTATCTATTATTATGAACAATATTTTCCAGACAATAAATATTCTAAAATTGACGCTGCAAATCACATCATCGAAATAGGCCTTAAAACAGATAACAAAGACTTAATGTCAAAATATTCTCCTATTCTTGCAAAAGAAACCAACGAAGAACTGATGCTTTCTACCATCAAAACTGACATTTCATCTATTTACGAAAATTACACCACAAGCAAATATAACGAATACATTTACAGCAAAATACTAATATTTTTCTTTTTGGTAATTCTCGTCACAATATTACTATTTTTCCTCGGATTGTATCTGTTGAAATTAAAGAAGAAAAAATACAATAACGAAATAGACAAAAAGAAATACTATATCACTTCCTTACAGGAAAAAATCGACAAGAAATCCTCTGAAAACAAACACATCAAACAACATATTAAAAATCTGGAAAAAGAGCTGCAAGACATCAAAACGCAGCAATATCTCACACACGCTCCTTTCGACATGAAACTGAACAACTTAATGGAAATTCCATTATGCCAAAAACTTCATGAAATAAGCATGGATTTCAGTATCAAAACAAATTCCGAATATCCAGAACTGCAAATCAACGAAGAAACACAAAAAGAACTTATCGATTTATTCAACAAAAACTTCAACAATGCATTTAACAAAATCATTGAAGAACACGAAGGATTAAAACAGCAAGATAATCTATATTTCTGTCTTTACTTATTGGGAATGAACGAAAAACACATCTCAGCCGTGACAGGAAAAAGCTATAATACAATTTACAACCGTACAAAACGAATCCAAGAGATTCTCGGCAGCGACAAAAGCATAAGAGATATTTTAAGAGATATGGCATAAATATTTTAAAGACGCACTCGAACCAATTAAAGATTCGAGTGTTTGTCTCTAAAAAAATGCGTATCACTTATAGATTTTATTTGGCAAGTATTTTAATCGGAACTATCGGCGGATTTGTCTGCGTAATATTTCGTTATCTTATCTTCCATGCCGACAACCTAAGAATGGCTTTGTTCAAAAGCGACAATATCAGCGATTTCCAAAGAATAATCAACAATGGACTAAATTTTCACGAAATACTTTTTATCATTACCAAATATCTGTTTTTATTTATCATTACCGTTTCATTCTTAAATATAACACGCAGCTTAGTTAGAAGATTTCCAACCACTTCAGGCAGCGGATTACCACAGACAAAAGCTTTGCTGGAGAAAAAGATGGAATATAAATCTCCATTTAAAAACATAATCGCAAAATTCTCAGGAGGAGTTTTGAGCATCTTATCCGGACTGTCGTTCGGACGCGAAGGCTCATCCGTACAGATGGGCTCTTTGATTGGATTTATTATAGGAAAAGAATTAAAAGTCGAAGAAGAAAACCACAATTACCTTATTGCCGCCGGAGCTGGAGCTGGCATATCAGCTGCATTTACAGCACCCCTCGCCTCTTCCATCCTGATTTTAGAAAGCTTGAAAAACGACAACACTTCAGATTTAAAGAAACTAACATTATCAACTTTATTATCAGGACTATGCGCAGGAATAATAGCCTTCATATTCTTTCCTAACAATATTTATTCTTCGATATTAATTGAAAAACCAGAATTAAAAGATTATCAAATGCTAATTATTTTTATAATAATGGCAGCCTTCTTTTCCATTTTTGGAAAACTATTCTCCAACTTGTTTATTTTAATCAAAATCAATTACGGAAAATTTCAGATGAAATGCGACAGACATTACATATCACTAGCAGTATTCATTCTTATTATCATCTTTTTCTACCCATCGCTCGTTGGAGGCAATCAGATATTCGCAATAGAAATAATTGAAAACAATAGTTACAGTATGCTAGCCAACTCTTTGATTTTAGCGACATTAGTAACGCTAACCATTATCTCAAACGCTACAGGTTTTCCTGGCGGTCTCTTCATTCCTTTACTATCGATGGGTGGACTTTTAGGAAAAATATTCTGTATTGCCTTAGCCAACTTTGAAATTGCAAGCCTTGACAATACAGGATATTTTGTCATAATTGGAATGTCGGTATTTTTTATTTCCGTGGTGAGGACTCCTTTAACAGGCTTTATCCTTATAAGCGAAATGACAAGCAATTACGACCTTATGTTTCCAACTCTTGTCGTAGGAATTTTAACATATATATTCACTGAAATATTAAAAGTAAGGCCTTTAGACGATATTCTATACGACCTAATGATGAAAGACAGAATCAATACTGATTCCAGCTGCTCATGACATCCAACGGTTTTCTAACTTTTTCTCTTGTTGGCGCATCAGGATATCCAACGCTGATTAACAATGGAATGCGTCTTCTTTTAACGCCTAGAATCTTCTTTATTTTTTTCTCGTCAAACCAACCTATAATACAAGTTCCAAGTCCTAAATCTGCTGCTTGAAGACAAAACTGATTCACGGCAATTCCGATATCAAACAAACTGTAGTCTTTGTTTTTTATCATGCTGCCAACGGTTGACATAAAATTCTGTCTTTCAAGAACTACAGCCACCAAAACCGGACATTGATGAGTAAACTTATTCATTCCCAGACCTATTGTACATTCAGCAATCTGCTCTTTCTTTTCCTTGTCGTCAACAACCACAAATTTCCATGGCTGAGAGTTATTTGCCGAAGGTGAGATGCGAGCCGTTTCCAAACATTGAATAAGCTTTTCCTTTTCAACAGCTATATCTTTATATTTTCTATCACTTTGACGAATTTTAGCCAAATCCGCAAATCGAAAGTCTTGTTTCATAACAAAATCAGTTTAATATTTTTTAACTTTTATATATATATCACGAAGTCCAGAGACATGTTTGTCGATACTAAATATTTCCCTGCACTCTTCTTTTACTGTTTCGGCAATAAGCTGATAGTCCTCTATGTCATTCAAAATCTGACGAGTCTTATCAGCGAAATCAACAACATCATTCGATTTATAGAGACTTGCGTATTTTCCATTACGGGTGATTTCTCTAATCATCTCATTATCATTAGCCACCACATTTACACCAGAAATAAGAGCCTGAATTACAGGAATTGCAATCGCTTCATTATCCGAGTGATATACAAACACATCCAACTGCGACAAATAATTCACCACATCATATCTATGACCAATGAAATTTATATAATTATCGAGACCATGTGACAAATAATAATACTTACAATCAACAAAATACGAATCATATCCATCAATCTGCTCACCAGCGACAAGGCATGTGAAGTTACGTCCTGTTTTCCTTAGTTTTTTAACCATTTTGAGCACATTCATCACATCATGATCAGGAGTAAAATCACCGAGCGTTCCGATAACATATCTAAAGTCATCGATAAAAAACTCATCTCTCAAGGAATCGAACTTAAACTTATCAAATCTTTTAAGAGAGAATGCGTGAAGAAGTTTAAAATGTTTATGAGAATCGAGATTATATTTAGAAACGAATCTATCTTTTTGAGTATCTGTTTGAAATATGATAGAATCCACATTATTCAAGACTTTTTCAAACGCTCTTTTATGAAAGCCTTTAATATTATCATAATAGAAATAACATGAATATACAACTTTCACATTCAATCCTTTAGAGGCCAACAAAGCATAAAAGGCATCTAAATAATGATAAGTATGAATAATGTCTATTTTATTTATTTTAAGGAAACGTCTGAGCTCAATAATCTTAGACAGCTTATACCATTTAAAATCGCTGTATTTTATTTCGAATAGTTGAAAATCTCTGACTTTGAAATTGGAATTGATATCGAGGATAAGTTCTTCAATTTCCTGATAATATGGGTTGGTATGTAATAGCGCTATCCTCATAGTATAAAAACAAAAAAATCCAGCTTTTGACCGGATTGCTTGTGCCCATGAGAAGACTCGAACTTCCAAGAGCTTAAGCTCACTACACCCTGAATGTAGCGTGTTTACCAATTTCACCACATGGGCTTTAAGCTTTTGGTTTTTTTGTGCCCAGGACAAGAGTCGAACTTGCACGACGCATTCGTCACCACCCCCTCAAAGTGGCGTGTCTACCAATTTCACCACCTGGGCTTTAAAACAGTGCAAAGATACATCTTTTTTCAATCCGCGCAACAATTATTTAAACTTTTTTTCGATTTTTTTATTTTTATTTATAACTACTTAATACTTAATGAATTTCGTTGTAATATTTTTTTCATCAGCAATAACATTGATTAAATACATGCCACTTTCAACATTTGACAAAAACACATCCAATCCATTACTGTTACATACATTTATTGTATTATAATACAACAACTTACCAATTTGATTATATACTTTAACCTCAGCATTTCCATCAATTTTAAGCATAACGTTCACATTTCCGTTTGATGGATTTGGAAACACCGAAAGTCCCGATTTTATCACAAAATCTGAATTTTTCAACAAAAACAGATAATCTAAAGCCTTTTTAAAATCAGGGATTCCGTAGCCATAATAATTATTAGGAGCGGTCATATTTCCGCTTTGACGCAAGGCTTCTCTTATTTCTGCAGCCGTTGACCATCTGTTGGCCTGCCACAAACAAGCAGCCATTCCAGCAAGCACAGGACATGAGAATGAGGTTCCATTACCATCATAATACATCCCCTCGCCTGCTGCAACCACTGGTGTTCCCTGACCAAGAGCCATCACATCGGGCTTGATTCTTCCGTCATAGGTCGGTCCGACGGAACTGAAATTTGCGCGCAAGCCATTAGTACCAACAGCGCCAACCGTCAACACATGTTCGCCATCAGCCGGAGCCGATATATAAGGAAATGAAGTGGTGCCTTCATTGCCTGCCGATGTCACACACAGAATCCCCCTTGAACATGCTATTTCCGAACCTTTTGTAATAACGCACGTCATTCCATCCAAATCAGAATAAACATGATTCCAATGATAATCGTCAAAATCAACATATCCTAAAGACGTACTGATAACATCAACGCCTAAACTATCCAGAAATTCAGCAGCCGAAACCCAGTTATACTCTTCAAGCACATTTTCACTTCTAACATTCTCTGTCCTGCACAAATAATATGACGCTTGCGGCGCTGTTCCCACATATTTATTTGGAACATTAGCAGCCATCAAGCCAAGACAAGATGTTCCATGCGATGATTCAGTATAAACGTCACCATTCTTATGAACGAAGTCACGCGCCCCAAGAAAACGATTCTCTTCATACATGCTTACAAAAGCCTCATGCTTATCCACGTAGCTAAATCCGCCATCACAAACTCCAATCCAAACATCTTGTCCTTGAAATCCCATTTCGTGCAAAACAGCTCCATTAAGCTGTTCTATCTGAGGCGCTGCATATCCATAAAACGAAGCGTAATTCATTTCAAGACTCGCGACAGATTCATCTATAAAATCATCCCTCTCCTTCAGCATCTGCTTTACAGGCTCATCCTCCAAAGAACGAGTCTTTTGCACAAACGGCAGCGATTCAACTAACTCAAGCACAGTCTCATTCCCCACTTCAACCGTCACGCCATTAAGCCATTTCGAAGGATGCAAGAGCGTGGCCCCAGTAGCAGCCACCGCCTTAAGATATGAAGGATTGACCGGAAGATCATACTCATCTATTGCTATTCCATAATCCTGACGACGCTGGATGGCACGTTCGCTCAAAAAATCTTCTGGCCTATTAATAAAATAAGGTGTATTATTTTTATCCGTAAATTGAACCCAATATTTTCCAGGCGCAATTTGAGCATTTATTGACAAGCAAAAAAACACAAACGAAAATAACGTAAAGAATCTCTTCATTTTCATACTTTTTAAATTATTGCAAATTTATGAAAGTATTTTCAACACATCCGCTATTTTTTTGTTAATTTTGCGGAAAATAATTAAGATGAGAATAGACATTATCACAATTTTTCCAGAAATGTTTGAAGGTCCTTTCACTGAATCAATTATAAAGAGGGCGATACAAAAGAACATTGTTGAGATTAAATTACACAATCTGAGAGATTACAGCAACGACAAACGCAAGCGCGTTGACGATTACGCATTCTCTTCTGGAGCTGGGATGGTAATGATGATTGAACCTGTTGACAACTGTATCAGCAAGTTGAAAGAGGAAAGAAAGTACGACGAGGTCATATACATGAGCCCAGACGGCGAGTTACTGACACAGCCTCTTGCAAACCAAATGTCATTATATGAAAACATAATCATTTTATGCGGACATTATAAAGGCATAGACGAACGCATCAGAGAGCATCTCATCACAAAGGAAGTATCCATCGGCAACTATGTTTTATCAGGTGGCGAGCTTGGTGCAGCTGTTTTGACAGACAGCATCGTTCGCTTAATTCCGGGCGTTTTGAGCGATGAAACATCCGCTTTAAGCGACTCTTTTCAAAGCGGATTAGTATCACCTCCAGTTTACACACGACCTCGCGAATACAAAGGATGGGAAGTCCCGGAAGTCCTTCTATCTGGTAACGACATGATTATCAACGAATGGAAATTAAAACAAGCCATAGAAAGAACCAAAGAAAGACGACCAGAAATGTACGAAAGTTTGAAAAAAAATAATTAACATTTCGTGTATTTTGTATCTAAAAAATTTCTATATTTGCACACTTTTTCGAGATTAGGAATAAAGAACAAAAAAAATTATATCAGAAATGAAAAACGCGTTAATTCAATTTGTTGAAGATCAAGTTCAAGTTAAGGATTTTCCACAGTTCAAAGCTGGTGATACAATCACTGTAACTTACAAAATCGTTGAAGGTAATAAAGAACGTTTACAAAAATTCCAAGGCGTAGTTTTACAACGCGCTAGCGAAGGTTCACATGCAACTTTCACAGTTAGAAAAATTTCAGGTAACGTTGGTGTAGAAAGAATTTTCCCTATTTCATCTCCAATGATTGAAAGCATCGAAAAGAACAAAGAAGGTGCTGTTAGAAGAGCACGTATTTACTACCTCAGAGGTTTACGTGGTAAAAAAGCTCGTATTAAAGAAGCTGCTCGTAAAAGCAAATAATTTCTTTAGAAACTATAAAAAAAACAGCGTGAAAATTTCATGCTGTTTTTTTTATTCTTACAATCTCTGTCGTACCACCTCAAAACATATAACACCAGTCGCAACAGAAACATTCAACGAATCGATGTCGCCAGGCATTGGTATCAACAGATGTTCATCAGAACGTTTCAGATAAGCCTCGCTGATACCGTCTTCTTCAGAGCCCATCATTACCGCGACAGGGACTTTAAAATCAGACTCCCAAATATTCTTACGACCTTTCTCCGAAATAGAAACGATCTTCACTCCGCTGCTCTTCAAGAAATCAATCGTATCTTTGATATTCTCAACGCGGCAAACATTGATTCTAGACAATGCGCCAGCCGAAGTCTTCATCGCATCACCATTAATTAATGCAGAGCCACGTGAAGGAATGACAATAGCGTCAACACCTGCCGCATAACAAGTACGAGCTATAGCTCCAAAATTACGCACGTCTGTAACTCTGTCCAAAATAACAACAAAAGGCATTCTTCCTTCATCATAAACCATAGGAATGACTTCTTCTATCAACTGATATGAAATCGGACAAATAAAAGCAACTATTCCTTGATGATTCTTTCTTGTCAAACGATTAAGCTTTTCCAACGGAACATATTGAACCGTAACATTATGCGTTCTTGCATAATGAACAATCTCTGAAATCTGCGGAGAACGCAATCCGCTTTGAACAAAAATCTTTTCTATCTCTTTTTCCGCTCTAATCAACTCCTCCACTGGATGAAGTCCAAAAACCATATTATTATCCATACTATTTTTATTTATCAATAAGTTTACAAATTTAACAATTTATTCAAGAAAACAATTAATATTTGAAAAGATTTTACTAAATTGCGGCTAATTTATAGTTTCATCATAAAAAAATTAAACGATATGAAAACTAAGCTTTTTAAAAACAACAGACTTATTTTTATAATGATGTTTTTATTTTATGCCAATGCTATTATCGCCCAGACAATCGTCAGGCCTGAGCCAATTTCTGGCAAAGCCATGACAAAAAGCATCATACAGCAGCATCTCGTATATCCACAAAATGCACTTGACAACAAACTCAGCGGAAAAATAACAGTTTTATTCGATGTTGACAAAAACGGCAACGCCACCAACCATCGCGTCGAGAACGCCTTCGACAACGAATGCGCCAACGAAGCAATACATCTTGTAAAGCAAATATTATGGAAACCAGCAACAAACAACGGCCTTCCAATCGATTTCAACCATGAATACACAATTGAGTTTTCTGCAAAGAACTATTTGAAAAACATAGAAAAAAACAAAATAAAATCCATCCCAGAACAAGATTTACCTGCCGACGACTCTTACGCCATTTATGAATATAAAAACCTCGACAAAACCCCAAACCCTTATTTCAACAACAAAAACATATCTTTCGGAGCTTACCTTCGTTCAGAATTAAAATACCCAGACCAAGCCAAAGAATTTGAAATTTCTGGAACAGTGAAACTCAGTTTTATCATTGAGACTGATGGAAAAGCCTCCAATATAATAATCGAAAACAGCGTTGGCGGCGGCTGCGATAATGAAGCTATTCGACTGATACAAAATCTTTTATGGACTCCAGGAATTAAAAACGATAAACTTGTAAGAGTAAAAACCACACAAGAAATCACGTTCCAATTTGGAGAAAGAAACTATCACGATGGAAATCAATATTAAAATCAATAATTAACTTAAAATTTATTTGTATGAAAAAGTTATTACTCACATTAACAATGTTCATCTTTGCATCACAAATGATTTTCGCACAAGATGCTGAAGAAAAAAACTGGACACATGGCGGTTTTGTTGGACTTAACGTCTCACAAAGCCATTTCTCAAACTGGACATCTGGCGGTCAGGACAACATCAACGGACTTGGTACATTCAAGTACAGCGCCAACTATCTTAAAGGAAAATCAAAATGGGACAACAACATCGACTTCGCCTTGGGTTACAGCTACTTCGATTTTGACATGAAACCATTAAAGACAGACGACCGTATCAATTTAAGTTCTTTATACGGCTACGATGTTGTCAAAGACGAATTATACATCACAGCAAACCTCAATTTCCAGACACAATTCGCTGACGGTTTCGATTACAAGACAGACAGCACAAACAAGATCTCCAAATTCCTCGCTCCTGCCTATTTGACTGTAGGTCTTGGTGCTCAGTACACACCAGCATCATGGTTCTCTTTGAACCTCGCCCCTGCTTCAGGAAGATTGACAATAGTAAATGACGAAACATTATCAGCAGCTGGAGCATTCGGCGTAACACCTGGCAAGATGTTACGTATGGAACTTGGTGCTCAGTTGATTGCCAACGTCAACTACGAAATCTTCAAGAACGTTGTTTTCTCATCTAAACTCGTTGTTTTCTACGATTATATGCAAACAAGAGAATTCAATGCATTAGACAAAGAATACGGATGCCGTTTCGACTTCGACTGGGACAACGCTATCGTTATGAAAGTCAACAACTGGTTAAACTGCAACGTCACCGCACGTCTCGTTTATGACGAAGACATCAAGCCTATCGAAGGCGATTCATTCTTGCAATTCAAAGAAGTTTTAAGCGTAGGCATCTCATATAGAATCCCTTGATTATGACAAGAATCGGTTTGTTATCAGACACTCATGGCTGGCTCAATCCTAAAATATACGAGTTTTTCAAGGATTGCGATGAGATTTGGCACGCTGGAGATATTGGCGATTACGACATCACTATAGAACTAGCAGCGTTCAAGAAACTTAGAGCTGTCTTTGGAAATATCGACGATTGGGAAATAAGAGCCGATTTCCCTCAGTTCCAGATATTCAAAGTTGAAGACATGAAAGTCGTGATGACACATATTGGAGGTTATCCCAACGCATACGCGCCAGGAATAAAATCCTTGTTGTTAGAAGAGAAACCAGATATTTTCATCAGCGGTCATTCTCATATTCTAAAAGTGATGCGCGACCCGAAGCTAAACCTGCTTCATCTGAATCCAGGCGCTGCAGGAATGAAAGGATTTCATAAAAAGGCAACAATGATGAGATTCCAAATAGACGGCAAAGATGCGAGTAATCTCGAAATATACGAAGCCGACAAATATTAAAAAAAATGCTGCGAAATTCGCAGCATTTTTTTTTAACGCAATCTGTCAACAGACTTCAACAGTTCAATATCTTTTTTAACCCATCTCATCGCCAAAACTGACAGCACCATATTTATAAGAGGTATATATGTTCCGAACATATAATGAACTGTCTCAGGATTTATTCTATTTTCAACATTAGAAGCGTAGTACAAGAAAATCAATCCGCATAATGCCGCATTCAAGAATATGTTCAATGAAGACAACTTCAATTGAAGCTCACGTTTTTTATACATAAAAATTGTAATTGCTGGTATCGCTACAATTAAAACCGCAATAAGAAGCAATGGCAATGCATAAGCTGCTGAAAACGAGAGAAGTTCATTAGCGCCTTTAACGCCATAAATTGTAAGCTTCATCAATTCTCCCACATAATTGAATGAGAAAACAGGAGTAAAAAACAAAATCCCTGCAAAGACTGTTGCAAGAAAAAGAAAAATAGTTTGAATTCTTTGTATCATAATTAACCTTTTTATTTTTTGCAAAGATAATGATAAGATTTCAATGAAATTATTTTTTTTAAAAATATTTAAATAGCTTGGTTTTTCAAGAAATTATGATTATTTTTGCACTGTCATTTGAACAATCAACAAATGTTGTTGTTTCAATATAAAAGAGATAATTCCATCTCGTTTTTCAATTAAAAGTTCCTTCATTTTAACTCAAATCAAAAGGGAAATTCTATGTACGACATCTACGAACTAAACGAAAAATCGTTAGTTGAACTTAAAGAGATTGCTCTCCAATTAGGAGTTGACAACGTCAACTTGCCAAAAAATGAATTAGTTTACTGCATCATCGACCAACAAGCGGTTCATCCTGATATAATTAAAGATAAAAAAGAGAAAGATGACAACACAGCAACAGAAGCAGTTGTTGTAGAAAAGCCTAAGAAAAGAGGACGTAAAATTGCAACTTCAAGACCTGATAAGGAATTCATGGAAAACAAAGAAAAAGAAGATGCAGCAGAGCAATCCGCACAAAAAGCTGAAAGCCAAGACACAAACGAAAGCGGTGACACAAAGCCTAAGCGTGAAAAACGCCCAAGAATAGGAAAAAGAACCGATGTCGTTAAAACCACAATAAATAATGACGACGAAGAAAACAAAGTGCAACACGTGTCTTATGCTAAGAAAAAAAGCAAAGCTAGCGCTAGTGAAACGTCTGAAACAGAAAACAAAATAAAAGAAACAGCAAAAGAAGATGTAAATGAAAATAATGATATGATTGTTGAAGAAACAGTCGTTGAAGAAACAGAAATCATTAACACTTCTACTGTTGAGGAACCAGCTGAAAATTACGAAACAGCACAAAACCAAGATAATAATCAGACAAATACACAAGAAGAGACTGCAAGCAAATACAAGAAAGAAGAAATCGTTTCTGAATTCGACGCTGTAGTCAACGCTGAAGGAGTTTTGGAAATAATGCCTGACGGATACGGATTCCTCCGTTCATCAGACTACAACTACCTCAACTCTCCTGACGACGTTTATGTGTCACAATCACAGATAAAGTTATTCGGACTCAAGACTGGCGACAGCATCCAAGGCATCATCCGTCCTCCTAAGTCTGGCGAGAAATATTTCCCACTCATCAAGGTAAATAAAATCAACGGATTAACACCAGAACAGGTACGCGACCGTATCCCATTCGACTTCCTCACTCCTCTTTTCCCAACAGAGAAGTTCAAACTCACAGGTCATAATGGCGGTACCATCTCAACAAGAATCATGGACCTCTTTGCTCCTATCGGCAAAGGTCAACGTGGTCTCATCGTCGCTCAGCCTAAGACTGGTAAGACAGTGTTGCTCAAGGAAGTTGCCAACGCAATAGCAGCAAACCATCCTGAGGTTTACCTTATCATATTATTGATCGACGAACGTCCTGAAGAAGTGACAGACATGGCAAGAAGCGTTAACGCAGAAGTCATCTCTTCAACATTCGACGAACCAGCAGAAAAACACGTTAAGATTGCTAATATCGTATTGGAAAAGGCAAAACGTATGACAGAATGCGGTCACGATGTTGTTATCCTCCTCGACTCTATCACACGTTTGGCTCGCGCATTCAACACAGTGTCACCAGCATCAGGAAAAGTTCTCTCTGGCGGTGTTGAAGCCAACGCGCTTCAAAAACCTAAACGTTTCTTCGGTGCAGCACGTAACATCGAAAACGGCGGTTCACTCACAATCTTAGCGACAGCATTGATCGACACAGGTTCTAAGATGGACGAAGTCATCTTCGAAGAATTCAAGGGAACTGGTAATATGGAACTCCAACTCGACCGTCGTCTTTCAAACAAACGCATCTACCCTGCTATCGATATCGTAGCATCAGGAACACGCCGTGACGACTTGTTGGTTGACGAGCGCACATTGGCAAGAATCTGGGCTTTGAGAAACCACTTCGCAGATATGACACCAGTGGAAGCAATGGAATTCCTCAAAGACAGAATTTCAAAGACACATTCTAATGAAGAGTTCTTAGCAACGATTGATAAATAAAGTCAACAAGACTACAAGACTACAAGACTACAAGACTACAAGGTTTTTTAGTTAAGAGGCAGGTGCTTCTGCGCCTCAAAGCGTTAGGGATTGGAGCGGCATCCTTTGCGAACGGAGCGATAGCGGAGTGAGCAAAGATATAGCGGAAAGCCCGACGGCGGAGCTGGAAGCGGAGCCGGAACGCCCAAGTAAATTGGCTAATGACAAATGGCTAATGACTAAAGTTCTGGTTTAAGGTTTAAAGTTTAAGGTTCTTAGTTCAGAGTTCAAAGGTTTTTCCTCTAATCTCGCTAAAAAAACTTTAGTCTGTTGAAGGTATAATAACAGAGTGCCGTAAGCAAAACAGATATAAATACTTTCTGTCGTACCTACGGCACTCTGTTATTAATTATTCCTTCACCCCAAACCCTGAACTCCTAAAAAACCTTAACAAGGTCTTCTTTCGTCAGTCCGTTGAAGTCGCCGGAACTCATGAAACCTGCAGCGACATTTTCTTTCTTAACGTCATTCAAGACGCTCATCAACTCGTCCTTAGAATGAACCACCCGAATGTCTTTTCTAGCGAAACCTTCAACGATTCTCTCATCGCTCATCATATCCAACTTCTTGATTGCCACAGCATGAGGGTCGTAGAAAACCACCGCCTTGTCGCAGTTGTCGAGACAATGTTCGTAATGATTAATGAACACTTCGCTGAGACTGCTATATGTATGTAATTCAAAGACAACCAAAAGGAATCTCTCCGAATATTGTTCGCGCAACGCCTTCACTGTCGCAAGGACTTTTGACGGAGCATGAGCGAAATCGCGGAACACCAAATTGTTCTTTTCCTTATTCTCGAACATCAGTTCAAGACGACGCGAGGCACCTTTGAATGAAGATATCGCCTCATAGAATATCTCATCACTGACGCCCAGCTGCTTGCACACATTGTACGCCGCGTTGATATTCTTCATATTATGCTCGCCGAAGATCTGAACCGCAATCTTCTTGTCGCCATAAATAAGATAAGTATTCTCTCCATCGCTTTGATACTGATGTATATCGTAACCGTAAGTAGCGACATTAGCTTTCGCGGCGATCTTATCCGCTTCAGCATCGTTCTTGTCGAAGATAAGGCATCCGCCATTTTCTATAGTATCTACATAGATTCTAAACTGTTCGAGATATGAATCGAAGGTTGGAAAAACGTTGACGTGGTCCCATCCTATTCCGCTAATCACCGCGATATGAGGATGATATTTATGGAACTTAGGCACTCTGTCGATTGGAGATGTGAGATATTCGTCTCCTTCTATCACCATATATTTCGCCGACTCGCTGAGGCGCACCATCACGTCGAAGCCCTCAAGCTGCGCTCCCACCATGAAATCCGTTTCTATTCCGGCATGTTTCATGACATGAAGAATCATGGATGTTATCGTCGTCTTGCCGTGGCTTCCGCCTATCACGATACGAGTCTTGTCCTTGCTTTGTTCGTAGAGATATTCAGGATATGAATACACTTTAAGTCCGAGTTCCTGAGCGCGGATCAGCTCCGGGTTGTCGATGCGAGCGTGCATGCCGAGGATGACCGACTCGTACGACTCGTCAAGGATTTCAGGATGCCATCCTATCTGTTCAGGCAGTATGCCTTCGTTTTTCAATCGAGTTTTGGAAGGCTCGAAAATCTCGTCGTCGGAACCTGTCACTTCGTAACCTTTTCTATGTAAAGCTATAGCGAGGTTATGCATCGCGCTTCCGCCTATAGCAATAAAATGCACTTTTTTCATATCTGTAAAAATTTATCGTAATGCAAAGATAATAAAATGGCGAAAGACAAAAGACTAAGGACTAAAGTTTTTTTAGAAGGTCGAGAGGGAAAACCTTTGAACTTTGGGCTATTGAACTAAGAACCGTTTAACGTCTTTGCGTCTTGTTGTCTTTCTCTTGGGCGTTTCGGCTCCGCCTCCAGCTCCGCCGCCGGGCTTTCCGCTATATCTTTGCTCGCTGCGTTATCACTTCGCTCGCAAAGGATGCCGCTCCAATCCCTAACGCAGTGAGGCTGCTAGCACTGAACCGTGGGCTTTGAACCAAGTCACTGAGCCTGTCGAAGTGTTTTCCTTTCTCGCAAAGACGCAGAGAATTACTTTGCGATACTTTGCGAGAAGTTTTCAACTCCAAAAGTTCAGAAAGAACGTCACTCCCCAGGCAGGCGGTGAAGCGCGTAGCGCGGAACCCCTGCAAAAGTTTACACAAAAAAAATCAAAGCGCCGAAGGTGCGACAGAAATGTGGATGATTTTCTTCTGTCGTACCTTCGGCACTTTGATTAATATCTGGTCTTTATAGCAGGCATTCCGAGCTTCGCTCTCCATACCTGCCTAAGAACTGTCGTCCCTAACGGGACTATTTCAAAACTCCAAAATTCAAACCCTGAACTCCTGAATCCCTATTACCCTGAACTCCTCAGATCCTCAATTCCTCAATTCCTCAGTTCCTCAGATCCTCAATTCCTCAATTCCTCAGTTCCTCAATTCCTCAGATCCTATTTAACCCACTTTCCGCTCTCCACTTCCTTCATTCCTAATTCCTCATTCCTCATTCCTAATTTCCAAACGTAAGTTCCACTTTGCCAATTAGAAGCGTCTATTGATGTAACATCATCTATTATTTCCTGCTCATGGATCTTTCTTCCTTGTAAATCATAAACACTTAAAACAGCATTTCTCAACCCAGTTCTTATATTCATCACATCGCCACCAGGGTTAGGATAAGCGACGGCAAGATGAAGACCATGAGCGTGCGCTTCTTCGATGTTGTCGGGATCAAATGCTGATGCAGGGAATTTGGAAACTGCAGACCATGTTCTGTAATCTTTTAAATCTTTTGAATATGAAACAAATAACAGACCATCATCTTCTGTTGTTGTTACACATATAGCTTTGTTGTATATTCCAACTTTATCATAAAAAAATGTTGAAATGGTATCAAAATCAGGATTCAGTCTCTCTATGACTATCCATGAATCTTTATCGTCAAAAAAACCACAGTTTAATGTATATGCAAAATAAATATCCCCATTTTTTGCCATATCAATAGATCTCAATGGAAGACGATCATGATCAGGTGACCTCCTTTCAATATAGTTAAGAACAGGCAATACTTCTGTAGAATTATTCAAATCATCATCAAATTCATATAATCTTATATCACGAAGACCGTCGTCATTTGCATTGAGATGGGTTGTTGCTACGTAGGTGGTATTGTGATTGCTACGCATTACTTTATGAGAGCTTAATTTATTGGTCATAAAACCATTCCAATTATCTTCCGGCATTATCAGATATCTTGTCGTTATATAATTAAATTCGTTGTCATAATATTCCACAGTGCCATGATGATCAGTCGAACAACCTCTATAATAAACAACATAACCGTTATCGTTTCTTATCATCTGCTGCCTATAGCAACTATTTTTGGCATATCCGCAAAGGGTTTCTATTTCATATCCTTTTCTTAATAAAAAGTTTCCATCAAAGTCCATTTTGAAGAAGAAGACCGAATCTGTATAATCATATTCTCGATCACGGCGACTCTCATTCTTAATGTAGGAACCGGTTATATGTCCATCATCTTCAAAAGCGGAATATATATATATATGTCCACACCAGTCATTGAGATAATGATACCACTCATCATTCCTTCGTTCAAAAGTGTCAATCGGATAAGAATGTTCATAACTTTCAACGACATTGAGTGTCTCGTCTAATTTGTAAAGTCCAATAATTGCTTCAACAGGAGGATTGTCATATTTTTTAAAATAATTTTTTGAATTTACATCATGATCCGGAGTATATGATGTTAGGAAATACATCTCTCCGTTCTTTTCAAATAAATAAGGTGCGGTGTATAGACAAAGGCCTGGTTTGAAATAATCATATTCATTTCTATATATTTCTGTGCCATCTGACGAAAACAAAGACAACAATGGTTGCTCAGAATGATAAGCAGGACCTGGCTGATCATCCATTTTATTATTTTTATGTTTATTGTTAGAAGCCACTAATATATTGCCGTTAGACAATTCTATAGCTTCTTCATAATAACATTTGGAAATGTCAGGATTGCAATCAAAAACCCATTCCCATTCTTGGGAGAAGACATTGTTTCCAAATAATAAAAACAATGTTAAAAGCATAAAGATTCTTTTCATATTTTGTGATTTTCTATGACTACTAGTTTCTAAAATTATCCTCGCAAAGTTAATAATCTTATTTAAAAAAACAAGTAGTTTTGAAATTTTTATTCTAAGATTTTCAGCCATTAACCTTGTACTCTCGGTATCTTGGTGTCCCGGTGACTACAACAAAAAAGAGGTCATCCGACTTTTTCGTCAGATGACCTCTTAAATTATTTTATGTTTTAATTTTATTTGCTTACAACGATTTTTTGTGTTGATGTAGCACCTTCTGTTGTTTCTATTGTTACATAGTAGATGCCGTTTGTCATTGACTCTGTGCTGATTGTCATTACATCAGATTTAGCATCTTGTGCGAATACCTTTTGACCGATGCTATTGTAAACTGTAACTTTAGCCATGTTTTCAACAGAAACGTTGATTTCATTATTAGCAGGGTTTGGATAAACTGCAGATTGATTTTCTGCTATATCTTCAACGCCAACTGTTTCTGAATAAAATTCTGCTGAGACTTCATATCTGAATGCATTTGTTGCTGCTGTTCCAGATACGAGTGTTTGGTTGCTGCTGTTCTTAATACCCCAAAAACCGCCGTTCATACCATTACCTTCTGAATTGATGAATGAAACGCTATAGCAACCTATTGCAGGGAATGTAACTTCTTCTGTATAAACTTTCTTAGCATCTTCAAATGTCAAAGTTTTATACATATCACCTGTTGTCATATTCTTAATTTCAACTCTGAAGTTTTCAGGGTCGTCACCTGTCTTAAGCTGGATTTTAATATAAGCATCTGACAAAGAAATAGACTCTTCAAGATTGATTGTATAAACATTGTCGCCAATATAAGCGTCTTCATTAGAGCCATTGAGATTCATTGCTTCAACAGTTACACTTGCAGCGTCATTTGCATCAAATGCAGGGAAATCGAATTCAGCGGCTTCGCCTTTTGCCAAAGAACCTTCCCAGAGGTATGATGCCAATTCTGTTCCGTTTTCATCTTTAGCAACGAACATTGCTGAGTTCAATGTTTCTGTTCCATAGTTTTTGAATGTGAAACGAGGAGAAAGCATGCCAGAACATGATGACAATGGCAATTCTTCAACATTTCTTATAGCCATATCATATTTATTATCTGAATCCATGAGAGAAAGTTTAACAGCCTGGAAAACTTCTTTTGTTCCGTTATAGCTTTGTACCCAAGCGACGAGTTCGCAGTTTTCTCTATCGAAATCAGCGATGTCAAATGTTTCAGTCACTTCAATGTAATCACCGCTCATTTGTGTGCCGTTTTGAGTTGGGATCATATCACGAACAACGAAATTAAGTTCGCTCATGCCTTGCCATGAACGTTGGATGTGAGATTCTGTCAAAGCGATAAACACTCTTACGTCTGTTGATGAACATGTACCGACTTTATTAGCTGTTGCTTTAACTTCGAACTGAGTTCCTGACTTCCATGAGAAAGAAAGGTCGAGTTCAAAAGGACTTGTCACACTGATACGTTGGTTGTAAGCTGTAAGAGCTTGATTGTAAGAATAATCGATATATTCTTGGTTATTAGATTGACCTCCTACTGAAGGCGACTTCACGCCATCAACTTTCATAGTTGGATATGAGCTAATGTAATAATAATTAGCTCTTAAGTTTGTTTCATTAGTATAAAATTCTGGAGCTGAGAAAGCGTTTGTGTGGAACGCTACTGGAGCAATAGATTTGCCTTCTTCCAACAATTTACCTACTGCCATTGCTGCTGCTGGGCAATAAGGGCAGTTGACACCTGTAAACACTTCGAACAAAACACATTCACGTGCAACGTTCTGTGCTGTCACATTAAAAAACATCACGACTGATGCGATAATAGTGAATAATAACTTCTTCATTTTCTGATTTAATTTTAATTATTAATATTTATTTTGGAGGTGCAAATTTACATTTTTTCTTTAGATTTCATGACATTATAAAACAAAAAAAGACGCCAAAACAAATTGACGTCTTTCTCTTGATGATATGTTATAAATTATTTGTTTACAACGACTTTTTGTAATGACTGATTTCCGTTAGCTGTAACTACATTAACGAAATACATACCATTTACCCATGAACTTGTATTGATTTTTACAAAGCTATTATCAACTGTTTCTGTATAAATCAACTGTCCGATGCTGTTATAAACAGTAACGTTTGAAATATTTTCAGCTACAACATTGATGTATGAGTTTGCTGGGTTTGGATAAATGTTAACATTTTCCATTTCTGCAATGTCTTCTACTGATTCGCCGCTATATTTCAATTCTATAGGGTAAGCATATCTGAATGCATTTGTTGAACTGCTACCTGATGTAATAGTTTTGTTGTCAGCATCTTTGATACCCCAGAAGCCATTGCCGCAGCCATTACCTGCTGTGTTTTTGAAAGTAACTCTATAGCAACCATATTCAGGAACTGTTACTTCTTCTGTATAAACTTTGTTAGGTTCAGCGAATGATAATGTTTCAACAACTTCACCTGTACCCATGTTCTTAATTTCGATGCTGAAATTTTGGTTGTCGGCAGGTGTTTTAAGCTGAATCTTCATATAACCTTCTTTGATTTCGTATGGGTTAACCACGTTCAAGATATAGCTGTTGTCGTAGATAAATTCATCTTCGTTGCTACCATTAAGGTTTACTGCTTGGATTTTCAAAACGCTTGAACCTGCGAAGTCGATTTCTGGCATAAGAAATTCTGCTTGAGCGCCTTTTGCCAAAGTACCTGTCCATTGATATGTACCTATTTCAGTATTTGTATCGTCTAAGATTTGGAACAAAGCTGATTGCAACAATTCGCTACCATAGTTTCTGATTGTAAAGCGAGGAGTGACTATGCCAGAGCAAACTTCTGAAGGTACTTCTTCAACGCCAACGATACCTAAATCATATTGAGCTGCAGATGTTGCGATAGGCATTTTAACTGCTTGCCATACTTCTTTTTGACCGTTGTATGACTGAACCCAAGCAACGAGTTCGCAATTTTCTTTTTTATAACCAGCCAAGTTGAACAAGCCTGTAACTTCTTGTACGTCTGATGTCAAAGAAACGCCTGATGATGGAGTTACGATGTCACGGCAGACAGCGTTCAATTCTGACAAACCTTGCCAATATTGTTGAATATGTGATTCTGTCAAAACGATGAAAACTCTCAAGTCTGTACCATCGCATTCGCCAACTTTAGTAACGACAGCCTTTGCTTGGCATTGTGTACCTGAATGATAGTCGAAAGAAAGATCGATAGTGAAAGGACTTTCTTTGCTTATACGTTGGTCGTAGTATGGTTTGTACTTGCTATAATTTGAGCTTGATGCTGTACCGCCACCTTCAACTTTATTCATACCATCGATAAGAACTGTTGGGAAGCTGTTAACGCTATAGTAAGTAGCTCTACCATTTGTTTCTGTATTAGCATATTGTGCAGGTGAATAGTATGAATTGTGAAATGCAATAGGAGCAATTGACAATCCTTCATCTAACATTTGAGCGATTCCATTAGCAGCTGCTGGACAATAAGGACAATTAATACCAGTAAATGCTTCAATCAAAACGCATTCACGAGCGACATTCTGTGCAGAAACGCTTCCAGCCATCAACACAGATGCAACAATTGTAAGTAAAAATTTCTTCATCTTTTAATTAAATTTTAAGTTTATTCTAATTTGTAATAGTCGGCAAATTTACATTTTTTTCTCAAAAAACTATTCGTTATTTACAGAATATTTCTCATTTTTGTAAAAAAAATTATGTTGGACAAATCACTCATAAAACACTTCCTCGATTATCTGAGATTGGAGCTATCAATGTCGGACAACAGCGTCCTTGCTTATTCGCATGACATTGAAATGCTAATGCAATACTTATCTAACATAAAACACTCTATGTTATTGAAAGACATACACCAAGAAGACATAGAAAGTTTCTTTGCTTATCTTTATGAGCTAGGTCTGTCGGCAAGTTCACAAGCTAGAATTTTATCAGGGATAAAAAAATTTTACAATTATTTGGTTCAAGAAAAAATAGTAATTGAAAATCCAACATTGCTCATATCCTCTCCTTCTATCGGCCGTCATCTTCCCGACGTTCTTACATTCAACGAAATAGAGTCTATGATAAACGCAATTGATCTAAGTCAGCAATTTGGCCATAGAAACAAGGCTATCCTTGAAGTAATGTATGCCTGCGGCTTGCGTGTTTCAGAAGCCATATCATTGAAAATAAGCAACATATACTTCAAAGACGAATTTATAAGAATATTTGGAAAAGGAAATAAAGAACGACTTGTTCCAATAAGTCATTCAACAATTAAGACACTCAAACTTTATCTTGAAGGCGAGAGATTGCATCAGGATATAAATTCCAAGCACACAGACACTGTCTTTATTAATAAAAGAGGTACGGGTTTGAGCCGACAGATGATATTCCTGATGATAAAAGGACTGGCTGAAAAAGCTGGAATAAAAAAGAACATCGGACCACATACAATCCGACATTCTTTTGCCACTCATCTATTGGAAGGCGGAGCCGATTTGAGAGCCGTTCAGCAAATGCTAGGCCACTCAAATATAAGCACGACAGAGATTTACACACATATCTCAGACCAATATCTGAGAGAGATTATCTCTATCTTTCACCCTCGATTTAATAATAATTCTATTTAATAATGTTTCCTTCAGAATCGACGAGAACACCCCAAACCACATCAATCAACTCACCTTCGTTGAAGTAAAAGTCAAGCATCAACTCATCGTATATCAGACAAGTATCACCTTCTTGCTCTTCCTCATCAAATTCTTTATAGCCATTTCTCTTCATCAAATCAACGATCTGATTACGATTCATTTCATAAACTCGTTCTCCGAAAAGAGTTGCATCCTCATTGCTGGTAGAAATGCTAGCAACAATAGCTTTTGCTATCCCTTCGAAACAAATCGAGAGACCTTCGTCATCATAGTCATAAAGAACAGAATAATTTTCATTTCCTTCAATGAGAGATTCCATTTCCTCATTGTTAGATGGTGTTCCGTAAATGCTAACTATTTCCTCAACCGACATTCCAAATTTGATGTCTCCAAAACCTTTTAAAGGTTCGATTACTAAATTTTCCATATTTATGTTATTCAAAACGTATTGACTTAGAAGGATTTATATTATTTATCACCATTGTTGGAATCAACATCATCAGAACCCAAAGAACGAAAGTCCCGACATTTAAAAGAATAATATTAGATAAATTCAATTCAATAGGAACAGATGACAAATAATATGATTCTGCCGACAATTTAATAATATCTGTATATTTCTGTATCAAACATAGTCCTATACCGAAGATATTTCCAGCCATCATACCTATTAATAATATACGACATGATCGTTGCATGAAAATGTTTCTGACAAAAGCATTATTTGCGCCCATCGACTTCAAAATACCTATCGTTGATGTTCTTTCCAAAACTATTATTAACAACATACTTATAATAGTAATTCCAGCAACAAAAAGCATTAACACAATGATTATCACAACATTCATATCCTGAAGATCCAACCAGTCGAATATCTGAGGATATAATTCTCTAGCTGTATAAGAAACAAGATTAGTAGGTATTTTATAATAAATGACGCTATTTGCTTCGTCAACGTCAGCATCATCAACGAGCTGTATCTCAAGATGTCCGACCAAATTGTCATCCCAGCCGTTGAGACGTCTAATCTGACTCAAGTCACAATAAATGAAACGTTCATCACATTCAGTCAAACCAGTTTCATAAATTCCTTCTACGACAAACTTACGTCCTCTAGTTTTCATATCTTCTCCGACAAACCACAATCTTACCTCATCGCCTTCGTCAAGGAGCATTTTTTCAGCTATCACTTTAGAAATGACGACATTATTAGAACGTTCGTTTTCTGTATATTGAGGCACCTTGCCAGAAATAAGGTTATTTTCAATATATCTCCAGTCATAATCCTTATCCACACCTTTTAATATAACCCCGTGAATATCATTTTCCGTCTTGATTAAACCAGCTTTATTTGCTGTCGGATATATAGATTTCACAAAAGGCAATTCCAATCTCGATTTCAGCAGACTATCATATATAAAAGGTGTCTCCTCTATCGACTCATTCTGATTTAAAACCTGTATTTGTATCGGAGAAACAAAACCTACAACCTTATTTTTTATTTGATTTTTAAATCCAACAACAACAGCAATGGAAATCAACATGATAGATATTCCAAGAGCAATACTGACAATAGCTATCTTCATAACTATCGAAGACAGATTTTCCTTCGACAATGAAAAAATTCTTGATGATATAAACCTTGTTGCTTTCATTTTTTTCTTATCATTGCAAAAATAATCATTTATTCAAGTCTATGCAAAAGTTTTTTTTATTTTTATTCGCTTTTACATTTATTAATATTAATGTCATTGCACAAAAAAAGAATGTCAAGAACATAATCGATGCTGAAGACGCTATATGCGGAGCTTCGCGACTGGAGCTATATCTCCCTGATTTACAGAACAAAAACGTAGGCATAATTGCCAATCAAACCAGTATTTTCAACAACACACATCTCATAGATACACTTTTAAGCGAAGGCGTCAGCATTAAAAAAATTTTCACACCTGAGCATGGATTCAGAGGTTCTGCTGATGAAGGAACTTCCATCAACAACAGCATAGATGAAAAAACACAGCTGCCGATAATTTCCTTGTACGGCAAAAACAAAAAACCTAATTCTGAACAACTCAAAGACATTGACATTTTAATCTTTGACTTACAAGATGTTGGCGTTAGATTTTACACCTATATCTCAACAATGACATACGTCATGGAAGCTGCCGCCGAAAATAATATCCCTGTCATTGTCCTTGACCGTCCTAATCCTAATGGCTTCTATGTTGACGGACCTGTCTTGGAAAAAGAAAACTCTTCATTCGTAGGTTTACACCAAGTCCCTGTGGTATATGGACTTACAATCGGCGAATATGCGATGATGGCCAACGGAGAATTTTGGTTAAAAGACAGTCTTCAATGTGATTTGAAAATAATTCCTCTTGGAAATTACAACAGAAACGCCATTTATGAACTCCCAATAAAACCGTCGCCAAATCTTCCTAATTGGGAATCCGTTTACCTATACCCTTCACTTTGTTTTTTTGAAGGAACAATTATAAGCGTTGGTCGAGGCACAGAAACACCATTCCAAGTATATGGACATCCTCTTATGAATGAGGAATTTAGCTTCACTCCAAAACAAGCAGAAGGAAGAAAAGCGCCTCTACTTTGCGATCAGCTTTGTCACGGCGAAAACCTAATCGATTATGCCAGAAATTATAAAAACAACAAAAAAGAATTAAATCTGACATGGCTTATCAATGCTTACAGCCAACTCAAAGATAACGAAAAGTTTTTCAACAACTTTTTTGTGAAACTAACTGGAACCAAAGATTTAGAACAACAGATAAAATCTGGAATGACAGAAGAAGAAATAAGAGAAAGCTGGAAGCCAAAACTTGAAGAATACAAGAAAATAAGAAATAAATATTTGATTTATTAAAGACAAGAAGTATTATGATCATAATAAAATAATAAAAGACGTCGCATGACGTCTTTTATTATATTTCAACATTTTAGACTTTCAAAGACAACAAGCACACTTGTTGTCTTATAGTCTTTTATCACAACGTTCTTCCTGGATAAACCTTAAGAGCCTCTTTAAGAATATTCATTGCTTCTTCAAGATCTTCTTTCTTGAGGCAGTAGCTAATTCTAACTTCTTGTGTTCCACGACCTTCTGTTGAATAGAAGCCACTTGCAGGAGCCATCATAACAGTTTTTCCGTTATAGTTATAATCTGTCAACATCCATTTACAGAATTTTTCGCCATCGTCAATAGGGAGATGAGCCACAATATAGAACGCGCCTTTAGGCGTTGGGCAATAAGCGCCTTCAATTTTGTTGATTCCATCAATACATACATCGCGGCGTGACTGATATTCCTTAACAATATCATCGTAATATGATTGAGGGCAATCAAGAGCAGCTTCACCAGCCACTTGGCCAAATGTTGGAGGTGACAAACGAGCCTGCGCAAATTTCATAGCAGCGTCTATCAACTCCTTGTTTCTTGTTATCATACGTCCAATACGAATACCGCATGCGCTGAATCTCTTTGATGCAGAGTCAATTAAAATAACATGGTCATCAATACCTTCGAGATTCAATGCTGAATAGTGTTTTGCTTTTTCATAGCAGAATTCACGATACACCTCGTCAGAAATAAGGAAAATATCATATTTCAATACTATTTGACGCAAAGTTTCCATCTCTTCCTTTGAATAAAGGTAACCTGTTGGATTGTTTGGATTACAAATCAAGATAGCTTTAGTTCTTGGTGTAATTGCCTTTTCAAACTCAGAGATATCTGGAAGTGCAAATCCTGTCTCAATAGAAGAATATATCGGTTTCACATTCACGCCAACATTTTTAGCAAAACCATTGTAGTTAGCATAGAATGGTTCTGGAATAATCACTTCATCATCTGGATCCATAATTGTAAGGAACGACATAAGAAGAGCCTCCGAACCGCCAGTTGTGATAATCATTTCTTCAGGTTTCACCTTGACACCGACCTTTTCATAATATTCACACAATTTTTTTCTATATGAAAGCGTACCCTGTGAAGGAGAATATTTCACGACTTTTTCGGTATAATTGCGAACAGCTTCAAGAGCCAACTGAGGTGTTTCAATATCTGGTTGACCAATATTAAGATGGAACACTTCTACACCTCTTTCCTTAGCAGCATCTGAGAAAGGAACAAGCTTTCTGATTGGTGATGCTGGCATATTTTTAGCCTTTTGTGATATACTTGGCATAATTGTAAGTTTTTAGTTAGAAAAAAAAAGCCACCTTTATAAAAAGGCAGCTCATAAATTTTATTAAAATGATGAATTATTTACAGGTGAACCAAATGAATTATTTTTTGTTGGAAGCGCTTCTGTTGGTTCTGGCAAAATCTTACCTTTTATATAAAGCTTAACTTCCTTATTTGTTATTGCGTTTGAGAAAATTGTCACGTATTTGCTAAAACTTCCAGGACGATTTGTATTTTTGTATGTTACCTTTATCACATCTGTTTCACCTGGAAGGATTGGTCTTTTAGGCCATTCTGGAACAGTACATCCGCAAGAAGACTTTGGCTGTGAAAGAATTAAAGGCTCATTACCAGTATTTTTAAAAACAAATTCGTATGTACCATTACCTTCATAAGGAATCTCGCCGAATTGATGAGTTGTTTTTTCGAAAGTAATTTCTGGACCATTTTGAGATTCTGTTTGTGCGTTTACAAATGATGTCATTACGAACATCATAAAAACTGCTGCTAATAATTTTTTCATCTTATCTTTTTTATTAATTAGTACATTATTAAATTGCTTCAAAGGTACATATTTTTCTTTTAAAAAAGCACGAAATAATTTTTTTTTTTTTTTGAAAAAAATGTTTTTTGTATCAAAATTATTTCTATCTTTGCAGCGCAAATGGCGAGGTAGCTCAGTTGGTTAGAGCGTCGGATTCATAACCCGGAGGTCATGAGTTCAATTCTCATCCTCGCTACAAAGCTTAAACAACTAAAAATCAGCGACTTAAAAGGTCGCTGATTTTGTTTTTATACGCAAGTAAGACATAAACCTACAAATAACAACCGCCCTTTTACATTAAAAAACGTGATATTTTTCCAACAAAATCACTCCATATAATACATTTTTTAACATTTTTTGTCGTCAAAAACTATATTTATCACACAAAACGCACCATTAATTCATCCCCTATTCTTCATTTCATTACAAAATCACGTCGAATAAATACACGCTTTCACCTTACTAAAATCAGATTTTTTCAAATCTTCCGAGTTTATTATTACATATAACATTCCCATATCCATAAACATAAGATTATAATCATCGTCTTCATCAACACACTTTATCTGTCATAAAAACATCAATGTATCATCAAAATGAAAATCATTTGAAATATCTGGATTTCCCCACCATTTACTTTTACAAAAAAATCATCTTCCGTCAATGATAATTTTATCTGAATAGGTGACATTTTTTCTATAAAGATAATTTATTCCATTTTAGAAAACAAATTAAATGATATTTTTTATTACCTTTGCAAAAGTGTAACGAGCATTATTTTAGCAAATGTCAGCATTCAAATCAGATTTGAATAGATTGATTATCAATATTTTCCTTATTATGATGATTTTATTATCAAATCCATTCATAATTAAAGGACAGGATTCTATTTTCCAAATCAGACCTTACACTATAAAAATCGACACCCTAATAAAAACAGACACAACATACATCATCGATACCATCATTAGCAAATATACTTATATCGTTACAGACACAATTTATGAAACATCTGAAAACGACTCTGAAATAATGACGTATCTTCTTGATGATAACAAAGATTTCAACCATAAATTAGAAGGAAACTTTGGAATCACCTTTAACCAGCTTGCCATTACACACTGGGCTGCAGGTGGCGAAAGCAACGGAAGCGGAAAAGTAACATCTAACATAACATATAAATATAACAGAAAACTTTTCAATTATGTTGTCAACGGCATCTTCGCATACGGCATGTCGAATTATACAAAAGACAAAAGGTACGAAAAAAGCGAAGACCGATGCGAAATTTCCATGACAATGTCAAACAACAATAGCAACAATCTGTCTTTCACAAGTATAGCATCTCTAAAAACACAATTTACAAACGGTTACTCCTACCCTAACGACTCTATTCCAATTTCACGATTCTTTGCACCTGCATATATCAATTTATCAGCAGGTTATAATTACAACATAAAAGATTATTTATCAGTATATATAAGCCCCATCGCAGGAAAGATGACCATCGTAACGGACCAAAGGCTTGCCGATTTAGGTTCTTACGGCGTTGAAGCTGGATATTGGAACATCTACAACGGCGACAGCACTTGGGTCAACGGAAAAAACATACTCAGCGAGCTAGGTATCAATGTTTTAATAAAATACAAACAAGATTTTAAAGACGATATATCCATCTTTTCAACATTGAATTTATACAACAATTACATGGACCCTAACAAGTCTAACAGATGGAACATCGATGTCGATTGGGAAACTGGAATAAAATTCATCATCAACAAAAGAATCTCGGCAATAGTCAATGTTCACCTTATTTACGACGACAACATCAAGTTCACAATAACAGAAATAATTGATGGCGTTGAAGTTACAAAACAAAGCCCAATATTGCAATTCAAAGAGTCGCTTGGTATCACTTTTTTATATAAATTTGCGACAGATTAAATAAAAAAAAATGATATGAATATACTTGTAACAGGGGCTAACGGTCAATTAGGCAACGAATTCAAGAAAATCGCTTTATTCGAAATCAACCACAATTGGACATTTACTGACATCGACACATTAGACATTTGTGATGAAAATTCTGTCAGCCGCTTTTTTACAGAAAACAATATCGAAATATGCATCAACTGCGCCGCATACACCGCTGTTGACAAAGCTGAAGACGAAGAAGAACTGGCTAGAAAGATAAACTCCGATGCCGTCAAAATCCTCGCAAACACATGCAAATCAAGCAATTCACTTCTAATCCACATATCCACAGACTACGTTTTTGACGGAACATCAATACGTCCATATTTAGAAGACGACCCTGTATCTCCCAAATGTGTTTATGGAAAAACCAAAGCCCAAGGTGAACAAAACATAATCAATTCTGGTTGTAATTATATTATAGTCAGAACATCTTGGCTATATTCTTCTTTTGGAAATAATTTTGTTAAAACAATGTTGCGATTAGGTTCAGAAAGACAGTTCGTAAATGTAGTTGACGACCAAAACGGAAATCCTACATGGGCATACGATTTAGCCAACGCAATAATTTTACTTATACAAAGATTTGACAATAAAGAAGTTAAAGAAATCTTCAATTATTCAAATGAAGGAACCATTCCTTGGAGCAACTTCGCAGAAGCAATATTTTATATAGGAAATAAAAATTGTGAAGTAAAACCAATATCCACCCAAGAATATGGATGTAAAGCAAACCGTCCAGCGTTCAGTGCCTTAGACAAAACAAAAATAAAACAATTTACAGGTATAAAAATTCCATTTTGGAGAGAAAGTTTACTTAAATGCATAGAAGAAATTAAAAATAACAACTAAATAAACTTTAATCATGAAAACTATCAGTCCAGAAATAATCGAAAGAGCAAAAGTATGGTTATCAAACCAATATGATTCTGAAACCAGAAAACAAGTTCAAAATTTAATTGACAACAATCCCGAAGAGCTATTAGAAAGCTTTTATAAAAATTTAGAATTCGGAACTGGCGGTTTAAGAGGTATTATGGGAATAGGAACCAACAGAATGAACACTTATACTGTAGCAATGGCCACACAAGGTTTCGCCAACTATATAAGAATGATGTTTCCTAACATCCAACAGCCACAAATTGCAATCGCCTATGACTGCAGAAACAACAGCAAAGAATTTGCAAGAACCTCTGCCGAAGTAATGTCAGCCAATGGAATTAAAGTATTTATTTTCAATTCATTAAGACCAACTCCAGAACTTTCATTTGCAATCCGAGAACTAAAGTGCCAAGCTGGCATCGTAATAACAGCCTCTCACAATCCTAAAGAATATAACGGATATAAAGCATACTGGGAAGATGGCGGACAATTAGTTAGCCCTCATGACAAAAACGTCATCACAGAAGTTGAAAAAATCACTGATTTATCAATGGTTAACTTTAATGCCAACGATAATTTAATCGAGTATCTTGATGAAAAATTTGACGATATATACATCAATAAAATCTTAGAATTATCATTATCTCCAAAATGCATCGAAAAACAAAACGACTTAGTTTTTGTTTACACACCAATTCATGGAACAGGCGGACAGATAATACCAAAATTATTCAGCAAAGCAGGCTTCAAAAACGTTCATTGCGTTGAGGAACAAATGATTGTTGACGGCAACTTCCCTACTGTTGTCTCACCAAACCCTGAAGAAAAAGCAGCTTTAACATTAGCCATAGAAAAAGCAAAACAAGTTAATGCCGATGTCGTTTTAGCAACAGACCCTGATGCTGACAGAGTTGGAATCGCTGTTAAAGATGAAAATAACGAATTTGTCTTATTAAACGGCAACCAAACAGCTGCAATTTTAACTTATTATCTTTTAGCACGTTGGAACGAATTAGGAAGAATTACAGGAAAAGAATATATTGTTAAAACAATCGTCACCACAGAACTTTTATTTGATATAGCCAACAAATACAATGTTGAGAAGTTTGATGTTTTGACTGGTTTCAAATTTATTGCAGACAAAATCTTAAACAAGCCTGAAATGACATTTATCGGCGGCGGTGAAGAAAGCTACGGATTCTTAATTGGCGATTTTGTGAGAGATAAAGATGCCAACAGCGCTTGTTTCATGATAGCAGAGGTTGCAGCATGGGCAGCTGAACAAAACAAGACACTTTATCAAATTTTAAAAGAAATATATAAAGAATTCGGCTTCTACAAAGAAGGTCTCTTATCATTAACAAAAAAAGGCATCAGCGGTAGTGAAGAAATCAAAAACATGATGCACAAATTCAGAAACGAGCCTCCAAAAGAAATCCTTGGTTCAAAAATAATAGAAATAAAAGATTACAAGACAAGCATTTGCAAGAATATCATCTCAGGAACAGAAACAATCATTGACCTTCCTAAATCAGATGTATTACAATTCTTTACAGAAGACGGAACTAAGATAAGCATACGTCCATCAGGAACAGAACCTAAAATAAAATTCTACTTCGGAACCAAAGCAAAGTTAGACAACATTGCCGATTTCGAAGTAGTCAATAATGAATTAAACGATAAAATAAGCAATCTGATTAAATTATTCTCAGAATAACAGCCTTATTCATTAATACGATTGACAGCATCTACCGCCAATTTATAATCTGGATATGATTTTAGAATTTGGAGGTAGATGCTTTTCGCATTAATATAATCACCCATTTGCTCATAAGTACGACCTTTATTAAACAAAGCATTTACCGATTTAGGATTTATCTCCAAAACTTTATTGAAACACTCCAATGCCTTTTCATTATCTCCCAAATATACCAAATTAACATATCCTTTATTATAGATACAATCTGGATGATTTGGAACCGCACACAACAATGTATCATAGTACAAAATTGCCTGCTCTGGATAACCATTATCCTGCAAATACAATGCATAATCATACTTCAAAGACAAATCATCTGGAGATTCCATAATTGCTTCTTCAAAGAACGCCTTTGCCGCTAAAGTATCATTCTGTGCTGCATATATGTGAGCTATCTGAATCTTAGGTTCAATAAAACTTTCATCTTGAATACGGGCTGTCATAAAATTCTTCATCGCAACGACAGTATCATTAACAGACAAAGCAATCATTGCACGCATAAAATAAGCTCTTGGATTAAATCTATCAAGTTCTAAAGCCTTGTCAATATATGCATTGGCCAAATTAACATTACCTTGTAAAAAACTAAGCTCAGATAACTTTACAATAGGTCTAGAATCTAATGGAGCATATTCACAAGCTTTATTCAATGTCAACAATATATTATCATCATCACCAAGCGCATAATAAACATCGGCCAACACAAGATGTGCATCAATATTTTTTCTGTCGAGCGACAATGCTGCATTAATATCCTTTATAGCAGAACTTATTTTTTCATTTGCCAAATTAACACGAGCTCGTTGAATATAAAGCTCAACGTTTAAAGAATCTGATGCTATTGATTCTGTCAAACTTTCTACCTCTGATTTTGCAACATTAGTTACTTGTGAAGAACTTTTTTCCTCTTTAACATTATTTTTTGAAACATTCTCAGAGCAACTTGCAAGAAGCAAGATGCTCATGAGAACAAATATCATTTTATTCATTGTCAATTCAATTATAAATCCTGATCACTATTTTTCAATGCTTCCATAATTTTGTCGAACAACTCTTCGCTCAACTCTGGATTTTCATCGAGAAGACGTTTTAAGGCATCTCTACCCTGTCCTAATTTTGTTTCATTATAGCTAAACCAAGAACCAGCCTTCTTAATCACACCAGTTTCAACACCGAGGTCGATAATTTCACCTGTCAACGAAATGCCTTCGCCATAAAGAATGTCAAATTCTGCTTTTTTAAATGGAGGAGCGACTTTATTCTTAACGACTTTAACTTTCACTCTATTGCCGCTGATATTTTCTCCGTCTTTAATTTGACTTACCTTTCTAATATCAAGTCTTACAGAGCTATAGAACTTCAAAGCATTACCACCAGTTGTTGTTTCTGGATTACCAAACATAACACCTAGTTTTTCACGCAACTGATTTATAAAAATACAAACGCAGCCTGTCTTGCTTATTGTTGCTGTAAGTTTACGCATTGCCTGCGACATCAGACGAGCTTGCAAGCCCATTTTGCTATCACCCATCTCACCTTCAATTTCGCTCTTAGGTGTCAAAGCTGCGACAGAGTCAATAACAATTACATCAATAGCACCTGAACGAATAAGATTTTCAGCTATTTCCAAAGCCTGTTCACCGCAGTCAGGCTGAGATATAAGAAGATTTTCAACATCTACGCCAAGCTTCTTTGCATAGAAACGGTCAAAGGCATGTTCCGCATCAATAAACGCAGCAATACCACCTTGTTTTTGAGATTCAGCTATAACATGCAAAGCCAAAGTTGTTTTACCAGAACTTTCTGGTCCGAATATCTCGACGATTCTACCTTTTGGCAAGCCGCCTATTCCCAATGCATAATCAAGTCCTAAAGAACCCGTTGGAATGCTCTCGACTTTCTCCGCTGCCGATTCGCCCAAACGCATAATACTGCCTTTTCCACAAGCTTTCTCTATATTGCCAATAGTTGCTTCTAACGCTTTTAATTTCTCTCTTCTGATTTTTTCTACTTCCTCTGCTGTAATGTTCTTTTCCATACACTTAAATAATTTAAATCCAACCACTTATTATTTTTACCTCAAGCATTAATATAATTGCTAAACACGGATGTTTTTACGCTTTCACAATCAATCAATGACGTTACAAATATACGGCATTTATATTTTACTGTCAAGCATTTTAACTATTTTTAACTTTAGTTAAAAAATAATCACATATCGAAGTTATACCGCATTTTTCACATTCTGGCCTGCGCGATTTACAAACATATCTTCCATGTAAAATCAACCAATGATGCGCTTTGGGAATCACATTTTCCGGAAAATATTTCACCAGCTGTCTTTCTGCTTCCAAAGGATTTTTTGCATTATTTGTAAGCCCAATTCTCGCCGAAACTCTAAAAACATGAGTATCTACAGCCATAGCAGGCTTGTTAAACGCAACAGAAGCCACAACATTAGCCGTTTTACGTCCAACTCCTGGCAGCACCTGCAACTCATCCACGTTCTCAGGCACCACACCTTTATATATAGACACCAGCGTTTTCGCCATTCCCACCAGATTCTTAGCCTTATTATTTGGATATGAAATAGATTTAATCAACGAATAAACCTCTTCAACGCTGGCTTCTGCAAGCGACTCTGCATTCGGGAAACGTTCAAACAATGCTAGCGTCGTCATATTAACCCTTTTATCTGTACATTGCGCAGAAAGAATCACAGCCACAACAAGCTGGTACGGATTTTCAAAATTAAGCTCCGACTCTGCAACCGGCATATTTTTTTCAAAATATGATATTAGCTCACTATATTTTTTTTCTATCATTTTTCAATTTTATTTTGAACAAAATTAAGATATTTTTTATTAATATTGCATAGAAAAATTGATAAAAACATGAAAAACAAATTAGTTGATATATTTATTGGTTCTGATATCGAAGCAAATTATATTGCATCATTACTCATTGATAACCAAATACAATGCATAATAGAAAACCAATTAGAAGGCAGTCTCTCCGCTGGCTGGGTAAACGGTTCTCAATACAACAGCAGCATTATCCGCATAGACATAAACGACTTTGAAAAAGCAAAAAAAGTCATCAGTGAATATCAAAAATCCAATCCTACTGAAAATCAAAGCTAACATACAGCTTCAATAAACATTCGTAGGCATATTACCATTTTTGAGTGATTTTTTTCAAAAAATCAATATAAAATTTGAAAACAGAATCATTTTTTTCAGATTTTTGCACAAAATATTAAGCTAATGAGCAAATTTAATTTATCAGAAGTCAAAACAAAAAAAGAAATTAAGCAATGGCTTGATTTTCCTGCTAAATTGTACAAAAAAGATCCTTATTACGTAAGGCCATTAGACAATGAAGTAGAAAGTGTTTTTGACAGAACAAGAAATAAATTATTTCGTCATGGTGATGCCACAAGATTTATTCTAAAAGATGAAAAAGGGAATGTAGTTGGCAGAATAGCAGCATTTTACGACGAAAAAACATCTAATACATACAATAAAGAAGAAAACGGACAACCAACAGGTGGTTGCGGATTTTTCGACTGCATCGACAACCAAGAAGCTGCCAACATTCTATTCGACGCTGCAAAAGAATGGAACAAAAGCCATGGCCAAGAAGCGATGGATGGTCCTGTAAATTTTGGCGACAGAGATTATTTCTGGGGATGCTTAAACGAAGGCTTCACAGAACCAGTCTATAACATGCCTTATAACTATCCGTATTACAGCAAGTTATTCGAAAATTACGGATTCCAGACATTTTTTAAACAATTGACATATCGACGCGTATTCCAAGCTGGCGGAATCGACCCAATCCTCCATGAAAAAGCAAAACGCTTTTACGGCAACCCTAGCTACAGCTTTGAAATACTAGACAAACGTCAAATTGACAAATACGCCGATGATTTTCTAATAATTTACAACAAAGCTTGGGGCTCAATTCCTGGTTCAACCAAGTTGACCAGACAACACGCAATAGGCCTATTAAACAGCTTGAAACCAATCATCGACCCCAGACTTATGCATTTTGCCTACCACATCGACGAAAACGGGAAAAAAGAGCCTATTGGATTTTTCCTTCTAATGATAGACCTAAATCAAATATACAAAGGACTCAACGGCAAAATGAATCTTATTAACAAACTGCGAGTGCTTTGGAGAGTCAAAGTCATAAAAAAATGCGACAGAGCCATTTCACTAGTGTTCGGCATTGTTCCTGAACATAGAGGCAAAGGTCTTGAAGCAGGTCTTGTTTGTTCGCTGGAATCACAACATTTAAAAAAGAGATTTAAGTACAAAGATTTACAACTTAACTGGATTGGCGATTTTAACCCACCAATGATGAAAATCGCAGAAAGCGCAGGCGCATCCGTATTTAAAGTTCATATAACATACAGGTATCTATTCGACAGAGAAAAACCTTTTACAAGAGCTAAACTACAGAAAAACAAATAACAAAAACATTTACTTAAAGTAATACTTAATACTTTAAAACACATAATAGGAGGACAAAAATCCTCCTATTTTTATTTGACAAACTCTAAAAAAGTAATCAAAAGATTTATTAAATTTGCAAAAAATTGGACAATGATTAAAGCAAATAACATATATAAATCTTTCGGCAATGTTGACGTTCTAAAGGGCGTGGATTTGACCATAAACAAAGGCGAAGTTGCATGTATAGTAGGCGCTTCTGGCGCTGGCAAGTCAACATTGCTGCAAATTATGGGCACACTGGAAAAAGCTGACAAAGGAAACATCTCCATCAACAACCAAGACATCAGCAAGCTGAATCAGAAAAACCTTGCCGCGTTCAGGAATAAGGAAATTGGTTTCGTTTTCCAATTCCATCACTTACTACCCGAATTTACAGCATTGGAAAACATTTGCATCCCTGCTTATATCGCCGGAGTCTCTAAAAAAGATGCAACAGAAAAAGCAACACAACTACTTGACTATCTAAATCTTACCGAAAGAAAAGACCACAAGCCGTCAATGCTTTCTGGTGGCGAACAACAACGCATTGCTGTTGCAAGAGCGCTAATCAATAATCCAGCCATAATTCTAGCTGACGAACCTTCTGGAAACCTTGATTCTCAGTCAGCTAAAGAACTTCACGAATTGTTTTTCAACCTAAGAGACAAAACTGGACAAACTTTTGTAATTGTAACTCATAATCCTCAATTAGCAGAAATGGCTGATAAAACATTCACAATGAAAGATGGCGTAATTGTCTAAAACAATAAATAACCATAAAGGACGTTGATGTAAAAAAATTAATTTATGAAGAAAATATTTTTTGCTATAGCATTATTATTCAATATATTAATAACAACAAGCAATATTCATGCTCAAGACGCTGCTCCTACTTACGAATCGTTAATTACAATGGGAGATAAAGAATATAACAATTCTGAATACATCAAAGCTAAATCATACTACCAAGAAGCATTAAGACTGAAACAGAACGACCCTGTTGCTAAAAGCAAGCTAGACAAAGCCATACAAAAAATCAGAGAACAAAGTGAAAAAGAAACCATTTTCTATGAATACATAGACGACGCAGATATCCTCTACGAAAATGGCGAATACGAGAAAGCTTTGCAAACATACAATAAAGCCTTAAGACTATTTCCTAAAGACAGCTACACGCTGGAACAAATCAGCACGACAACTCAGAAAATAAATGACGAGAAAGAAAAAATCGCTTCTTTCAACGAATTTGTGAGCAATGGCGATAGATTCATGTCACAAAACAAATACACAGAAGCAACCATTCAATACAAAGCCGCTCACGAATTATATCCTAATAATAACTCAGTAAATGAAAAATATGTAGAAGCTAAAAAACTAAAAGAAGAATACGACAAGCAATTCACTAATTTTGAAAGACTTAGAAAAGAAGCTAAAGAATTTACTTTAAGAAAAAAATATCAAGAAGCAATAGATAAATATCAAGAAGCATTAAGAATTTTCCCTAATGATTCCGACACAAAAGAAACAATTGCTTCACTAACAGAGATGAAAATAAAGTCAGACAAATACAATTCAAAAATCAGCACAGCTGACAGTCTGTATTATGAAAAATCATACAACGAAGCTATATCATTTTACAAAGAAGCTCTTAACATCCTGCCTAACGATATTTATTCTTCCGATATGATTGCTAAAATTGAGGAAACACTAAACAGCGACGAATACAAATCACTGAAAAAATTCCTGGAAGAACTCGAGGAGGCAAAAAAATTAGAAAACAAATGCGAATATGAAAATGCTATAACCAAATATAACTCAGCACTAAAGCTCAATCCTACAGACGAATACACCATACAAAAGATTGAAAATCTGACCGATTTAATTGACAAAAAGAACAGAGAAGCTGAACTAATTACACAATATCAAACAATTATCAAATATGGCGACACAAGCGTCAGCCAAGAAGACTATGGTAAAGCGATAGAATATTACAACAAAGCAAAAGAAATACTTCCTCACAGAAATGAAGCTCACGAAAAGATTAAAAGCACACAAAGAATCATTGATGAAATTGAAGCACAATTAGCCTTAGAAAAAGAAAAATGGGGCGAATACTACATCTCAGCGATGGCTTCAGCTCAAGATTTAATGAACTCTGGAGACTATCAAAACGCAATAAAAGAATATAACAAAGCATTGAAATTCAAAGAAAACGACTCCGATGCTATCGCTGGACTCAACAAAGCGACTCAACTAGACAATGCCAGATTGGCTAATTTGATGGCAGAATATAACAAACACATTTCCGATGCCGATTCTCAATACAATTCCAACAATTTAGATAAGGCATGCGAGGCATACAAAAAAGCACTGGCTTTAAACACAGACGAAACCTACCCTTCTGAAATGATTGAAAAAATCAACAAGACATTTCAAGATAACAAAATCACAGTCTTAATAAACGAAGCAACAGAAATATCAACCGAAGCCAAAAGATTCACCTTCAATTCAATAGACCCCAAAGTCCGTAAAAACAACTACATCATTGTCAAAGCAAAAAACATTGCAGAAAACGCCGTTAACATCAATATAACATACGGGAACCAAAACAGCACTAATGGTAAATTGCAAGTCAATTTATCTAATAATCAAGAGTTTAACGATTATATAATCAAAATAGGCTCTCAATATAAATGGTTCAGTGAAAACAACACATGGATCGAATTAACAACAGAAAATGGAAATATTGAAATAGAATTGATGGAAATAACAAAAGGTAATTAAAACATTTGTTTTTCTTATAAAAAACGTATCTTTGCACAAACTAAAAAAATAGGAATATGATCAAAACTGACAGTCGTTACAATTTGTATATCAACATTTTAAAAGAAGAGCTTGTCCCTGCAATGGGTTGCACAGAACCAATATGTCTTGCATACGCAGCTGCTAAAGCAAAAGAAGTTTTAGGCGAAATGCCAGATAAAGTTGATATCCTAGCAAGCGGTAACATAATCAAAAACGTTAAAAGCGTTATTGTACCTAACACAAACGGAATGAAAGGGTTAAAATCATCTGTAGCCATTGGCATCGTTGGCGGAGACCCTAGCAAGGAGTTAGAGGTTATTGCAAATGTAACACCAGAACAAAAACAAAAGACACAAGAGTTTTTAGACACTATTCCAATGACAATCACCCATATAAATTGTCAAGAACAGCTCGATGTCACAATAAAGTTATACAAAAATGAAAAATCTGCTTCTGTAAGAATTTCTGGTTTCCACACCAATATAGTTCATATTCAAAAAGATAATGAAACCATATTCGAAAGCAGCACAATCAGCAAACCATCTGCAGAACTTACAGACCGTTCTATATTAAGCATAGAAGGAATCTATGACTTCGCAAACAGTGTTGACATTGAGGATGTTAAAGAACTTCTCGAACGTCAATTAAAATACAACAAAGCTATTTCTGACGAAGGCTTAAAAAATGACTGGGGTGCAAATATCGGCAGCCTCCTTTTAAACAATTACGGAAACGATGTAAAAATCAAAGCCAAGGCTTGGGCTGCTGCAGGTTCTGACGCAAGAATGAACGGTTGCGAAATGCCTGTTATCATAAACTCAGGTAGCGGCAATCAAGGCATCACAGTCTCAATGCCAGTTTTAGCATACGCTAAAGAATACAATATCAACGAAGAACAAATCTATCGCGCTTTGGTTGTTTCCAACCTTACCGCCATCCACCAAAAGACATCAATAGGCAGATTGTCAGCATATTGCGGCGCTATTAGTGCAGGTTGCGCTGCTGGCTGTGGCATCGCTTATCTTATGGGTGAGAACCTCGAAACAATATCAAAGACTTTAGCAAACTCATTAGCAATAACTTCAGGTGTTATCTGCGACGGCGCAAAAGCTTCATGTGCTGCTAAAATTGCAATGGCTGTTGAAAGCGGCATAATTGGTTACAACATGTGCAAAAACCACAAAAACTTCTGTGACGGAGACGGCATAATTGGCTACGGCGTTGAAAACACAGTCAAGAATATCGGCACACTCGCAAGCAAAGGCATGAGAGAAACCGACAACGTTATTATAAAAGTTATGACAGAGCAAAATTAAGGTTATTTTACCCTTTTTACCTCTATAACACTATCTAAAGACGATAATTTATTTAACAAATCATTAAGCAGATTCGTGTCGCTGACTTGCATAACAAGGTTGCCCACGGATCTGTTTTCTTTTGCTTCAAAATTTGCACTTAAAATATTTATATTCAATTCCTTAATAACATTAGAAATAGCCCCAAGCAATCCCAATTCATTGTTAGCTATAATATTTATAGCTATTTCCGAAACTTTTTCAGGCTCGTCACTCCATCTAACATCAATTATTCTATATGGATAATTCTTTTTAAGAGCCCTAACATTACTACAATCACGGCGATGAATTGTAACACCTCCATTTATAGATATAAAACCTACAACATCATCACCATGAATTGGCGTACAACACTTGGCCATCTTAAATGCAAGATCACAAAGATTGTTACCGATACGGACCTCCCCTACTTTTACATCCTTATCTTTAACAGATTCATCTTCAGACTTTTCTTCCTTAATAACCTTATTGTCATCCAAAGATAAAATAAAGTCTTTCAATCGAATTATATCAATCTTTTCTGTCGCTATTTGATGATAAAATTCTATACCCGACGACAGATTATATTCTTTAAGAATTTCAGTCAGAAGTTTGTCTGTATATGTGATTTTCCAATTCTTCAAACGCCTATAAAACAAAGCGCTACCCAATTCAGCCTCTTTCATCTCCTGATCTTTCAGATACCGCTTTATCCTGCTTTTGGCCTTATCGGTTGTCACAACATTCAACCAATCCGACTTTGGAACTTGCTTCTTGTTTGTCAGAATTTCAACCTTATCCCCACTATTCAATTCATAGCGAATAGGCTGCAATTTACCATTAACATTTGCGCCAGAACATCTACTTCCTACTTGAGTATGAATATCAAATGCAAAATCTAAAACCGTAGCTCCTACCGGCAATTGTTTCAAATCACCGTTTGGAGTAAAAACATATATCTTATCAGACTTATAACTATTTGACAATCTTTCATCTAGCACACCATATTGTGGACTTTCAAGTATTTCTCTGACTTGATTAAGCCATTCATCTGTCGTTTGTTTCTTATTTTTTCCTTTATATTGCCAGTGCGCAGCGCTGCCTCTTTCTGCTATATCATCCATTCTTTCCGTACGAATCTGTACTTCTATCCAGTTTTTATCAGCTTGAACTGTGGTATGAAGCGACTCATATCCAGATACTTTGGGCGACGTTATCCAATCTCGTAACCTTTTAGGATTAGGCTGATAAATATTAGTCACAATAGAATACACCCTCCAACAATCAGTCTTTTCCTCACTTGGCTTGCTGTTTTTAATGATAATTCTTACTGCAAAAATGTCAAAAATCTGTTCAAAAGGAAGATTATTAGTCTTCATCTTTTCATAAATAGATGGAATTGACTTTGTTCGCCATTTTATATAATTATCAATATGTTCCTCCTCAAGAGCTTTACGAATTGGCGCTAGAAAATTCTCCATCAAACGCTCCTGCTCCGTTGACGAAACCATTATCTTATTCTTAATATCCTCAAATTCATCAGGATATTCATAAATCATCACCTTTTCTTCCAATTCTTTCTTTATCTCATACAACCCCAAACGATGCACAATCGGAATGCAAAGGTATTTCACTTCTTTAAGATAATTTTTAAAAGCTTTCGGTTCAACATCTTCCCTATGACGCACATCATAAAGACGATGGATTATCTTAATCAAAACAACTCTAATATCTTCTATAAGAGACAAATACAATCTTCTGAACTGCTCCGATTGAAATGAAACTCTGCCGATTTGAATATTTGTAATCTTATCATAACCCTCAACAATCAATGCTATTCTATCTCCAAAATGCTCCTTGATATAGTCAAGAGTAACATCAGTCTCATGAATAATACGATGAAGAAAAATACCTACTACAGTTTTACTTCTCAAACCAATCTCATTAGCCGCAATATTAGCCATTTCAATGAGACTCAATATATACAAACCTCCTGACAATGTTTTTCTTCCATCATACTTTTCCAACGCAAGTTTGTATGCTTTTTCTATATATCCGATCTGTTCAGCATCCATCACATTTCCAACAGATCTAATAAAAGCCTTATACGCTACGTCAATTATCGCCTTTTCCTTTTCTGAATATCTAACCATATCTTACTGGATCTTAGCATACAAATGATGATTCAACAGACTTACATAGTAAGGTTCCAATTCTTCGTATGTTCCTGATTTTACAGGACATTTACCTTTATAATGAGTTATTAAAGCACATGTTTCCGCTTGCTCATAAGTATGTTCACACACCTTAATCAGCACCTCTATAACATAATCAAAAGTGTTCACATCATCATTAAGCAACAACAATGTCTTTTCCTCTTCTAACAACTCTATTGTTTCTTCACTATATTTTTGTTTTTCTTGACTCATCAAATTTTGTTTTTCTTTTGCAAATCTACAATTAATATCTTTACAATTAATTGTTAAACTGAGTTTTTAACCCATTTATTATATTAAACAAATGAAAAATAAATTATTCTCAATTTTAGACAAACAAAAAAGAAAAAATAGTATCTTTACATTTTAATTTTTAGAAGTACTTATCAAAATTATAATGAACAATCGTTTTCTTAAAAATATTATTTTCTTACTGTTTATCAATCTTTTAGTAAAGCCTTTTTGGATTTTAGGAGTTGACAGAACAGTACAAAATTTAGTTGGCGATGCTTCATACGGAACTTATCTTGCTATTTTTAATTTCTCTTATCTATTCTATATTTTACTCGATATTGGATTAACTAATTTTAACAGTAAAAATATAGCGCAAAACAACCAACTGCTTTCTAAATATTTTGTAGGTATAACACAGGCTAAAATATTTTTAAGTCTTGGATATTTTATAATTATATTTTTAATCGGTTGGATTATAGGATACAATACAGAACAACTTAAACTACTGGGAATTATCGGATTAAACCAAGTTTTACTTTCATTTATCCTATACGTACGCTCAAACATTGCCGCATTGCTCCTATTTAAAACAGACAGCATCTTGTCTGTTCTCGACAGAGTCCTTATGATATTGATTTGCAGCCTCATGCTTTGGTCTGGATTATTTAATAAAAACAGTTTCAATATTTATTGGTTCGTTTACTCTCAAACAATATCATATATCATTACTTTGATAATTGCGACCTTCATTGTTCTAAAACATACAGGAAAACTGACAATAAGATTTAACTTTCCATTTATCATTATGATAATTAAAAAAAGTCTCCCCTATGCTTTGTTGGTTTTGTTAATGAGTTTTTACAATAGACTCGAACCTGTTTTGATTGAAAGAATTTTACCAAAAGATATTTCCGCAGTTCAAGCTGGCATATACGCAAGAGCTTATCGACTCTTTGATGCTGGAAATAACATATCTTATCTATTCTCTGTAATTTTACTTCCTCTTTTTGCATCCGTCATTAAAAAAGGTGACGATTTGCAATCATTAGTAAAACAGTCATTTAGCTTAATGTTAACTATGACTTTGATTATTGCAATCACATGCATATTTTATAGTCAAAACCTAATGGAGCTATTATATAACATCCAAGAAAATGAATCAGTTGATACATACAACATAAGAATTTCAGAATCTTCTAAGATATTGCAAATATTAATGGGTAGTTTTGTATCTATTTCTATAACTTATATTTTTGGAACACTATTGACAGCTAATGGCAACCTAAAACAATTAAACATAGTTGCTGCAATGGGCGTTGTAATAAACCTCACTCTTAATTTTATATTCATTCCAATTTTTGAAGCAAAAGGCGCTGCATTCACTAGTTTGTGCGTTCAATTTGCAACATGCGTAATACAATTTGTAATCGCCCAGAAGATTTTTAATCTAAAACTTGGCACTAGATTTTGGATTAGAACATTAAGTTTTATAACATTATTGGCAACATCAGCATTCTTACTAAAATCAACACCGACAAATTGGATATTATCATTCCTTATAACATTAATATCAGGTATAATTATAGCATTCATTACCAAGATGTTAGATTTCAAAGAATTAAAAAATTTAGCGACTTCATCAATAAGTCAAATCAAAAAATAATAAAACGAAAAAAAACTATCTAATTAGTTGATTTATTTCTTATCTTTGAGGAGTTTTTTTTATAATATAAATTATAACCTAACTGATTGTTATTCAGAACAAAAAAAATAAAAAATATGGATAATTATTTCAACAACAACTCACTTTTAAAAGTTATTTTAAAATTCAAATGGCATATCGTTGCCATAACAATCGCTGCAGCTATCTTAGGCGCTGTATTTTCTGGCCCGACATTCATCACACCAAAATACAAATCAGAAGCAATTCTCTACCCTCATGGATTGTCTGAATTTTCCGATGAAACTTACACAGAACAAATGTTGCAGATAATGGAATCACAAGAAATAATGGATTCCGTTGTTGAAAAATTCGATTTATATCAACATTATGAAATAGACAAAAACGGCAAATATGCTAAAACATACTTGATTGGAGAATATAAAGATAGAATATCTATTTCTAAAACCCCTTATGACGGTGTTAAAATCAAAGTTCTTGACAAAGACCCAGAATTAGCATATAATATTGTAAACGAAATCATCAATCAATACAATATTAAATTCGGCGAAATACACAAAAGCAAAAAATACGAAAACGTAAGAATGTTTGAGAATCAACTCTCAAAAAAATATGCATTCATCGATTCATTGAAAAGAGAACTCGCCAACATCACCAATGACGGTGACATGTTAAATTATCTTTACCTTTCAAAAGGTAATTCCATAGCTTACTTTAGCGACGGCAATGATAGCAAAAAAACATCTAATATCGCAACTGCAATCGCTTTAGTTGAATTAATTGCAACAGAAACAGCCGATTATACCGACGTAAAACATTTTTATGAAGAAGAATTACGTCAAGCTGAAGGTGATATGACATATTGTAATATCGTTTCAAGACCATTTATCGCTGACAAGAAATCTTATCCTGTAAGATGGATTATTGTTGCATTAAGCGGAATCAGCGCTTTCTTGTTATCAATACTCGTTGTTGCTGCGATAGAAAAATTTGATGTTAAAGAATAATTATAAGTATTTTGCAAAAAGGTATTAAAATAGCAAGTCTATATCTGATTGCAACACTATTTGTTGCAATCAGCCTCTACTTCGTTGTAGAAAAAAGCATGTATTTAATGTATGCATTACCTATTCTGTTAGGTATAATTATGTTATACATTTTTTCATACGATAAAGTAATATTTCTCATTGCTTTTTTAACACCATTATCAATCAATTTAGAAGGTTTAGGACTTAACATAGGATTATCATTGTCAGTTCCTGTTGAACCTTTATTATTCGGCGTTCTATTCTTCTTTATCGCAAAATTATTATACGAAAAGAAATTTGATAATAAAATCACACGCCACCCTATATCCATTGTAATATACATAATGTTTATATGGATTTTAATAACTACAATAACTAGCGAAATCCCTTTAGTCTCTGCAAAATATTTATTATCAAGAATTTGGTTTGTTATTCCAGCATACTTCGTATGCGCAAAATTATTCAAAAACCCAAAGAACATCAACAAGTTCGTATGGTTATATATCGCAGGTCTCACAATAGTCATTGTTTATACCATTACAAACCATGCTATGAACGGTTTTTCTGGCAATTCAGCTCACTGGGTAATGACACCTTTTTATAATGACCATACAGCATACGGTGCAGCTTTGGCTATTTATCTTGTAATAAATGCTGCGTTTATATTCATCCCAAACATAAAACCACAAAAAAGGATTCTAATCATAATAAGCTTCGCAATTCTTTGTGTAGCAATGGTTTTATCATCTTGTAGAGCTGCATGGTTAAGTATTATAGCTGTTATTGGTGTTCTTGTATGCGTTTTATTAAAAATAAAATTCAGATTTATACTTACCGTTGTTATCGTTTTAATTACAATGTTTTTCACGTTCCGTCATCAAATTATTGACGTAATGGAAAGAAACGAACAAGACTCATCAAACAACCTTTTAGAACATGTTCAGTCTATAACAAATATATCCACAGACGCATCAAACCTCGAAAGACTCAATAGATGGAGTTCTGCTTTAAGACTTTTCGAAGAAAGACCGTTCTTTGGCTGGGGTCCAGGAACATATCAATTCGTCTATGCTCCATATCAATTATCTGTCAACAAAACCATCATTACGACTAATTATGGCGACGGAGGCAATGCTCATAGCGAATATATTGGCGCATTAGCAGAAATGGGTGTAATCGGTTCATTAATAGTGGTTTTATTAGTCATTGTATCTGTTTATAAAGGACTTACAACATACAAAAAGGCAAAAAATAAAGAATCCAAGATATTGGTACTCGCTGCTACTTTAGCTATAATAAGCTATTTCACACACGGAGTATTAAACAATTTCTTGGATACTGATAAATTAGCTATTCCTGTTTGGAGTTGTCTTGCCATAATAACAGTTATTGATGTATATCATTCTGGCAAGACAAATTATTATGATTCTATCTCTGAAGATCAACAAGCTCTAAATCAATAACAAGCGTTGAATTTGCAGGGAGATTCTCATCAATTTTTATATCACCAAATCCTAATTCAGAAGGAACAATAATTCTTGATTTAGCACCTACATTCATATAACCTACAGCCTCTTCAATACCTGCAATCATTTGATTTTCACCATAAACAAATGGAATAGGCTGGAAATTTTTACTGCTCTCTATTAAATTATTGTTAACATCATATATAGAATAATGTACATAAACAATATCACCTTCTTGAACTGATTCCCCTCTACCTTTTTCTATTTCAATATAGTACAAACCAGAAGCCGTAGGCGCAACTGTAACATTATTATCTCTAATATATTTTGCAATTCTTTGTGGTTCTTCTATAAGCCTTTGTGCGTTTTCTTTATTTTCTTTCTCTTGTATTATTTTTTGCTCCGCCTCATATTCATTAGATGTCATAATATCAAACACCTTCACATTGAACTTAAATGGCGTATAAGGAAGTATTACATCTTGAAAACCATTATCAGCCCATGCTAACGATGATGGAATAATAAATTCAGCATCTCCACCTTTAGATACCAGGCTTAAACCTTCATAAAAACCTTGACCAAGAGCCATATCTCCAAAAACCAATTCGTATGGCTTTCCGCTTGTAAAATTAAGTAAAGTATCTCCTTCTAACGTTTGGAAGGTGAAATAAACCTTCATAATATTACCAGCTTTAGCAAATTTACCATCACCATTATTGATATTAACAATAATCAAACTATCTTCAGTTACAGTATATCTGCTATCATTATAATAAGTTGACAACATTGATTCTTCCATTGATTTTCTCATCAATATTTCTTCACGAATCTGATTTTCAAGGTCATCCTTCTTTATAATTTCCCTCAAAAATATATCCATTTCAGTCATCGTACCTGATTCAACAAAATCTGGCACCAATTCACCGATACTAATAAACATCGAATCTATAGGGTAAATCAACGATGCATGATCATTATTATGCATACTTAACAATGCTGACATTATATCACCGACAAAATTAGGTTCTTCAATAATCAACTCAAAAGGCTCACCGTAAGTTTCCGAACTAAATATGACCGTATCACCTATTTTTTGAGTAATGTCAACAATTACCAAATCACCAATTTCTGGCTTTTCATTATCTTTGTTTATCTCGTAAAACTTCATTAAAGAGCCGTTCTCAGTTCTTTTATAACCATTATCATTACATGAGAAAAGAGATAAACACAACAAGAATGATATCACATATAATTTATTCATATATTGAAAAATTAAAAAGATGAATAAAATAACACAATACTTTATTCATCTTACTTGTAAAAAATTAAAAATCAATCAATTCTACTTCAAAAATCAGTGTTGCAAATGGAGGAATTGCTCCTGCACCTCTATCACCATACGCAAGATAATATGGTATATACAAAACCGCTTTTTCACCTTTTGACATCAATTGAAGACCTTCGTCCCAGCCTGGTATTACCTGACCAATTCCTAAAACGAATTGGAATGGTTCATTTCTTGTTACAGATGAATCAAAAACAGTACCATCCAATAATTTACCAGTATAATGGACTTTTATCAATGTTCCAACTTGAGGTTTTTCACCATTACCTTCTTTTGTAACAACATAATTGAGTCCTGACGCTGTACTTTTGGTTTTATATTATTATCTTCAAAATACTTATTTAATTCAATTTCAGACACTAATGTTTCATCTGAGAATGTATTTTTCATATATTCTATTTGTTTAGCTGCAAATTCAGATTCTGGATAAAAATCATTCAATCTGATTTCAAATCTCATCAAATCATCAACATTAAATTCATCTGGGAATATAGGTGATTGAAACAGAGTATAAAACGTTGAATCAGCACGAACCAAGAACGATGCAGAGTCTCCAATATGCATCATTTTTATTCCTTCAAAAATATCGCCAACAAACATTGGCTCCATCATTTGAATAATCATACGATTTTCTGGAATAATTACTGACGTGTCATTTATTTTACACGACAATAATACATCCAAAACATCCATCACCTGAGGATTACCTCCACCATTTTGTTCATAAAATCTATAATACAATCCATTTGATGTTTTGTCATAGCCCTCTTGCGAGTTGTTTTTAGCATTGTTTTGACAAGAAGAAAATAACACAGCTATCGCTAGTGATAATAATAGAACTTTTTTCATACTGTATAAATTTTAATTATTAAATATCAATTACTTATCTTACTATAAATTAGATTTATCTATTACTTTTATTTTATAAACCAAAGCCGCTTTAGGTGGTATTTTGTTACTATCACCCAATAATCCATGTGCAAGATGTGATGGCAAAATAACTACAGCTACACTATTTTTTCTTAATTTCAACACAGCTTCTTCCAATCCACTCTCAACACCGCCTTTGCCAACTAAAAATGTCTTATTTCCTTCTTTTTCAGATGAATATATCAAATCGCCATTCAACAATCTAAGTTCATAAGCTAAAGTTATCTTATCACCTTTTTTAATATATTCCCCCTCACCTTCTTTTATTATTTGATACCTCAATCCTGTTCCAGTCTGAACAACATCTAATTTATGTCGTACTATATAATCATTTATCAATTCCGACTCCTGCAATAACATATATCTATTTGCCTTCTCAAGAGATCTGTCAAGTTCTTGTTTATCAACATTATTTACCATTTCCTGTTTATTACCGCCACCAGAACACGACAACAAGGTAACAAATAATATACAAATAAATATTTTGTTTATTATTCTCATCACTAAATCACTTAAAATCAATTATCTCCAATTCAAAAATCAAATTTGAAAAAGGAGGAACTGGAGCATTTTCCATATCATCATACGCCAAATAAAAAGGAATAACAACTTTCGCCTTAGCTCCTTTATTCATCAACATAAGAGCTTCTTCCAATCCTTTAATTACAGCATCATCACCCAATTTAACAATTAAAGGATACAATTTGTCATAAGACGAATCAAAAACTTTTCCATTCAAATAATAACCTTTATAATGAAATGCAACCTTATCACCAACCTTCGGGCATTCTCCTTCACCTTTTTCAATTTGTACAAAAACCAATCCTGAATCATTAGGACTTACATCCAATTCATTTTCAGCAATATACAACAAAATTTCTTTATTTGCATCTTGCTTTTTTGTTGTATATGTCTCAATAGAACACGATGTAAAAAGCAACATTACCACAAATAGCAAACAAGAATATAAACAACGTAATTTTGTTATTTTCATTTATTTAGCTCTTCTTTATATTCTGGTAAAATAGATATCAATTTTTCTATTGCCTCTTCCAGCGAACATTCAAGAGTGCCTCCTGCCGCATTCAAATGCCCACCTCCATCAAAATGCTTTCTCGTCAAATCATTAACTGAAAAATCACCTTTTGAACGGAATGACAAACGAATACAGCCCTGTTTTTCCGTAATAAACACAGACATTTTAACATTTGATATAGAAAGAGGATAATTAACAACTCCCTCAGTATCACCTATTTGATAATTAAATTTTTCCAAATCCGATTTCGAGGCATAAATGTATGCTGTATTATACTCATTCAAAATCGTCATTCTATCATTTATCAAAAAACCCAATAACCTTAGTCTATTTTCAGTTGAATTATCGTATATATTTTGATGAATTTCCTTATAATTAACCTTTGTTCTAGATATAATCTCACCACAAATGCTAAAAGTATTTTTAAAAATTGAATGCGAAAACGAACCCGTATCAGTAATCATACCAACTAAAATATTTGTCGCAATATTATCATCAAGATATTTATCAAATCCGTGATACTTAATAACTTCCGCAACCATTTCAGATGTACTTGAAACATCAGTTTTAGAATAACAAGCAACATATTGCGTTGAATCTGCACCAATATGATGATCTATCAATATTTTAGGTATTTTGTTAAAATGACACAAATCATTATGCATCAGACCTGTACGAGAAACGACATTAAAATCAAGAAAACAAAACAATTCTGCTTCACTCATTATTCGCGTAGCTCTAACTGTATCTTTATCATACACAATCACATCTTTAATCCCAGGCATCCACGCATAAAAGCTAGGGTAATCATTAGGAATTATAACAACAGGATCTGCCCCTAATTTTTTTATATAATAATACAAAGCTAATGACGAACCCAATGCATCACCATCTGGATTAACATGAGAGACAATAACTATCTTTCTAAACCCACTTATAATTTCAATTAAAGACTTTATAATCAATTCATTACACATAACAAAAACAATTTCATTAAGAATAACAAAAATACTAAAAATAAATTGAATTTACAAGTTTTACAAGATATAATTAAGGCTATTTTCTTATATTATATATTTCAAAGGTATGATCTTCAAAAACATATATTATTTGCTTAAGTCCTGATGAATTTGTACTTACAGGTTGATGTTTCAACTTTTCTTCATTCTCAACAAGATTTGACATTCTAGAACCTACTTCTCTATCATTTTCCACATCATTTTCAACCACTTGCGTTATTTCAAAAGTTTCTATACGATTGTCCGTATTAAATAATGTAGGCTCGTTTGTTGTTATAGGTTTTTTACCAAGAATTATCCAATCAAAATTATATTCTGGAAAAACCTCTTTAAGTTTTATCAAAAAGTCCAAACTTGGCTTATTTCTTCCACTAAGCAAATGCGATACATTTGACGGCTGTATTTGCATCATTTCAGCAAACTGTGTTGCTGTCAAATTCTTTGCTCTTAATATGTGTGCTATTCTGTCTTTTATCAATTCCATATCACTCTAGAAAAAACTTATCCACAAAACCAAGTAAATACCAAAGATACACCTAGCTTAAATTTTCATTTTTACCATTCAATTGTTTTACAAAAGTAAATATAATTTTCTTACAAATGTAATTATACTTGATTTTATTTTTGTAAAATTATCAACCATACAACTTTACTTTAGTTAACACTATAAATGATAACAGTTAACTTTATATTTAACAATAATTTATACAAAAAATTATTACGATTGTACATTATCTACAAATAAACATGATTTTTAAAGCAATTGTTAAATTACTTTATCATATTTATTTGTTTTAAAGTTATTTATGTTAATTTTTATTAAAAAAGTCTTATTTTTATATTACTAAAATATACTAATTATTAAATTTATATTTGTAAAATTATTACATCTGTATAATTTATTGTAATTTATTGCATTACGTACTTAGCTTTGTAAAATGATTATTTTACTTTACTTTTGTAACTCATGTGTGTTAAAAAGTAAAAATTGATTTTTAGACACTTTTTGACATCCATTTGTACAAAACATCACACTGATACAAAGTCCTCTTAAAACGCATAAAAACGTATTTATCACCTATCACCTATTTGAACAATTATATCAAATTTGTGTTTTGTACAAAAACAAATTATTTATTATGAAAACAAAATTAACTATCCTACTAGCCTCATTTGTACTTGTCTTTTGTATTTTACAATGTACAAACACCAAGAATAATGAAAGCATTCTTATAAAAGAAAAAATCACTATTAACGATACCATCATCAGCGACCTTCCATCCCAACCTACAAACACAAACAATGAACTATGTAACACCATCTGGGAATTTTCTTATGTTAATGGAGAAAACATAAACAACTATATATACGAATACACACCATACATTATTATTTCAAATGACTCAACATACATTCTAATCAATGGCGGATGTAATATTTACATTGGAGAATGCTTTATCAAAGGTAATAATGAAATTAAATTCAATAAAATTACAATCAATGAAGAAAATTGTCCTATTGATGCTTTAGAAAGAGAAATAATTTACGCACTAACACTTTCCAATAATTATTCGCAAAATAACAACAAGCTAATATTATTTAACAACAACACTCCTACAGCCTTTTTCAGCATAAAAAATGAATTTTAACATAAAAACGAATACACCTTATTAATTAATATAACATTCAACACATTTCTGTATAAAAAAAGGACCTCAGTCCTTTTTTGCATTTATATCATACACCTCTTTTAATTATTTTTGCAAATGTTTAAACAACAAGAAAAAAAATGTCCAATTATATTCAAAAATTAATAAAAGAAGGTGAACATCAAACACAGGATTTCAAATATGAAATATCTGACAGCAAAAAAATCGCAAGAACATTAGCTGCATTTGCCAATACTGATGGTGGACGCTTGCTAATTGGTGTAAAAGACAACGGAAATATTTCTGGAATTCGCTCCGAAGAAGAAAAACACATGATACAAACAGCAGCAGAAATATATTGTAAACCAGAAATAAGCTTCGAAGCAAACGAATGGAACATCAATGGCAAAACAGTATTAGAAGTAATAGTTCCCCAAAGTAAATACCACAAGCACAGAGCTCCAGATCACAACGATATTTATAAGGTATATATAAGAGTTAAAGACCAAAATATTATAGCAAATAGCATACTCCTTAAAATATGGAAATACCAAAACAACAGACAAAACGTCAAAATAACATTTACAGATGCTGAAATGTTTTTACTAAAATATTTAAACGACAATAAGAAAATAACAATTAATGAATTTATACAAAAAGCACAAATCAACAAAAAAGAAGCTGAAAGAATCATCGTTAATTTTACAACAACAAACCTGTTAAACTACGAAATTACAGAAAAAGTGATATTTTTTAGTCTATTTGAAGAAGAAATCACAGCAAAATAATAAAAAAAAGAAAGAAATTTGAATAAATAAGATTAAAAACACACATATATTATATTTATTTTCAAGTACTTAAAAAATTATTTATATTTTTTATTATTTTTCTTGCAGATACAAAAAATGGTTGTATCTTTGCACTCCGATTCAACAACACAATCACAAAACAAAAAGTGAAAAAGTTGAGTTAAAAAAGTTCTTTGATAGAATGATCCAAGCAAAGTCTGAAAGGTAAGGAACGATAAAAAATAAGACCTTATCAATTCTGAAGATAAATCCGAGTCAAGACAGAAAAACTTAAGAAAAGAAATACAGATTACAAAGAAGAGTTTGATCCTGGCTCAGGAT
>JAFYNK010000020.1 GCA_017548125.1 Bacteroidales bacterium | reverse complement strand
TAAACATTGTGCTTCAATACGATCGGGGTATCGAACCCCATCGTATTGAGCCAACAAAACACTAATGCTCCTGAATGCAATACCGTAATTTAACAATATTTATTAATCAAAAAACGGGAAACCTTTTTTAGGCAATTACAACTCCTCAATTCCTCACTCCTAATTTCTCACTCCTAACCGCTCTTATCGCATAACCTACGGAACGAGAACTAGGGATAATTCTATCGTTTATGTCAAGTCGGTATGAAAGGAAAACACCTTCACATACTGACGATGTCCAATAACTGCAATATGACTTTTCAAGACGTTGTCTTTCGAAGCAAATACAAGTGTATGGAAGGAAAATGCTATTACCGTTAGGTCCTATGATTTTAAGTCCCTGTTTTCCATTCAGCATCACATCCTCTTCCAACTCACAAACAGTTATCAGTTCTAGCATCTCATCTTTTGTCGGCATTCTCCACTCATCGCCCCAGTTGGCAGTGGCAGCGTCATATTTCGGTTTGCCAGAAATATTCCATAGTCTGTTCTTGCTTGTCGCGATATTCTTTGGATGTGTCAGACTGTTCTCTTCGCAATAATTTTCTTTTGGCTTTGTCTCGCCCCAAGCGAAATAGTCGCCGCACTCTTCTGGAGAATTCGCACCGATGTTACAAGTCGCCCATTTCAATCCGCTAGGCAATCCTAAATCTACATATTCATGTTTCATATTTGCTTTTTTAAAAATCATAAATTTTATATAACCCGTTTTATGGAAAATTCAAAAAAAATTAACCTTTGGTTGTCAACGGACAACAGACAACAGACTTTGGGTATGCGGTGCCTGAACTTGTTGAAGGCATAACGCTCGGCACTTCGACAGGCTCAGTGACCGAACAGCTTTCAACTAAAAAGAGACGTGTCAAACACCCCTTGTTCATTTCTTCGGTGTGTTTGACGCGTCTCTACTTTTGTCTTGTAGTCTTTAAATAAACCTTTCATTTTCCAAGCAACCATTCTGTGGCTGGAATAACATTGATGGTGTAACCATCCTCTTCAATTGTCCCGTGCTCTTCAAATGTTATAAGCGTAAGATTATTGCAATTAAGTTTCTTGGATGCATTCTTCAATCCTCTAATCTCTCTATTACGGGTCTTTTCTGTAGAAATGTCGTATGAAACTTGTATCAACTCTTGCACATTGCCGTCCTTAGCTATAACAAAATCAACCTGCGAAGATGCATCCTTGTAATAGAAGACATCGCAGTAAGCTGGCCTATAACGTCGTAATAGTTCAACACAAACAACATTCTCCAATTTCCACCCTATATTTTCCAATGAGAAATTGTCCTTTCGTTCCGTAACAAATGCCGTATCTACCACATAAACTTTTTCGTTCCTCACTCTATCTTTGCTTTTATAAGAGAATCTATTGACACCTATTAGCAAAAACGCCTCTTTTAAGTATGAATAATAGTTTTCCGCAGTATGGTTCGATACACCAAATAATTCTCCAACAGTCTTGGCGACGAACTCCTGACAGTAATTGTCCGCAAGATATGCAGATATTCTCCTTAGAGCTTCCACATTGCGTACCTTGAAACGTTTCGCTATATCATTCCTGATGATAGCATCCAACAATCCGTTAATATAACCTCTGCGATTGCTTTCATTGAACAATTCTGGAAATCCGCCTTGCTGAAGGTATTCTTGTAAAGCGCCTTTGCGAAATGCTTTTGCTTTCGTTGACAACGAAGTGGCATCAACCTTCTTCATTGCGCAATATTCTGAAAATGAAAATGGATAAAGTTCCACCTTATTATTTCTTCCTGTCAAATGCGTACTCAATTCATTACTTAGCAATTTAGAGTTAGAACCCGTTATGAAAATATGCAATTTCTGTCTAAGCAATCTATTGACAAACAATGGCCAACCTTCTATATTCTGTATTTCATCAAGGAATAAATATTCAAATTCTCCGTATGTCATATATAACGCTTCGAGCAAACGATCTAAATCGTTTGACTCCATATTCCCTAATCTATCATCGTCAAAGTTCACATAAGCAAAATCGACACCTTTTTGTTTGAGGAACATTTCGCACAATGTGGATTTACCACAACGTCTGACACCTATTACCACCTGAGCCATATTGCTCTTCAAGTCAAGCTGCGATTCTTCAGAACGATGACATAATTCCGAGTAATCATTCGCCAGTAATTCCTCTCTCTGGTCTGCTACTATCGACAGTAATGTTTGCGTATTCATAATTCATTTATTTTAATGCAAATATAATTATATTTCCATAAATATGCATATTAAACAAAGTTTATTTCCATAAATCAAACAAATTTATTTTTTTATTTCCATAAAAATAACATTTTCACAATTTTCACTTCTATAATTATAATAAAAAGTCGCGTCAATGTAATATTGACGCGACTTGAGTTTATGACCATTTGGACACGACAAGTCACGTCCCTACTTGTAGTCTTGTGGTCTTGTAGTCTTTAAAAAACTCTCTAATATTCATTTAAACGACTCCAATATTCATTTGACACCATCGTCATTTCCAATGTTATTATATTACGCAATTCCGTGTCTTGGATTTCGGTGAGTTTCTGGGAATTATATTCTATATATCCATCCGTAAAATCTGATATGTATTGTATCTTTCCTGCTGAATCTTCAATCTTATTCACACTGTCAAGCGCAGCCTCAAACATCTGTGCCACTTCAGTCTTCACACTTTCTATCAGCTGCTCTCTATGTCTGATTTTACTCACTTCCTCCATCTTCAAATCTGCATATAAAAAAGTCGGCACCACAATAGCAACAAACACGCAAAATGCCGCAAACCATTTCCAACACCTATACTTTCCCAACCATGCTTTCTGTAATTCAGATATATCAGAATAGCGTTGTTTTGGATTTTCCTTACAACACCTTTTTATAATATGCGAATATCTTCCGTCAAAAATCTCGCGCATTATCATACCTATTGAATATATGTCACTACGAGCGTCAATATCTTTGCTTTGGTTTCTTAATTCTGGCGAAGCGTATTCTGGAGTACATCCCAATGTCTTCCAAACATAGAAAGCGTCTTTATCCGCAAGTCCGAAGTCGATGATTTTCAAGGTATCGTCAGCTCGTGTAATAAGGATATTCTCTGGTTTCAAGTCGTTATGAATGACTCCTCTTTTATGCAGATAATTCACTGCCGAAAGCAATTCAGAAAATATTCTCTGCCGCGACGCAAGAGATGTTTTTTCAGAAAGATATTCTCTCAAAGTACGTCCTTCTATATATTCCATCACAATGCCATCGCCTTCGTGAATGCCGTATTCGTATGTAAAAACATGAACTATATGCGGATTATCACATCCTATCGACAGTTCATATTCACGACGAAGCATCTTCAGCTTATGCTCAGAATTGTCTTGTGTTGTCTTTACGAGAAAGTACTTACCATCACGGCTCATCCTCCACAACTTAGAGGAAGCTGTGGTTTTCAACAACTTAAAATCACAAGAAGGATTATTATTTTCTAATTTAAAATCCTGATTTTCAAATATTGCACTCTCGTTTGACATAACAGATGTTTTATCTGTCAAAAATAATCATATTTTTGTAAAATAATAATAATTGACAATGACTATTTGGTCACTGAGCCTGTCGAAGTGCCGAATGATGCCTTCGACAAGCTCAGTCACCAGCAATTTTGCCATTAGTCTTTTGTCATTAGACTTAAATATCATGACAATAAAAAGCGACATTCCACAAATATGCGCCTTACGAGAGCGCATTGAAAATAAACTAGGCAAGCCATTGACAACACATTCCGATTTCATTGAACTCACATCATTGATTGAATTGGAGTTACGCCAACATATTTCAGAAAGCACATTGGAGCGTGTATGGAACTACTCCACAAGAGGTTACGACACTGTCTCTTTACGCACTCTTAACGTCTTGTCGAATTATGCAATAGGCAGCAATTGGAATGCATTCTGCGACTTGTTAATGAAAGAAAACAAAATAGAATCTGAAGTATTTAACCTAGAAGTCATTTCAACACAAGACCTTAATATTGGCGACAAGGTCCGTATCGGCTGGTTACCTAATAGAATATGTGTTGTCCGATATCTAGGTGATAACAATTTCATCGCAGAACAATGTGAAAACTCAACAATGAAAGAAAGCGACACATTTGTATGCCACCAATTTATCTTAGGTAAAGAATTAGTCATGAGCGACTTCCGCCAAAACCCCAACGATCCAGGAAAAGTTTATATCGTAGGTAAAGAACACGGAATCACCACGTTAAGCCTTGAACCAATTCTTAATTCATAATTCATAATTAAAAAATTCTAGGATTCAACAAAGTCGCGTCAATGCAATATTAATGCGACTTTGACATTTTATTAAGACGCCACAGGAGTCACGTCCCTACTTGTAGTCTTGTGGTCTTGTAGTCTTTATAAAAACGAAGTGATAATATCTTTAATCACAACAAAACCAACCACCAAAGAATATACTACCTTTAATAATGTTCCTGCCACGAATCCAACGAAAGATCCTATAGCTGAACGCCATGCGAGTTGGTCGTCAACACCCGACATCTTCTCTCCTATATACGCACCGACAAATGGTCCTGCCAAGATGCCGATAAGTCCGAATGGTCCTATTACGATTCCTAAAATCGGTAAAACAACAACACCGACAATCAATCCAATGGTGCTTCCCCTCACTCCTGCTTTTGTTCCGCCAAATTTCTTGGTTCCCCAAATAGGAACAAAATAGTCGATAATTGTTATCGCCGCACACAAGACACCATATATAATTAATGTCTCATTAGAGTATGTTATATCGGTAAAAAAATGCAATAAAATCATTGCAGCATAGCTAATCGGTACGCCAGGGAGTCCAGGCACTACGTCACCAACAACACCTATGATAATGAAAACCACTGCTAATAAATAGATTAAGTATTCCATAACTTTATATTTTAATACTACCTAATAAATTTTAACTTACTACACATTAATTTTTAACTACTACAAAGATACATTTTATTTCAAACCGCCCAATTATTTTTCTACTTTTGCGATACCAACAAACCATAATTTTATATGAGACATTTTATAATTTCGGGCTTATTTGTCCTTTTATTATCCACACACGTATATGCGTGGGACTTGCTTCAGCCAAGCGGAGGGAGAACAAACTCTCTTGGCAAATGTTCTGTCGCACTAAACGATTTCTGGTCGCTTCACAACAACCCTGCTGGAATCTCATCATATAACAATGTAAGCATCGGAATATCATACGAAAACCGCTTCTTATTAAAAGAATTGGGATACAAAAATGCAGGTTTGTCATTTCCTTTAAGAGCAGGCGTAATCGGAATATCAGCCTCTCAGTTCGGATACGAACATTATAATGAAAATGTAATCGGAATTGCATTAGCAAAAAAATTCGGTCCTAAGCTAAAAATCGGACTAAAACTAGATTATATATTACTGAATTTTTCTGGAGAATACGACAGTTTTTCAGCTCCCACTTTTGAATTAGGCCTACAATATGAAATAAATGAGAATCTGAATCTCGGTGTTTATCTTTTCAATCCTATCAATGTCAGAATCAGAAGTATCAACAATTCCATGATACCGATAATCATGAGATTAGGATTCTCTTATTTCATTAAAGAAGACCTCATGATAACAAGTGAAATTGAAGAAAATTCCGAAGAAAATTTCTCATATAAATTCGGCATTGAATATACACTTAACAACGACTTTATCATAAGAAGCGGTTTTCAACTTAATTCAAACTTATTCACTTTTGGAATCGGATATAATCATAAGCTATGCATTATTGATGTTGCAGGACAAATGAGCCAAGAACTAGGACCTTCTTTGAATTGCAGTCTTATCTTCAAAATCAAACAAAAAAACAAGGAGGCAATATTATGAAAAAAGCTGTATTATTTATAATCATTATAATATTTCATAAAGCCCACTGTCAAATAAGCAACGATTTGATAATCGACCATATAGAAAGAATGACAGAAAATAGTGAAGATGAAATTTCCGATTATTCAGAGATGATTGAAACTTATTGGAGCATAATTGAAAATCCTATAAATATCAATAGTGACAATATAGAACAACTTGCAGAATTTAAATTCATAAGCATTTTTCAACTGGAAAATATAAAGAATTACAGAAAAAGCTTCGGCGATTTCCAATTCATTGAAGAACTTTACGAAGTGGATGGCTTAGACCCCCAAAGCATCGAAATCATCAAACCATTGATATGTTTTGACGACAGATATCACAATGACAAAACACCTCTGGAGCACATCTTAAAACACGGAAAAAACAAAATCCTTTTTGAAGTAAATCAATGTCTTAATGAGAAAAACGGTTATAAAGAAATATCAGATTCCATGCTTTATGCAAAACCAAATTCTATATATTTAGGCAGTCCGCAAAAATTGTATTTACGTTATAATTTTTCATATAAAGATAAAATTGAAGCAGGTTTTGTTTTAGAAAAAGATCCAGGTGAATATCTGATAAGGAATAACATAAACGATTCTATCAAAAGCTTGTTGGGCAAGCAATGTTACTCAGGATTCGACTATTCTTCATTTCATATATTCATAAATCATTTAGGGTTCTTGAAGACCTTAGCCATTGGAGATTACAAAATCTCCTTTGGTCAGGGTCTGACAATGGGGAACGGAATGTCATTCGTTGCAAGAGGCGAAAGTCTTTTGAGAAGAAATAAAAAGATAAGCGCAAGCAAGTCTGCCAACGAAGCGTATTATCTTAGAGGAATGGCAAGTACACTCAAATACAAAGATCTAGAATTAAGCGTTTTTTATTCCAACAAAAAGACAGATGCCAACGTAACGGCATACGACAGCCTGAATGAAACGCCATTGGAAGTCACGAGTTTACAACAAAGCGGACTTCATCGAACTTATAACGAAATCATGGATAGAAAAGTCATACGTCAACAATTATATGGACTTAATTTAAGTTATAAAATATCAGATTTTCAAATAGGCTATACATTTCACAAAACCGATTTAAGCGCAAAAGTAAATCCAGAAAACAATATTTATAACTTATTCTATTTCAGAGGTAAAAGCATATCTAATCATGGATTAGATTTTTATTATATCTTTAAAAAAATTGTCATTTATGGAGAGGCGGCTATGAGCAACAACAAAGGTTTCGCTTATTTGATTGGCAGCACATTCCAACCAACAGGTTATATTGATTTCACAATATTGTATCGCGATTATGCCAAAGATTATATCTGTCTTTACAGTAATGCTTTTGCTTCCGGAAGCAACACCCGAAACGAACAAGGCTACTACTTCAGCAGCGCGCTTTCAATTGCTGCCAATTGGAAATTCATCAACAGCATCGACTTCTTCAAAAACGACTTTTTTAAAAACACCAGCCACTCTCCTAGCCACGGACACGAGTTTGATTCTCAATTGAATTATACTCCCGACAAAAACACTTTGATGTTTATTGAATATTGCAATAAACACAAGATGAAAAACACTAAAGACACTGACATTTATCAAAGATATTTGATTCACGAAAAAAGCAATGTTATCAGGTTTCATATTGAATATCAAATTACAGAAGGATTAAATTTCAAAAACAGAATTGAATATCATTTTAATTATCAAGAACATGAGAAAAGCAATTCATATTTGATATACCAAGATATTTTGTATAATTCTCCAAACAAATCATATAACATCGCATTCAGATATGAGCTGTTCAACACAGAACAAGGCAGCGTTTATGCATACGAAAACGACGTACTCTATGCTTTCGGTGTCGGGAGTTTATCTGGCAAAGGGATAAGAACATATTTAGTTGGAAAAATTAAAATGATGGAACAGATTCAGATTTCAGGTAAGATTGGATTTACATTTTATGACGACAAAAAAGTAATCGGTAGTGGTTTAGAATCTATAGATAACAGTTTTCGCGGAGATGGCAAAATACAAATAGTTTGGTCGTTTTAGTCATACTTTTTTCAAAATAACTTTTTTGAGAGAAAAAATTAAGCCATAGCACTTTATGACGCAAATTATTCAAGAAAAAATCATATCTTTGTAACATAATTTAAAATGACATTATTATGCAATACTCACAACAATCAGACAATCGAAACAACAACGAATTAAAGAAGTACACACCTATCTTTGTAGTAGTCGGTATTATTTTCTTATTAATCATGTTTTGGGGACGCATCACCAAAACAATTCCTGCAGGTCATGGCGGTGTATTATTCCGTTTATTTGGCGGCGGCGTTGACACATCAAAGACTTACGAAGAAGGTTTCCATTTCATCGCACCATGGAACACGATGTACATATATGAGACACGTCAACAAGAAACATCAGAAGAGATGAGCGCATTGTCATCAAACGGTTTGGAAATCAAAATCGAATTCTCAACATGGTATCAGCCACGCTGGGAAGACTTAGGAACATTGCACGCACAAATTGGCACAGAATACCTTACTAGAATAGTCATTCCTGCAATGCGTTCTGCTGCAAGAAGCGTTGTTGGCCGTTACACTCCAGAACAAATCTATTCTACAAAACGTGATGTTATCCAAGAAGAAATTTTTGAAGAAACAAAAAAACTTTTGGACGAGAAATACGTTCAATTAAATCAAGTTCTTATTCGTTCTGTAACCTTGCCTCCAACAATCAAATCTGCTATTGAAAGCAAACTTAAACAAGAACAAGAAGCTCTTGAATATGAATTCAAGCTCGAAAAAGCAGCACAAGAAGCAGAACGTCAACGCGTTGAAGCTGAAGGTAAAGCAAGGGCTAACAGTATCGTAAGCGCAAGTATCAACGACAAGATTCTCCGCGAAAAAGGTATTGAAGCAACTTTAAAACTCGCTGAATCTCCAAACTCAAAAGTTGTCATAATCGGCGACAACGATGGAATGCCAATCATACTAGGAGACATAAAATAAAGAGCTTTAGAATTAGGACTTAGGCCTGCAGGAAATATCAATTCCTAATTCCTAATTCC
>JAFYNK010000019.1 GCA_017548125.1 Bacteroidales bacterium | reverse complement strand
TCAGGGACGACAGTCCCCAGGCAGGTATGGAAAGTGTAACTCGGAATGCCTGCAAACAAAAAACATAATGATATACAAAGTGCTGAAGGCACGACAGAGTCGATATTTCTGTCGTGCCTTCAGCACTTTGATTTTATAAACATCATTTTGCAGGGGTTTCGCGCTTCGCGCTCCACCGCCTGCCTGGAAACTGCCGTCCTTTCAGGACTTTTAAATTGAAAATGGAAAATTATTTTCAATAAAAAAAACATTCATTTTCAAAGTAATGCCCTAATTATGAATTATGAATTATACATTAACCCAAACGCTTCGCTTTTATTCTATGACTGGACGCACTGACCGACCGTAGTCGCGGCATACATGGTATATGCCGTGTTCGTCACCATTATCATTAAAAAGAAAAAATATTTTATAAATATAGTGTCGTTGGTAAATTATTTTTGGAGAAATATCCACAATATTTCTTGAAAAAATCATATCATTTCCCTATTGTTTTTTCAACAATTTTATTTTAACTTTGCGGTATGTTAGTCGCACGGCCGTGCGACACTACGATTAAAAACAAAATCTAAAATATCATGGAAATTTGGCAAATTTGGGTCATAGCAGCCCTTGTATTCTTTATCATTGAAATCTGCACCAGCGGTTTCGCAATCGCATGTCTATCAGTAGGATGTCTGTTTTCCGCAGTAGGCGCAGCCTTTGAAATATCAATGACATGGCAGGTAGCGTTTTTTGCATTAGGAGCATTTCTCGCATTCATTTTCATACGTCCTTTAGTGCTAAAGCTGATGGACAAAAAAAGCAGCGGCAACAAGGTGACAACCAATATGGACAATGTCATCGGAAAAAAAGCCGTTGTGACAGAAAAAATCGAAAGCGAAGGTTACGGCCGCGTCAAGATTGACGGCGACGACTGGAAAGCAAAAATGGAAGATGACAGCGAAGCCGAAGTTGGCGAAAAAGTGACCGTCATCTCATACGAAAGCATAATATTAACCGTTAAAAAATAATCATTATGGGAACACTTATCATCTTAGGAATCATCGCATTCATCGTCATTATTTTCGCAATAAACGGATTGAAGGTCGTACCACAATCTGAGACAAAAGTAATAGAACGTCTTGGCAAGTTTCATAGCGTTCTTCCTGCTGGCTTGAACATCATTTGGCCAATCATCGACCGTCCTAAAGCCATAGCTGTCAGAGACCAAAGAGGCAGATCTTACATGACAAGCTGCATCGACCTCAGAGAACAGGTTTACGACTTTCCAAAACAAAACGTGATTACAAAAGATAACGTAACGACAGAAATCAACGCTCTTTTATATTTCCAAATCGTTGATCCTATCAAGTCAGTATATGAGATTGAAAACCTTCCTGTCGCTATTGAAAAACTCACTCAGACAACATTACGTAACGTCATCGGCGAGTTGGAATTAGACGAGACATTGACATCACGCGACACCATCAACGCCAAGCTTCGCGCCGTGTTGGACGACGCCACAAACAAATGGGGCGTTAAGGTAAACCGCGTTGAGTTACAAGACATCACACCACCCGAGTCAGTACGCATCGCCATGGAAAAACAAATGCAGGCAGAACGTAACAGACGTGCTGAGATCTTGAAGGCAGAAGGCGAAAAGACATCTGCAATCCTCAAGTCAGAAGGTGAAAAGACTTCGCAGATCAACAATGCCGAAGCAGAAAAAGCAGCAGTTCTCCTCAAGGCAGAAGGCGAAGCACAAGCAAAGATATTGCAAGCAGAAGCTGAGGCACAAGCAATTGCAATGATAGCAGAAGCCATCAAAAACACCAAGACAGACCCTGCTTCTTATCTCTTGGCGACAAAATACATCAAGACATTGGAAGAAATGGTCAGCGGCAAAGACAATAAGACCATCTACATGCCATACGAAGCATCTAACATGCTCGCTTCGTTGGGCGGAATAAAGGATATTTTTAATAAATAATTGGCTAAAGACTAAAGGCTAAAGGTGAAAGACTAAAGACTTTTGCCTTTTGTCTTTTGTCATAAACTTTTAAAAAATGGAACTATCAGAAAGACAGAAGAAAGTTGTAGATAAATTAAACGAATTGGAGATACCTTTCGACATTCATTTCCACCCTCCTATTCCAACGATTGAAGAAGCTCTCAACTATTGGAAAGAGTTCGACTCTACACATTGCAAGAATTTATTTTTCAGAAACCACAAAGGCAACAGACACTATCTCGTCATCTTCCACTGCATGAAGCAGCTTGCGATACACGACCTTGAACAAAGGCTGAAACAAGGCAAGCTGAGTTTCGCTTCTGAAGCCAGAATGGATAAATACCTTGGACTGAAGCCAGGCAGCGTATCCCCGTTCGGCATCATCAACGACGAAGAAAAACACGTCTATCTGTATATCGACAAAAACCTTCTAAAAGCCGAACGTCTAAGTTTCCATCCTAACGACAACACAGCGACTTGCGTCATAAGCAAAGACGACTTGATAAAGTTCTTAGACACTATGGGTAACGGATACGAATTCATTGATTTATACGACGAATAATTTTTTTAATTAATGAATTGTTTCTTTGCCTAAAAAATCGTACCTTTGCACACGTTATCGAAAAGGCCTGAAAAACCCTTTTCCATTGTATCACGAATTATATTTTTATGGATTATTCCCGATGTATAAAACCTTGTGTTGAATCAGAAATTGGCAAGTTGAATTGTGTATTGTTGCACGCTCCAGGTTTGGAAATAGAACACATGACACCAGAAAACGCACACAGATTTCTGTTCAGCGACATGTTAAACCAACGCGAAGCTTATAACGACTATAAAGATTTCCAAGGAACATTAAGAAAAGTAACTAATGTTCTTACAGTTAGAGAACTTCTTGAAGACATTCTCAAAAACCAAGAGTTGAAGCACGAACTCGTCGAAAAAATATGCAACAGAGAAAATGTTGAATTCTTAAAAGATGAGTTAAACAAATTATCTAACGTAGATTTAGCAAAAGCATTCATTGAAGGTCTTGAAAACGACAACTTCAAAGAAAGATACATATTGCCACCTGCACCAAACTTCTTCTTCATGAGAGACGCATCGTTCACTATGTACGACAACATCATGATCAGCAAAATGGCAACGACTGTACGCGACAGAGAAAGCTTGCTTCTCAATGCGATATACACACACTCATCTATTTTTGACGTAAAGACAGTCAATCCTGTCGAGACATACGCTGCAAACGGAATCGGAAGAGTTGAAGGCGGCGACGTCTTGATTGCACGTCACGATATTATCTTAAGCGGCTGCGGCGCAAGAACAAGCGCTGAAGGCATCAAAGCCATGGTTGAGCACCTCAAGACAAAAGGAGGCCACAGACACCTCATCGCTCAAGAATTGCCTTTAGAGCCAGAGTCATTCATTCACCTCGATATGGTATTCACATTGCTGGATGTTAACAAATGTATGGTATTCAAACCTGTCATCCTCAATCCACAATACAAGACAGTTCATTACGAGATATTCGAAAACGGTGAAGTCAAGGTTTATGAAGAAGAAAACCTCATCACAGCGCTCACAAAACTCGGCATGGAGTTAGAGCCTATCTTCTGCGGCGGTGATGATGAATACAATATGCTCCGCGAACAATGGCACAGCGGTTCAAACTTCTTCACATTTGCTCCAGGCAAGATCTTAGGTTACGAAAGAAACTATAATACAATAGAAAACCTCCACAAACACGGATTTGAAGTACTGACAGCTGCTGACGTCGCTTCTGGAAAAGTCAGCGTTGACGACTACAAGAACTGCGTTGTTGCTTTCAAAGGCAACGAACTCTCACGCGGCGGCGGCGGCGCTCGTTGCATGACAATGCCGTTGCATAGAGATGCGGTTGTTTGGTAATTCCAGTTAGGAATTAGAAGTTAAAAAGAGACGTCATTTTGAAAAGTGGCGTCTCTTTTTAATTTTAAAAAACATGTTAAAAGTTATCTGCTTTTAAAGGCAAACAACAAGTTTTGTGATATTTTTACAATCGTTTTAAGGTAAATCAGGTTGATTATTTGATATTTTTAGATAAAAACCACTAAAAAACAACTTTTTATCACGATATATCCGATTAAATATCAATAACTTATAAAATAAATAAAAATATTTTAAAAAAAAATTCATTTTTCTGTTGACAGATTAAGAAAAAGCTGTATCTTTGCAATCGAAATCAGTTGGACTGGTAGCTCAATTGGATAGAGTCCCTGACTACGGATCAGGCGGTTGTGGGTTCGACTCCCGCCCAGTTCACAAAGGAAATCGAGAAATCGGTTTCCTTTTTTTATTGTAATTGGGTAATGAAGTTCGCTACATTGGCTCAGTCCGAAAAGTTGGGATCAGTCCTAAAAATCGGTGGAGCATTAAAAAAGTTAAGCAAATAATGTAGCTAACCGAAAAATAAAGAAAGGAATATCGCTGATACCTCGGAATTGACTACGGAAAGCCTTTACTTTAGCGTTAAAACTCTCGGCGG
>JAFYNK010000018.1 GCA_017548125.1 Bacteroidales bacterium | reverse complement strand
TCATAGAATGCTTGTCTCGATAAATTGTTCGATTGACGAATTTATCGGGAGAGTTTTTTAAGAAATAAATCAAACTACAGATGTGGAAAAATGGGTTCTATCCATTGATGTAGGAAAATTGATAATAAATAGAACCCACCTTAAACTAAAAAAAATGGAGAAGTTTGTAGTTTACGAAGATAAGGTAGAAACAGCGGTCTTGATTGCTGTTTGCACTCAGACACAGAACAGAGAGAAGACAGAGGAATATTTGGACGAACTAGCTTTCTTGATAGAGACAGCAGGCGGTGTGCCAGTGGCTCGTTTCATCCAGCCTCTCGACCATCCTAACAGCGTGACTTACCTCGGAACAGGCAAGCTCGAAGAGGTCAGACAATATATCAAAGCCGAAAACATCACAATGGCGGTCTTCGACGATGAGCTCACTCCTACTCAGCTTCGTAACATCGAGAAAGAACTCGAATGTAAGATATTAGACAGAACAAATCTCATCTTAGACATATTTGCCAGAAACGCCAGAACATCACACGCCAAGACTCAGGTGGAACTAGCTCAGTATCAATATATGCTTCCTCGCTTGACTCACATGTGGACTCACTTGGAGAGACAAAAAGGTGGTATCGGTCTGAGAGGCCCTGGTGAAAAGGAAATTGAAACCGACCGTCGTATCATACGCGACAAGATCACAAGTCTCAAAGAAAGACTCAAAGAAATAGACATGCAGAAGACTGTCCAACGTAAAAACAGAGGACAACTCGTAAGAGTAGCGCTCGTAGGTTATACCAACGTTGGCAAGTCAACGATTATGAATCTGTTAAGTAAATCCGACGTGTTTGCAGAGAACAAACTCTTCGCGACATTGGAGACAACAGTACGTAAGGTCGTCGTGGAAAACCTTCCTTTCCTTCTCTCCGACACTGTAGGTTTCATCAGAAAACTGCCTCACCAACTCGTCGAGTCTTTCAAATCGACATTGGACGAGGTTCGCGAGTCGGACATTCTCCTTCACGTAGTCGATATCTCTCATCCTGATTTCGAGTCACAGATTGAGGTAGTTAACAAAACTCTTAATGAGATTGGCGCTGGCGACAAAAAGACTATCATGGTTTTCAACAAGATAGATGCTTATAGTTATGTCGAGAAAGAAGAAGACGACTTGACTCCTATAACAAAATGCAACTATTCACTTGAAGACTGGAAGAAGACTTGGATGGCGAAAGGCAACTCATGCATCTTCATCTCTGCTGTAGAAAAAGATAACTACCAGGAATTCAGAGACCTCTTATATCAAGAGATAAAAGACATGCACGCCATCAGATACCCTTACGATAACTTCTTATATTGATAATCATGTATATCGACACTCATTCACATATTTATGACGAGGCTTTCGACACCGACAGAGAGTTGGTGTTTCAGAGAGCTCTTGAAGTCGGTGTCGAGATGGTGCTGCTCCCTAACACAGATGAAAGCACCATCAAACCTATGATGGACTTCTACGAGAGTCATCCCGACAACTGCAGAATGATGATGGGTCTTCATCCAGAAGGAGTCAAAGAAGACTACAAACGTCATCTCTCCGTAATCGAGAAAGAGATGGAAAGACAATGCTGGGTCGGTGTAGGTGAAATAGGTCTTGACTTATATTGGGACAAGACATTTGAAAAACAACAAGTTGAAGTATTAAGAGAACAGCTCTCATGGGCGAAGCAGCTGCGTCTTCCTGTCTCGCTGCACACTCGCGAAGCCTTCGACCTTATGTTCAAAGTGCTGGAACAAGAACAGGACGGAAGCCTGAAAGGCGTCTTCCATTGCTTCAACGGAACAAAAGAACAAGCCGACATCGCCATGTCTCTAGGCTTTCACCTCGGACTTGGCGGCGTCATCACATATAAAAACTGCGACGTGAAAAGTTTCTTGAACGAGATACCTCTGAACAAGATACTTCTGGAGACCGACGACCCTTATCTTCCGCCTGTTCCTTACAGAGGAAAGAGAAACGAAATCGCCTATATGACAGAAGTGGCAAAGAAAATCGCAGAAATAAAACAGATTGATATCAACGAAGTTGCAGAAGCAACATCAAATAACGCAAGACAATTATTTAATCTATAACATAAAATTTTCGGTTATGTCAGGAGAAAAAACTTCATTATTAATACTTTACACCGGCGGAACCATCGGAATGATGCAAGACCCACAGACTGGCAGTTTAGTTCCTTTTGACTTTGACAATCTTTACGACCATTTGCCTGTTTTGAGAAACTTGGATTATCAATTGGATTTCTATGCATTCGACAATCTCATCGACTCATCAAACATGACACCAGATTTCTGGGTCACTTTGGCAAAGAAAATCGAAAGCAACTATGAAAAATACGACGGATTTATCGTATTACACGGCTCTGACACAATGGCTTATACTGCCTCAGCCTTAAGTTTTATGTTTGAAAACCTTAACAAGCCTGTAGTGTTCACAGGTTCACAACTACCGATGGGCATGGTAAGAAGCGACGGCAGAGAGAACATCATCGCTGCCATCGAAATAGCCGCTGCCAAGGACCAAGACACTGCCATGGTTCCAGAAGTGACTATATTCTTCGAAAACCAGCTCCTCAGAGGCAACAGAACCACAAAACACAACGCAGAACATTTCAACGCATTCGTCTCAGGCAACTATCCTTCACTCGCCGACGTAGGCGTACGCATTAAATATAATAAGGAGTATATCATGAAGCCTAACTTCAAAAAATTAAAGCTTCATACTAAACTCGACAACAACGTGGCAATTCTGAAGATTTTCCCTGGCATCACAAAGGAACTCGTTCACCACACATTAAACACACCTAATTTAAAAGCATTGATTATCGAGACCTACGGATCAGGCAACGCACCTACAGCGTCATGGTTCATCGATGAACTAAAAGAAGCCATCGACAAAGGAATGATAATATATAATGTAACACAATGCAAATCCGGTTCAGTAGAAATGGGACGCTATGAAACAAGCTTAGACTTAAACAGAATCGGAGTGTTGAGCGGTCACGACATCACAACAGAGTCTGCAATAGCTAAATTAATGTACCTTATAGGCGAAGGCTACGCTCCTGAAAAGATAAAAGAACTTTTGCAGACACCTATCAGAGGTGAAATGACGATATAAAGGCTACAAGACCACAAGACTACAAGTTGGGGTTTACATGTTTATAATTCGTTTTTTTGAATATAATGGGATAAAAAAGAATGATTTTATTGGATAAAAAATTGATGATAAAATTATTTTAAGATAAAAATATCAAAAAAACGTTGATATAACACTAGTTAAGGCAATAATAAAAAAGTAAATAATGTTTAAAAATAATTTCGTTTTTTAAAGAAAAAATATGTAACTTTGGTGCGAATTTTTTAAGGCTGTAGAGGGAGAGATGTCCGAGTGGTTTAAGGAGCACGCCTGGAAAGTGTGTATACTCCAAAAGGGTATCGCGGGTTCGAATCCCGCTCTCTCCGCAGGAACTTAAAATTCAAGTTGTTAACAATAAAATTGAAATAAACTAAGTTAAATTAAAATAAGTAATCAATCAAAAAATTAAAAAGTAGTAATCAACATTTCCAATTATGAAAAAATTAATTGCTTTACTCACAATTGCTGGTTTTTTGACATTTGGTATCAGCAATTCAGTTCTTGCACAGCAAGATGAAAACGTTCCACAAACAGAGCAAGTAGCTACAGAAGAAGTTGCTGCTGAAGAAGTTGCTGCTGAAGAAGCTGCTCCAGTAGAAGAAGTTGTAACAACAACAATGACAGAAACAGAAGAAGCACCAACATTCCACGAAGTTCTTAAGAAACAATACATCGACGGTGGTTGGGGTTTCATGACACTCGTTCTCGTCTGTTTAGTACTCGGTTTAGCTCTTTCAATCGAAAGAATTATTTACTTAACATTAAGCACATCAAACACTAAGAAATTAGTTGCTGAATTAGAAGTTGCTTTGAACCAAGGCGGCATCGAAAAAGCTAAAGAACTCTGCCGTAACACACGCGGTCCTGTCGCAAGTATCTTCTACCAAGGTTTAATGCGTTTCAACGATGGTCTTGATGAAGTAGAAAAATCAATGATTTCATACGGTTCAGTTATGAACGGTAACCTTTCAAGCGGCACAAGCTGGATTACATTATGTATCGCTTTAGGTCCTAACTTAGGTTTCTTCGGTACAGTTATCGGTATGGTTCAAGCTTTCGACGCTATCGCAGCAGCTGGTGACATCAGCCCAACAATCGTTGCTTCAGGTATGAAAGTTGCTTTGTTAACAACAGTTTTCGGTTTGATCACAGCTATGGTACTCCAAGTAGCTTACAACTTCATCCTCAACAAGATCGAAAGCATCTTGAACGATATGGAAGAAAGCACAATCAGCTTCATGGATATCTTGAATGAATATTCAAACAAAATCAACAAGTAATTTAGTAACACTAAAAACCCATTAACAATGGAAGATAAATTATTCAAAATTAGTAAGTACATTTTGTGGGGACTTGTTGGCATTAGTACAATAATCCTTGCCATTTGCGCATTCAAAGGCGAATCAAGCGCAGATATGCAAATGTACTTAACATACGCACTCTTCGGATTATTAGTTGTTGCTATACTTTTCGCTCCTATCTATGGAGTAATCGTTGACCCAACTAGTATCAAGAAAATAGGCATTGCTTTAGGTGCATTCGCATTAGTAGCTTTAGTTGCCTATTTAATCTCTCCAGGTGCAACATTAAGCCAAGAATATTTGGATTCAATGAACGTCACAGCAAGTAATGAAGCTGTATGTGACTTCTTGATGATGTTCGTTTACATAATGCTCGGAGGCACAATATTAGCAGTACTCGGCTCAGCAGTAGCAAAACTCTTTAACTAATTAAGAAAAAATCAATATGGCTAGACAAAAAAAGAAAGTACCGGATCTCAATGCAGGTTCAATGGCCGATATCTCTTTTTTGCTATTGGTATTCTTTCTAGTTACCACAACTATGGATACAGACAGCGGTATCACCCGTCGTCTTCCTCCACCAGTTGAAAATCCGGAAATGGACGTCAAAGTTAAAGAAAGAAACATTATGAACGTCATGATTAACAAGTATGACAAATTGTTGGTCAACGGAAAACCTGGTGATGTAACAACTTTAAAAGAAATGACAAGAGAATTCATCACACCAAAACCAGGTGATGAATCAGCTCCTGAAGTTGAAACAAAAGAAATAGAACTTCTCGGCAATGTCGTACTTAACAAAGGCGTTGTGTCACTTAAAAACGACCGCGGTACTTCATACGCAATGTATATCAGCGTTCAAAATGAATTGGCTAGAGCTTTCAATGAAATGAGAGAAGAAATGTCTCTTAAATACTTTAACCAACATTATGCAGACTTGACAGATAAAGACAAGATCGACGCTATCAACAAAGCTGTTCCTGTCCGTATCTCAGAGGCTGAACCAGAAGAAATTAAATAACAAGGAGATTATTAATATGGCATCAAAATATAGATCAGATGAAGCTAAGGAAGTTCCGGCAATGAGTACCGGTTCTATGCCTGACATTATCTTTATGTTGATATTCTTCTTCATGGTTACAACTTCCATGCGCGAAGTATCATTGAAAGTAAAGATGAAATTACCAGAAGCTACTGAAGTTCAAAAATTAGAAAAGAAATCTTTGGTAAGCTATATCTACATCGGACCTCCTACCAATGCTAAAGCATACGGTACAGAGTCTCGTATCCAGCTAAACGATCAATATTCAAGAGTAAACGATATTATCCCTTACATTGAAAGCGAACGTTTGGCTCGTAATGAAGCTGACCGCCCTCTCCTCACAACTTCATTGAAAATACATGAAGAAGTAAGAATGGGTCTCGTCACCGATGTTAAACAAGAACTCCGTAAATGCGGCGCCTTCCGTATCAACTATTCAGCACGTAAAGGCGAAAGATAATAAGTTCTTGGTATGATTTAAAAAAGACAGCACTATACGCTGTCTTTTTTTTATATTTTCATGACTATGAATGGTAAATAAAATGTTGTATGATGGCACAAATTTTGCTAATTTTGCAGACTTGAAAAACGAGATTATTAACCGACACTTTTCAGTATATGAAAAAAATAACAGCATTATTTGCATTATTCATTTCTTTATTATTTTGCGCTAACACATACGCATACACTACTGGCGTTGAATCACCTATCGACGCTGAAATCAAAGGTTTTGTAATAGATATAGAGACTGATGGTCCGCTTGAATATGCTACCGTCAGTCTTTTTAATTCCCAAGACTCAACACTCGTAACAGGTGTTATCACCGATATGCAGGGCGCTTTTTCTCTTAAAACAATTCCTGGCAAATATTATATCGTCGTGCAGTTTATGGGATATCAGAACAAAACCATAAATATCAATGTCAAGAATCCTAGAGAAATAATATCGTTAGGAAGAATCGTGATGCAGCCCGACTCAGCCTTGCTCGAAGAAGTAGAAGTCGTTGCTGAGAGAAGCACCATGTCGATGACACTCGACAAACGCGTCTTCAATGTAGGCAAAGACGTCAGCAGCACAGCAGGCAATGCCATTGAAGTGCTCGACAACATCCCTTCTGTCAATGTTGACGTCGATGGCAATGTCAGCCTCCGCGGTGACAGCGGCGTTCAGATTCTCGTAGATGGCAAGGTATCTGGACTTGCTGGCGTCAGCACACAAGACGCTCTCCGTAGCCTTCAAGCTGATATGATTGAGAGAATCGAAGTGGTGACAAATCCTTCAGTTCGTTACGATGCAGAAGGCACCGCCGGTATCATCAATATCGTTCTTAAAAAAGACAAACGCAAAGGCTTCAACGCTTCCGTTGACGTCAGAGGCGGATTCCCAGTGCAATGGGGAGAGAAATTCTTCAAAGCCAACTTCCCTTTCCAAAGCGGAATCGGAGCAAGCCTTAACTACAGATTCAAAAAATTCAACGTATTCGCCAACTATAACTACAACTACCGCGACGACATCAGCGACGGTTATACCATGACAGAATATTACACCGACAATATCTATGACCCAACAATAGGAAACCATTACGACGCTGTACAGATAACAGAACAATTCACCTATCGTAACCGTAACAGACAAGGCCATAACTTACGCGGCGGTTTCGACTATTATTTCACCGATAACGACATCCTTACCTTCAGCGCCATGATGCGCCAGTCTGATGGTCACAATACTCCAGCTGTGACTTACTACGACTCATTCCCATACCAAGGTTTAAATCAATATTCCTTACGTACTGAAGACTGGTACAACAGCAGACCTATGATGGAATACACTCTTTCTTACGACAAATACTTCGGTTCTAAAGACAATTCCCTCAAGGCTTCATTAAGATATTTCACTTCCGACGATACAGAAAACTCTCTTATCACCGACTCTGAATTCTTGACAGAAGAAGATTTGATAAACAATATTCCTCTTTCGACTATAAATCAATCAACAAAAACAGCAGAACTTCATAAAAACCTTCAAGCCACCGTTGACTTCGTACATCATTACGGTCTTTCTGTCGTTGAACTCGGCGGTAAATATACCAATCAGCTCATCAATAATAATATGCTGGTAATGGAAAATGAAGACGTTCTCACCGATTACACTCACGACTTCGACTACAACCAACAAGTGGCTGCTTTATACGGAAGCTTCGGCAGAGAGATGGGACGTTTCTCAGGACAAGTAGGATTGCGTTCAGAGTTCACTCTCATCGACACTTATCTCAAAGACACTGACAAAAGAAACAATCAGAGATATTTAAACCTCTTCCCTACCGGACACCTCAACTATTCTATCACAGAGGTTGACCAAGTGCAGGCAAGTTACGCTCGTCGCATCCGCCGTCCATGGTATCATCAGATGGCGCCTTTCAGCTCTTTCAACGATGACCGTAACATCAGAACAGGTAATCCTGACTTAAAACCTATTTTCACAGACAGCTACGAAATATCATATCTTCGTTTCTGGGACAAAGGCAACATCAACTTCACAACATATTATCGTCATAGCACCGATGTGATTCGTCACTTCACCACTGTTGAAGGCGACATATCAATAAGCAGACCTGAAAACTTCGGCATCAGCGACGATTATGGTATCGAATTGGTAGGTTCACTCGACTTATTAAAATGGTGGAACATCAACGGAAGCATCAACTTCTTCAAGTCGAACACCGTCGGCGACTGGAACGGAAGACATTACGTCACAGATTCATATAACACGATCGCGCGTCTTATAAGTAAATTCAGACTGAAGAAAGTATGCGACATACAAATAACAGGAAGATATATGGGTCCACGAGAAGAGCCTCTCGGTTACCGCGATGCCAACTACTGGTGCGACTTTGCGGCATCACGCGACGTGTTCAACAGAAAAGGAACCATCTCACTTAACATACGTGACGTTTTCGGAAGCAGACAACACGGCGGCGAGTCATGGGGCGACAACTTCTGGCAATACAGCGAAAGTGCATGGAGCACCACTTCCGTAACGCTCAACTTCAACTACAGAATCAACCAACAGCAGAAGAAGAGAATGTCTTCAGGCAACGGCGGAGGAGAAAGCTTCGAAGGCGGTGAAGGCGGTGACATGGAATATTAATGACACATGAAAATATTTATACAAGAGACGCATCGACGTGCGTCTCTTTTTATTACCTTTGCAGCCCGAAAAAGAATAGCATTTTCTTATTAAAAAACATTTATAAGTCTTTATCATCCAAAGTTTTTAGTCATGACTGAAACAGGTACAGTTAACAACAAGGCTAACAAAAGCCGTAAATTTTCCATTGATTTTAAGCCACGCTTATTTTCAACATTAAAGAATTACAACAAAGAATTATTCGCTAAAGACGCGATGGCTGGTGTCATCGTCGGTATCGTTGCCATTCCATTAGCAATCGCTTTCGGTATCGCTTCTGGCGTCGGCCCTACTGAAGGTCTCGTCACCGCTATCATGGCTGGTTTCATCATCTCAGCATTAGGCGGTTCTAAAGTACAGATCGGCGGCCCAACAGGCGCTTTCATCGTCATCATCTATGGCATCATCCAACAATTCGGTATTACAGGATTAGTCATCGCAACAATCTTGGCCGGTATCATGCAAATACTCATGGGTGTGTTCAAATTGGGCAGCATCATAAAATTCATGCCTTATCCTATCATCGTTGGATTCACTGGCGGTATCGCAATCACCATCTTCTCAACGCAGATGAACGACCTCTTCGGCATGGGCATCACCAACGTGCCAGCTAACTTCATCGACAAATGGGCATGCTACTTCCAAAACATTTCTAACATCAATTTATGGGCATTATTGATAGGAGCTTTAAGCATCTTGATAATAGTTTTAACTCCTAAAATCTCCAAGAAAATTCCAGGCTCATTGTTAGCTATCATCGTCATGACAGCCTTGACATGGGTCTTGAAAAAATATGCTGGCATCGATTCTATCAAGACTATCGGCGACTTATACGAATTGCCTTCAGGTCTTCCAGCATTCAGACTTCCAACATTAAAAGAAGGTGAGACATTCTTCTCAACAGCACAAGCCGTTCTTCCATCAGCGTTTACTATCGCAATGTTAGGTGCAATCGAATCATTGCTTTCAGCTATGGTTGCCGATGGCGTTATCAGCGACAAACATAATTCAAACACAGAACTTATTGGCAACGGTATAGCTAATGTCGTTGTTCCTTTCTTTGGCGGCATTCCTTCAACAGGAGCTATCGCTCGTACAATGGCTAACATCAACAATGGTGGCCGCACTCCTGTAGCTGGCATCGTTCACACTTTGGTGTTACTGTTAGTTCTCTTATTCTTGGGCGGCCTCGTCGGTCTCATCCCAATGTCATGCCTCGCTGGCGTTCTTATCGTCGTTTCATATAACATGAGCGGCTGGAAAACCATCGTTTCAATGTGCCGTCAATCAAGAAGCGACATCGCTGTTCTTTTCACAACATTATTGCTCACAGTAATCTTCGACCTTACTATCGCTATTGAAATAGGTTTGGTTTTGGCTGTTATCATGTTCATCAAACGTGTTATGGAAAGCACAAACATCTCTGTTATCCAAAATGAATTGGATGTACATAACGACGGCGAACAAGATGAAAAACTCATGGTTCCAAGACATACTGAAGTATATGAAATCGAAGGACCATTCTTCTTCGGTATCGCTAACAAATTCGAAGAGTTATCACACCGCCGCTCCGATAATGTAATACGAATCATCAGAATGCGTAAAGTCACATTCATCGATGCTACAGGCATTCACAACCTTGAGATTTTCATCAAGGCTGCTCAAGACGAAGGCAAGACAATTATCTTGTCTGGCGTTAACGAAAGCGTTCACGCTGCCATCAAACAAGCTGGCATCGTTGATATGGTAGGCGAAGAAAATGTCTTAGACCATATCCACAAAGCTCTCGCTCGCGCTGAAGAAGTTGCAGAAACAATTGACAAACGATAATATACAAATTGACAATTAAAAAGGATGGCGAAAAATATTTTCTCCATCCTTTTTTTTATTTTCAAACTTTCAATTTTCAATTGTTTATTGCCACCATTTTCTATGCTTGAAGAAATAAATCAGCGCAACGCTGACAATCAACATAACTCCTATAATAATCCAAAACGTGACTTTGGTAGTCGCCATAAATGGAAACATCACATTCATTCCAAAAAGACCTGTTATAAAAGTAAGAGGAAGTATGATTGATGAAAGAAGAGTGAGCATCTTCATAATCTCATTGGTCTTGTTAGTCTGCATCGAATCAAAAGTTTTGGAAAGACCTTCAATAAGATCTTCGTGGTCTTCTGTCATATCCCACACCTTTTGATAGTAGTCGAGAATGTTACCCCAGTAGTCTTCCATGAACTCCACATCACCGAAACCTCTAATTTGACCCGTTTCGAAACTATGGAACATTCTAAGCTGCGGTTTGAATATTGTATTGATTGTAATGATATTCTTTCTGGTCACCGATATTCTCTCAATGATTCTTACCTGCTTGTCACCGAAGAGTTCCTTGTTGAGCATCTCTAGTTCAAAACCTATTTTCTTCAAGAGATAAAGTGATTCTTTCATGAGTTTTTCAATGATACGATAAAGGAGAATATCTGATGTCACGAGTTCTTTAACCAATGACTCATCGTCACGTTCGCTGTATTCATTGAATAGTTGGCTTACGTGCCAGCGTTTTCTTTCAAGAGTGATGATATAATCCTGTCCCCAGAAGAGTTTCACTTCCTTCGGAAAGATAAATTTATCTTGTCTGTCAAAATCTGGATATTGTAGGATAACGAAATAATAATCGTCATAGATGTCTATTTTAGGACGTTGGTTCACCGACCTACAGTCTTCAATATCGAGGGGGTGAAAATGAAATTTCTCTCTCAATTCAACGAAATCTTCTTCCGTCGGGTCTGTAATATGATGCCATTTCAGTTTGCCTACTGCTAATGTTTCTATCATGGATTTTCCCCTTTCTTTGATAATGAATACTATAAATATAAATCCTACATAAGATGTATCGGTAAAAAATTTGCACAAAGATAATAAAAAGTCGAAAGGCAAAAGTCGAATGACAAAAGATTTTTTTTAAAAATCAAGAATTGACTTATTGTCACCTATTTCCACTCAAGTGTTTCAATCAGATGTCTTACATCATCTGTAATATAATTGATAACAGGCGCAAGAGAATCGTTGTTGGTTCTTACATTAAAATATAAAGAGCCTCTCATAAAATGTTTCACACTATCAGTAACATAAAACTGCAACGGCGAAGCGACGCCTTCTCCCTCAAGGAAATAAACCAATCCATAAACCTTCCTATCTGGATTTATGACTATGCTATCGCGTATTCCCATAGCACGGGAAATATGTTTCGTCATCATCGAATATGAATCTTCAAGATAATCGTTGAGGTTATTGTTGACCGTTTTATAACTGATATGAATTGTTCCTTTATGTGATGGATATTCGATATTAACCCAGTTTTTTTCTTGTGGAGAGAAAAGATCAGGAGTTATTTTTGAATAAACAGAATACTCGAAGCTGTAAAAATCCATGCTATCAAGCTTGGCGTATTCTTTTTCCGGAAAGTCAATTCTAAAATATCCACGTGGCTTAGGCTGATATTGTTTGTTGTCGCAAGCGGCAAACATCATGACCAAAGCCCAAAGGCTTAACATTATTGCATTTGTTTTGAATGACTTATTCATATTTTAGTTATTAACTTTGTAAATAACTTTTATTTTTATAATGTGTTTTTTGTCAGCCTCGACAATCTCAAATGAGAAGTCTTTGTAGCTGCATTTGAATCCAACCTCTGGAATACGACCTTCTATCTCTAAAATCATTCCTGCTATAGTGTCGGATTCGCCTTCTATCTCCTCAAAATAATCTGTATCAATACCATACACCTTGCAGAAATCGACGATGCTTATCTGAGCTTTGAAGATATATGTTTCATTATCAATCTTTTTATAATATTCGTTTTCTGGTTCTTTGTCGAACTCGTCGCTAATATCGCCAACTATTTCTTCAACAATATCTTCCAATGTCACAAGACCAGAAGTTCCGCCATATTCATCAACAACTATCGCGATATGAATTTTCTTAGTTCTAAAATCCTGAAACAAGTCATTGATTTTTTTGTTTTCTGGCACGAAGAAAACTGGACGTATAAGTTTTTGCCATGCGAAATTTCTCTCGTCAATGTGAGGGAGAAGGTCTTTAACATACAACATTCCCTTAACGTCGTCAAGGTCTTTGTCATAAACAGGGATTCTAGAAAAGCCTTTGTCAATGATTTGAGGCATCAATTCCTCGAATGATGTCTCCATCGACACCGAAAACATATTGACGCGGGCTCTCATAATGTCGCTCACTTCTTTCTCACCGAAAGTGGCAATACCTTTCAACATGTTTTTCTCATCTATAGATGCGCTGTCTTCCGTAGTGATGTCAACGGCTGTAGAAAGATCGCTGAGAGAAATCGTTCCTGTTTTCTTGACCAATTTCTTATCTATAAATGAAGTTGATGATACAAAGATATTACTTAAAGGTTTGAAAATGAGTATAAGCACTTTCAATATTGGAGCCATCATGACAGCAATAGACTTTGCTTTCTTTGATGCATAAACCTTTGGTATCATCTCGCCAAAAAGCAATATCAACGATGTCACGACAAGCACGTTAAGGACGAAAGCAGCCACTGGATTGACAGCGAGGTTAAACATCATATTCATGATGTACGTTGAAAATATCGTAATAGAAATATTAACCAGATTATTAGCTATCAATATAGTTACGAGAAGAGTTTTAGGTTTTTGGCGTATTTCCAGCACTAATTGCTCATTACGTTTTGAAGATGATTCAAGTTCGTTAATGTCGTTAGGCTGTAATGAAAAGAAAGCCGTTTCGCTTGAAGAAGCCATTGCGGAACACAAAAGCAATCCACACATTAATATTAAACAAAATACGACTTTTACAGAAATGCCAATGAAGAAAGGATCTGCTGTTATTGCTGTCAGCAGACATATAAGAGGGTCTATTGAAGATATTTCCAAAATAAAACGATTTACAATTTCGAGTGCAAAGATAAGAAAAAAAGTCTATAAGTCAATAAGTCAGCGAGTCTATAAGTATTTTTTAATTAAGACAATTAACTCATTGACTTATAGACCTATAGACTTATTGTCTCTCAAAACGGAAGATCATCTCCGTCATAATCTGGATTTGGCATTTCAGGCAGCGGTTGATATGTCTGAACTGGCTGCTGATAGCTAGGAGCTGGCTGCTGGTAACTAGGTTGTTGATAACTCTGAGCTGGCTGCTGATAACTAGGCTGTTGGTAGCTCTGTTCTGGCTGCTGATAGCCAGGGGCAGCGTTTTGGTTGCTGACAGCGCTGCGTGTGTTGCCCATGTTCATCATCTTATCAACAACGATTTCCGTTATGCTTCTGGTGATATTTTGATTATCGACATATTGGCGTGTCTTGATTCTTCCTTCCACATACATCAAATCACCTTTTATATAATTGCGTCTTTTTTCAGCCAAGTCAAGAGCGATGTTGCCCCAGCTTACCAAGTTATGCCAATCAGTTTGTTCAACCCATTCTCCGTTACGGTCACGGTAGCGTTCTGATGTGGCTAATGTAACCGACATTTTCTTGCTTCCGTTATCAAATGAAACAATCTCAGGATCTTTACCGAGACGACCTATTAATATAACCTTATTCAAACTTGCCATAATATAAATGTTAAAAAATCTTTACCAAAATTACATCATTTTTTCTGACAAAAATTAAAAACAGAAAAAATATTTTATTGTTTAACAAAAAAAGAAAGACAAAAAAGGAGAAAATAATGCTACTTATCACATTTTTAATGCTTTTTAGTAAAAAAAAATATTTTTTTTGCCTTAATAATCAAAAAAGTTCTTACCTTTGCACCCTAAAATAAAAATTACAAACAATTAAAAAAATATTAGACATGACAAAAGCAGAAATCGTAGCACAAATCGCTGAAAAAACAGGTCTTGAAAAATCAAGTACACAAGTAGTTGTTGAAGCATTTATGGACGTAGTTAAAGAATCTGTTGCTAAAGGCGAACCTGTATATTTAAGAGGTTTTGGCAGTTTCATCAGAAAGACTAGAGCTGAAAAAGTTGGAAGAAATATTAAACTCGATCAATCAATCGTTATTCCAGCTCACAACATCCCAGCTTTCAAGCCATCAAAGACTTTTGTAAACGAAGTAAAATAAATCAATAATAATATAAAAATTTACAGTTATGCCAAACGGTAAAAAACATAAAAGACACAAAATGTCTACACACAAACGTAAAAAACGTTTAAGAAAGGATAGACATAAGAAGAAGAAATAATCTAGGATTATTCACGACTCACATAACACAGCATTGTTCAAACACAGTGTTGTGTTATGTTTTTAATTTTTAAACCTTTGTAAATATTTTCAACTGAATGGACACTACACAAATCAACAGAGAGCTCATCATCAGTTCTGATGTTTCAGAGGTTAATATTGTTTTGTTGGAAGACAAACAGCTTGTTGAATTTCATAAAGAACAGAAAAACAACAGCATCTCAGTAGGCGACGTATATCTCGGTCGAGTAAAGAAAATCCTCCCAGGATTAAACTCAGCTTTCATCGACATTGGCTGTAGAAAAGATGCATTCTTGCATTATTTAGATCTCGGACCTCAAATCAATTCACTCAAGAAATTCACCAAATTCGCTGAAGACGGCAATACGGCTCAGTTGAACATGGAATCTTTTGAATTGGAAAAAGACATTGACAAATCAGGTAAAATATCAGATTTCATCTCTGTAGGCGACAGAATACCTGTTCAAATCGCCAAAGAACCTATCAACACCAAAGGTCCTCGCCTCACATCAGATATATCATTCGCCGGACGTTATATCGTCTTAGTACCATTCTCAAATCGCGTATCTGTATCACAGAAAATCAAAAGCAGCGAAGAACGCAGAAGATTGAAACTTCTTATCCAAAGCATCAAACCTAACAACTTCGGCGTTATCATTCGTACTGTAGCAGAAGGGAAAAAAGTAGCAGAACTCGACGCAGACCTTAAAACTCTCCTTAAAAAATGGGAAAACATGACCCAAGTTATAAGCGGATGCAACTCTCCAACCAAATTAATTAGCGAGCTTGACAGAACATCCGTAGTGCTGAGAGATATTTTAAACGAGTCGTTTAATGGTATATATATTGACGATGCCAATCTTTATGAAGAAATAAAAAGCTTTATTCTTACCATTGCTCCTCAAAAACTCGACATCGTAAAATTACATAAAAGCAAAGAACATATCTTTGAAGAATTTGGTGTCAAAAAACAGATAGCAGGACTTTTTGGTAGAATAGTCACAATCAGAAATGGTGTTTACCTCATTGTTGAACACACTGAAGCCATGCATGTTATAGACGTTAACAGCGGCCATCGTGTCAGCAAAGAAAACTCTCAAGAAGAAAACGCCTTGTCTGTCAATCTAGAAGCAGCAGTTGAAATTGCACGTCAGCTACGCCTCCGTGATATGGGAGGAATCATCATCGTTGACTTTATCGACATGCACGACCCGGCAAATAGAAAAGAGTTATATAACAAACTTAAAGAGGAAATGTCAAAAGACCGTGCAAGACACACTATCCTGCCTGCTTCAAAATTCGGTCTCATACAAATTACACGTCAAAGAGTAAGACCTGAAACAGAAGTCGCCGTGCAAGAAAAATGCCCTACATGCGACGGAACAGGCAAAATCAAATCTTCAGCCTTATTCATAGATGAAATAGAAAACAACTTAAAATACTTGCTTTTAGATCAAAATGAAGACAATATCACAGTGCAAGTCCACCCTTTCATCTATGCATATCTGACCAAAGGTATTTTCTCGATAAGAAGAAAATGGAAATGGAGATACCACAGAAACATCAATATTAAGGAAGTTAAGAATTTCCACATTATGCAGTATAACTTCCTCAATAAAAACGGAGACGAAATACTTTTATAAAAAGACAAGCGTACAAAAAAAGAGGCTATTTAAAGCCTCTTTTTTTGTATGTCATCATGACCTTATTCTATGACAATCTCATCACAGAATATCCATCCTGGCTCACCAGCTCCGACGTGCCAGTCAGGACAAGCATCGATTTTCTTGGCAACCATCTTGATATATCTTGCGCTAAAGTTCTTGTCGATAGCAAATTCATGAAGCACAGGTTCTTCTGTCTCTTGTGAAATTGTATTTTTTATTACTCCCAACGACTTGAAGTTATTACCGTCATCAGAGATGAAGAACTCAACTTGTTTTGGCATAAAAATCCATGACTTTTGATCTTGCAAGAAACTACCAGCAAGTCTGTTATATTCTTGCTTTTCGCTCAAGTCAACCGTTGCGACTAAGTCAACGCCGTGATAGCCTTGCCATGTTCCGACTCTAAAGTTGCTGCTTCCTCTTTGGAAGTCGATGAGAGCGATGTCGCCGCCTGCTTCATATTGCGAGTTGTATTTATTTTCTATTTCAATAGTTCTTCCAGCTGCTATTTTTTTGAAGTTGCCTTCAATAACATTGCTCTTCTTGCCATCTTTCACAGCAACGACTCTCACATCAGCACTTTCTTTGATATCGAAAGGTTCTGTATAAAGATTGCTGTTTTCATCTGGAGTGCTTCCGTCAATAGTATAATAAACCTTAGCATCTGCATCGAGGTGACTTATCGACACATTCAATGTTTCGAAGAAGACATCAGAAGCTACATTAATAATTGGAGCAGTCACTATGATTGAGTTTTCTATCTTTTGTTTTGGACAATTTTTAGCTTGCGTTGCCCATGTTGAATTGCGTTTGTTTGTCATTTCAAAGACCAGCTTGCCACCATTGTGAACTTCATCAAAATAGATAAAGCTGCGATCCAATGACTTGCCGTTTAATTTCACAGATTCGATGTATTTGTTTTCTCTTGAAATATTGTTAGCTACTATTGTGAATGTTTTTCCGTTTTCAAGATTGATGGTCATTTCTTCAAAATGAGGCACGCCAATCACATAGTAACCGCTTGCTGGTGTAACAGGATAGAATCCCATAGCGCTCATCACATACCAAGCCGACATTTGTCCGCAGTCTTCGTTGCCGCACAATCCGTCTGGCTCGTCTGTGTATAACTCATTCATGATTTTGTTGATGAGTTTTTGTGTCTTGCTAGGTTTTCCTAAATAATTATAAAGGTATGCCATGTGGTGACTAGGCTCGTTGCCGTGAGCATATTGTCCGATAAGACCAGTGATGTCAGATTGAACGCGTCCAGTCATTTCTGATGATGAATTGAAAAGCTCATTGAGTTTTCTGTCGTAAGCAGTCTCACCACCGAGCATTTCAATATGAGTGTTGATATCTTGAGGAACGAAGAAGTTATATTGCCATGTGTTAGCTTCTGTTAACATAAAGTTGACCTGTGTTGGGTCGAAAGGAGTTACGAAGCAACCGTTTCTTTTTCCGCGGAAGAATTTTGTTGATGGGTCATAGAGATTTTTGTAATATTGAGCTCTTTGATAAAATTCGTCAGCAATATCATTTCTGCCCATATCTTCTGCCATCTTAGCGATACACCAGTCATCGTAAGCATATTCAAGAGTTTTAGAGACAGATTCGCCTTCGCAGTTAGAAGGGATGAAGCCGTATTCTTTATAGCAAGCGAGTCCGAACTGATCTTCACGAGCGCTCTTAACCATAGCTTCAAGCGCTTTTTCATAGTCAACACCTTCCAAGCCGCAGAAATAAGCATCAGCAATGACAGGGATAGCGTGATAGCCAATCATGCAATTTGTCTCGTTAGCTGCGAGTTCCCAAACAGGAAGGAGACCGCCCGTTTCGTAATTATTAATGAAGGTGTTGATAATATCTTTGCTGCGTTCTCTTTGGATAAGAGTGAGCAAAGGATGTTCTGTTCTAAATGTATCCCACAACGAGAAGATAGTATAACGAGTATCATCGCTTTGGTAAATATTCTTGTCATGAGCGCGATAGCGACCGTCAACATCAGAATAGATATTAGGCACGCTGAAGCAGTGATATAATGAGGTGTAGAAAACAGTTTTATCTTTTTCGTTTACACTATTAATATTAATACGGTTGAGTTCGTCATTCCAATATTGATATGATTTCTGAGCGAGAGCGTCGAAGTCAAAGTCATTGATTTCAGCAGCGAGGTTTTTCTTGGCGCCTTCAACGTCAACGGCTGAAGTAGCAACACGCATAACAATAGGTTCACCGTCGGTTGCATCAAAGTCGAGCCATGCTTGAAGGTCTTTTCCTTCTGCATGTTTCATGCCTGGATATTCGATATTATCTGAACAGATGCCATAACCTGTGAAAGGTTTTGAGAACTCAGCATAGAAATAAAGATATTGATCGGCAGCCCATTGACCTGTACGACGGAATCCACTGATTGCATTATCGCTTTCTATTGTTATGAACGACTCGTGAATTGTTTCAGCTGAAGTATTTGACTCTTGCAATTCAACGATGATGTGAGCGTCGGTTGTTTGAGGGAAAGAATAGCGTTGCATAGCAGCGCGGTCGCCTGCTGTAAGTTCCACCTTAATATTATAGTCATTGAGGACAACAGAATAATAACCAGCTTTTGCTGTTTCATTTTCATGACTGAAAGAAGAGCTATAATCTTTAGAATTGAGAGACACCTTACCTGTTACAGGCATAAAACGGAAGTCACCGTAATCATTACAGCCTGTTCCTGTGAGATGAGTAAGGCTGAATCCGAGTATTGTAGAGTCTGAAATATGGTATCCAGAGCAGCCGTCCCAAGAATCCATACGAGTATCGGGACTGTTCTGTATCATGCCGAAAGGATTCACTGCACCTGGATATGTGTGGCCATGGCCTCCTGTTCCAATAAAAGGATTAACATATTGAGCCAAATCCTGTTTCTCGTTCTTTGTCGTTGAACATGAGAAAAGTAAAAACGTAAAAGCTACGATTAAAGTGATAGTTTTTTTCATTTTTTTGATAATTATAATAATAAAAACGTTTTCAATAAATAAAGCGGTAAAATTACTTAAATATTTAGAAATACGCAAGTTAAAATTAAAGTGAAAAAAAAATAAAAAAACTTAGTTTTCCATGCTCATTTGCTTGAATTATTATTATATTTGCAGTTCGAATAGAAATGTATTCAGAAATTAACTTAATTATTAATTTAAAATAACATTAAAATGAAAAAAGTTCTTTTACTTTCATTAGGTCTCGTAATGGGATTTAGTGCATTTGCACAAAACCGTGTAGCAAAAGAAGCCGTATCAGGCAAAGCTACAGTTTCAAAGGTTGCTGTTGGAAATGACATCTACACAGGTAGTGTTATTGAAAACTCATCAAAATCAAACAATAGCGTAGTTGTTAACAGATATTCAAACTTCGAAGAAGCTGTTGCAGTTGAAACATACTACGACTTACAATCAAACGGACACGTATCAAACCGTATGTACCAAAAATCTAATGGTGACGTTGCTGTAGCAGTTACAATGTCAAGAGAAGCTAACACAACAGCTAGCGACCGTGGTACAGGTTACAACTTCATCAAAAACGGTAACATGTCAAACATCAACGACATTCCAGAAGTACGTGAAGAAGCTAACGCAACAGGTGCTGACGTAAGAACAGGTTGGCCATCAATCGCTCCTTACGGTGCAGAAGGTGAAATCCTCGTTAACCACTCAAGCGGTCTTAACTATTGGATCAGAGAAAAAGCTGGCGAAGGTCAATGGGACGGTCCTTATTCAATTCCAAACCCAACAGGTTTAGAATACCCATTCTCATTATCATGGCCAAGAGTTACAACTTCAGGTCCTAACAATGACATCATCCACGTTGTTTGCGCATCACAACACCAAGTTTCATCAGACGTTATGGTTAACGCTCAATTCTACTGCCGTTCAACAGACGGTCAAAACTGGGAAGTTGGTTACTCACCATTAGCAGAAACAAACGAACACATCGACATCTACAGCGCTGACGACTATTCAATCGCTTCAAACGGTGATGTTGTTGCTATCTGCTACACAACAGTATTCTACGCCCACGCTCTCGTTATGAAATCAACAGACAACGGTCAAACATGGGAAAGAATCGTTGTTTGGGAAAACCCATATAACGGTGACTGGGAAACAGACACAAACACAATCACTCCAGAAGATAATCCAGCTCAAACTCCAGTTCACAGCACTGTAGCTGTTGGTCCTGACGGAACAGTACACGTAGCATTCTCAGTAGCAACATACGCTCACACAGAACTCGGTACAACATTCTCATACTACTATGGTAGAACAGTTGACGGTATCGCTTACTGGAATGACACAAGAGCTGCTTTAACAAACTTAAGATTATGGCAAGATGACCCAGAAAATGAAGGTTATGCTCTCCACTCAATGGACTCAGTCAACTTCTGCGGTTGGTTACCATTCTATAGCAACATCGCTGACTTCAACGCTGACGCTATCTACAAAAACGATGACTACATCTACCAATTCTACGGCAGCTGCTCAGGCTTCCCAGCTCTTTCAGTTGACCCAACAGGTAACTTGGCTTTAGCTTATTCATCACTCGATACAGAACGTGAACTTTACAACGGTTCAAACTACTACAGATCAACAATCATGTCATACAAAGCTGCTAACGAAGATGCATGGCATGTTGCTGTTGAACACGTATTCGAAGACTTCATGCACATGGTTGACGAATCAATGTTCGTTAACGCTGCTCCAAGCGTAACAAGAAACAATGAATTCTGGTTCTCATACGTATCAGACAACGTTCCTGGTTTAGCATGGGGTTCAGGCGCTAGCCAATCAGTTCCAGAATGCAACATGACTTATATCTTCAAAATCTCTTCAGAATACTTAGAAGGTACAGAAGAAATCGTTGCTAAAGACGTTGTTTATAACGTATATCCAAACCCAGCTTCAGAATATATCTTCGTAAGCTCATCAATGAATGCTAACGCTACAGTTACTTTCACAAACATTGCTGGTCAAACAGTAAAAGTTGTTAACACAAACTTAACAACAGGTGAAAACGGCGTTTCAATCAACGACCTCAACAGCGGTGTTTACTTCTGCACAGTAACAGCTAACGGTTACAGCCACACAACAAAAGTTGTTGTTAAATAATAAACACTGAAATATATTCCAAAAAAAGAGCGATCATTCGGTCGCTCTTTTTTTATATCCAATCAAATAAGAAAGCTAGAAGAAATCCTATCATATAGGATCAACGTCAATTTGGATTTTAACAGACTTAAATTCGTTGTTATGTTTAAACTTCTCTATAGTGTCTTTGATAAAATCCTTTACCTTATTAGAATATAAATCCTTGTTTATCTTTATTATCATCTGCTTTATATAAAGATTCTTCACTCTTGACACTATAGGATATTCTGGTCCAAGAACATTTTCCTTAAAAGCATGACGGAACATACTTGCCAATTCATACGCTGCCTTATTAAGTTTCATGCTGTCAACATCTTTTAACCTTATCAAGATAAGTCGTGAATATGGAGGATAATTGAACTGACGTCGCACAGGCATTTGTTCTTCATAAAATCTCACAAAATCATGACTCATGACATTCTGTATCACCTGATGCTGAGGTTGAAATGTCTGTATTATGACTTTACCTTTATCACCTTTACGTCCAGCTCTGCCACTCACCTGTTCCATAAGCTGGAAACTTCTTTCATAAGCTCTGAAATCAGGGAATGTAAGCATATTGTCAGCATTGAGTATTCCAACAGTCTTGACCGAATCGAAGTCGAGGCCTTTGGTAACCATTTGCGTACCGACGAGAATATCTGTTTCCTTATTTTGAAACTGTTCAAGAATATACTGATAGCTGTTTTTAGTTCTTGTTGTGTCAAGGTCGAGGCGCGCGCTATTTGCCTCTGGGAAAATTATTTTCAAATCATCTTCAATTCTCTCCGTTCCATATCCATGCATTTTCAAGTCTGTGCTTCTGCACGATGGGCATTCCGTTGGCACGCTTGCAGTATAGCCGCAATAATGACATTTCAGGATGTTCTGGTTCTTATGATAAGTCAAGCTCACGTCGCAGTTGATACACTGAGGTATATAGTTGCAATGGTCACATTCTATTCTCAACGAGAAGCCGCGACGATTTTGGAACAAAATCACCTGGTTTTTCTCTTCCAGTGTTTTATTCATAGTGTCAATCAGCACCTTACCGAAATTAGCCTGCATTGTCTTACGACGAGTCTCAATCCTCATGTCATCGACTATTATTTCCGGCATTTCAACGCCACCATAACGTTCGGCTATAGTAACCAGATGATATTTATTTTGCCTTGCATTATAATAAGACTCAAAAGAAGGCGTTGCAGAGCCAAGAAGGAGGCGAGCGTGGAACGTTTTAAACATAACGACGGCGAGGTCGCGAGCCGAATAACGAGGAGCTGGGTCAATCTGCTTGAAAGAACCATCGTGTTCCTCATCCACGATAATCAATCCCAAATCACTGAAAGGCAAGAATATAGACGAACGTGAGCCTATGATGATTTGATACTTTGAACTTTGAGTTTTAGACTCTGAACTATGAACATCATCTCCTGAATTCCTGAAATTCATCACCTGCTGCCAGATCTCAACACGTTCATTATCATCATAACGCGAATGATAAACGCCTACCTTATCACCGAAATATTTCTTTAATCGATTGATAATCTGTTCTGTCAGGGCTATTTCAGGAAGAAGATAAAGGACTTGTCTTCCTTCATCAATAGCTTCTTGTATAAGTTTTATATAAATTTCCGTCTTACCACTTGCCGTAACGCCATGCAACAAAACAGGTTTTTCCTCATCAAAGCCTTTATGAATATTATCAAAGGCTTCTTGTTGTTTTTCTGTAAGTTGTATAGTGTCAACGCTTGTCAAGGCTTTATATTCCTTCAAGCGGCTTACTCTTTTCTGATAAGTCTCGAATATTCCTTTTTCAATCACTGCCGACAAGATAGAGCTTGATGCGTTAGCTTTTTTCATCAGTTCAGAAGCAAGCACTTCGTTATCGGCAGAACCGCCCAATACAAAAAAAGCCATCAAAAGTTCGAGCTGTTTATATGCTCTTTTAGAAAGATTATCCATCAGCTGATGCATAGCAGCATCTTCACGATATGAGTTTGACAATCTTACATATCGTTCATATTTAGCTTTATATTTCTGTTGAAGTTCTTCATGCATCACGATGATTTTTTTCTCAATCATCGTCTTTATCAACGGCATTACTTTCTTGTATCCAATAATTTTACTAACCTCTGTTATTGTAAGCTGCGGCTGTATCTGAAGCGCTTCCACGATAAGGAACTCGTTATCGCTGAGAGTCTCATTATCGAGTTCAAAGTCTTCTGCAAGAGAGATTTTCGATTCACTGGAGAGCTTAAGAGCTGAAGGCAGCGCTGCCTGCATGACTTCGCCCAAATAACAAAGATAATAAGACGAAATCCAATTCCAAAGTTTCAGCTGGTTCTGGTTGATGATAGGTTCATCATCAAGAATATCAATGATATATTTTATGTTAGAACAATCAGGCACATTGTTAGATATTGAAACTATCAAACCTGACATAATTTTCGTCTTGCCGAATTGAACCACTGCACGTTGACCAAATCGCACTTTCTGATTAAGCTCAAAAGGAACACGATAAGTATATGTGCTAGGTATTGGTAAAGGCAGCAATATTTCTGCAAATAAAGTAATTCTCTCTTCAGCCATAAATCAATGAGATAAAACGGTTTTCACTCCAATCAGCTGATCATAATTCTGTGTAGGGTCAAAGAGATACAAATAAATGGTATATTCATTCATTGTCTCCCAAAAATTTCCTGCTATAGGTGTAACATCAGCTTTCTCTTCCCCTCTTTCCTTCACGGCATAGATATAATCGTAATAGCCCTGTTTCAACAAAAGATTGAGAGCATAGCCCTTACGTTTATAATCGTATGTCATCTTATTGCTTTCATTGAAATTCCAGTCCGTTATCGCGCCCATGATATACACATCTTGCGTTGTCATGACAGGTTCCCATTCAAGGAAAAACTCCACCAAAACATAATCGGCTTCTGTTGCAGCATTTCTGTCATCACGTTCAAGATAAATAATCTTTCCGCCAAACAGATCATGGTCGGTAATGTAAGCCTGAGTATTACGTTTCTGATTAGGATACAGTTCAACTACATAATAATCTCTCGCCATCATTACATCTCTTGTCTGTTCCGGACGGTTATTCAGATTGCTGGTGTTAAATCTACGGAATTGATTTCCTGAGTTAAAGACCGTTCTAACATTATTTTCGTAAGAAAGATAATCAGGATAGACGTAAGTCGGTTTCAAGCCCATCACTGCATTATCCCAGCGTCCATTCTGCTGAATCGTCACATTAGAATATTGCGACGCCAAGGTATTAAACAAATCAGGATATGCAACAGTCATCTCAAGTTGCTGATTGTTAGTTCCAAGACTAAGGTCGAAAGGATAACGAGGAATATTGACATTGAAAGTGGCCTTGTCATCCACAATCATGAAACGACGGGTGAAATAAATGTTTTCAGGCGTCAGCTCATCTTCAAAAACGATAAGAAGATAATTGCCTGATATTTTGGGGATAATATTTTCTGTCGGGAAGACAAGGTCGAAATGCACATAATCGACCATTGTATTAAGCGAGAAGGAATAATTGTCAATATCATCCGACTCAAATCCTTCGAGATATTCTATCTGCTGTATGTCAGACTGCTGCGTCCAATCGTTGTTACAATGGATGAAGGTATAATACATATAAGGCGCATTATTATCGAAAACGTCGAACTGAAGATGTAATTGTCCCATCATATTATTGAGATGTATGACAGGCTTAGCGATAGAATCCAAAGTTGGATGAAGAAGAACGGTCTGCACTTTGTCGGTATAGTTCCTATCTGTAAAAGATTGCAGCTGCTGCGAGTTAGCTGGAATTATCAAGGCTAATGACAAAAGGCTAAAGACAAAAAATTTAATAATGTTGACTTTATTCTTCATTGTTGTTTTGTTTTTTCTTAATAATAAAATTTCAACTCATAATGCTTGACGCATAATTTATAACGAGATAGAACACAAATTGTTTTCTTACAAACAATTATGAATTGTGAATTACCCAAAAATCTTTCACCTCTCCATCGTCATCGAGATAAATAAAATAAGCATCGACATCATAATCGCTTGACTCAACAATTTCTATTGCTTTTTCCAATCCTACTACCATACAGATTGAAGCGAGGCAGTCGGTCCAAGCTGTGTTTTCTGCAATAATCGTTGCGCTCAGCAAGGTGTTTTCCGATGGATAACCAGTCATAGGATTCAGGCTGTGAGAATAACGTTTTCCGCCGCGTTCCACATATTTTCTGTAATTTCCTGAAGTAACGATACTTCTGTTATCCAATTCCACAATTTCCTGTACTATTCTCACGGCGTCCTTGCTCTCGGCAGGTTTTTCTATTCCCACTTTCCAGATGTCGCCATTAGGTTTGCGTCCTCTTGCAAGAATCTCGCCGCCCACATCAACCAAGAAATCATTAACATTTTTAGAGAGAAGGAAATCGCCAATGACATCTGTTGTATAACCTTGTGCCACAGCGTTGAAATCCAATGTCATATTAGGATTTTCCTTTATAACCTTGCCATTTTCAATTTTGATTTTACGATAACCGACGAGTTGTTTAAGAGAATCCACTATCTCTGGTGTCATCTCCATACCTTCTTTAAAATGAAATCCCCAGGCTTGCACAAGCGGTCCCACCGTAGGATCAAAGTAACCACCAGAGAGTTCGGCAGCTCTCATCGCGTAATTGAAATTATCGATGAATATCTGATTCAAGACGACTGAAGTGTCATTACGATTCACCTTTCTTATGATGGAATTTTCGTCCCACAAAGATAGCGTGCTTTCTATCTCTTTAAAGATAGAATCGAAGTCATGGCTGAAATCGCGGTTTTGTTCATCGAAATAAGTTATTGAATAATAAGAACCTTGTGTAATCCCCATGAATTGTTGTTTCTTGACATTGTTACAAGCAAGCAAGGAACAGCATATCAATAATGTATAAAATAATTTTCTCATCAGAATTTAATTTCTCTTATCAACAATCCCGGATAAAGATTTTTTCCGCTAGTGACTTTAAATGTCGTTCCGCCAAGTTCAGAGTTTGGCGCTCCATCTTCCAATGCCATATAGCGGTTGTCCCATATCATATCTTTAACAGGTTTTATCTCTCCCACTTTCTTATATTTTGTCGTTCCATCTTCTGTCTCGACTCTTTCCAGCACTTCGTACTTCGATTTTTCCGACACGCCTTCTTTAAGGCCTATCTTAGCGATGACATTACCGTCTTCATCAATTTCATAAATAGGTTCTTTAATCTTGAACTCTTCATAGTTTTTCTGCAGTTTCACAACGCATTCGTCCATAGTACGATAGACGACAATCTTGATAAGCTGCGACAAATCATATCGTCCAACCAACACCGTCTCGCCGCACACTACCTCTTGAGTTCCGACATACGACAATTTATAGTCGGCATTTTGCCATGACAAGAACTTATCTTCGTCAAAATATAAAGAATCTAGATAATAATTTTCGTAGAAATATTCATTATCAGCATCTTGCCAATTCAATCTATATAGATGAGTTTGTATTTTCACGCGGAATCCTTCAAAATCATCCACGATGTCGGCTGTTGTTCTTGACAAATCGTTGATGCTTCTACCCAAATCGCTATACGATTTGTCGCCAGAAGACTGTGCCGACGATTCCATCACAGCGCTCATAATTTCCCCGAAAATACGGAATCCTTCTGCCACTTTCTTATTTCTCTCTCCTTTGTCGATATAAATCACATCATGGACCAAGACGAAGGTGTTGCCAACGAGGTCGGTGCCTGAATCCATCAATATCGACTTGCCCAGCTTAGCGAGTTCGGAAGTCTCAATCTGTTCTGTAGTAGCGCCTTCCAGACCTCTGCGATAGATAAGATTCATATCGCAATAACCTGTCGTTTCGTCTCTGTTGAACCACTTAGCAACCAAATCATTAGCTATATCATTATTATAAACATAACTGTCAATATGCTTTTTCTTGGCGTATTTCTTTCCTTTTGCTGTAACGACATTTACATCCAACGAGTGGTCGTTAAACTTATCACTTTGAGGACGTGCGTAATAAGTGATTAAAATTTCCTCAGCATATTTCTGGTCATTATGGGAAACCAAAATATTATGCCAAGAGCTACGATGGTATGTAGCATCCATATTGGTTCTTTTCTTGTTGCCAAAAACAGCATGTTGTATCGTATCTTGTGCTACGCACGTCATAGAAACGAACAGCAGCAAAACGAAAGTATAGATTCTTTTCATTTATATAATTTTTAGAAGAGATAATCTAAAGGTTTGATTATTTTATTATCTATTAAATATTTACGCAGCTCGTCTTTATTCACCGACAAGATCACACTGATTTTGTAATCTTTAGAGCCTTGAATTTTGACCACTTTCTTAGAGCTATTTACAACAGAATTGATGAAGTTGTTATAGAGTTTCTGTTCGAAGAAGTTATTGAGAGCCTCTTCAGCACCCTCAAGGCTAGTGTCTTTGTTCAGGAGAGCTGGCTGTTTGATAGAGCCATTGCCGGCAGGTATTCCGCTATATATGACGCCATGCACTGCATCTTTTTTAAGGCCGTCGAGATATATTCGTTCATCTGTTGTCCTAAAGTAATCCGTAACCCTGACAAGATATGTCCCATCAACACCTACGCCCATTGTCTCCACATTGTATTCTTTAACTGTTGTCGTCATTTTTTTTGATGAAGAACATGATACCAAAAACATTGATACTGTCAATGATAGATAAAGCAAAAGTCTTTTCATAATCGGAAATTTTATTAAACAAAAGTAAAGATGATAATTTAAAAAGTCAAGAAAAAAAGTGCTTCAGAGAAAAAAATCTTAAAGCACTTTTATGTATGAGATTTTAAGAAATTAACACTTTTAAAAGCATCTATCAGCAGGAACAATCAAAATGTAATTAGTATTTCTACCGTTTTCACCTGTATTGCGAAGAATGCCTTTATAAACCAAGTCCTGAATGTCGCGAAGTACATTATGATGCTGCGTATCAAAGCCAAGACCATTCATCAATCCAATCAAACGTCCTTGCTGTTCTCTGATACGTGCAAGCAAAGAGATAATATTACTATCACTCCAACAAAAGTGAGGCCATTGCTCATATTGCCAAATCCAAACGGGATGCGTCATAATCAAATCATTTTATGATGTGAATAAGCTTATTTTTCATTGCAAAAAAAAAGAGACGTCTTTGAACAACGTCTCTCCTGATATTTTAATGATTGTGTGTCTTATTTTTTTTACAGCTTCCGTCGCCTTTTCCTCCGCATGTGCATCTTGCGTCAGGGTCTAAGGAATGTGCGCATTTACGTTCAAACTGTCCGTCTTTTTTCACGAACATCTTTATTCCTATGGCAACGAAAACTATTGCCATGATGACGATTGCTGGAATCAAGATAAGAAAAAATGTCTCCATGTTTTATTCAGCTATGATGAGATAATAGTTTTTCTTTCCTTTTTGAACGAGAATATATTTGTCGTTAAGCAAAGATTCTTTATTGATCACATCTGTTTCAGCGACTTTTTCCTTATTGACAGAAACGCCATTGCCTTGTAACATTTTACGAGCTTCGCCTTTTGAAGAGAACACCTCTGTCTGTGTAAGGAATTCAACCATTGGCATACCAGCTTCCAATGAAGACTTAGCGACATAAGCTTGAGGAACGCCATCGAGGATGCTCAACAATGTTGCTTCATCAAATTTATGAAGAGCTTCTGAAGTTCCTTTTCCGAAGAGTATTTGTGATGCTTCTTCAGCCATTTCGAAATCTTCTTTTGAGTGAACCATTGTAGTTATCTCGCGAGCGAGTGTACGTTGAAGTTCACGGAGATGAGGTTCTTCTTCATGACGTTTGATGAGAGAGTCGATCTCACCTTTTGTTAACAATGTAAATATCTTGATGTATTTAGCTGCGTCGTCGTCTGAGCAGTTCATCCAGAATTGATAGAATGCGTAAGGTGATGTTTTAGCTGGGTCGAGCCAAATATTACCTTTTTCTGTCTTGCCGAACTTGCCGCCGTCAGCTTTAGTGATGAGTGGGCATGTAAGAGCGAAAGCTGTTTCTTCTGAACCGAGTTTACGGCGAATCAATTCTGTACCTGTTGTAATGTTACCCCATTGGTCAGAGCCACCGAGTTGGAGTTTACAGTTTTTATTTTGGTATAAATACAAGAAGTCGTAACCTTGTACGAGTTGGTAACTAAACTCTGTAAATGACATGCCTTCGCCTTCGCCGCTGAAGCGTTTCTTAACGCTATCTTTTGCCATCATATAGTTAACAGTGATATGTTTACCGATGTCGCGGATGAAGTTAAGGAATGAGTAGTTTTTCATCCAGTCGTAGTTATTTACGAGTTCTGCTCTGTTAGGAGCGTCGCTTTCAAAATCCAAGAATTTAGCGAGCTGTTTCTTTATGCAATTTTGGTTATGATTTAATATCTCATCATTAAGCAAATTACGTTCTGCTGATTTTCCTGAAGGGTCTCCAATCATACCTGTAGCTCCACCGAGAAGTGCAAGAGGTTTATGTCCTGCATGTTGGAAATGGCGAAGCATCATAATACCACAAAGGTGACCTATATGAAGAGAGTCGGCTGTTGGGTCGATACCGAGATAAGCCGTTGTCATTTCTTTTTCAAGTTGTTCTTCTGTACCAGGAGTCATGCTGTGAAGCATACCGCGCCAGTGTAATTCTTCTACAAAATTTTTATTCATAGACGTAAAGTTTTTATTCTAATTAGAAACGCAAAGATAATAAAAATTCATAAAGGCAAAAAGCAACACAAAGTTTTTTTTACTACAAACTGAGAGCCAAGCGCATGCCGATGCCATAACTTGCGCCACCAGGATGGAGGAAGTTACGAAGCGCCACACGGCAGTATGTTGCATTGCTGAGGCAGCATCCGCCGCGGACAACACGATCAACGCCATTAGGACCTGTCGGGTCTGTTTGATGTTCGCTTGTATAATCGCCGTATGCGTCAGAACACCATTCCATAACATTACCGCTCATATCATAGATTCCTAATTCGTTAGGTTTTTTTGTCATCACATCACCAGTTTTCTTGCCATCAGCAGAATACCAAGCGACATCATCAATAATATCGCTGCCACTGTATTTGTAGCCATTAGAATCATTGCCGCCTCTTGCTGCGAATTCCCATTCTGCTTCTGTAGGGAATCTGAAGTTCATACCTGTCATTTGGTTAAGCTTATTTATAAAACTTTGGCAGTCGTACCATGTTGTTTGTTCCACTGGTCTTTGTGCGCCTTCGAAATGGCTAGGATTACTTCCCATCACAGCCATCCAGAGTTCTTGAGTCACTTCAGCCTCAGCAATATAATAATCTGAGAGCGTTACTTGATGTACAGGAGCTTCTCTACTCCATGCTTCTTCGTCGTAGTTAGGAGCATTAGGGTCATCTTTTTGAGCGCCCATATAGAAAGTGCCGCTCTTTACTAATATCATATTAAATGTCACGCCGTTTACTGTAATATCCAATATCTCTTCAGCATCACCATTATCATCGTCGCCGTTGTTATCATCGCCGTCACCGTTATTATCATCGCCGTCGCCGTTATTGTCATCACCGTCGCCATTGTTGTCATCACCGTCGCCGTTATTATCATCGCCGTCGCCGTTATTATCATCGCCGTCGCCATTGTTGTCATCACCGTCGCCGTTGTTGTCATCGCCGTCGCCATTGTTGTCATCACCGTCGCCATTGTTGTCATCGCCGTCGCCATTGTTATCATCGCCGTCACCGTTATTGTCATCGCCGTCGCCGTTATTATCATCGCCGTCACCATTATTGTCATCGCCGTCACCGTTATTGTCATCATCGTCATCTGAATCTTCAGCTAAAGTAACGAACTCTAATTCTTCTCCGTATGAAGCGCCAGCACTATTGATAGCATAAGCTTTAACGTAATATGTTGTATTTGGAGTTAACTTTTTAAGTTCAGCAGTAAATGTTCCAAGACCTTCTCCATTATTGATCAAAACATCATTTATTGTAGGATTTTCCGTCATGCTCATGCAAACACCTCTAGATGTTACTTCAGCGCCGCCATCTGCCGATACACTATAAGACACCTTTGCTGAATTGGCAGTAATTTCAGATACTTCTTGAGTTGATACTGTAGGAAGTTCTGGATCTGGTTTACATCCTACTAAAAACAAACTCAGTAAGATCATTGTTAAATAAGCTTTTTTCATAATTGTAAAATTTAATGTTAATATTTCGTTTTCGAATGCAAAGATAAAAAAAGCTGGCAAATATTTAGAAACAATCTCTATGAAACTGCAATTATGAAATTTAAGATGTAAACAAATGAATTTTATCGGTAAAGTTTTTCCTATCTTTGCAAAAAAATAAAATCATGATTTTCATTACAGGCTGTACAGGTTTGGTAGGTTCGCATTTGGTTGCAGAATTGATTAGAAGACAAAAGACGAAAGATGAAAAGCAAAAGACTTTGTCAACAATTAAATTATTATGTCGCAAGAACAGCGATTTATCATTACTAAACAGGGTTCTGAAACGTTACGGTTTTAATGAAACTCCAAACATCATAGAGTTTGTTTATGGTGATGTCACCGACTACGACATTCTTGAAGAAGCGATGATTGGCGTTGAAGAAGTCTATCATTGTGCAGCTGTCGTCTCCTTTGATCCGAGCGACAAGAAAAGCCTTATGGTTGTCAACGTTGAAGGCACCAAGAATATGGTCAATGCCGCCTTGCAATGCGGAGTAAAGAAATTCTGCCATGTAAGTTCCATCGCAGCATTAGGCCGTTCTCTTGAAGGAGAGCCTATCGACGAAAATTCACCATGGACGCAATCTAAGAACAACAGCGTTTATTCCAACTCCAAGCACGAAGCCGAGATGGAAGTCTGGCGCGCAATAGCAGAAGGCCTCAACGCAGTCATCGTCAATCCGTCTCTCATCCTAGGCGCTGGCAGATGGGACACAAGCAGCTGCGAGTTGTTCACTACCATCGCCAAAGGCTTCCCGTTCTACACCACCGGCATCAACGGCTTCGTCGATGTGAAGGACGTCGCTCGCGCAATGATAACGCTGATGGAAAACAACAGATTCGGGCAGCGCTACTGTCTCAACGGCGCTCTCATCTCTTACGAAAAGATCTTCCGCCTGATGGCAGAAAACTTCAACGTAAAGGCACCTTACATCAAAGTGGGGAAAGGCCTCAGCGAAATAGCATGGCGCCTCTTCTGGATTATAGGAAAGATACAAGGCAAAAAACCTCTCATCACAAAAGAGACAGCAAGGACTGCAACAAGAAAATATTCCTATTCTTCAAGCAAGATTATCAACGATATAAATTTCAAATTCACTCCTATAGAAACCAGCATAAAAGAAATATGCGAAACATATCTTGACGAACATAAAAATTAAGTTTGTTTTATCTTTGACAAAAAAAAATAATTAGCAATGGTATTCAGCAGTAACGTCTTCTTAATTTACTTCCTGCCAATTTTTCTTGCTTTATATTTTATAACGCCAAAGAAATTACGCAATTACACTCTCCTGTTGGCTTCTCTGATATTTTACGCCTACGGAGCTCCCGAATTCGTATTTCAGCTCATAGCATCAAACATCGCCAATTTCTATCTGGTGAAATATATGCACAAAAGCGACAACGCTCTCACTAAAAAAATCCTCTGCGGAATATCAATCTTCATAAGCATCGGACTCCTTTTTTATTACAAATACGGCAACTTCAGCATACAGAACTTCAACTTCTTGGCTGGATTGTTCGGACGTGAGCCTATCGAATGGATGCAGATATTGCTCCCTATCGGAATATCATTCTTCTCATTCCAAAGCGTCACCTACACCCTGGACACCTACCGCGGCATCAACGAACCGATGAAACGCCTCTCAGATTATATGCTGTATATCACCATGTTCCCTCAGCTCGTCGCCGGTCCTATCATTCGTTATTGCGATATCGCCGACCAGATAAGAGAACGCGAGTCGCTGATGACCGACAGGCTGCATGGCTTCTATCGTTTCGTAATAGGTCTCTCAAAGAAAATACTGATAGCCGACGTCATAGGTTTTCAAGTCGATAAGATATTAGGTCCGTCAAACTACGATGTCTTAACATCAGCACAGCTTAATGACATCACAGAAAAAATAGCCAGCTTAGACTCAACGACAGCCTGGATTGTCATCCTCGCTTTCACCTTCCAGATATATTTCGACTTCTCTGGCTATTCCGACATGGCTATTGGATTAGGCAGAATGCTCGGATTCCGTTTCCCTGAAAACTTCGACAATCCTTACGTCTCGACATCAATTTCAGAGTTCTGGCGCAGATGGCATCAGACATTCAGCGTCTTCATCAAGAATTATCTCTACTTCCCACTGGGAGGAAGCCGCGTCAAGACAGAAGCAAGAAAATATTTCAACCTATGGTTCTGCTTCTTGGTATCAGGGCTATGGCACGGCGCCGCATGGAACTTCGTCATATACGGAGCCTTACAAGGCATCTTCATCTGCGCCGACAAGCTTTTCCTCGTCAAATGGCTCAACAAATTAGGAAGAATACCTTCCGTAATAATAACTTTCGCCATAATAGTATTAACAAGATGCTTCTTCCGCATCGAAAGAATAGACCTGTCGTGGCTATTCATCAAACGCTTGTTCGCCTTCGACTTCACTCCTTTCCATTTCTCCGACAATCCTCACTTCTACACAACGATGATTATCGCAGCTTTCTTCTCATTCATAACACTCAGCAAATTAGGATTAAGATGGCAAGAAAAGGTTTATTTCACAGAATATAACACAAAACAACATATCATAGCTTTCGTTTTATCATTATTCGGTTTCATTTTCTGCCTAGGCGCTCTTAACGCAACAGGCTTCAGTCCATTTATTTATTTCAGATTCTGATGAAAAACAATATATATAAAATATTATTCGGCATTCTGTTGGTTTTCTTGTTTTTGCCAATATTGCAAGAACACACTAATTTATTTAAGGTGAAAGCTTTAAGAGGTGTTTATCCAAAAACAGAATTTCCTGTGCTTTCGTTAGATTCTTTTAAAAAAGGAAAATATCAACTTTCATTAGAAAATTACACTTCCGAAAACATGGGATTCAGAGAACCTGCAATAAGATTGTATAATCAATATTTATGGACTTTTTATAAAAAAACTTATAACAACAGCTTTGCTCACGGAAAAGGCAACTGGTTCTATTATTGGGCTGGAGTTGACGAATATTACGGAAAAGAATTATATAAATGGTTCGACAGCGAAGATGAAGCAATAGAAAATTACGAGAAAAACATCAGCATGATGTGCGAACTAAGAGAAATATTAAAAAGACACGACGTTGAATTTCTGTCATTCATGGCTCCTGACAAAGCTTTCGTTTATCCAGAATATCTGCCTAAAGACACGATAAGAGAATGTATCAATGTTTTTGAATATTATGACCGACGATTAAACGAAGAAGGATTCCCAAATATCGAAATGACAAAATGGTACAAATCGATGCGAGATACCTTTGACATTCAATTATTTCCAACAATAGACACACACTGGGACTTCTCATCCGTATATGGCTTCGATTCTTTATTCAGGTTTATGAATAATCTGAACGACTTCGGCATTCCTGAAATTAGGTACGGAAAGCCTGTCAGAAGCAATAAAAAATGGACTTATGACGAGGGATTATTAAACCTCATGTGCCACATAAGAAACAAAAGCTATGATTACCAATTCGATATAACCGTCAAAAACGACGAATCCAACAGGAAGCCCAAAGTCTTATTTATAGGCGACTCTTTCATCTGGGAAATGGAAAGACGTCTCCCTATAAATGAATTATTTGAAGACGTCGAAATATGGTACTATAACTCAACAGTTTACAAAGGATTCGACAAGCATGAATACAAAAAACAGGAAATCAATGCTCTTGAGAATATCCTGAACAGCGACTTTGTCATTTTCTATTCATGCGGTCACCAATGGCACAGAGGCACTTATAATTTCTTGGAGGAGACTTTATCTGAGATCAAGTCAGCCAACCTAAATTAATCATTCTTTTCAGCCTTTTTTGTCTTCATATCTTTATATGAGCCCTCAAAGATTTCAAACTTATAGAAACGGCAGTCTAACGAACCGTTATAGACTTCTATCTTCTTCGATGGTTTCAGACCTATGAGTTTCAACACTTCAATATTGCTGCTGATGACCCAGGCCTCGTAGCCTTTGAAGTTGCGTTTCAAGGTGTTGCCAATATTTCTATAAAGATTTACTATATCTTTCTCTTCGAGGCGTTCGCCGTATGGAGGGTTGATGAGCAAGATGCCAGGAGCTTCTGGAGGTGTCATCTCGAACATATCTTGTTGAAGAAGAGTGATGTCGTGTGAAAGGTGAGCGCCTTGGATATTTGACTTAGCGATTTGCACTGCCTTAGCGGAATGGTCAGACGCCATAATTTCATAGTCGCAGTCGCATATTTCATCGTCAGCGGCTCTTCTTATTTCCTTCCATAACTTTTCGTCGAAGTCGTGCCATTTCATAAAGCCGTAACTCTCTCTGAAATAACCTGCTGGGATATTCATCGCTGCCATAGCTGCCTCGATAGGAATTGTAGCGGAACCGCACATGCAATCGACGAAATTCTTGTCGCCTTTCCATCCTGTCATCTTGATGAGACCAGCGGCAAGCACCTCATTCATAGGAGCTTTATCCACAGCCTTACGATAACCTCTCTTGTGCAATGATTCGCCAGAGCTATCGAATGAAAGTGTGACTTTTTCATTTTCAATATGAATATTGATTCTTAAATCAGGATTCTCTGTATCTACAGAAGGACGTGCGCCATATTTCTGTCTGAATTCATCAGCAATGGCATCCTTTACTTTTAACGCAGCGTATTGTGAATGAGTGAAATAATTTCCACTCACAACAGCATCAATGGCAAACGTCTCTTCAATGCCGAAAATCTCGTGCCACTTGATTTCATAAATCTTCTTGTATAACATCAACTCATTACGAGCCACAAAAGTATAAATCGGCTTCAAAATTCTCAATGCTGTACGAAGACAATAATTGGCTTTGTACATCAACGCCTTGTCAGCATCAAAACTTACAGCACGATATAATACATTGATATTTTCTGCTCCTAAAGCAGCTAATTCCTCAGCCAAGAGTTCTTCAAAACCTGGCAATGTTTTTGCAACTAAAGTAAAAGTATTTTTCACGTCTTATATTTTTTGCAAATGTAAGTTTTTTTTCGGACTTTCCGAAACTTTGGTTTTCTGATTTTTATAACTTTGTAAAAAATTTGTTTATGACTATAGATGAAGCTCAAAAAATAGTTGATGAATGGATAAACACTATCGGCGTACGTTACTTCAACGAACTGACAAACATGGCATTGCTCACTGAAGAAGTAGGCGAACTCGCACGAATCATCGCAAGAAAATACGGTGAACAATCTTTCAAGGAATCCGACAAACAATATAATCTCGCAGACGAAATGGCCGACGTCTTGTTCGTGCTTATTTGCCTCGCCAATCAGACCGGCGTCAACCTCAGCGAAGCATTGAAAAACAATCTTGAAAAAAAGACAAACCGCGATAAGGAAAGACATAAAAACAATGAGAAATTAGGAATTAGGAATTAGGAATGTTGTTGAGACGTTTCGTATCAGCAATTCCTACAAACAACTTTGCGTCTCTGTGTCTTAAAAAATTAAATTATGAAAAAAGTCTTCTTATTATCATTCTTTCTCTCGATATTCAATTTATGTTTAATAGGTCAGAACAGCATAAGTGGTGTTGTCACTGACGAGTTTTCTAAAGAGAAGCTGGCGTTCGTGAATATCGTCGTCAACGACAACGGAACTCTTGGCACCACATCCGACATCGACGGCAATTTCATCATTAAAAGCAAAGAGGAAATAAAGAATCTCACCTTCTCTTTTGTTGGTTATGAAAAGAAGAAAATGGAGATTGCTGAGGGTGAAAATGAGATTTCTGTAAAACTGAAACCGCAGAACATAGAACTGTCAGAAGTAGTCATCGATGGAAGCAAAAATCCTGCAAACAGAATCATCGACAGCGTTTTTAAATATAGAGATTCCAACAACATCAAAAGTCTGAATTCTTATCATTATAAGATGTATGACTATATGATTTTTGCCGTTGATACCACCAATCTGCCAGCTGGTGATATGGCGCTCGAAGAATTCCGTAACAACGACCTTATGGCGATGGAGACAGTCTCGGAACAATATTACGAAAAACCCAACAAAAACAAGAAAATCATATTAGCCAACAAAGTCTCCGGAATGAAGGAATCTAAAGGCGTTTATCTCCTGGAAAATTTACAAAGCATAGGTTTTCAGGAAGACTTAGTCACGATTAACAACAAGAAATACGTCAATCCTATTAGTAAAGGTAGCAAGAACAAATACATCTTCTTCCTTGAAGACGCATTCAGGACAGAAACAAACGACAGTATTTTCACCATCGCTTTCGCCCCTTACAAGAACACGACTTTCAATTCCTTGAGAGGAACAATAACCATCAACTCCGACAACTGGGCGATACAGAACATAAAGGCAGCTCCTAACAAACAGGATTTTTTCGAAATCGACATTCAACAATTATACGAAAAAATTGATGGAGTGTGGTTCCCTAAGCAACTTAACACTAACATTAAAATAACTCTCGAAGGCGCTGTCGATGCCAACACTGACGGCATTTTATGTGGCATTGGCAAAAGCTATTTAAGCGAAATTGAAATTAATAAGGAAATCGACAAGAACATCTTCGAAATAAGCGATTATTCCGCCAATGACAATGCAGGAAAATCAGATGACATAATAAAATATTATCGTTATGAAAAACTTGACGAAGAGCGTTTAGAAGCGACTTATAAATATGTTGAAGAAAGTCTAAAAGAAGTCAACTTCAACTTCGACAAGGTCTTCGAGTCAATAAATTCCTTGATGGAAAACGAGATTCCAATTAGATTTATAAACATTAATATCGACGACATTATCGACTATAACATCGGTAATGGTTTCATGCTCGGAATAGGACTAAGGACCAACGACAAAGTCTCCAAATATTTTTCAATCGGTGGATTCGGCAACTATTGGTTCAAGGCCAAAGAATTTAATTATGGCGGCAATTTGAATTTTAATTTATTAGGTTCAAAAGACATGAAACTGAATTTCTCTGCCGAACATAAATTTGAGAGATTAGGCGACTATGGTTTTGAAAGCAAGATAAACCCATTCGACCCTTCAGATTACAAACTTTTTTATGTCAATGCAACATCATTGAATAATACTATTGGTGTTAATTATTCAACATATCTTAACAGATATCTCAAAGGTTTCATCAACTTTGAAGTCGCCGACAAGACACCTTTTAACTGGAACGAGTCAACAAGCTACCGATTAAGCACTTTAGATTTTATATTGAGAATTGCATTTAATGAAAAGTTTGTTAGAAATGGTAAGAAAATAAGAGCAGAAGGAATGCCAAATCCTGTCATCTGGCTTTCTTATCAAAAGAATCTGAAGGATGTTTTTGGCAGTCCATACGACTTTGACAAGGCTGAATTTCAATTTAAAGGCACCAAAGAGACACGATACATCGGAACAACTACAGTGACTACACAACTGGGCTACATCGATGGCATCGCTCCTATTACAGAATTATTCAACATTTTTGGAAGCAGAAACGGAAAATTTGAATTATATAGTACCGACAATTTCAACACTATGATTCCAGATGAATTTTTCTGTGACAGATTCGCCGCGTTATTTTTCTCTCATAACTTCAGAAATCTCTTAATAGACTTTAAGAAAATCCATCCTGAGTTGATTGTCGTGACAAACGTTGCATTTGGATATTTAAGCGAAAGCAACAATTACGATTTAAAAGATCTGAGCAAAGGCTATTATGAAAGCGGATTGGTTGTTGATAGTATCATTAAAACTGGTATCAGCAAAATAGGTTTAGGCATTTTTTACAGATATGGACCTTATTCTTTCGACAAAGTCACAGATAATTTCACTTTTAAATTAAGCATTGGTTTCACATTATAAGCATAAAAAAACTCAAAAACCCAGAAAGATTAAATTTCTGAGTTTTTGAGTTTACGAAGTTTTGAATTTTATATTAAAACGCCAATTGTTTTTGTAACTCTGTGAATTCTTCTTGAGAAAGCTGGAGTTTAGGGCGTTTGAAGTCGAGGTCACCTTCTTTTTGCATTGGAACAAGGTGAATGTGAGCATGAGGCACTTCAAGTCCGATCACAGCCACACCGACTTTAGTACATGGAATAACATCCTTAATCTTAACAGCTACTTGCTTAGCAAATACCATCATTTCAGCAAGATCATTATCTTCAACGTCAAAGATATAATCGACTTCTTTTTTAGGAATAACGAGTGTATGACCTTTCATCAAAGGATTGATATCGAGGAAAGCGAAGAATTTTTCGTTTTCAGCGACTTTGTAACAAGGTATTTCACCGTTGATTATTCTTGAAAATATAGTTGCCATAATGTTAACGTGTTATTTCAATAATTTCGAACATAACCTTGCCAGCTGGCACTTGTATTTCAACTTGATCGCCTACAGATTTTCCGAGAAGACCTTTAGCGATAGGAGAAGTGACGGATATTTTATGATTTTTAAGATCTGCTTCTTTCTCAGGAACTAAAGTATAAGCCATAACAGCATTAGTTTTCAAGTTCTTGATTTTTACTGTTGAGAGAAGCAGAGCTTTAGATGTATCCATTTTAGATTCATCAAGTACACGTGCACTCATGATTAATTGTTGGAGTTCAACAATTTTCATTTCAAGATGTTGTTGAGCTTCTTTAGCAGCATCATATTCGGCATTTTCTGAAAGATCTCCCTTATCACGAGCTTCAGCAATTGCCTGAACGACTTTTGGACGTTCCTCGAGAATAAGACGATCCAATTCGTCTCTTAATTTCTGAAGTCCAGCCTGTGTAAAATATTCAAATTCAGCCATAATATGTTATTTTAGTTTAGTTAACAAAAAAGAAAAAAGAGACCCTTACCGAAATAAGGGCCCTTTTTGTTTTATCGTATGCAAAGATACGAATTATTTTATTGTATAGGTCAATTTTTAGAAAATAATTCTTGCACCTATAGTATGAGTACCGTTCCAATGGTGTGTGCTTTGGTATGAATAGTCGATAGAGACTTTCATAGTTTCGCTAAGAGGAGCTTGTACTGAAGCACCCATTGACAAACCATTGTTAACGTTTGTGCAGTCATCAAGTTCAATATCTTTCCAGATACCATTTTCAATTGTGTAACCAGCGCGAAGCATCAAGTAATCTTTAAAAGAACCTTCGAGACCCAATGTTACTTGGTCTTTTGAGAATGAGTTTGATGTAAAGTTACCTGCAGCTGTGAGGCGTGATCCGTTTGTGAAATTGAAATCGTATGCAGCAGCAATATTCAACTGAGTTGGTAATTCAAATTGGTCAGCACGGTGAATAACTGTAAGTTCTGAGCCCCAGAATGAATCTGGATTAGCTTTGAATGAGATACCGTCACCATCGAACTTCATTGTTGTACCAATGTTTTTCAATGTGATACCGAAGTGAATATTATCTGTAATACCTGTTACGTATTGGATACCAGCATCGATAGCGAAACCTGTTCCAATCATATCAGAAATTGATTCGTTTATGATTTTCAAAACGAAACCTGCATGAATACTATTTGAGAATGACTTAGCAACTGCTACGTTGATATTCATCAAAGATGGTTTGAAAGTACCTAATGTCATGTCAGGATATTCTTCAGTTGTTCTGTAGATTTCACCAGGATTGAATGACATAACATAAAGACCAGCTACTACTGATTCAGATACTCTTGCGAGGAAACCGAATGAATATGCGTTTACGTCTGAACCTTTTAACCAATTAGTATATGAGAAGTTCAAATCGATGGAGTTTGTTGCAGTGATACCTGCAACGTTACTCCACATAGCTTCTACACCATGAATTGATGACATACCTGCATTACCCCAACCAGCTGATGAAGCCCATGGGTTAATTAACAATTCTGTTGCACCAGCTTGACCTGTTCTATCCTTATTACCTGCGAATGCTGTATTGCTTAATCCTAATACTAAGATTGTCAAGCTTACTATAACGATGGATTTAAATAACTTTTTCATGATCGTACTTTTTAATTTTTTTCGCATAATAATTAGAATGTATTTAAGTCAACTTGACGCATTGCACAATAGAATTTAACTGTCTTTTCACCACCATTTACGAGGTCTCTTACATGAATGATATAGAAACCTGAAGCGATAGGTGTATTTGCATGGTTAGTTAAATCCCAATCGATTGTTGTAACACTAGAGTCTTTCTTGAATTGACGAATCTTAGCACCGTTTACTGTGTAGATTGTTACAACGCACTTGTCAGGAAGGTTACCGATCTTAACAGTGTGTGTAAGAGCATTGCCTTCGTATGTTGAGAATGCATAGTAAGGGTTAGGTACTACAGTAATCAAGTTAAGGTCGCTTTCGCCTTTTTCAAGATCCTTAAGTGTTGGAGCACAACCGTTTGTTGAGAATGTATAATATGGATAATATCCATTGTGTTCTTCTGTATCATACAATTCTTCTGTTTCAAGTTCGAGTGGAACATCTGAGTAACCTGATCTGTAAGGAGTTGCAACGCGTACAGAAATCTTAACAGGGTTACCTTCTTGTAACCATTCTCTTCCTTCTACAGCCATTGGCATACCAACCCATAATGGTTGACCCCATAAAGCTATATAGTGAACTTGTTGTGATGATGGAGCACCTTCAATACGTTTTAATGTGTTGCAGATGTATGCACCAGCATCGTATGCAGGAGAATTATACTTAATCTTATATGAAGCTGAACCTAATTCACCAGCGTTATTCATTGGGAAAATATATACATAATGTTTACCACCGAATACAGGTGTTGCATCAACTGGATCGAACAATACAGGATCTGAAAGCTGTGCTAATGGAGCTGACAATACTGTTGTTTCTTTCAATGCTGGTGGGTTGAATAACATATCACGACCGTTCAAGTCAGGATAATATGAGTCTTCTGAGAAACACATGTTAAGACGTGCACCAGTTTCAACATCGATAGCATAACCAGGGAACCAACCCATACCTCTTGCTGAGATATAGTTAGGATCGTTTGGATTGTCGCTAGCTTCCATATTCATATCTTCACATGGATTGCCATCTTTGTCAACTGAAGCTGCATAACGTAAAGCGAATGCAGGAACTTTACCTTCTGATAAGTTCTTATCTGAACACATTTCGATAACAGGACAACGTGTCCATTTTGATTTATCTGATGTCATCACGATGTCAATAGAACCTAATTTTCTGAAGATAGAGTCAACTCTACAGTTAGCCTTGAAAAGTGGACCAGGTGTGTTAACACCACAGTTACCTAATGCATTTGTCAAAATCATTGGTGCCCATGTACCTTCAGCGATCTTTTCATAATCTTCTGTTGGGTCATAAGGTTTTGTAACACCACCAGTTGTTGATGCAACGTTATAGTCGTTTTGATATGATTGACCGTCTTCTTGGTTACCGTAGGTACCTGAACGAATCCAGTTGAGAGGTGAAGATGTAAGATTATCATCATCTCTAATACCACTCATCCATCTATTTGAAGAGTCAGCGTATGTAACTGATGTTGTAATAAGACCATTATTTGTAGCAAGAGTTTTCCAAACTGGATCATAAGTATTAAGTGATGTATTGAAGTGTGTACCAGCTTTTAATGGACCGATGCCCCATGGTTGGTAAACTGTTACAGAAATACCTCTTTCAAGGAAGATATTTTCTGATTGGAAGTCTGATGTTGTGTCTGATTCGAATACTTCACCAGTATTTAAATCTTTAAGTTTCCATCTGAAAATTTGTTTTTCTGTTGAGTCACCTAAAATAGCTACGTCACCAGTTACCTTTTGAATGTATTTTGTATGGAAATCTTCAAACCAGATTGCATATTCAGTTGAAACAACATTCAATGGGTCAATGATCTTAATGTCGATAGGACCATTACCTGCTTTGTATGTTGGGTGATATGCAATTGGATAATCTGGACTACCAAATACATTAGTTTCACTTGCTGGTTGTTTGCTTAAGATTTCATTAACAGTTTCATCTGAAAGTTCAAGTTGATTACCACCATTACCTAAACCTACCCAACGTGTGATTTGTGGTTTGTCACCGTAGTTAGAATTGATAACAGTACCGTTTACAATCTTGTGAGGAACTGCTGAGTACATTCTAATGTTTTTACGACCTGCAAGATATGGAGTCTTTTGACCAAACAATGCCATTGGGTTGTTAGGGTCGATTTCATAATCTTGATAGTTATTATATGCGTAAGAAATTGCCATATAATAGTAGGTCTTATGGTTAATCAAGTTAACGTCACCTGTTGTTGTAAATTCGTCTTGTGTGATAACAAATGTATTCTTAATACCTTCGTTATTACCTTCAACCATTAATGTAGGAACAGAAGCTTGTAAGTCATCATCGTAAATATAATTGATGATTCTTGATACATCATTCTTAACGTCGCATTGATAAACGATACGAGCTTTTGAGATGTCATTAAGTTCTTCAACGCTTACTTCTTTGTTAGCCAATTGATATACGATATAACCTTCGAAACGATATGTTGAGTCGTTACGTTGTGTTGAGTCTGTTACGAGAGGACCGCAGATTTGTGGGTCGATTTCATTATAAGATTCACCGTAGTTATTTGAGTTTTCTGAGTTAGAAATATAAACGATGAGTTTCTTATCGAGTTCACGGAATGTGAGGTCTGGAGCGTCTGGACCATCGAGAACGTCGAAACAGTTGTCGAACATTGATTGACACTTATCGTCAACACGACGTAATAATTCTACTGAAGCCCAAGCTGTACCAGCTGATGAACGAGCCCATGGCACACCGAAAGTAATGTAGTTAACAGCACCTGGTTTCAATGTGAAAGGACCAGCTGATTGCATGAAACGACGGTCAGCAGGGTTGTTAGGAGCACCATTGTTACCAGTTTCTTCACTCCAATAACCTGGGAAACCTGTTGGTAAACCACCTGTACCCCAGTTACATGGGTCAGAATCGTATGGGAACATGAAGTCACAAGCAACGTCTGTTACACCAGGAGAACCTGGGAACGCATTACCACCGAAGTGCATCTTGTCACCATTTTTCCAAATACCTCTAAGGTAGTTGTAATATTCTGAAGCTTTTTCAGGGTCACCGTGGTCTGTTTGGTCATTATCGTGGTAAACGAAACGGCGCATACCGAAACGTTCGTCGTCAATGATACCATTACCAAAGTTAACACCGTTGATACTTTCGTCACAGTTTTCACCTGTTATAGGGTCATATTTAGGGTTGTCGATTCCGTCTGGATCCAAATAAGGACCTTGGAAGAAGTCAACACCTACTGCTGGAGGGTTAGCACCGTATGATTCAGGTTCACCATTACCATCGATGTTAGAACCGTTATAACCATAACCTAAACCACGGCTTACGTCGCAACCAACAAAGTCATCTTGTGCATAACCAAGGTCAACGTCTGTCCATGGTGAGAAGTAAGTATTTGTTAAGGTATATGTTGAACGGTTGATAATTTCATAACTATAGAAAGTCATGTTGTTGATTTCGTCATTAGTAGCGAAAGCGAAAGCTTGAGCTCTAATTTCCATACCGATAGCGGAACCACCTGTTTCGGTGTGAGCATTACCTTTATCGTTGAATACCCACCAAATAGTTTGGTCACCTTTAATAACTTGGTCAGCTAAAACAGAACCAGCAATAGAACCTTCTACAGATTCGTCCATTGTAGGAACTTGGCTATGACAAAGTTCATTATCGATATCATAATAAGGATAATCACCATCTTGAGGTATGTATTTACCATCACCATTTACGTCGTAGAATGGAGCTAAGAAATTACTCATACCTTTGCTTGGGTCGCCGTGAGCAGGCCAGTTAGCAATTGATGTTGGGATTTCATAACCATCAGCAGGAATAAAATCACCTGTTTCTGGGTCACAATTTGCTAAGAATTCATCAACTTCAGCACGTGTAATTGTGTACATTTTATCATATTCCATACATGTTTCAGGAAGAACTGAAGCAGTACCATCTATTGTAAGAGGTCCTGTCCAGAAGTCGTTACCGACCTGACGGAAACGGATAGCAGCACATTTTAACTGTTGGTTGATGTCGAGACCAGCGATCCAAAGAGAACCTGCATATAATGATGTTGCTGAACCATTAGCAGGAATATAGTATTTAGATCCTGTTCCACCAGGGAGATCCCACCACATGTCACCACCGGCATTAACACGTACTCTCGCATTGTTGATATTCAACCAAGCAAATGTAGAAGACGGAGAACATCCAGCTGTTGTACCTCTGATAGCACGAGATTTAGAGTCATTCATTTTGACCTTCTCGGCTCTCATTTCTGTTACATTCATGAAAAGGAATGCAACAATTAATAATCGAACAATAGTCTTCATATTTTCAGTAATTTTTTATTTCTGTTTAGAAGTTAAAGATTACACCAAATCTAATTTGACGTGGTTGTGAATAGTGACCCGAATAATTTACATATAAGCTATATAAATCTGTATATGCTTGTGGATCTCTTTGAATTTGAATTTCACGTTGGTATTCAGGAGCTGTCAAATAACCGTCATCGTCTGGGTTACCTGTTGCTGCATAAACACCCATGATATTTTTAGAATTCAAGAGGTTCAATACTTGGAGATATACGTTCATATAAGCATCACGACCATTACCATCTTTGTTACCGAGTTTCAAGTTGATGTCTTTGTCAACACGGAGGTCGAAACGGAATGACCAAGGGAGACGTGAACCATACATTGAACCATCCAAAATGTTTGTAGATGGAGAAATAGGTGATGAAATGTTCTTAGCTGAAGTATATGGAGTACCAGAACCACCATTAACAGTCAAACTAGCACCTGTGTTAGCCAACCATTGAATATTTTTCTTATCTTCACGTTTTGTAACAGGTCCGTTATAGTCTTTTCCTTCGCCAAAACGATAGTCGAGAACAATATTAAATTGGTGACGACGGTCCCATGGCATTGGGAATGTAGAACGTAAGTTAGGAACACCTGCTGCAATCAAAGATGACATAGTTGTTGTACTTGCACCTGTAGCATTGGTGAATTGTAAAGTGTAACTTGCACGTAAACGAACGTTACCTGTTCTACGTAAGTCGTATGATGCTGTGAAACCTTTAACTGTACCAAAGTCTAAGTTGCTGTATGATGTATAATCTTTTGGATAAGCACCTGTGTAACGATACAACTGAATCATATTACGTAACTCACGATAGTAACCAGTAATTGTCATTGATGATGAGTTGGTTAATTTTTGAGTAAAACCAAGTTCATAGTCAATTGTTTGAGCTGGTTTCAATGATGGGTTGTTAATAGCACCACTGATTTGATCGAAGTAATAGTAATTATAAATATTTGTAAAGTTATTTGATGGACGTTGTGTCAAAACGTCATAGTGTGCAAAGAACAAAGCTTCGTCAGAGATTGGGAATGAGAATGAAATACGAGGCATAACACTCCATTGTGGGTCATAATCTTCGAATGAAGCTGTGTTGATTTTACGTTGTGATGGATCGACGAGCCATGGTGAGATACCGCTACCTTTATCTAATGTTGTAGGGTCAGTAATTTCTTTACCGTCTTCACCGTACCATACATTACCATTACGGTAACCTACGATAGCTGAGATGTCATCAACTTTATTTACGTAAACTGCAAAGTCATCACCGATGTTATCTGGAACGTCAACAACTGTACCATTTTGAAGTGTGATATTGCCATTGTTATCAACCAAATCACCAACAGTTTTGTAATCATAAAGGATATAAGGATCCTTCAAAACTTTTTGGTTAGCATCGAAACGGTCAACACGAACACCGATGTTGAAGATAAGATCTTTGAAAGCGAATTTATCTTGGATATAACCTGCCATGTAGATTGGTTTGAATGAACCTACTGGACGTGTATAGTTACCGTTTTCGTCAACTTCTGTGAAGAAATCTTCAAAGCTTGGTTGTCCTTTAATCTTATTACCTTGATAATCATATCCGTAGTATGAAACGTATGAGTTACCGTCTTGTGTCAACTCATCTGGAGTAAACATGCTGATATCAAAACCATTTGATAATGTTGCAGTATGCATAACACCGTCTTTATCATAATATTGAATTGTGTTATCGTTGAAGTCATAAGAGTCGATATTAATCCAATCTAAACCTTCTACGCTAAGGCCTAAAGCTTCACGGAGGTTTTTGTCGAATTGATATTGTGATGCTTCGTCATATCTTCTGTAGTAACGGATTGTATCAACGAAACCATCATAGCTTACTACTTCAGGGTTAGCGATGTCCAACTGTTGGATGTGGAAGTTAGCGAGGTTTCTCATCAAATACCACATTCTGTATCCACTGATACCATAACTTCTGTTGTTACGTTGTTCATATTGGAAACCTAATTTAATTTCATGGTTACCAACTGTCATAGCGCCAGCGAGGTTAACGTTGAATTTATCTACTTCACCGTATCCGTAGTTTGATTGAACAGAACCTGGAGCTGAGTATAAGCCGTAGAATGCTGATGGAGAATCACCATTCAAGAGAGCACCACCAAGTTGAAGGTCTGTGAAGTTTTGATAATGTCCGAGTGGATCTGTGTACAAGTCATAGTAAGATGTTGTATATCTTGACAACAATGGGTTACGATCTGAAGCTTGGAAACCTACCAAAGTATCATAATCCCAAGATGTTGTTGCCCATACTCCGCTATAGAGAGATGTTGAGCCATCAGCATTTGTTACAGTGATTGTTGAGTCAGCGTAACCATAAGAAGGAGTTTTGTAGATGGTATATTTACCAAGATAGCCATAATCCCAAATATTGTTCCAATGATCTGGATCACCGTATTCGCTGTTATAGCGAGAATAGTCAACTTGTAAGCTATAGTAGAAGTTTTTAATCAAAGATGTGCTTTCTTGTGGAGATGGGAATCTTTGAGTGAAACGACCGTAAACACGCCATGTTTGGTCTTTACCTACAGCGTTTTTAGCTGAGTTGAAGTAAGCGCTGCTTCTGCTATAAGCGTTATACTTACTGAGGTTAAATGTACCACCGAATGTCAAGTTAGTTGTTTCGGTTGTACGAACGTTAATGTTACCTGCGATGTTAGCACTCCAGTTTGAAGTGTTTTGTGAGTTTTTAATGTACTCCATAGAACCCATTCTTGTGTATTCACCGTTGAGGTAGGTACCTTGACCAGAACCGGAAACACGGATAGGATTGTTTTGAATGTACTCTAACCATTCGTCTGTAGCTTTGTAATGGCCAACAGCTGACAAAGCTCCATCACGATCGTAGTTAAATTCTCCTGATAAGAAGAAACCTAACAAAGCAGTTTCGCTATTTTTACCTTTAATCAATGGACCTTGGACATTGAGACCAACTCTATTATGTCCATAGCTATCCAATAATTCTGAAGTTTCCATTTCAACGCCAGCACCAAAGGTTCTTGAAGGGCCTTTAGTTGTCATGTTGATGATACCACCTGTAGCGTCACCATACATAGCTGGAGTACCTGACAAGAGAACTTCAACTTGGTCAATAGCAGATTGAGGTACAGTTGCAGAACCGATAACACGTACGCCGTCAACGTAGTATGTAGCGCCGTCACGGGCACCACGCATGTTACCAGCTTCACCGTCACTTGAGAAAACGCCACCGACGCTCGCTGCTACAGCTGATGCTGAGCGTTGAGGCATCTTAGCAATTTCTTCCGCAGTAATTGTAGCACCACCAGATGTGTTATCCTTTGAAATCAAAGGCACCTTGTAGTCAACAATTTCAACAGCATCCAACATTTCTGATTGCATGCTCATCTTAACGTCTTGGAAAGTAATCTTATTAGCTGGAATAACAATACCTTTCATGATGAAAGTGTTGTAACCAACGAAAGTTGCTTTCAAGTCGTAGGTTCCCGGAGGAATCGGGTTGATGTCATAGTTGCCATCAAAGTCAGAACTGGCACCACCAACTTGGGTACCGCCATTTTCCAAAATAATGTTTGCAAATGGAATTGGTTCGCCAGTGTCTTTGTCGACAACAACACCTTGGAGTCGTCCAACTTGCGCATATGCTAACGACCACGATGTCAGCATGATGCAGAGGGTAAATAGTAATTTTCTTAACATACCTTGAAATTTTATGTTATACTACTCAATTTGTTCGTTAAAAGGAGTTCAAAGATACGATAAAATTTCAAACAAAAGAAAGAAAAAATTCAATTACTAAAAAATATTTTTCAACATAACGGCATACTATATATTAAAGTACTGTTTTTTAACACATTAAATATTAATTTAGTGAAAAATATTTTTTGTTTTTATGTGGTTTTAGCTTATTTTTAACATTATTTAATAAATAACCTCAAAATGTTTACAAAAGAGATGTTATATTATTTTAAAGATTGTTTATAACCTCTATTATTCTCTCTTTTTTTCGTTTTGAGACTGGCACCTTCACTCCATCCGTCATAACAACCATCATTTCATCTTTAATAAAGTTCATGATACAACGCATATTAACAAGATGAGATTTATGAGTACGAACGAAATCATATTCTTCTAGTTTCTGTTCCATCTCTTTCAAGGTTTTGCTTACCAAGAGACTTGTTCCATCTTTAAAATATATAATTGTGTAATAATTATCAGATTCACAACGAATTATATCATCAACTTCTATCAGATGTATCTTATCTGAAGTTGAAATGCTTATTTTTTTCACAACAAGTTGTTCTGGGTCGATATTTTTCAGAAGTGTATCGTACTGTCTTTTTATAGTCTTTTTATATTTAGCTTCTTTTACTTTTTCTACAGCTGCCACCAATTCTTTTGGATCAACTGGTTTTAAAAGGTAATCTAGGGCATCATGTCTGATTGCCTTTATTGCGAACTGTTCGTAAGCAGTTATAAAAACGACTTCAAAATCCACATCTTTTATATTGCTTAACAATTTAAAGCCGCTACCTCCTGGCATTTCAATATCCAGAAAGACCAAATCAGGGCGAAACGCCTCTATCATTTCCTGTCCCGATGTAATATCATCAGCTTCTGCGCACACCATAACATCAGGGCAATATTCTGCAAGCAGCGATTTCAAGACCTTACGAGCCATTTCCTCGTCTTCAACAATAACACATCTTATCATATATACCTTTTATTAATTAATCATGATAACTTATTACAATTCTAACCTGCGTTCCTAAAGATTCACCATTGTCATTTTGCAAGTCAACGACATCAACACTGAAGTCATCATTAGAAATTTTGCTTAACATTTCCAATCTTCTTCGTGTTATACTCATTCCATACGATTTATGAGAACCTGACTTTTGTTTTATCTTTTCGGAATATTTACGTCCAACGCCATTGTCTTCAATAATGCAAAGCAGTTTTTCGTCTGCTATTTTAGACAATGATATTTTCAAGACACAATTTTCTTTCTTTGGCACCAATCCATGAATGATAGCATTCTCAACGAACGGCTGAATAATCAAAGGAGCGACTTCAATATTGTCAGCGTCCAGATCAGGATCAATATTTATTTCAAAATTAAAACGATTACCTAAACGCATCGATTCCAATTCAAGGTAAAGTCTGACCGCTTCCATTTCATCTGTTAGAGGAACGAATCGTTCATTTGAATTATTTAAAATTCTTCTCATGAGCTTTGAGAAGCTAGAGAGATAACCCACAGCCTTATCAATATCGTGATCTATGATATATTGCTGGATGCTGTTCAAAGTGTTAAAGATAACATGAGGATTCATCTGAAGCTGAAGCGTTTTTTGTTTCAGCTGAGCCATCTGCATCTCAAGTTCGTTAATCTTACGTTTCTGTTCTATTTTTTGTATAATAATCCTGCTTCTCTGTTTCACGATTATAAATATCACGGAAGAGAACAACAAAACCAACATTAATTTAAATATGAATCTTTGATACCAAGCAGGATGAATTACTATTGTAAGTTCCAGAGGTTTTTCAGTCCAGACATTAACTTCATTTGCGGCTTTCAATTTAAATCTGTATGTTCCTGGACGAAGTTTGTTATAATCGGCATATCTATGTGCTGAATTGGTCACTATCCATTCATTATCATAATTATCTAGCATATATGAATATTTAACCATATTATTTCTCAACAAGTTAAGCGTTGCAAAACTTATTTCAAACGAATTTTCCATATAAGACAGATGTATTGTATCGCCGTGATTAAGATAACGATGTTTCTTACCGCTGCTTGTCTGCAATTTTGTAATCACTACTTCTGGGAGTTTATTCTCCTGTTTGATGTCATCAGGTTTAAAGTAATTGAATCCGCTGAAGCCTCCGAAGAAAAGCACGCCATTATTACTTCTCAAGAAAGCATTTGGGATAAATTCATTTCCCTGCAATCCATCGCTTTTGTCGTAACTCGTCACGGCTTTTGTTGCAAGGTTATACTTCACGATACCTTTACTTGTACTTGCCCATAAGAAGCCGTTTTCATCTGGGATGATGGCATAAACCATAATTCCGTAGTTACCATTTATTTTTGAAGTTTTAAACGTCTTAGTTTCCGGATTAAACGCCAACATTCCACTCGAATAAGAGCCGATATAATAGCGTCCGTTTCCACCATCAACAATATCAAAGAGTGCGTTATTTTTCACCACATCACCTTTCATCAGAGAATCAGGGAGATAGCATCTAGTGAAATCATTTGTTTCGTAACTATATATCGCGAGTCCGTCGCCTGTGGTAACATACAAGGCGTCGTCAACGAGCATCAAATCAAACAAATCGTTGTAAGGCAATGATTTTTTGTTTCTTTTTTCTGCATTATAGAAAGCATGCGTTTTATCTTTCAAGTTGATACGGCACAAGCCCATATTCGTTGCGACCCACATATTACCATACTTATCACTTTCAATACCACGCACAATGGCATGAGTAAGATTAGGTATATCATATTCTTCAGCCACATCAACAGCCTCATCTGATTCGATATCATATATATACAAGCCATCGTTACGTGTTCCTATCCAAAGACGGTTCTCATTATCAAGATAAAGGTTATACACGTAGAGTGACTCGAAATAATCTTCTTTAGAATTGAAATAAGTCTTGAAATCCTTTACAGACTCATCATTAATGTTAAAAATCTTTATGCCAGCTTCTGTTCCGAGGAGGAAGTCATTTTCATTCATCTCAAGGAAATAGTTGATTGACAAGATATAACCATTTTGGAACAGACTTACCGTTGAGAAGTTAGCCAGATTATTTTCAAAACGGTCCAAGCCTGCGTAAGTAGCCACCCAGATAGAACCGTTGGTGTCTTTATAAACATCGAAGACGTTATTGTCTGATATTGCGTTGCGTCTATTAAATTTAGAGATATGAGTTGCTGTTTTATTTTTATGATTATAGATATACAACCCGTCAGTATAAGTACTAACAATCACCTCATCATCATTGAAGGCTATAATTTTAGACACATCAATCTTATTAGATTTATATGACGTCAGCATATTCAAGTCAATTCTTTCTACCGTTTCGTTTTCAACATCGAGGAGACACAATCCGTTTGCTGTTCCTATGAATATTTTCGAGTTATTCATTTTATACATGCATCGTAGATTATTGTCAGGCAATGTCTTTTTAACATCTTTGATATAATAGAAATGTTTTATTGACTGATTCTCATCTTGGTATCTGACCAGACCATTTGACGTTGCCAGCCACCAAGAGTTGTCATCGTCTATATGTTCGATTTGACGCACCTCATATTCGGGGAAGTAGTTATTAATTTTAGGTATGTAAAACTCTTTAGTTGCGAGGTCATATACCGATGTTCCGCTTTTGGTACATATTGTAATTCTGTTATTTACTGGCGGCGTTATATGAAAGATATAATTATCGGGCAGCATCAAGGAGTCTGTTTCAGCGAAGAAGTTCGTTGCCTGTTTCTTTTTAATATTATAGATACAGAGACCTTTTTCCGTTGCGATGAAAAGAGTGTCGCCACATGGAAGCATGTCGTTGATTGTGGCATTGATAATTCCATCGAGCTGATTGTATTCCTCAAAATTATAACTGTCGAATGAGTTCAAGCCGCGTTTTGTTCCGAACCACATCATTCCATTTTCATCCTGAGCGATTGCGGTAACGATTTTAGAACTAAGATAACTACTAGATTCTGTTTTATTTGAAATATCCTTATTAAGGACGTATGACGCCAAAGTATTATTTTGTCCTGACACCTCGGCACGAAATATCAGCAACATAAATAAAAGGACAATATAACCAATGGCATTCTTGTTCATCACTTCACATCTCTTACACCATCTTTAATCACTGCGTCATTTGCTTCCATGCAAGATTTTTTCTTGCCAAAATTAAACAACGACTTCTTTTTTATCGGAGTGTCTCTCTTGCTTCTCTTTTCATTTTCTTTCATCATTTTTTTGGTCACGTCCGACTGCATCTCATAATGTCTTCTTTTCAATTCCTCATAAGGCACTCCGCCACTATTCAAGGATTGTTGCTCTGAATCTGGCAAAACGACTTCTTCAGCATCTTCAGTCATATATTCATAAGCCACAGCGCGATTTCCATCTGGTATCGTCACATCTTTTTTCAAAGAACATGATGAAAAGAACAAAGCGGCAAACAACATAGTCGCAATTAATGAACGTTTATGCATACGAAACAATATTTTTTAGTTAAAGATGTTATACTTTCAATTATTTTTACTGATTAAACAAATAAGTTGTATTTTTGTTTTCCGATTATGAAAAATATTTTTGTCATATTATTATTTATGTTGAGCATGTTCTCATGCGACGACACTCCGTACAATCCCAACACCCCTGATGCTTATATCAACTTTGAGATTTACCCCAACTCAACGATGTATTATGAGCTGAACACCACGATGGGTTGGATGTACGTCACAGCGCCGCCTCAGAGTCGCGGCATCATCATACTTCGATATTCTTGGGACGAGTTCAAGGCTTACGAGCGACAATCGCCTAACGAGCCTGATCATTGTGGGGAATATTCCAGACTGATTGTAGATTTTCCTTTCGTCGTTGACACATGTCTTGATGTGAAATACAGCATTTTAGACGGTCATATAATCACGGAAGGTTATCACGGCTATCCTTTGATTCAATATCACACCCAATATGACGGACACTCTTTAAGAATATACAATTAATAACGACTTTATCACAATTTTCATTAAAAACAGCATTGCGAGATTCGCAATGCTGTTACTTTTTATATCAATATCTGTAAATATCTGATTTGAATGGGCCATCAACAGGAACTCCGATATAATCTGCTTGTTCTTGTGTGAGTTTAGTCAATTTGACACCGATTTTTTCGAGGTGTAATCTTGCTACTTCTTCATCGAGATATTTTGGCAAGCAATAGACGTCAACAGGATAGTTGCCTCTGTTCTTCCATAAATCTAACTGAGCCAAAGTCTGGTTAGTGAATGAGTTACTCATTACGAAGCTTGCGTGACCTGTTGCACAGCCGAGGTTAACCAAACGACCTTCAGCGAGGATGAATATTGAGTTGCCGTTTGGCAAGATATATTTGTCAACTTGTGGCTTGATGTTGACTTTCTTGACGCCAGGAAGATTTTCCAAAGCTGATACTTGAATTTCATTATCGAAGTGACCGATGTTACATACGATAGCTTGGTCTTTCATCTGGAGCATTGTCTCGAGAGTGATGACGTCGCGGTTGCCTGTACATGTAACATAAACGTTACCTTCTTTAACTGCTTCTTCCACTGTTGTGACTTCGAAGCCTTCCATCGCAGCTTGGAGAGCGCAGATAGGGTCGATTTCTGTCACGATGACTCTTGCACCGTAAGAGCGCATTGAGTGAGCGCAGCCTTTACCAACATCGCCATAGCCGAGAACGACGACGACTTTACCAGCGAGCATAACGTCGGTAGCGCGTTTGATACCGTCGGCGAGAGATTCGCGGCAGCCGTAGAGGTTGTCGAATTTTGATTTTGTAACGCTGTCGTTAACATTGATAGCAGGAACAAGGAGTTTGCCTTGTTCTTTCATTTGATACAAACGGTGAACGCCTGTTGTTGTCTCTTCAGAAACGCCTTTCCAGTTAGCTACGACTTCGTGCCAGTGGTTAGGATTTTCTGCGTAAGTAGCTTTGATCACTGACATAAGAGCTGCTTCTTCAGCGTTGCTTGGCTCAACGTCCATGAGAGATGGGTCGTTTTCGCAGTCGTAGCCTTTGTGGATCAACAAAGTTGCGTCGCCACCATCGTCAACGATCAAATCTGGACCTTTGCCATCAGGGAATGTGAGAGCTCTCATTGTGCACCACCAGTAGTCTTCCAACGACTCGCCTTTCCAAGCGAATACAGCTGTGCCGGCTGCTGCTATTGCTGCTGCAGCGTGATCTTGTGTTGAGAAGATGTTACAGCTTGCCCAGCGTACTTCTGCGCCGAGTTCAACCAATGTCTCAATCAAGATTGCTGTCTGTATTGTCATGTGCAAAGAACCGCTGATACGAGCGCCAGCGAGAGGTTTCTCTGTACCATATTTCTTACGAAGCGCCATCAAACCTGGCATTTCATGTTCTGATACTTCTATTTCTTTTCTTCCCCAATCGACGAGATCCATATCTGCTACCAAATAAGGGAGGTCTTTTTGTTTTAATTTTTCGTTCATGATATGGTGTTTTATATTAATTTTTTCTAAGAATGCAAAGATAGGAAAAAAGGCTAATGGCTAATGGCTAATGGCTAAAGTTTTTTTAGAGGGGTGAGAGGCGTAAAGGGATTAGAGGGATTAGAGGGGAAACATTTGAACCATTGAACTTTGAGCCATTGAGCCGTTGAACTCTGAACCTTAAACCTTAAACTTTAGTCATTAGTCTTTTGCCATTAGTCATTTTCTTGGGCGTTCCGGCTCCGCTTACAGCTCCGCCGTCGGGCTTTCCGCTATATCTTTGTTCGCCTCCGCTATCGCTGCGTCTCGCAAAGGATGCCGCTCCAATCCCTAACGCAGAGGGGCTGCCAGCTCTGAGCCGCGAGCTTTGAACCAGGTCACTGAACCTGTCGAAGTGTTTTCCTTTCTCGCAAAAACGCAGAGCAACGCAGAGAACTACTTTGCGATACTTTGCGCCTTTGCGAGAGACTTGACTTGGCTGGCAGTGAAGCGCGTAGCGCGGAACCCCTGCAAAAGTTTACACAAAAATAATCAAAGCGCCGAAAGCGCGACAGAATATGGATGATTTTTTCTGTCGTGCCTTCGGCACTCTGATTAATAACTGGTCTTTATAGCAGGCATTCCGAGCTTCGCTCTCCATACCTGCCTAGGAACTGTCGTCCCTAACGGGACTATTTCAAAACTCCAAAATTCAAACCCTGAATTCCTGAATCCCTATTACCCTGAACTCCTCAGTTCCTCAGTTCCTCAATTCCTCAGTTCCTACTTTACCCACTTTCCGCTCTCCACTTCCTTCATTCCTAATTCCTCATTCCTAATTCCTAATTTCCAAACGTAAGTTCCACTTTGCCATTTAGAAGCATCTACCGAAGTGACGTCGTCTGCTATTTCCTGTTCATGGATTTTTCTTCCATTAATATCGTAAACCGATAAAACAGCATTTCTCAACCCAGTTCTTATGTTCATCACATCACCGCCAGGATTTGGATAAGCGACGGCAAGATGAAGATTATGAGCGTGTGCTTCTTCGATGTTGTCAGGATTAAAAGCTGATGCGGGGAATTTGACGATACAAGGTTTACCTATTCGATCTTTAACAACTCTTCCTGTAACAACAATATCATCTGTTTCCGTACAATAAATATGATCAAAATAATGCAAATATTCCTCTTCGATTTCATAAAACCATTCATCCAATTTTTTAAGATTTTCGTCGAAGCGTACTAAATACAATTTACATTCATACTTTGCCGAGTTATTTGAATGATAATCCCAATCATAAATTCCCATTCCATAAATATCGCTTTTTTTTGAATATGCCAAGAAATTGCCTAGTCCAGTAGTATTACATATATTATCTGGAGTATCTGTGCATTGCATCATTTTAACCTTCATATTTGTCTTGTCTAGCATAAATACAGCAAGTTCATACTTCATTGTCGGGTGAGCGACATGTGTCATACAGTATATTTTTCCATTGTTGGGATTTTGACTATATGCTTGCTGATCCGAAAATTCCCAGTAATTCATTCCACTTTCTTTTTCATAATATAGTGTATCTATAAGATTGAATTCATTGTCAAGAACATATTGGCAATTCCATGGAGATTTGTCTAATTTCAGCATCACATTATAATTGGTGGTGTCTTCATTGAATGTATAGCATACCATACTCATGTGGTTATAATTCAATTCAGAACAATCCAGCCATTTTTCAAATATCACATTACAAGAGACATCTAATTTTAGGAAAAGAATTTTCCCGTATTCAGGATATACATTTGAGACCTCGTCGCTGGAATATGTGTAAGATATTGTTCTATTGCCTTCATTGTCAATCAATGGTCTAAAATTTCCCAACAAATCAGTAGTCATCGGTTTTTCAAAATCTGCCGACCATATTTCCCTAAAACCTGTCAATGTAAAGTCCTGCAAAACATAAGAATGCATTATTTTGGAACAGTTACGATGTACTCCTATATAATGCAGGAAAACGTTTATAGTATCATTCCATGTGTCAAGAACGATATCATTCAACAAATAATCGTTTTCAATGTCAAAATCCATTTTATCAATAAGCACACCGTCAGCACTGATTTTAAGTATATGGAATTTATCATTAGATTTACAATAATTGGAATAGCTATACATTGGCATTACATAGTTGCCATCATTTGCCTCAACCACCGATGTTAATCCCCAATATTTATCGACATTAGAGGTATCAGGGAAAAGATACCAGCCTGCATCTATGTCTTGTGATTTCAAGACTGATGCAATCACCATAATTGCAGTAATTAATAATGCTTTCTTCATAACAGTAGTATAAGTGTGTTTATTTGTAATGACAGGTTCTATTTATTATCAATTTTCCTACATCAATGGATAGAACCCATTTTTCCACATCTGTAGTTTGATTTATTTCTTAAAAAAATCTCCCGATAAATTCGTCAATCAGACGATTTATCGAGAGACGTATTCTATGAACTTGTTTTTCCCTAGAATCTGTATGTCGTTTTTAACATTCTCCATACCTTTAATTTTAGTTCCACAAAGTTATATTTTTATTTCTAACTTCCAAACTCTTTAAAAAAATATTTTTAAAGAAAATGGGGGGGCAACTAATTGACTATCTATAGTTTATCGCATATTTTCACTAT
>JAFYNK010000002.1 GCA_017548125.1 Bacteroidales bacterium | reverse complement strand
TTTTGTTTTTCTTGAAAGAACATAGCGAGCTATGTGATTGAAAGAAAGGCGAAAAGATTCCAAGAAAAAACATAAAGCATGCAAAAGTTTTAACTGTTACTGTCAAAAATTATTTAAACGGGGAATTTATAGAAGTCCCCTAAAGTCAAAAGCCTAAAGTTGGAGATTTTATTAACAAAAGAATGTTAATAAATTAAAGTTCAATAATTCTTTGTATTGTAAAGTATTTATTTTACATTTGCGGTATTAAACGACCGCTTATGGAAAAACTTCTTCTCATATTATTTCTTGCATTAAGCATGAATGTGCTTTATGCTCAAGTTGAATCTGATTTTGAAAGATTTAAGAGAGAACAAGAGGCAGCGTTTAATTCCATGAAACAGGAATTTGACAATTCTGTTAAACAAATGGAGAATGAATATGAAGAATATTTAAAGGCAGAGACAGAAGCTTACAACAGTTTTATCAAGAAAATGAATGCTATTTGGGGTAATGATAATGTTGTTGAAAGCACTGATAAAGAGTGGGTTGAATATTCTGATGACGGAAAGAGCAGAAGCAGCGTCGATTTTGAGAAAGGCGAAGCAACTATAGAGATAATTGTAACACCTGAAGAAGTGAAATCGGAAGAGAAACTGGAGAAAAAGGTAGAACAGAAAATCAAAGAGCTTGTAATAAGCAAAGGAAAAACCAAAGACTACGACACTTCAAAAGAAAAAGCCTTGCCTCTGCAGGAAACACCAGTTCTCGAAGATCAAGTGAAAACACCTTCTGGCGTTGTCGTTACGGAAGAAAATGTCAACGTTACAGCTAAAGAAATCGCTAAAGAAGTAGTGATAGAGAAGAAAGAGATAACTGGCGACGACGGAAAAGAACGTCAGGTTATCCAGGTGAAATTGGATTTGGCTCCAGATCATATCAGGACAAGAGCCGAGAAATATAAAAACGAAGTGGAAAAATATTGCCATAAATACGGCGTTGACCCAGCGATGGTGTTGGCAGTGATGCAGACTGAGTCGTCGTTTAACCCAAAAGCTAAATCTCATGTCCCAGCATACGGACTGATGCAGATAGTGCCAAGCTCTGCTGGAAAAGACTGCGCCCAGAGTCTTAAAAAATCTTTCTCAACACCAACAGCCAACTACCTCTATGAACCAGAAAATAATATAGAAATGGGCGTACATTATTTATATCTCTTGAGAAAACGCTACTATTCTGAAGTCGCTGACCCTAAAAGCCGCGACTTATGCGTGATAGCTTCATATAACACCGGAGCAGGTAATGTGTCAAGGTCATTGCGCGGTGACACCAAAATACAAAAAGCGATACCTCAGATAAACGCAATGTCGTATGAAGACCTGTTTAAATATTTTGAAAGAAAATTACTTCCTGAGACACAGAACTATATAAGAAAAGTCACAGAACGTATGAATGAATTTGACAAATGGATAAAATAATTGTTTAACCAATAAAATTATTAAAAAATGAAAAAAGTAATTGCAACAAAAAATGCACCTGGTGCAATTGGCCCTTATAGCCAGGCTATAGAGGTCAACGGAATGTTGTTTATTTCAGGACAGATTCCTATCAATCCTGAAACAGGCGACATCGTTGAAGGCGGCATCTATGAGCAAACAGAACAAGTCATGAAAAACCTTGAAGGTATCTTGACAGAAGCTGGTTACACATTCGATAACGTAGTGAAATCGACATGCTTGCTCAGCGATATGGCTAACTTCGCAGCAATGAACGAAGTCTATGGAAAACGTTTTGCTCAAAACCCTCCAGCAAGAGCTGCTTTTGCTGTCAGAACACTTCCTAAAGAAGTCCTCGTTGAAATAGAAATGATTGCTGCTAAATAATCAAGAAATATTAAACAAAAATTAATATGAAAAAGTTAGGATTTATAGCTATGTTGTTCTTGGCTGTCTTCATGTCATCATGCGGAACAGATGGAACAGCTAACATTGAAAAAGATCAGATTGTCGGTAAATGGATGACCAGCGACGCAAAATACTTCGAAGTGTATTACGCCGATGGCACCGGCAAAGAATGGGACCTCAATGATGACGTGCAGGAAGATGAAGCTTCTGTGTTTACTTGGGAATTTGATGAAGGCGCTGAAGATAAGTTCTTCAAATATTACGAAATGGAAATTGGCGGCGTAGTGCCTCAATATTGTAATATCTTGGAACTTACTGCAACAAACTTCAAATATAATAACAACGGATACAGAGCTACTTACGACCTCGTTAGAGCTGAATGATTTATGAATAAGCCGCTGAAAATAACACTGATAAGCTTGGGCGCTTTGTTGGGACTCGTACTGTTGACAGTGATGGTCGCATGCTGGTTTGTGGTGACTCCAGCGCGATTGACTGCAATAGTTAACAAACAGGCTCCTAATTTTATCAACTGCGATTTCAATATAGAAAAGGCTGACCTCTCTGTTTTTAAGTCTTTCCCAAAAGTTGGATTGAAAATCAGTGATGTCGTGCTCGTCAATCCGATGGAAGGAAGCCCATCTGATACATTAGCATATATTGATGAATGTGTTGTTACAGTGGATATTGACAAATTTCTTAAAGAAAATCAAATCATTATCGATGAATGTCGTCTTAACGGCGGTTATGTCAACCTCTTCATCGATCAAAACGGAAACTCTAATTTGGATATTTTCCCTCCGTCAGAACCTGATACCATCGAAGAGAATTCGGAACTGGCTTATGCCATCGATTTAGTGTCGCTCAAGCTAAATAATGTTGACATGAGTTACAACGACTTCTCAGTGGGAATGATCGCTGATATCAATGGTTTGAACATGGCGGCAAAAGGAAAAATGAAAAACGACATCATTGCCGGAAACATGAAATTGTCGATGAACCAAATCGTTTATCAACAAAAGTCAGATTCAATGTCAATGGCCGTAAAACTTAACGAATTAAAAGCAGAAGGAGTAGCTGAGATGCGCGGCGATAATGTTAAAGCCGACGTCAAGGCTTCTTCTTCTGTCCTTTTTTATGAAAGCGAAGGACAAAGAGCTGAATACAACACCCTCTCCTTTAGATATAAAGGCGACGTCAACGATTACGATAACGTTTCTGGCAATGTTGAATTTGCCGTTAACGGACTCTCGTTCTCAATGGACGATGAAACCTTGCTTAAAGATGCTGACATCAGATTCATCTCTCCTCTCAATGCGACTTTAAGCACCATGAATGTCGAGTTCGGAAAATCTCAACTCGCTCTTAATGATATTGTTGTCGATTTTGTCGGCGATGCTGCCATGCCAGACGATAATATCACTGTTGACCTTAGCGTCAAAACAAATACCTTAATAATAGAAAGACTTATCGAGCTTATCCCAGCTTCGATGCGTGAAGAATTACTCGCCGGAATAGATGTGAAAGGCGAATTGCAATTTTCCGCTGACGTGAAAGGCGTTTATAACGAAAAGTCAATGCCTAATGTCAGTGCGGAGATAAAATATGATAACGGAATGCTTGCTATGCCAGAAATGCTTCCTTATCCAATAACAAATCTCAATACTTCAATAAAAGCTGACCTTGACCTTAATGATAAATCCGATATATATATCAACTCATTCAACGCCAATATGTCAAACTCATCACTGTCTGCCTCTGGCACCGTGAAAGACGTGATGGATAAAATGTATTGCGACATCAACCTTAAAGCAAAAGCCGACCTCGACGAACTTCAGTCTTTTATGCCTGAAGGAATCGTAGCTAAAGGTATGGTGAAGCTTGACGGCAATGCCAAAGTCAACAGCCATCAGCTTTCAACGATGGACTTTATGGATGCTAAGGTTGATGGCAATATGCAATGGGAAAACATGAATGTGGTTTATTGCGACACTATCGTTATTAATAGCGATAAGTTAAATATCGACCTTACATTGCCTAATACAGCTTCAGAAGATTTGACTAACAGCTTGGCAGCTGTCGAGATAAGCGGCGCTAACTTCGATGCAAAAGTCTCGGATATGATAGTGACAAGTCTTAAAGATTATAAAATCGACGCGCAGATTTCAAATGTCCTCGACGAAAAAGAGCCTATGTCGGTCTTCGCCGATTATTCTTTCTCAAGAATTGAAGCTGCCATGGACGATATGAATTTCTTTACCAGCAATCCTCAAGGAACGCTCGCTATGTTTATGAAAGAAGATGATGACGCTTCATATATCGCTGTTTATTCCGGAGATAGCTTGGCATTTGAAATGGGTGAAGAGATGAGTTTTGTGACAGAAAAAATAGGATTTAATGTGTCGGCTGACTATGACGACGAACAGGAAAATCTTCTTCTGCAATGGAATCCACATGCTGGAATACAATTCAACAACGCAGTGTTCGCGATGAGCAGCCTCCCAATGCCGGTTTATATTCCTTCAATAGATTTCAATTATGATACTACAGGCATCGAAATAAAGAACAGCAGCATCGTGTTAGGCAACACTGACTTTGAGATGCAGGGAAAATTTGTCAATGTGGATGAGTTCTTTAGAAAGAAAGCTCTCCTGAAAGGTAATCTCGACTTTATCTCTCATTATACCGATGTCAACCAGATGATGGAGATATTCAGCGGCATGGGCGACACTACAATGGTGGCGGAAGAGGTCGTGATAACAGATACGATAGCAGAGGAACAAGAGCCGTTTATGGTTCCGCTTGGCGTTGATATTACTCTTAACACCAAAATAGAAAAAGCCACAGCAGGCGAGATGAGCATTGCTGATATTGGCGGCAGCTTGACAGTGAAAGACGGCATTCTGGTGTTGAATGAAATGGGCTTCACAAGTGACGCAGCGACGATGATGCTCACGGCGATGTATAAATCGTCACGCAGAAACCATCTATATCTTGGCTTTGACTTCCATCTGCTTGAAATTGATATTGCTGAAATGCTTAACATAATTCCAGAACTCGACACTCTCGTTCCGATGTTGAGCGCGTTCTCAGGTAAAGCTGAATTTCATATAGCAGCTGAGACTTATCTTAATTCTAAATATGAAATGAAAGTCTCTACATTGAAAGGCGCAACGGCAATTCATGGAAAGGATTTGGTTGTCCTCGATAATGAAACGTTCAGAAAAATAGCTAGAATGCTTCGTTTCAAAGATAAAGACCATAATCAGATTGATGAGCTATCTGCTGAAATAACAGTGTTTAAAAATGAAATAGACGTGTATCCGACACTCATCACCCTCGATAAATATCAAGCTGTCGTGGGCGGAAGACATAACATAGATATGACATTCGATTATAAGTTAGGTATCTCTAAACCATGGATGTTCAGAAGATTGGGTATTGAGATTGATGGTAACCTCGATGATATGAAATTCCGTTTCAGGATGAAGAAGAATCTTGATATGAATGACCCTAAAGGCGAAGATGATAAAGTTCATGTTGTTCAAGAAACGATGAGACTGAAGAATATGATTTATCAGGCTTTGAATGAAAATGTAACAAATAGAAATTGAAAATAAATATCCTTAAAGAAATTGCAAGATATGGTATTGGCAGCATGTTTATCATCGCTGCCATACTTAAATTAATATCCATAGATAATTTTGAGATTTATGTCTATAGCTTTGATATTCTGAATTTTCTGCTTACTACATTATTCTCAAGACTGCTCATCGCTGGAGAACTTGTCATCGGTCTGCTGCTGATATTCAAGATGTGTTATAAATTCACATGGCGAGCGACTTTAAGCGTACAGATTCTCTTTACTTTATTCCTGGTTTATGTCATGATTTTTAGAAACGACGACAACTGCCATTGCTTCGGCGATTTGGTGGAGCTGAGTCCGATAGAATCTATTATCAAGAACGTTGCCGTTATAGGAGCGTTGTTTTTTATTAAGACTACAAGACCACAAGACCACAAGACTATAAGTAAGCTTATTGACTTGTTGACTCATAGACTCATAGACTTTAGAAAAGTATTGCTGGTCGTTGCGGTGATGCTTCCTTTTGTCGTAACGCCGATGGATTCTGTCTATAAGATGATTTATTCCACAGAGAATGAGATAAGTACTGTTGATTTTTATGAGTCTTTCGACAAGCTCGTTGCGATGGATTTCGTTGAGAACGACATCGTCTTCGATTCAATTTCTGCATTTGAGACTAAAGGCGATAAGATCGTCGCTATTGTCAGCTCTGGATGTAAATATTGTCGTCTGGGCGTCAAGAAACTTTCTTTGATGATGAAGAACAACGGTATAAGTCAAGATAATGTGAATATCTTCATCTGGGGCAGCCGTGAAGGCATCTTGAACTTCAGGGAAGAGACGATGACCGAAGGATGTTCTTATTGGCATATCATGCCGCACGAGGCCGTCGATATCACTCTAGGACGCTTTCCTACATTCGTCATATTAAAAGAAAAAGAAATCGTCAACATCAGCGATTTCCGCGACATTGACGAATCTTTGTTGAACTTTGAACTTTGAACTTTGAACCATTGAGCTTTGAACTAATTTTGAAGTTCTTCAAACCTCAATTCCTGAATTTCTAGAAATTTACCGGTACCACCATTGAAACTCTGACTTCTTTACCTTTATTTTTACCAGGTTTCCATTTAGGCATTGACTGTATAAGTCGAATCGCTTCTTCATTGCATCCGCTGCCAATACCTTTCATTACTTTGATATCGCTCAAAGAACCGTCACGTTCAACAATGAATTTGACTATCACTCTTCCGTGCACGTTGTTGGCTTTTGCAGCTTCTGGATATTGAAGGTTTTCTTGAAGGTACTTAAGCATCTCGTTTTGTCCTCCTGGAAATTGAGCCCTTTCATCAACCATTGAGTAAACTGCGTTGTCGCTATCATCTGATTGCGAATAGGCATTGACTGATACGAATGCCATAAAGAACATAATTAAAAACAACTTTTTCATGACTGTAAGATTTTAGGTTTAACAATATGAAGTTTTCTTCAAATAAATATCCTACTTAAATATTCCTACAATAAGAAATATTATCATAAAAATAATAGTAAATGCTATATATATCAACTGACTTACTAATGGCGTTATTCCGATATATGTCAATATTATCGCTATCGCTGCATAGAAGACAAACTTACCTGTTCCTACCATAAAACCTCTGATGAAACGACTTATTGGCGACGCAACCTTATATGCAAATTCTGGCATGCCTTCTTTACAAAATCTCATGCTGTAATACATGACAAAAATCAACGATAACAACATCATTGATACAATTCTGATATTGAACTTATCAATAATCCAATGCGTCCAGATAGCATAAAATTCTGATTCATAAAGTGTATATAACAAAGGTGCTAAGAAGATGGCGCATAACACTATCGCAAAGTTGGCTCCTAAACGTGACATCAACGCCATTCTTTCCTCTAATTGCTTCTGCATCTTTGCTTCTTTAGAACCAGCCTGAGGGAATTTGTTGACTTTCTGTAACACACTCCACGCCTTTCCAAACTGACGAAGAGATACATATCTGTTGACCTTGTCTTTCAAATCATCCATGTGATCCGACACCGGCGATGTCACCGTTATCAATTTCCAGTCGGAACCAAGTAGAATACATGTGTATTTCTTTCTATCAACTTCATAGACTACGGTCTTTGCTTCACATTCGCACGATTCCAAAAGATTGAAACAGACAACAGTATGCGTAAGATGTTCAACTTTGTTAGGCAATTTAGACAACATGCTTCCGACTATCGGGCGTGATGCCAAATCATTTTTGTCGAAATTTTCTTTCTCGACATTCATTTTTTCCATCACACGCCAAGGAGTGCTGTTGTTGAACAACTTTATAATTTTTGGAACTTCGTCGGAAGGAACCTGTGCAGGGAAACGATAATCAACGTAAGTCTTAGTATAATGACTGCAATGCAACTGCCAGTATCTTACAAGATTTCTATCGCCGCCACAAGTGTCGCATGTCACTTTTCCGGTGGCGTGACATGTAGGACAAGGTTCTTCTTTATATGATTGAACTTCATGATAACCTCTGCCACTACAACTTGAGCAACTGACAGTCCTTGTTTTATCCACATAACGAGCTTTCAATCCTTCACTGGTGTTGTATTGTTCGAGTTCTCTATTAGTAACTTGAACAGAACCTCTGCCTCCACATTTCGGACAAGGTTGTTTTACAGTATATGGAACTGTAATAGTACCTTTACCGCTACATCTGCTACAATTAACCTTGCCTGTGGCATGACAAGTATGACATCCGTCAATATATTGTGAACCAGGTACCAAATACGATTTCTCATTGTTGGAAAAGTCTTTAGGAGGTGATGCCAAAGACCAACGATTTATCTGCGATTCAGTGCTTATGGTCCTTGGTGGGAACGTTCTTCCGCCAATTCTTTCGTATGTTTGCTTGAGCGTACGGTTGTCATATTGTGTTTTAAGCAAACCTCGATATATAGGAGTGTCCCACACTTCAACAATCTTCAGTTGGTTGCCTAATTTGTTACGATTGTAACCTTTTATCGAACTCGCCCAATCGTTGAATAACTGACGGAAACGATTTTCTTCCGCTTGGGAGAAACTAATCTTTTTTGAATCTCTATAATTTGCCATAATACATCCTCCTTAATATGCTGTTGCGTCGTTGTCAAAATCAAGTTTTCTTATTGCGCTTAATCCGAGTCGTATAGAGACTATAATAGCTACTAATATCATAATTGCAGCTATCAAAGGTAGAAACAACGAGAGACTATTGGTGACATTGATTTCCTCTTGGTATTCGTCTAATGCCTTCCAGCAATAGGAGACAATGGTAAATCCCTTGAACTCGTCATCGGTCTTGCCTTCTGCAAGTTCTTTCTGATGCAGGATTTTCGCATAATCCATCATCTTGTCTTTCTCAACTTTAAAACTTGATAGTGAGTAGTCTTTGTAGGATGTAGATATTGCCTCCTTTAAATTGACAGTTTTATCTGTCATGTTGAATTTGCTTACGCTGAATCGATGAAAGACTATCATCAATGCAAACGCCAATGCAATAAAGAAGATTCGTTTAATTGCTTTCCACATAGCAGTATGTTTTTAAAGATTATTAATACGTTTATTTCCAGACTGCTAAGTTATAAACTAATATTTTAAAAAACAAAAAAAATCCCGATTAAAAAATCGAGATTTTTTCAATATTTCTAAAATCCTAAAATCCTGATACCCTAAATTCCTGAGTTCCTGAATCAAGATGCTACTTCGCAGTTGATGCCGTGTTCTTGGAGCATCGTCATGATAGTGTCGAGTTGTTTTTGATCTTGGAGGTTCATGCTTATTGTCACCAACGACTTACCTACTTCCACTCTGCTTAATGAGCGTTCGTGTTTGATGTCGTAGATATTGACTTTAAGGCCTTCGAATATAGAGAGAACTCTCTTGAGCTCGCCTGACTGGTCAGGGATTATGAGTCTGATAGAAGCTCTGAGACCTTCTTCCACCATGCCTTTTTCTATTATCTGTTCGAGGAGTCGCATGTTGATATTGCCGCCGCTAACGACAGGGACGACGTTTTTGCCTTTGAGATCCACTTTGTTGAAGAGCGCTGCTGCCACAGAGGTGACGCCTGCTGGCTCAGCGAGCAACTTGCCGCGTTGGAGCAAGAGATATGCTGTGTGTGCTATCTCGGTGTCGGTCACGCTTACGATGTCATCGACGTATTTCTGGATGATGTCGAAGGTGAGTGTGCCTGGAGTCTTCACTGCGATACCATCGGCGATTGTTGATACAGATGGGAGAGAGACTATTTCATTGGCGTTTCTTGATGCCACCATAGAGGCAGCGCCAGCAGCGTTGACGCCGATGACTCTTACCTTAGGATTCATCTCTTTTATCGCCATTGCGATACCTGCGATGAGACCGCCGCCGCCGATTGGCACGATGACAGCGTCAACGTCAGGCTGTTGTTCGTATATCTCCAATCCTATAGTGCCTTGGCCAGCGATGATGAGCGGGTCGTTGAAAGGATGGATATATGAAGCATCATGCTGCTTGGTGTATTCCTGTGATGCGAGGAATGAGTCGTCGAACGACTCGCCGGTGAGCACCACGTTGGCGCCGTAGCCTTTTGTTGCGAGGACCTTCAAAGGAGGTGTGAAGATAGGCATGAAGATGGTGCTTTGTATGCCGAGTTTTGTTGCTGAGAAAGCTACGCCTTGTGCATGGTTGCCTGCTGATGCTGCAACAACGCCTTTGGCTCTTTCTTCAGGTGATAGATTTGCTAATTTGTTGTATGCACCTCTTACTTTAAAAGCGCCTGTTGTCTGCATATTCTCCAATTTCATGAAGATATTGGCGCCAGACATTTGAGAAAATGATTTAGAATGACTTATAGATGTTAACTTTGCGATGCCTCTCAATGTACTGCGAGCTGCAACGATGTCGGAAAATTTTAATACTGAAGAATCCATTTGTAATCAAATAAAAAGAGAACACTTGAAAAGTATTCTCTTGACGTTTGTGGAGCATATGAGAATCGAACTCATGACCTCTTGACTGCCAGTCAAACGCTCTAGCCAACTGAGCTAATGCCCCATTATTTCAGTGCGCAAAGATACAATATTTTTTTGATATATAAGTGAATTTTGTTAAACTTTTTTGCGGCAGTTTTTAACGGAAAAGACTTATGATGTTTTTTTTTGATTTTACAAATATAATTGAGAATTATGCATTATGAATTGTGAATTGATATGAAATATTTACTACTTTTGCGACTTAATTTAAAAATGATATTATTTATTTAATAATATTTATAAATTAGTGAATTAAGTATTTTTTATAAATAAAATTAAAAGATTATGAGAATTTTTCAACATTACACCCGAGTAAGATACCAACATGTGTTTGGTGTGGGTAGTAGCCGTATCATGGCAAAGCCATGGTTTTCAGGAGCTCTTTTGATGCTTTGTGTAGTTATTGCCATGTTGTTGGCAAACCTTCCATTTACAAAAGAGGCTTATCATCATTTCTTACACACAAAATTATCTATCTCAGTACAGTCTGAAGGTCATGAATGGCTTTTCCCAAAAGACATGTCTGTTGAGAAATTCATCAACGATATTTTGATGGTTGTGTTCTTCTTCTGTGTAGGTCTTGAAATCAAGCGTGAGATTGTTTGTGGTGAGTTGTCAACTGTCAAGAAGGCGATGTTGCCAGTCATAGCAGCTGCTGGCGGTATGCTTTTCCCAGCTCTTATTTATTCATGCTTCAATGCTGGAACAGCAGCGGGTAGCGGCTGGGGTATTCCAACAGCGACTGATATTGCCTTCGCTATCGGTATCATGTCGATGCTCGGCGACAGAGTGCCAGTCTCATTGAAGATTTTCCTTACAGCGCTTGCTATTGCCGACGACTTAGGCGCTATCTTGGTCGTAGCGTTTTTCTACGGAGGCGCAATCAATTTGACACTCTTATTGATATCATTCGGTATCTTGTTCCTCGTATTCTTGCTTAATAAAGCTGGCGTCAAACGAATGATTTATTATCTCGTTCCTGCGATAGTAGTATGGATTTTGTTCTATTACGCTGGTATCCACGCAACAATGTCAGGCGTCGTTATGGCTATGATGATTCCTATGAAGGCTCGTTATTCTCGTTCATATTTCGACAGAAAGACTGCACATTATCATTATATGATAGAAAAATTACATGATGACAGTGAGACACCAAACCACGATCAGCAAATATGTCTTAAAAGTATCAGTAATGTTGCAAGCGGCTCAGTGGGTATGAGTTATCGTTTGGAACATGCATTGACACCATGGGTTAACTTCGTGATTATGCCTATCTTCGCTATCGCTAACGCTGGCGTTGTAATTCCAGATTTGAGTTATCTTAACTTCTTCCAATATTCACCAGATATGGGTTCTGTAGGTCTCGGCATTTTCTGCGGATTATTACTTGGAAAACCAGTAGGTATCACTATTGCAAGCTGGATTGCTATCAAGTTGAAAGTAGGTGAAATGCCAAACGGTGCTACATGGAAGAAACTCTTCGCTGTTGCATGTCTCGGCGGTATTGGTTTTACAATGTCAATATTCGTTGATACTCTTTCATTTAGCGAGCTTGCACCAGATATGACAATGCATTTGCGCAATTTAGGCAAGATATCTATCTTGGCAGCTTCGTTATCAGCTGGTATTTTAGGTAGTGTCCTTATCTCAATTTCAAGCAGAAAAAAAGCTTAATAATATAAATAAGGTATAGGGGACTTCTATAAATGAAAAATAGAGCAACGAGAGATTCGCTGCTCTATTTTTTTTGATGTATGTAGATGTGTGTTAGCGTTTTAAGATTCTAGAGCGCCTAACGCGTTAGGGATTGGAGCGGCATCCTTTGCGAGCGGAGGCGTAGCCGGAAGCGAGCAAAGATATAGCGGAAAGCCCGACGGCGATAGCCGGAACGCCAAGATGAGGAATTCAGAGATTCAGGAGTGAGGATTGGTTTTTGGGCTAATAAAAAAAGAGACGTATCATGATGACACGTCTCTAATTTTCAACTTTCAGTTTTCAATTTTCAACTTGATAAAGACGCATCAACGACATATTGTTTATTTCTAATTGTGTCGTGTGATACGTCTCTGCTGTTATCAATTGCTTTTAACGATTGTCAATTCGTCGATGAGGTTTGTTGCGCCAGCGAATTTGTCGATGACGAACAATACGTAGCGAGCGTCAACGTTGATTGTGCGTTGTAATTTTGGTTCGAAGTTGATGTCGCCGCTCATAGCTTCCCAGTTGCCGTCGAATGCGAGGCCGATGAGTTCGCCTTTAGCGTTCATGATAGGGCTGCCTGAGTTACCGCCAGTGATGTCGTTTGTTGAAAGGAAGCAAACGATCAACTCGCCGTTTTCGTCAGCATATTGACCGAAGTCTTTAGCGTTGATGAGGTCGAGGAGTCTTTGAGGAACGTCGAATTCATAGTCGCCAGGAACGTATTTTTCGAGGATACCGTTAGCTGTACATACATAGTCATATTGAACAGCGTCAGCTGGTTGGTAATCTCGAACAGAGCCGTAGCTCATACGTAATGATGAGTTAGCGTCTGGATATAAAGATTTTCCTGGTTGTGTTTCAGCGTAGAACTCGCGTAAGCCTTTAACGAATAAGTGGTTGTTTTCGTCGATGATTTGCATTGAAGCGCGGTAAGGAGCGATGCTGCCTAACATGTGGTTAATCATTGTGTTGAAAACGACGTAAGCTGGGTCTTTTTCAACTTTCTTAGCGTTAGGTTTTGCGATGAAAGCTTTGATTGATTCAGCTGATGCGAAGATAGAGTTTTCTAAGATGTCGTTAGCTAAAGCAACAACGTCGCCTTTGTATTTCTTTTCAACCAAGTTGTAGAATTCTGGGTTAGCTTCTGCGTCGAATGTGTTGTAATATAACTTTAACATTTCAACTAAGGTCTTGTCTTCTAAAGCTTTGTGTGTTTCAGCGAAGTAAGCGTCAGCGTCGATGCCTTGGAGTGATTCTTCAGCTGCTTTAACAGCTTCTTTGTCTTTGAGGTTAGCTGTTTCAACGTAAGCGCCGAATTCTGCAGCGATAGCGATAGGACCTGTTTGTGAAACGAAGTTAGGATAATAGATAGAAGGTGTTACTTCTGCTGCAAATGCGTAGTTTTCTGCTAATGTGTTCAAAACGTTGCCATATTCATCAACGCGTGCTGGATTTGCGTTGACCCATTCTGTGAATTGAGCTTCGAGTTCAGCTTTTCTTTCAGCGACTTTATTTTTACGGAGCATCAACATTTGACCTTCGAAGTTTTTCCATGTGTTAGCAAGACCTGCTTTGTTGTCAGCGTACATGATGTTGACAGCAGCGTCTTTTTGCATGAATTCGTCCATGACATCAGTTTGGAGTTTGAAGATGTCGTGGATTGTTGGGTAGAATGATTCTACGTTATAGTCGATGCCGAAAGATGTCATGTAACGTTCTGTTGTTCCAGGGAAGCCCCAAATCATTGTGAAGTCATCTTGTTTAACGCCGTCTAAGCTGACTGGGAGATGATGTTTAGGATTTAAAGGTTTGTTTTCTGGTGAGTATGCAGCTGGATTGCCTTCAGCGTCAGCGTAAACGCGGAAGATTGAGAAGTCGCCAGTGTGACGTGGCCACATCCAGTTGTCGGTGTCGCCGCCGAACTTACCGATTGATGAAGGAGGTGTACCAACGAGACGTACGTCTGTATATACTTGATATACGAACATATAATATTCGTTGCCTTCGAAGAAACCTTTGATGATTGGGTTGTATTTGCCATCTTCTGATGCTGCTTCTTCAAGTTCTTTAGCTTTAACAGCGATAGCTTTGTTGCGTTCAGCCCATGTCATTGTGTCGTTCAAAACGCTGAAGATTTCAGCTGTCACGTCTTCCATACGTACTAAGAAAGATGCTGAGATGCCTTCTGCTGGAAGTTCTTCGCTGAAGTCTTTTGCCCAGAAACCGTCTGTTAAATAGTCATGTTCAACGGTGCTGAGTTTTTGGATTGAGTTGTAACCGCAGTGGTGGTTGGTGAACATAAGGCCTTTGCCTGAAACGATTTCACCTGTGCAGAAGAAGCCGCGTGGTCTGTCGCCGTTTGATAAACCAACGATAGCGTCTTTTAAGCTGCTGTTGTTGATGCTGTAGAGTTCTTCTGGTGTGAGTTGAAGACCCATCTTTTCCATGTCAACATAATTCAAACGCTCTACGAACATAGGAAGCCACATTCCTTCGTCAGCGCGTACTTTGCCCACTAATGATAATACTGCGAGGGCTACTAATAAGAAAGTTTTTTTCATTTTTTTTGGATAATTTAGATTTTTAATTATTGTCTATTCTATACCCGGAGATAACTCCGGGTTATATCTGTGTAGCCCTTTCAGGGCATACTATGAAATCAATTCCTAACTCCTATATTAATTCTTACTATTGTCAATCAAGAGTTCTGGTGACATTTCATAATAGATGTCTGTTGGGATGCCCATGCCGTTGACTTTGTCGAGGTCGGCTTGGAGAGTTGGTTTGATAACGCCTTCTGTAGCAATCCATTCTTTTACGAATTCGTAGTTGCCATCGCCTTGAGCCTTGAGGATTTCACCGCCGAGTTTAGCAACAGCGACTTTCATTTCTTCAAAGTTGATAGCATATAAACCTTCTTCGTTGCGTGTGAAAGCGTTTTCTTTTTCCAAGAAGTTGAATGTTAACATATTAGCTTTACCGTGAGCGCTTGCAGCACCGAAACGAACTGAACGGAAGATACCTGCCATGAATGTGGTGTAGTTTTCTTCTAATGTTGAGTTGTCGTATTCGCCCATTTCATAAAGTTTTGTGATTAAGTAAAGACCTAAGATGTCGGCTTTTGCTTCTTCGATACCTGAATATTGTTCTTTAAGAGCGTGACGTACAGTGCCTTGACCATCGAGAGTGTTCTTGATACCCATGCCGTGAGCAACTTCGTGGAACATGACGTTAGCGAAGAAAGCTTCGAACTTGACGTTAGCGCGTGCTTCTGGAGTCATGAGGACGTCAGCGATAGGAGCGAGGATGTTGTCGAACTTAGCTTTCATAGCGTTTTTGAGTTGTAACTTACGAGTTCCTTTTTGAAGTTGAACTTGTTCGTCGTTAGGCAAGTTGATAGCGATGGTCTTGCCAGCCATGTTACAGTCGCCGCCGTAGAATACAGCGTCATATACTGCGAGGTCAGCGTCAGCGCCTGGTTTTTCTTTTTTATATTCTTCTGCTACAGGAAGTTGTGTTTGTAACACAGGAAGAAGTTCTGCGTAACGAGCGAGTTGTTTGCTCCATGCTTGGTCTTTGATTAAGATGAAAGCTTCGTGAGCTGCTTTGTAGCCATAGAGTGCGTCAACGTAGTTTTCGATTGGACCAACGACGAAATCGACGTTGTTGTTACGGACGTCCATCCATGCCATGTCGCTTTCAAAATAATCGTCTGTCAAGACAGCTTTAGCTCTGAGGCGTAAATAGTCTGCAAATTCTTTGTCGCCAGCGAGGTCGGCAGCTTTGTTTAACAATTCAGCGACTCTGTTGATTTGTTCAGCGTAAGCGTCGTGGAACCAAACAGCTTGTAACTGACCGTTTTCATCGCGTTTGATTAAAGTGTAGAGACTTGTCTTGTCAGGGTTGTCCCATGCTTCGAATTCTTCTTTTGTCATGTCAGCTGGATAGAAACCTGCGCCTGCTGGCATTTCGCCGTATTCAGGAAGGAAAGAAGCGAGGTTGTCGAAGTGGTTCCAAGGACCGTAGTTGATTTCAGCGAAGAGACGAGCGTCTGGATCTTGAATTGAGTTCAAGAAAGTTTCTTTGTCGCCGCCGAATTGTTGTGTCCAGAAAATATCATCCATGATGTTACCGATTTCATAGAGATAATCTAACATTTGTTTCTCATTGTCAGATAAATGAGAAATGTCTGAAGTTAACTGAACCTTAGCGTATTGCTTTGTAAGGTCGGCGTAATTGGTTTTTGTTTCTAGTTTTGCAGAACTAGCACAGTGTTTTGCAGAACTAGCACAGCTCATTGTAGCTGCACATAAAGTCAAAATCATTACTAAGTTTTTAATTTTCATTTTGTTATTTATTTAGTGTTAATATTTTTTTAAAGACTAATGACTAATGGCAAATGACTAAAGTTGAAATTTCTAATTTCTAATTCCTAATTCCTAACTCCTAACTAACTCCACGACCATCATAATGTCGTTCCATGTTTGTGTGAAATAATGTCCTATTGCTTCGATGATATTCATAGGTGCTGATATTCCTCCGCTTAATGAGTAGATTATCAGTGACATATTGAAAAGTAGGAATGTTATGATATAGAGATATGAGAGGAACACACCGCAGAGGCGTATGTCGCTTTGGTCGCGGCGTGTGTCTTTTTTCCAGCATAGGAAATAGAACATCAGTGAGAATCCGATGACGACATCTATTATTGGGAGACATTCGTTTTTAATCATGAGACGGAAGAGGAGCAGTACGAATGTGAGATAAGGCAGCATATAAGGAGCTAAAGTGGAAAGTATGTTGATTCTGTTGCTGTTTCTTGAGCTGCTTACGAAACCGAGGGTGTTGTCGCCGTAAGAAAGAGAGTCGGCCGACTTGGCGTTGAACTGATATATTTTTCTTCTGAGGAAGAGAGCGCCGATGAGCATGTGAGCGCCTTCGTGCGACATCGTCTGTATGATTTCGATGTTTTTTCTGAAAAAGAATTTATGGGAAATGAGATATACGATGAAACCGACGCCCATCCATAAATATCCCGAATATAATAGATTCATGGATGTTGTGATAGCATAGAGCATAGTCCTGTAAAACTCAAAGGCTGCAACAATTAGGCCGATGATTAAAAGAAAGATGGTTATGAATTTACGGAATTTGCTCATAACTAAACATTTATAGAGTTAGTGAATCTATTTTTTCTCGGGTGTAAAGTTAAGAAAAAACAAATAAGGTATTACATCTTTATAAAAATAAATCGGCGGCAATTCCGTCAGCAAAGAGTTTGCCTTCTTCGCTCAGGAAATAAGTGTTATTTTCCTTTAACATTTCGCCATTATCGAGATATTTCTTAATGTTTTTTAAGAAATGATGAGCGTATGATTTTCCGTAGTCGTGTTCTATTTTTTCGATGTTGCAGCCCCAAGAAGTGCGCAGTGAAGTCATGACATATTCGTTGAATTTGTCGTCGGTGCTGAGTATTTCTTTTTCAAAATAACCATCGGAATTTCCGACGAGCTGAATGTATTTTGTGAGGTTGGAAATGTTCCATTGACGAGAATTTCCGTCGTAGGAATGAGCCGATGCTCCGAGTCCGAGATACTTCTCATCCATCCAATAAATGCTGTTATGCTGCGATCTGAATCCTGGTATTGCGAAGTTGGAAATCTCATAATGTTCGAAACCGTTTTCTTTTGTTCTCTCGACTAAGATATTATAATGACGTATTGCATCGTCTTCGCTAATATTTTGTAAATCACCTTTTTCGATACGTTGACCTAGTATGGTTTTGGGTTCTACAGTCAAGGCGTATGCCGAGAGATGCGTGAAGCCTGTGGAGAAGAATATGTCGAGGTTTTTGTTCCATTTCTCTTCTGTCAGAGTTGGCATTCCGTAAATCAGGTCGAGGGTGATTTTCTCGAAGTTGGTATGTTTTAAATCTTCCAGAACCTGCATCGCATGTCTAGAGTCGTGGCGGCGTCCGAGGTATTTTAAGTCATCGTCGTGGAAGCTCTGTATGCCTACGCTCATCCTGTTTGTCCCTAATTGTTTTAATGCCGACATTTTCACTCTGTCGATAGTGTCTGGATTTATCTCAAGAGTGATTTCTGGAGAGGAAATGATTTCATAATTTTTGTTAAGAAGCTCTAATATTTCCTCAATATTTTTAACAGAAAGAAGGGAAGGAGTTCCACCTCCGAAATATATGGTTCTCACTGTCTCGTTGCCGAGATAGTTTTTGCGCAAGACAATCTCTTTTTTCAATGCTTCAACATAGTCGTTAATCTTGCTTTCCGAAGCTAATGAAAAGAAGTTGCAATAAGCGCATTTGCTTTTGCAAAAAGGTATATGAATGTAAATTCCAGCCATACTGCAAAATTAAAAAATAATTACATTTCATATAGAAAAAAATCTTATATTCGTAAACTATTCCAATAGAATGATATATGAGTGTATATAATAGATTATCAGATACTTCCAAAAAGAAATTCGTCGTTTTAATCGACCCTGATAAGCCTACCGACGAACAAATTGTAGAAATAGTGAAGAAATCGGTAAATGCTGGTGTTGACTTTTTCTTTGTTGGAGGTAGCCTTCTTACGACAGACAGTCTGGATAATTGCATAAAATTGATCAAGAAACACTGTGATATTCCAGTTCTGATATTTCCTGGCAATTCGTTGCAAATCAGCAAGTGGTGCGATGGCTTTTTGTTGCTTTCGCTTATTTCAGGACGTAATGCGGAGATGCTTATTGGTCGTCATGTCATTTCGGCTCCATATCTTAAGCTGTATGGCAATGAGATAATTCCGACAGGTTATATGTTGGTTGACGGAGGAAAACAGACTTCCGTTTCATATATGAGCAATACAACTCCTATCCCTCACGATAAAGACGATATTGCTATGTGTACAGCTCTTGCTGGTGAGATGTTAGGATTGAAAATCATATATTTAGACGCTGGCTCTGGTGCTGTGAATCCTGTCTCTCCAGATATGATAAGCAAGGTGAAGCAGACCATAGAAATACCTCTTATCGTTGGCGGTGGAATCAATACTCCGGAGAAGGCTGCTGCTGCCGCTAAAGCTGGCGCAGATATTATAGTGGTTGGCAATGCCTTGGAGAAGAGCAACGACAAGCTTCAGGAATTTGCTGACGCTGTACACAATTCATAATTCACAATTCATAATGCATAATTCATAATTAAAATACATTATCATGAAAAGGACATTTTTATTAATCGCATTGATTTCTGTTGCATTGTCATCATTTGCACAGGAAAAGAAGATGCTTACTCCAAACGACGCCGCGTATCAGAATCGCAGCGTTTATCCTGTAGGTAAAAGCGTTAAATGGTTAACCAACACCGATAATTTTATCTTTACAGATAATAACAACCTTATGGTTCAAGAAGTTGGCGCTGAAAATGCAAACGTTATGCTGACATTAGACCAAGTCAACTCTTTCTTGAATAATGCCGGAATGGACAGCCTTAAACGTCTTCCTAACCTCACATGGCTCAATGCTGACGAGGCTTACTACTATAGCTTCGATAAAAACACTAACAGCATCAATCTTAATCTTTTGAATGTTAACGCTGCTGAAATAAAGAAAATCACTGCTATTCCTTCAAACGCAGAAAATTATACAGTGACAGCTCCATCATTGAAAGTGGCTTACACAATCGACAACAATCTGTATTATGCCGAAGGCGACAAACAAGTGCAAGTTACCGACAACGCCGAGAATGTTATTGCAGGTCAGTCAGTTCACCGTAACGAATTTGCTATCGAAGGCGGTATCTTCTGGTCACCTGACGGAAGCAAACTCGCTTATTATTCAATGGACGAAAGCATGGTTTCTGACTATCCTTTAGTTGACATCACAGAACGCGTTGCTGCTGCAAAACCTATCAAATATCCTATGGCAGGAATGACAAGCCACGAAGTTACATTGAAAATATATAACACAACAAACGGCGAAGAGACAGTCGTTAAGACAGAAGGTCCTGCCGACCAATATCTTACAGCTATAACATGGAATCCTAACAACGAAATGATTTACATCGGCGTATTGAATCGCGGTCAAAATCATCTTCAATTCAATGAATATAGCGCATTGAACGGCGAATATTTACAGACTATCTTCGAAGATAAAGACGATCAATATGTTGAACCTGTCGGTCCAGCTCATTTCTTGCCAAACAGCGACAAGGAATTTTTATGGCTCGCTCAACGTGACGGCTTCTATCATATCTGGAAACATAACACCGTAACTAAAAAAGCTAAGCAGATAACAAAAGGTGAATTCGTGATAACAGCTTTCGAAGGCTTCGACGCTAAAGGCGAAAACATTTACTATACTTCAACAGAGGTAAGTCCTTTGGAACGTCATTATTACAAACATAACCTTAAAAACGGAAAGAAAACAAAGATTAGCCAACAACATGGTACTCACAGCGTAATGCCAAGCGCTTCAGGAAAATACTTCTTAGATTCATATTCAAGCACCGACGTCGCAAGAAACATTGACGTTTTGGATGTTAATGGAAAAATGATTGCACGTTTGCATGAAGCTGAAGACCCATTGAAAGAATATAACATCGGAACAATAGAACTCGGCACTTTGAAGGCAGAAGACGGACAAACTCTTTACACACGTCTTATCAAGCCTTACAACTTTGACGAAAACAAGAAATATCCTGTTATCATCTATGTTTATGGCGGCCCTCACGCTCAGTTGATTACAGACTCTTGGACAGCAGGCGCAGGCATCTTCTTGCATTATCTCTCACAAGAGGGTTTCGTTGTCTTTACTTTGGATAACAGAGGCTCTGCTGACCGTGGCGAAGCTTTCGAACAAGTCATTCACCGTCAATGCGGACAAGCAGAGATGCGCGACCAAAAAGTCGGTATCGATTATCTAAAAACTCTTCCTTTCGTAGATGCTGACCGTATCGGAACTGACGGCTGGAGCTATGGCGGTTTCATGAGTACTAACATGAAAATCAACTATCCAGAAGATGTCAAGGTCTCAACAGCTGGCGGACCTGTCATGGATTGGAAATACTACGAAGTGATGTACGGAGAACGTTATATGGATACTCCGGAAGAAAATCCAGAAGGCTATGAATTGACAAGCCTTGAAAATAAAGCAGAAAAACTCGAAGGCAAATTGATGATCATCCACTGCACAACAGACCCTGTCGTTCTTTGGCAACATTCTTTGGTATTCGTTCAAAACTGCATCGAAAACGGAAAACAATTGGATTACTTCGTCTATCCAGGTCACGACCACAACGTTTATGGCCCTGATAGAGCTCACCTCGTAACAAAGATTACTGAATATTTCAAGGCAAACCTTTAATTAAGAACAAAAGGCTAAAGGCTAATGGCGAAAGTTTAGTCATTTGACCTTGGTCATTCGACATAAGACTATCCACGTTTGGGTAGTCTTTTTTTATTCTGTTATGATTATCTTGGAGTTGAAAAATAATATTAAAATTTTATCAAAAAAACTTGCAAGGTATCAATAAATACTTAACTTTGCGATGCTCTAATGATGCGAATCATGAAACAAAGGGACTCTCTTTAATCCCACCCAATTATTGATTTTTGAAAGTTATTTTTTAGGTTTTTGAAAGTTATTTTTCCAAAAAAATATACTCTAATTTTTTTATTAACTAATTTTTTACAATTATGAAAAAAGGTTTACTTTCATTTGCACTTATTGCAATGGCATTAGGCGTAAACGCTCAAGTCGGCGTCAAGACTGTCACCACAGCTAACGGTACAACTACCAAAGCTTCCAGCGAAGTTGTTCAGCAGAAGAGCAACAGAGCAACGACTTCTGATGCGGAGATTGTCTGGCATCATAACGAAGAATATGCTATCGGTGGTAATGCATGGATTTCAGATGAAGTAGGCAACGTAGTTATTAATTGGGAAGTTAATGACAAACGATTCGAATCATTTAGTGAAAACGGTATCTCAGAATGGAATTATGCGACAGAGAGCGACTGGCCATTCACAGCTGCAAATAAAGCTGGTAGTCTCTACGCAGTTGCTGATGAAACCAAATTGATATTATTAGATAACACAGGAACAATTTTAGCAACAGTCAATCCTGGTGGTCCTGTAGGCGCAGTGGCTGTTGATAAAGAAGGTACATCTATTTATCTTTCATACGGAACAGGTTCTTATGAAAATAATAATATGGTTGCTTTTGTGGCACGTTACACAAAAGACGGTGTCTTGGAATGGGCAACAGAAGCAAAGGTCGGTAGCGATATCGCTGGCATCGCCATCGCTGACGACAACTCAAGATTGATTGCTGCCGACAGAGGCAACAGCGAGATCTATGTCTTGGATCCAGAGTCGGGCGACATCCTCCAAGATGGCATCTACTATTATAATAATAGTGCAAAACAACCTCCTGTCTTAAATGCTGACGGCGCTTACCTCGCATGGTGCGATATGGATGGCAAAGGTCACCTCTGCAAATGGGACGGAGATAAATATGTAGAACAATGGAACGCATCACTCAAGATGTCTGGTCAAAGCAGCTGCTGGGGATACTCAAACGCCATCACTCCTGACGGATCAACAATCTTGTTCGGTACATTAGGATTCGTAAGCGACGGCTATGACGGATGTGTCTTCTTGTTCAACAACTACTCAAACACTCCAGTATGGGTTGCAACAACAGGCGGTCCTGTTAATAATTTGGACGTCACAGCCGATGGCTCTCTCATCGCTGTAGCAACAGACGGTCCTATGAACCACTCAACAGGCGACATCTTGATTTTCCGTCGTCAAAGCGTTGAACCATTCTTGTCAGTCAACACTCCTGGTTCTATGTGCTACATCGACATCACAGATGATGGCGCTTACTGCGCTGGCGCTGGTAAAGGCGTTCACTCATACGAGATGGGATGGGGCGGTAATGCTTACTTGATTAAATCAACACCTTCTTACGTGGGTTCTATCGCTGCTTCAATCACATTGAATCAAGTAAACGATTTCAGCGACGCTATGATAACAGTAGAAGGCCTCGAAGACTATTATGTATATACTAATGCAGAAGGCGCTGCTGACCTCAAATATATCCCAGAAGGAACATATAGCGTAACAATTTCTAAAATAGGTTTCAATCCTCAAACTATCAACAACGTACAAATCAAAGCCGGTGAGGCAACAGCTCTCGAGGCAACATTGGAACCTGTAGGCAGCCCAATCAAGAACCTCTATGCAACACAAGGCTCTGAAAAAGCAGTTAAACTTACATGGGATGCTTACGAAGACGCTTTCGAAGGTTATAACATCTATCGCAAAGACGACATCAACGCAACATATACTGAAGTGTTGGCAACACTCGGAACAGACGTAACTACTTACGTTGACGAGACAGCAATTCCTACAAAATCATACTACTATGCTGTAACAGCATCATTGGCAGGTAACCTCGAAACTCCATTGTCAAACAATGCTTACGGTTACGCATCAACAGCATACATCACAGAAGTCATCGAAGTGTTCAACGGAACAGCTCCAACAATCGACGGTACTTTAGCTGATGGCGAATGGGCTGACGCTTTCAAAGTCGATATCTCCGACTTCACAGGCATCACAGAAAATGTAGAGACATTCGGTACTGTTTATATGTATGTCAAGACAGACGGACAAAAAATGTACATCGGCTTGGAAGACTTCGCCGATACGGAATTATCAGAAAACGACTGCTTGGCATTATATTTCGACGATAACAACGACCACGTTTATCCAGCTACTACAGACAACACAGAAGGTAACTACTGGTTCAAATATAGCGGCGGCACTGGCATCCTCCAATATCGTCCTATCTATGAAACAGGCAGCACTGGCGACATCGTTGTCGTTGAAGGCGCTCAAGTAGCATTCTCAGACGCAGCAGGTCACGTAACGGCAGAGTTCGTACTCGAATTCGGTAATGCAGACCACCAAATCACTCTCGGCGCTAACAACGAAAGCAGCGTTTATCTGTTCTACAGATCAAGCGGCTCTGATTATCACGCTTACTGGCCATACAACAACATCGACACTTTCAACCCAGTAGGTTACGACACATTCAGATTCTTCGTTGATGATGAAACACCAGAAGCGCCTGAGAACCTCCGCGTTGATGAAAATATCTTGGGATGGCGCAACTACGTCCCTGTCAGATGGGATATGCCTGCTGTCACCGACTTCAGCCACTTCAACGTTTATGTCAACTCAGACAATGTGGCTTACACAGTATATGGCCCAGAAGCTGTCATCGACGTCGAATCAAATGTTGACTATTTTGTATATGTAACAACAGTTGACAACACTGGCCATGAATCAGCAAAATCAGAAGTATTGACATTCCACGTCGGTAATATCAACGTTAACGAAATCGCTGCAACATCTGTAAGCTTGTATCCAAACCCAGCATCATCAGTGGTTTACATCCAGACAGAATTGACAGGCGAAGCAACAGCAAACATCGTTGACATCACAGGTCGTCTCGTAAAGAGCGTAAATATCAGCGATATGCAAAACGCTTCAATCAATGTTGAAGACATCAACACTGGAATCTACTTCTTCATGATACAACAAGAAAACACAATCATAATAAGAAAAGTCACAGTAAGATAAGGCTAAAGACAAATGTCTAAAGTCTAAAGTAAAAAAGGCTGAGAGAAATTTTCTCTTAGCCTTTTTTACTTTAAACATACTCTTAACCGAAAAGGTGCCACAAGGCGACGTTTATTTGGTGTCTTGTAGTCTTGTAAACTTCCAAAAACGTTCCCGTTGGACATAAATAATTACACCAAGGTTTTTTGATGAACACTGATGCGATGACGATGATAGCTGTCAGCAATGCCACTTCAAAGATGATGGATTGATAGCTGAAGATGCTGAAAGGCTCCACTTCCGACAAATCGAGTCCTACTCCAGAAGCGACCAAAACCAAAAGCGCCAGCAAAACGACTTTCCTTATGATAGAGAAGAATTTATACAGCTTAGCCGAAACAGTGATTTTCTTGACAGGAATCATTCCGACAAATTCCTGAACGGCACCAAAAGGACATAGATATTGACAATAGAAGGATTTCTTCGTGACCAAAGGCAGAGTTATTGAAACGGCAGCGATGAAGATAATGGCTAATTGCATCGTCAAAGAAATGCCGTTTGTTATCCAGTTGTAAAACAATGCTAAAGAGAGAAGCGAGTTGGTCCAGAATCCTAATATTGATATTGAAAGCAACAATGTTATGATACGCAGTTTTTTTGTCTTTTTAGGATTGAAGAAACATACAAGAGCCATGACTGTCACGATGAACACGCTCATTTGTCTCGCAAACAAGCTCCAGTCCCATGAATGAAGTTTGGCTTTCTGCGATGTGAGTTCCTGCATTCTTATTTGCAGCGACTGAGCTATGGCTGTTGATGTGTAGGTGCATCCGCTTACAACGTCAACATGGTGGTTGAGAGCTTCTTGCGTGTTTAAATTGTCCCATGATTCTAAGTATCCGCTGTTAATGACTTTGTTCATGAAGCCACGTGATTCTTTGTTAGGACAAGCTTCAACCTCGATGATTCTGTCGTTGCTGTTGATATATATCGTGAGCGGAGTCGTACCGTTGTATCCGAAAATATTGTCGCTGAATGGAGAAGTGTTGACAGCCTGGCCGATCATATTTCCTTTTTCGTAAATGTGATATGAAGAGATGTCGTTTTGCGAGATGCTGTCTGCCTCAGGGAAATGTCTTTTTGCTTCGTCGAGCGACAAGGTGAAATCGTATTTAGGCTGCGACAGCTTCTGTTTTTCGATATGATTGTCGTATGAATTTTTACAGATTAAAAATAATATAGCTATGATTATTAGATAGTTTAAGATTTTATTTATGTTTTTTTGCATGATAAGAATATATTTGTATGCAAAGATATTCTAATTCTTAAAAATAAATTTTAAAATGATAAAAAATATTTCCAATTATCAAATGATTTTTTAAATTTGCAGCTTAAGCAAAAAAATTAAGATTATGGCAAAAATTCAAGACGACAATATTTTATATACTCTGTTAAGACCATTCATTGACCATCATTTGAGGAAGGCATTTCGACGTTATAAAGTTGTAGGTCAGGAGAATATACCACACAACGCTGCATGTATCTTCGGCGCTAACCACACCAACACATTGATGGACGCTCTCGTCCTCCTTTCCATGAACAGCGAGAAGAAAGTCTTCATCGCTCGTGGCGACATCTTCAAGAAACCTTTCATTGCCAAACTGATGCATTTCTGCCGCATCCTCCCTATCTACAGAATACGCGACGGATTCAAAAGCGTGAAAGACAACAACGCGGAAATCATCGACAAGGCCGCCGATGTTATTCACGATAATGTCAAGCTCTTCCTTTATCCGGAAGCGACACACAGAACAAAACACTCGCTGCGTCAGCTGAGCAAAGGAATATTCCATATCGCTCTGGAGGCTAACCGTCAGTTCGGCCACGAGAAACCAGTATATATCGTTCCTACAGGTATTGAATACGGCGATTATTTCCGCTATCGTTCAACAGCGCTCATCAGCTTCGGCAAGCCTATCAACGTGACAGAGTTCGTCGATCAACATAAGGATGAAAACGAAGCCGTGATAATGAACGGACTCCGCGACTTGCTCGCAGAACGCCTCGCTTCTATGATTTCTTTCGTCCCTGACAATGAAACTGATTACGAAGCAATCTGGGAACTCACCAAGATAAAATCTGGATTGAAAGGCAGCCTAGAAGAACGTCTCCAACGTAATCAGAAAACGATAAAAGAAATACTCGACTTCAAAGAAAGAGAACCAGAAAAAGCAGAAAAACTCTTCGAAAAAGTCAATAAGTTTATCAAGAAACGCAAGAGAAAAGGTATCTCTGTGACATCAGTCACTAAGAAAAATATTGCAGCCACAGTGTTGTGGAAGACATTGGTGACCATCTTGGGACTTCCTTTGTATGCAGCTTCAGCTGTTGCAACATTGCCTATCTGGCTGGTGACAATGATATTGAAAAACAGCTTCAAAGACAAAGCTTGGGGAAATACTGTCAGCTTTGCTGTTGAGACAATATTACATCCAATACTGATGCTGTTATGTATCATATTGACATTCTGCAAGCTCCCATGGGAAGCGGCATTGGCAAGCACAGTCTTCTGTTATTATAGCTATATGTACTTCGTCGATTTCGGCGAATTTCTCAGAAGATGGATGTCAGATGTGAAATGGATGTTTAATAAGAAACTGAAGGATTTTTAAAGAGGGATTAGAGGAACCAAATAAAACTCCATTACTTAATTACTACATCACTGAAAAATTAAAAATTCAATATTATGAAAAGATTTTTTACATTATTATGTGCTCTTGTTTTTAGTATAAATTTAAGCGCACAAACACCTTTGACAGAAGCTGTTGATTTCTCAACAGTTGACCACTATGGCAACGAGATTAATTTGTTCGAGATTCTCGATGGCGGACAACATGTTTTGATTCACTTTTTCTACACTCCAATTACTCATTGCAAAAATGCTGCTCCTAAAGTTGTTGACGCTTACTACGCATTAGGTAGTAACCAACATGACGTTTTCTTCATGGAAATTTCTCCAACAGACCACAACAAAGCACCTTATTATTTCATAGATAACTGGATTGCAAATTACGGCATTGAATTTCCGACAATTCATCAGGAAAGTGGCGGTGAACATTCAGGTGAAGACATTTGCAACATGTACCAAATCAACGCATATCCAACAATGGTTCTCATTTCTCCAGATCGTAAAATCGTTGTTCAAGACATTTGGCCAATTGAATCAACACAGACAATTATTGATGCTCTGACTCCATTTGGTATTGAAGAACATGGTGCCAATCATGTTGTAAGTTATGGAAATTATTCTTTAAAATACACAGTAACAAGCACTGACCCAGCAGAGTGTAAAGTTGTTTGCAGTGAACAGCCAAGCTTACCAACAGAAATTGAAATACCATCAAAAGTGGTAATAACTTCTGGAGATAATCAAACAGAAATAGTTATCGGAGAAACTTCTTCATCAAGTCAGTACATTCCAACACACGAATATTATAATTATTCCGTCACTCAACAGATTTATACAGCAGAGGAAATTCAGGTTAATGCTGGTGCAATTACTTCAATTGCATTCAGACAGACTGAATCGGTTAGCGATACTCGTAATTTGGAAGTATATATGTTAAACACTACCAAAGATTATTTTGAAGGTTCTTATGACTGGTTCAATGTAACTTCAGAAAATCTTGTCTTTTCTGGCAATGTCACTTATCCAGCAGTAGCAGGCGAGTGGCTTGAATTAGAATTTGACAAGCAGTTTTTATACGAAGGAGGAAATGTGGTTGTTTGTGTTGTTGACAAAACGGGTAGCTGGACAAATGGCAAAAGTTTTGACACATTTGAAACAGGAAGTAACAGAACATTGTTTACATACAGAGATAACTCAGCATACGATCTGACAAACATGTCAAGTATTAATGCAGCGATGACTTCAGAAATTAATGTAGTTAAATTCAATTATGTTGAAGGAGATGTTTATGATGTAACATCTATCGGAGATGAGGCATTTCGTGCTTGTGAAAATTTAACAGGTGTAATAATACCTAGCACTGTCAATAATATATCTGGGTATGCTTTCGCTGATTGTTCAAGCCTTTCATTCATTAGTTGTTCCGCTGAAAATGTTCCAGAAACAGCAGAAAATGCATTTGATGGCGTCCCTTCAGATATGAAGGTTTCTGTTCCAACACAATCTATAGATGCTTACAAAGCTACGTTACCTTGGAGTAATTTTATGGTGGTAGGACCTTATGAGTTGCAGTTTACAATTACAAGCACAGAACCAGCTGAATGTGAAGTCAGATGTTTGTTGAAACCAATATCAGAAACCACACTTACAATTCCATCAACGGTAACAATCGATGATGTGGTTTATAGCGTTACATCTATTGCCGATAGTGCATTCTTAGGTTGTGATAAATTTATCGGCGATTTGGTAATTCCAAATACAGTAAGAAGTGTAGGTGTCAGAGCTTTTAGAGATTGTGTTGGCTTTGATGGCACATTGACATTGTCCGAAAATCTTGAAGTTATTAATGATTTAGCTTTTGCAGGTGGTGCTGATGTTAACGTTAATTACACTGGAAAACTTACAATACCCAATAGTGTTGAATATATTGGAATAGCGGCTTTCCAAAATTGTTCAAGCCTGACATCATTAGAGTTTGAAGAAGATTCACAAATTACATCATTAGAACAAAATGTTTTCAGAAATTGCTCAAGCCTGACTGGTAGTTTGCAAATTCCTAATACAGTGACAACAATTGGAAATTATGCTTTTGCTCAATGTTATAATTTAACAGGAGATTTGATTATTCCTAATACAGTGACATCTGTTGGTGTTGAAGCTTTCTGGGAATGTAGAGGCTTTGATGGTACATTGACATTGTCGGAAAATTTAGAAGTGATTAACGATAAAGCATTTGCTTCTTACGAAGGCCAGATGGGCTTCTGGGGTACATTGGTAATTCCAAGTGGTGTTAGAACAATAGGACAAGCAGCATTCCAGAATTGCTCTAACTTGTCATTGTTAGAAATTGAAGAAGGCTCACAACTTGAAACCATAGACCATTGGGCTTTTACTCAATGTTATAGCTTAGGAGGCGATTTGCTTATTCCAAATACTGTCACTTATATTGGAGACTATGCTTTTTATAGTACAAGCATAAATAGTTTAAATTTTGAAGAAAATTCACAGCTTAATTCTATTGGAAATTATGCTTTCCACTATT
>JAFYNK010000005.1 GCA_017548125.1 Bacteroidales bacterium | reverse complement strand
TTTCTTGAAAGAACATAGCGAGCTATGTGATTGAAAGAAAGGCGAAAAGATTCCAAGAAAAAACATAAAGCATGCAAAAGTTTTAATTATCATTGTCAAAAATTATTTAAACGGGGAATTTATAGAAGTCCCCTTAAAAAAAGGACGCGTCAACGTGTTTTCAAAAATACGCCGACGCGTCTTTAGCATCATATCATCAAATGATTCCAGGGATTCTCATCCATTCTCTTCCTTCAGCGCAGCATGTCTCAACTTCTGCCACTGTCTTTGGTATCGGACGACCGAGGACTCTGTTGCCGTCATTTGTGATTAACAAGTCATCTTCTATACGGATGCCGCCGAAGTCTTTGAACGTCTCGACTTTATCGTAGTTGATAAATTCTTTATGTTTGCCTTCTGCTTTCCAGATGTCTATCAATGTTGGGATGAAATAGATTCCAGGCTCGTCGGTGACAACCATTCCTGGTTTTAATATCTTGCCGCAGCGTAATCCTTTGAATCCCTCTTTTGTTGAACGCGGCGTCTCTGCGTCGTAGCCTACGTTGTTTTCACCGAGGCCTTCCATATCATGAACGTCCATACCCATCGCATGGCCCAAGCCGTGAGGCATGAACAAGAAATGAGCGCCAGCAGCAAGAGCGTCGTCAACATTGCCTTTCATCAAACCTACAGCGTTCAAGCCTTCGATGATAGTGCGTACTGCGAGAGTGTGCATATCGAAATATCTGATGCCAGGACGTGTGTTCTTGATGACTTCCATATTTGCTTTCAACACAATATTATATATGTCGCTTTGGCGTGAGTTGAACTTGCCGCCTACAGGGATAGTACGTGTGAAATCGGAAGCATAGTAGTTCTTTGTCTCTGCGCCAGCGTCGCATACGACCATTCTTCCTTCTTGAAGTATGTTGTTATGATTATGGTTGTGAAGCGTCTGACCATCTACGCTTAAGATGACAGGGAAAGAAACGCCGTAACCGTTTGATATTGCGATGCCTTCAACAGCGCCAGCTATCTCTTGTTCGATGACGCCTGGTTTACACATCTTCATCGCTGTGGTGTGCATGTAATAAGCTGTGACAGCTGCCTTTTCCATATCTTCAATCTCGACTTCAGTCTTGATTTCACGAAGCTTAACGACTTCTTTGATAAGCTCTTGACTTACATAATTAGAAAGGCTGTCGATGTCGGTGTTGAACCATTTAGCGAGTTTTATCTTCATGTCGCCGCGATAAGGAGGAAGCATGTGAATTTGTCTGCCTTTAGCGACTGCGTCGCGGAGATATTCGCCGAAACCGTTGATGTCGCGAGTTTGTTTCACAGCAATCATCTCGCCTTGTTCTGTGAGTGACGGGAGGTTGCCACACCAGATGATATCATCTATTGTTATCTCTCTGCCGAAGAGAATTTCCTCGCCCGATTCAAAGTCGATGACACCGACCAAGTCAGGAGTGTCGAGGCCGAAGAAATAAGCGAAGTTACTATCTTGACGATAACGGTAAGTGTTGTCTGGGTAATTGAGAGAAGCCTCGTCGTTAGCAGGGAAAAATGCTATACCTTTGAGACCTGATTTTAATAAAGCGGCGCGACGGCCAGCGAAAACTTCTTTTGAAAACATAGTATATTCTTTTTTAGGGATAACGGTCAACCAACAACGGTCAACAGTCTTCGTCCACATTAATTAATATCTTTTTTGTTTAAGGCTTAAAGTTTAAAGTTTAAGGCAGTTTTAAAGTTCACCAAGTTTAACCTTAAACCAAAATTAGCCAATTATTTTGTTGCAACAAAGATAATGATTTTTATCAAATAAAAAAACAACTTTGTTAAGATTTAGATTCTAGTAAATTTATTGATTTTTGTTCTTGCATCAACTTTTCTTGTTGCTTGAAAGTTTGTATTGTTTTACTTTGAGAAAGTGCTTCAAATTGTCTTAGCGACTCTTTTTGAATCAATTCAAAACGCTGTTCTTTAGATAGGTTTTGCGATATGAGATACGAATTAAAACTCTGCATATTATCCAATACTATCAAAGCTTCCAAAGGCAAATAATCTCTATGGTTTTTATTGGACACAACTAAATCAGCATGTTCTTCTGACCATTGTTTAGACGTGTATCCCAATGTTGCAAAATTAATCAATTCAGCCTCACTTGCATAAATTATTCCTAATTTATCTTTTGGCAAAGCCGATAATGGTATAAGATATTTTTGTATAGCATCTGTTTGAATTACATAATTTGCTTTTGCTGTAAATCTGTGATACAACCATTCGGCACTTTTAAGCTGTTTCTGTTCTTCCTCTTTTAACCTTTGAAATTCTTTTATAACAAGTAGATTAAATTCAGGACTCAACCACATTCCAAAGTGATATGCTATATCTGTATGCGCATAAGTACCACCATATTTACCAGTTTTAGCAATAAGGCCTATTGCATTTGTCGATTCAACCCACTTTTTTGCAGATAATTTAAAACGATTCAACCCTACCTGCATCATAATTCCGTCGAATTCGACGGAATTAAAATCAGGATTATTCAATCGCTCCCAAATTCCTAAAAATTCAACAGTGTTTTTATTTCTCAACCAATTTTCAATTAACCCATTACCATCCTCAAATGCTTTTGCCATATCTGTCAAACAAATATAATCCTTATCATTACGAGATATAATAGATATAACCGATCCCTGCACTTGTATCTGTTTGTTTTTATTCATATTTGTTTCCATAAATTTTTATTTTTTTGGTTTATATTAAAAGACGTATCAATTACATATTGTTTATTTCTATGATGTAATTCGATACGTCTTTACAAATTATTTTCTTTATTATCAAAAATCCCATTTAACGCCGAGGCATGGATTGACGCATAATTTATTAGGATTGTTGAGTCCGCTGAAGTTGTATGACATCTCTACTTCGCCGCCGATGTTGAAGTTCGGACAGTTGAAGAATTGTCCCACGTTATACCAAATCTGTGGTTCTGTGATGAAACTGAATTGTGTGGTATATGGACCTTGGCAACCTATCCATGCATTTTCTTCCCACCAGAAATCTGCAAAGCCGCTAAATCTCAATCCTTTTACGTTGAAGATGTCTTGCATTCCCCAAACGACAGAGAACTGCAAAGGGATTTGCTGGTTTTTATTAACGATTGTCTTATACAAAGCTGCCACTGTCAATGTGTTTCTGTAATCTTCTGAATGGAAGAAATATTCAGCGCCTAACATCCAAGTGTTGTTGATGTTATAACCGAATCCGCCAGGAATAACGCCGAGACCTCCAGCATATTCAACGTGTGCGCTTAAATTCTTCAGTTTAGTATTTTGCCAGAAATTCAAAGCACGTTCGATTTCCATATATGTTCCCATCATGCCGTAGTTGTTAGGATGGTTCTTTCCATTATGATAAAAATCCACGAAGAAGAAAGTGCCGCCCCATTTGTCGGCTTTATACATCTCGAACGTAGTTGTAATGTATTGACGTTCTTCGCCGAAGTCATACATAACTTGAAGGTTCTGTGCCTTTGCTGCAAAACCTAATCCCATGAAAATCATGAGAACAAAAATTGTTAATGTCTTTTTCATGATGTTAAAGTTTTAGTTATTTTTTAATGTCAACAGACCTAATCGCAACCAATTGCCAATAATTTTCAATTTTCAGATTTCAATTTTCAATTCACATGAGACGCATCAATTACATATTGTTTATTTTTTATGGTGCATTTGACACGTCTCTACAAACCATTCCTAATTCCTAACTGAAGACGCATCAATTACATATTGTTTATTTTTTATGGTGCATTTGATACGTATTCTACAAACCATTCCTAATTCCTAATTCCTAATTCCTCATTGCATTTTCAATTTCCTCTACTTCAATTGGAAGTCCTTCGAAGAGGTTGACAGGCTCGTCTTCTGTGATGAGCAAGTCATTTTCTATTCTTATTCCGATACCTTCTTCTCTGATGTAAAGTCCTGGTTCGCAGGTGAGTATCATTCCTGGTTTGAAAGGCTCGTATTTATCGACGCTATCGTGAACGTCGAGACCGATGTGATGCGCCATTCCGTGCATGAGATATTTACGATACATCGGTGCGGCAGGGTCTTGATTCTTGACGTCGTCTTCGGTGAAGAGTCCGAGTTTTATCATCTCTTTCTCCATCAGTTTGTATGTCGTCTGGTTCACCTCGTCGATGGTTCCGCCCACCTTATATAATTTAGTTATCTCTTTCATGACGCGCAGCACTGCATTGTAGCAGTCTTTTTGTCTAGGAGTGAATTTGCCGTTGATTGGTATTGTACGGCTCAAGTCGGAGGAGTAGTTTTTATATTCGCAGCCTATGTCGAAGAGAATCAAGTCGCCGTCTTTCAAGATGCTGTTGTTTGCAGAATAATGCAGGCAGCAGGCGTTTTTTCCGGCAGCGACAATAGGATAATAAGCGTGGCCGTTAGCGCCGTTATATTTAAAAATGTATTCTATCTCAGCCTGCACCTGATATTCATTAAGTTCTGGTTTCACTGTCTCCAAGCAGCGACGGAACGCTTTTGAGGTGATGTCGCACGCCTGTTGAGTCACCTCGATTTCTTCCTGCGACTTAATCATACGCAGCTTATTTAATATTGGAGCCGAGCGTTCGAACTTATGCAAAGGGAATTTCGCCTTCATCTCTTCGAGGAAACGCTGCTGCACAGTAACGACCTTACATTCATAACGCGGATATTCGTAAGTGTTGAGATAAATCGTCTCACATGAGAAGGCGAGGTCTTGAAGCACAGCGCTGAAACTATCGGAATACATCACATTGCTTACTCCTGAAATCTTAGACGCTTCCTTAGAGTCAATCATTTCGCCGCGCCATATCACCTTGCTTTCGCTATATGGCTCCACGAAGAGAATCTCGCGCATCGCTGGATTCGGATGGTCTGGATATAATATAAGGTATGCACAGTCGCGGTCGATGCCGGTCAGATAGAAGAAATCCGACTGCTGACGATAAGGATAAAACTGGTCGCCATTGCGTGGCATCTCTTCATTGGCGCAAAATACCGCCATGGAGTTCTTAGAAAGTTTCTCCGAGAAATTCTTTCTGTTGTTTGTAAAAAGAGTGTTGTTTATTTTATCGTTCATATATCTACATTATTAATTATGACAAAAAAATCAGTTCTTCATCATAAAATTTTCAATTTTCAAAGTTATAAAAAACATTAAGACGGAAACAAATCAATGAAATAATTTTATAAAAAAAGGCCAAAGATCATAAAACCTTTAGCCTTTTGTCTTTAGCCTTTAGCCTTTTGTCTTTAGCCTTTAGCCTTTTGTCTTTAGCCTTTAGCCTTTTGTCTTTAGTCAATTATAAAATCTTGAAACCTAATGTCACGGTGAAGATATTTTGTTTTGTGTTGTCACCCATTTCAAACTCACCAACGCCAGGTACTTCTATTTCATCGTCGAAAGCTTCTGTCAAACCGAGGCTGTAGTTGACGTCTAAAGTGAATTTCCAGAGGTCGATGCCGAGGTTAAGAGCAGCGCCTATTGTCATGTCTTCTGTTACATCATCATCAACATATGGAATATTTTCACCATTCATCGAATAACTTGCCTGACCTATAGCGAAATAGAAAACAGGACCTACATTAGCTCTCATTTTAATAAGAGGTATGTCAACAAATTGATAACCAAGCATCACTGGCAATGCCAAATTGCTTTGATTGATAGTGAATGTTGGATTAGGAATAAGATTATTCAAGCCCCAGTTGTCACCCATTACATTAACATCAAACATCTTTCCTGATTTATAATACAACAATTCTGGCTGAAGAACAATGTTTTTAATGGTAAGACGAGCGAAGACGCCGAATGCCATATTGCCTTTGAAATCAGATTTGATAACATTTTTATCAGTAGATAATTTCGTTGTTTGATAACCCACTTTTGGACCGAAAGTGATAGGAGAAAGTTGTGCGTTAGCTGCTGTAGCAATAAATAACGCGACGAATAATAACAATACTTTTTTCATTTTAGTCATTTTTTATTAGTTAATACTTTAGTTTATTAATATCTCAATTTAAAACCTAATGTCACTGTGAAAATATTTTGATTTGCCATTGAAGTTGTAACGAAGCTATAAGTAGAGCCGAGACTGTAATTAATATCGACAGTAAAACGCCAAATGTCAGCGCCGAGACCAAGCGAGCCTCCCAATGTCGCTCTGTTTTCAGGAACGCTCTTTATCGTATTATAGAACAACACAGGACCAGCTACAGCTCTCATTTTAACAATTTTATTGTCAAACAATTTATAGCCCAAATAAACTGGAACAGTAAAACAAGTCCTGGCATTGAAAGAATACAACACCTCAGGCTGCACGATGAATTTCGCAAAAGAAAAACGAGCAAACATACCCAAAGCCATGTCGCTGCTAAAACTTTGTTTCATATCACTGCCCTTGAACGACAGCTTTGAAGTATGATAACCTATTTTAGGTCCGACATTTACATATTGCGCATTAACCGTCGTAGCAATAAATAATACTGCGAACAATAAAAAAATTTTCTTCATAAGTTCAATTTTATATCCTAGCAAAAATAATATTTTTTTCTAGTTATTTTTAAATGATTAGAAAAAAAATTGTAATTTTAACAATTCAAATTTTAAGGAAATGAAGAAAATATTTTTTACATTTATTTGCGTTATCTTAATGACAATCAGTGCTAATGCACAGTATAAATCATTCCAATTCGGGTTAAACGTTTCTCCAGGTGTAAATATCACAAAACTAAATAGTGATTTTCTCGATAACGGATTGAACAAAGCTTCGTTCAACTGGGGATTTAATGGCAATTTTTACTTCGTAGAGAATTACGGCATAACGACAGGCTTCAATGTGAAAAACATCAGTGGAGGCTATTCCTACAACGACAGCATTCTTGGCACCATCAAATGCAGCATCAACAACCAATACCTTGAAATTCCTATCAGCATGACAATGAGAACCGAAAAGATTGGCAAGACAAGAATCATAGGTAACATCGGTTACGGACTCGGTTTCCGCATGAGCCAAAACGAAGAATTTACAAACGCAGAAAACCTTACAATAAAAGAACATCCGAAGTCTTCTAAAATCAGGAACTCCTTGATCATCAAGTTAGGAGTGGAATACAACATTTATAAATCAAGTTGCATAACAGCCTCCTTGGTCTTTAATAACAACTTCACAAATATTTACAAAAAAGGAAAATCTTTTGAACATAATGTCATGTTAAACACTTTATGTCTTGAGTTAGGTTTCATATTTTAAATCGTTAAAGAATGAAAATCACATTAACACAAATAAATTTCATTGTCGGAGACATTGAAGGCAATAAGGAGAAAATCATCGCTGCTGCTCATAAAGCGAAGGATTCTTCATTAGTAGTTTTCTCCGAATTATCATTATGCGGTTTCCCTCCTTACAACATGTTAGCTTACAACGACTTCATCGAACGTTGCGAGAAAGCCATCGACGAGATAGCTATAAAATGTGATGACATTCCTTTATTAATAGGCGCGCCAGTGAGAAACACTACCGGAAAAGGCAAGCCGCTCTTCAACGCTGCCATCTTCCTGCATCAAGGCAAACGCCAGATATTCAAGAAAAAACATGACGTCTCTACGTATTTCGAACCATCCAACGAAAACAATATACTACAACTCGGCTGCATGAAAGTCGCCGTCACCATTGGCGACGACCTTTATAACACTGGCGACGACGAACTCCTCATGACAAACCGCATCGACGATTTTGAAGAAAAACCAGAAATAATCGTCAACCTCGCCGCCGATCGTTTTGACTATCAACGTGCTGCTAAAAGAAGAGAGATCTTAAGAATGACGGTCTTGAAACACGAGATTCCGCTCATCTACGTCAACCAAGTAGGCGCCAATGCTAACTTAATCTATGACGGTGGTTCTATGGTGTTCGGCTATAACGGCCACGTCGTCAAGAGTCTGCCTTTCTTCCAAGAGGACGTCGCCACTCTCGACTGCGAGCTTTTCATCTCGACGAAAAAAGAAGACGAACAAGTCATTCCAGAAAAGATGGAGCTCATCCACGACGCTCTCGTCCTTGGAATACGCGACTTCTTCCATAAACAAGGATTCAAGAAAGCCATACTCGGACTGTCGGGAGGTTTGGATTCTGCATTAGTCATAGCCTTGGCAGCCAAGGCATTAGGCGCAGAGAACGTATTAGGTATCTTGATGCCTTCACAGTTCTCGTCCGATCACTCCGTCAACGACGCCATAGCATCGGCAGAGAACCTCGGATGTCCTTATCATATAGTGCCAATAAAACCAGCCTTCGACACCTTCGATGAAATGCTGAAGCCTATCTTCAAAGACATGCCTTTCGACGTGACAGAAGAAAACATACAAGCAAGAAGCAGAGGACTCATAGTGATGGCTATATCAAATAAATTCGGTAATATCTTATTGAATACCAGCAATAAAAGCGAGGCATCCGTCGGTTACGGAACATTATACGGCGACCTCTGCGGAAGTCTCTCCGTCATCGGCGACATCTACAAGACAGAAGCTTTCGAGTTGTGCCGTTACATCAACCGCGACAAAGAGATAATACCTTGGCACACAATCAACAAACCGCCATCAGCAGAGCTGCGTCCTAACCAACAAGACACCGACAGTCTGCCTGACTATCCAGTTTTAGACGCGATATTATATCAACATATAGAATGTAACAAATCAGCCAGCGAAATCATAGCTCAAGGTTATGACGAAGCATTGGTGAACAAAGTTGTAAGAATGGTTTTCAGAAACGACTTCAAACGTTTCCAGATTGCGCCTGCATTGGCAGTGTCGCCTAAGCCATTTGCTATGAGAGAAATGCCTATCGTGAAGAAATAAAGAAGTGCAACACAGGAACTTAAATATTGAAGAAGACGAGCGAAAGCGCAACGAGCGTTACACCATGATGACGCAAGCTCCTATCAAGAAGCTTGTCCTCAAGATGTCGGGCCCGACTATCATAAGTATGTTAGTCACTTCGCTTTACAACATCATCGACGCTGCTTTTGTGGGACATATCAGCACCGAAGCCACGGCGGCTATCGGCGTGTCGTTTGCATATATGACATTCATCAACGCCTTCGGCTTCTTCTTTGGACACGGTTCTGGCAACTTCATCTCTCAGGCGTTAGGCGCTAAAAAATACTCCGACGCTGAAAGAATGGCATCGACAGGATTCCTGTCGCCATTCATCTTAGGCGCAATAGCAGGAATATTAGGATTGATATTCTTGACGCCTCTGTCTAAAGCCATCGGCGCGACACCAGACATACTCTCATTGTCAAACGAATACCTCTTCTACATCCTGATAGGAACGCCTTTCATGATGTCGGCATTGGCGCTGAACAGCCAGCTGCGACTGCAAGGCAACGCCAACTACGCCATGATAGGAATCACGTCGGGAGCAGTGCTCAACATCATATTGGACGCTATCTTTATCTTGGGATTAAAGATGGATGTAACTGGCGCGTCATTAGCGACTTGCATAAGTCAGATGGTCAGCTGGATGATATTGCTGGCTGGCACCTTCAGAGGCGGCAACGTACATATAAAACTGAAAAACTTCTCTCCTAACCTGGAACATTTCAAAAAGATATTAGACGGCGGACTGCCTTCATTATGCCGTCAAGCGTTGGCATGTACAGCGACGATATGCCTCAACCACTCGGCAGCGATATATGCCACAGCAGGCAACGAGGCTTCCACCATCGCGGCATTCTCCATAGTGTCGAGATGCATGATGTTCGCCTTCTCCATAGTACTCGGCATAGGACAAGGATTCCAGCCGATATGCGGATTCAACTACGGAGCTAAGTTATACGGAAGAGTAAGAGAGTCATACACTTTCACCATGAGCATCATGACATTATTCCTGCTCATTTCTGGAACATTAGGATATATCTTCGCACCACATGTCATCAGTTTCTTCAGAAGCGAAGACCAGGTGCTCATCGAGATAGGAAGCAGAGTGCTGAGATGGCAATGCATCGCCTTCCCTCTCATCGGATTATCTACATCGACGAACATGCTTCTACAGACCATAAGAAAGACCTTGCCAGCCACGATATTATCGATGTGCCGTCAGGGAATATTCTTCCTGCCAATATTATACATCGCACCACGATTCCTTGGCTTACAAGGCGTTGAGATGACACAAGCCTTGGCAGACGTCATGACATTCTTATTAGCAATACCGATTGCTATTAGAGTCTATAAGTCACCGAGTCACCAAGTCACCAAGTCACCGAGTCACCAAGTCACCAAGTCACCAAGTCACCGAGACTACAAGACTAATGGCTAAAGTTCAATGGCACCATATCATTCATAATTCATAATTCATAA